>NZ_JAMQOM010000003.1:0-604260 GCF_031624315.1 Haloarcula terrestris | reverse complement strand
GTGCCGTGCGTGCGCGAAGCTGGTGGCTCGAATTCCGTGAAATCATCCTCAAAGCCACCGTCTACAACCTTCGTCGGAGCGTCCGATATCCGTGAAATCCAGCGCAGTGTATCGAAACTACAGAGCCGAAGAATTTGCAATTTCGGGAGGGACTTCATCTCGTCGAATTACACGGCAAACATGTAAATATCTGAGGATTTCAACAAAGCCTCTAGTTACTATTATAATGGACTGTAGATCTACTCTATACAAAGTCTTGACCGAGGTGGTCTTGCACTTTATCCAAGACCTCTCGAATGTCGTCTCGGGGGAAGGCACCGAACACTATTGAGAGAATCAGGAAGATCAAACCGCCTACCGGGGGAACAACCAGTAGAGATATCAATCCATCAAGCTGGCCGCCGAGCCACAAGATTACTGGTCCGGCAACCATTGATACGGCAAGAATCCGAATTGCGTTGTTCCAATTTACAGGACGATAATTGAGATACCATGCACAGACAACCATCGAGACTGGAAGTGCCGCATAGCCTGCTGTTGAGGCGGCTGCCGCTCCATTTACTCCATATTGAGGAATCAAAACTGCATTCAGGATCAGATTAAGCCCTGCTGTGAACCCTGTAGCAGCGATAAGTGGACGAAGTTTTTCACTTGCCTTCGTGATTCCAAACAGAGGACGCCCAATCGCCAACGCTGCTGTCCCAGGTAACAGAATTAACAGGGGTGTAACAGCCTCAGAGTATTCCCTTCCATAATACAATGGGACAACTGTGTCTGCTAAAGCTGCAAGGCCGAGAGCGAGAAGTATTGTGAGAAGGGAGACATACTGAGTTGCTCGTGTTGCAACGGCACTAATCTCCGATAGTTCATCATACTCCCAGTAATCAGACACTCGTTGGATGAGCGCCCACTGGACTGACTGAGGGACAAGCCAGAGAAATTCAACGAGAACCAGTGCTGCCTTGTAAATACCGATCTGAGACTCGGAAACAAATCCTTGTAGCATAAGGACATCGACGTGATACAGGGAGGAAAAGAAGAGAACGACAACTGTACTCTGTAGATTGTATGTGAGGAGATCTCGAGATGGGAAATCATTGGGGGTTCGTCGAGCAACGGACGAAAGGTTAACGTGATTTCGTAGAAACCAGAGCCCGACAGTAAATATTAGTATACAAGACACGATATGGCCGATAAGAACGCCCCCAACTCCATATCCGAAGTAAGCAAGAGCAACTGCAACAACCGCAAACGTACCTCGCTTAATAACAGTAAGTGGCTCAGAAAACTTCTCTAATTGAAGTCCCATGAGTACGCGCCGGACGTAAGTACTATACTGTAACGCGACAGCGTAGACGGCTAACAGATAGAAGTAGTTGGTAAAGTCTGGACCGAAGAAGTGTGCAGCAAGGCCGAAGTAAGCAAAAGCAGCGAAGGCAGCTCCCGCAAGTAATGCAAAAGCGCCTGCAACTCGGAAGAGAAACCCCCAGACTTGATCTACCCATTCAGGGCCACGAGACCGAGAAAAGTACGCCTGAGATGCGCTTGAAATGCCAGAACTCATCAATATCTGTGTAAGGCCAAAAACAGCGAGGATAGATGCGTATGCGCCATACCCATCGGAACCCAAAAGTCGAGCAATGATCGGCGTAGAGAGTATTCCGATTAACATCACAACGACTTTTCCACCGAAGATAGAAACGACCGCGGACAATACCGATTTCCGGGTCATTCTTTGATTCGCCGAATCGCGGTTTTTATTCGGCGATTCATCCTTTCGATGAAAGATTCCTTAGGTGTTTTTGACACGAACTCAAGTAGATATTCTACGTCTTCATTCACTTGGGGAGTTCGCCTATCAGAAATTACTCCGGAGCGGAGTTCGAGCGCGGTTCGAATCGCTTCTGAATGGGATTCGTTCTGTAGATAATTGATGATAGATAGATCTTTTTCAGATCGATCCAGATCTCTAGAAAAGTCTTGAGTTAAACGGTCTAAGGCCCAGATCGGCTCTGAAGTCAATGTTCCAATTATTGAACTCGACCAATCAGACAATCTCCGACTGTATTCTTCTTCAAATAAATGTGTCGCAATTGCTTGCCAGATTGCCCGATCACCACTTAACTCACCACTCCGGATCAGATACTGCTTGTGGGACGATCGATCTCGAGACTTCATCTTCTGAATGATTCCATCCTGTTGCTCTGTGAGGGTGACCTCAGCATGATGGAGTTCGTGATTCTGGATACATATTTCAACAAAGAATGACCACTGAGTTCCAGGATGTGGTTGATACGTCAGCCAGTTCCCCAGGCTATAGAATATTACCGAGTCGTCTCGAGTCTCCCAGCCCTGTGCCACATGGGGATGGTGTCCAATAACAGCGTCAACTCCAGCATCAACGAACGCCCGTAATTGATGAACCCAATTTAGTGGGGGTGTCGGAATGTGTTCCAATCCGCCATGCGCATTAACAATTACAATATCGCTGCGATCAGACTCAGCTTCGATCACTTGGATGGTCTTTGGATGATGAGACCAAGCTGCCCCCGCTCTATCATTATCTGCCATCCCGAACTCTCGCTGGGCGACCGAGAATATCGCTATCGAAGTACCTCCGACGACAGTTCGAATTGGTTCAACAGCTTCAGCTGGTGTTGAGCCAATCCCTGCTGTATCTAATCCCTCACTTTTACAGCTATTTTTGGTTAATTCTGCATCTTCAAACCCATAGTCCAACATATGATTATTCGCAAGTGAGGTCGCATCAAAACCAACTGATGAGATTAGATCGAGCGTAGATCGGTCAGTTTTAATTACAGGACCCCATTTGGGTTTTGGCTCCCCGTTGGCTATTGGTGCCTCAAGATTTGTCATCGCAAAATCCGCATCAATTATAGCTGTGTTGACTGGATCAGAAAGTGGATCCGAACGCCAAAAATTGGAGGTTAGCATCGTATCTCCCGTAAAGAGTAGCCGTTGGTAATTCTCGCTGCAACTCTGACCGATCTTAATCATAACAGAGTCACATTACCGGCAGTATATAACACATGTTGTTGGCGTATACTGTTTCTTTCTTCGCACATATCAGGGCGTAATTTACTTATTGATTGAGGTGGGATGTAGTTTTGTCGACATTAATTTTGTTCGGTATAAAGAGTTTGCAGCGCCGATCAGTAATATGTTTGTGTATTGTCTCGTCTGAACAACCAAATCAGCTCTAGGATGTCTACTCTGTCCATCTGGTGGTATTTCCAGAATAACTTAAAAATCGATATAAATCTCACCTATACTTTCCAACTGATCATAGTGTTAAGTTTACTCTGATTGGAAACAGCTACATAGTGGACCTAACTGAAAAACCACAGAGAGTAGTATTCTTACAATTAAGCCCAGAGTATATCCTTATACCCTCAACAGGTTAACAGAACACACCGTTGTGCTTTTGTATAATCGATGAACAGTAGCTATTATGGAAATTAGTGAGGAACGACTAGAAAAGTTCCGTGAGCTATCATCCTCTTTGTCGGGATTTGAGGACGAGGAAGAGCTGATCGAATATATTCTTGATGCTGCAGTTGAAGAGATAGAGAATCAATCGGGATCGGTACACCAGAAGAACATTGATGAAAATACTGTTGAGAATCGCCTAGAGGACCTCGGGTATCTAGGATGAGTCAACGTACTGTTTATCTGATAGGACTCGACGGGATTCCACCCCGTTTACTCGATGAGGCAATTGAAAAAGGCCATACACCAACCTTAGAAGAATTAGGAAAGACGGGAGTAAAGGGAACAACTAAAACGGTGATCCCGCCTCTCTCGATGGCAGCGTGGAGCAGCTTTGCTACTGGACGAGACCTGGGAGGACATGGAATTTTCAACTTTATGCTAAAACAGAAAGGTAGTTATAATACTCAGTTTGCCAATGGCTCCCTCCTCCATGAGTATTCTATCCCGTATTGGGACTATTTGGATGCAAATGGTCTGAAAACGGGTGTGATGAATCTTATGCCAGGCTATCCACCTTCAGAATCTGCTGGTTTTCACATCGGAGACCTCGTTACGTCGCCTCCAGATGGGAACTATATGTATCCCCCTGACCTAAATTCAGAAATCGAGGAAAACGTGAATGAGTATCTTCTCTATCCGTACTCTTCTTATACTCCCGATAAAAGTGAACGAGCTCTTGAGCAGTATATTGAAGATCTATTTGATATGGAGAAAAACCGATCTTCTATTGGAAAGTATCTTATCCAGAACAAGGATTGTGATGTGTTTAATTTCGTTTTCTCTGGGAGCGATTCAATCCAGCATTGTCTTGCGCACATTCAAGATTCTGACCATCCCCGACATGAACCCGAACTGATGAATGCGTACGCTGAGAAGCCGCTTGAACTTCTAGAGATCTACGATGAGTTCCTCAACTGGCTACAAGGCTATGCTGATCCTGAAGACGTTATTATTGTCCTCAGCGATCATGGCCACAGTTCTGTGTACTCGCAACTCAACTTGAATTCATGGCTCTACAATGAAGGATATCTAAATCTAGAATCAAACTCGTTAACGCAATTAAAAGCATTCGGATATAACCACTTGTTCGATGTTTTTGAATCAGTTCTCCACAAACTTGGGTTATTCTCAAAAGTCAAGAGTACTGTTGCACAGTCTGGTTCTTCAGATCCTGAGGAAACCGGTAACAGAAATCTCAAGGATCTATTGACAATTTCATCGATGGATTACGACTGGGATGAGACAGCAGCATTTACTATAGCTAGTGGTGGACAGATCTACCTGAACACATCTGAGGAACATCCTGCTGGGTGGATTACTAAAGAAAATTATGATGAAATAAGAGAATCTCTAAAAGATGATCTTCTTGATCTTGAACATCCCGAAACAGGAGAAAAGGTGATTGATTCTGTTTATTACGGTGAGGAGATATACAGTGATACACACGCTGAAACACGACCCGATTTGGCAGTTCTTCCCAAGGATAACTACCAAATTCAGTATCCTCAGACGATGAAAACCCAAGAGGTGTTCAGTACACCTCCAAAACCAGGGAGTCATACCTCTGAAACAGATAGAACCGGTATTTTTCTAGCTACTGGTGGAGGTGCAGGAGGTTCAAGCGTAGAAGTGGACATAACAGATTACGCGCCCACTCTTATGGCTCTCCTTGGATTGCCTGTGCCGGACTCTATGACAGGGCAAGTTAGAACTGACGTGTTTGATATCGATCCGACAAGAAAGAACTATGATGGACGAGTGGTAGCAAAAAGAGCAGTACGAAATACCATCCAAGGAATCATGGATCAATAAATATCTACTATCCTTTCGTATAGTTCAATATATTCTTCAATCATGTTCTGATTAGAATAATTATCAAGAATCCATTGTCGACATACTAAATTCGTTTCCGAACGGTCTTTAGACACCCAATTTAAGGCTTCAGATGCAAACTTACGCGTGTCATATGCAGGTACAACCGATCCTGTATGCCCAGTGTTGATTAACTCGTTGTGTGAGCAGATGTCGAATGCGATGACGGGGGTACCGTATGCCTGCGCCTCTAGCACGGTAAGGGGACATGCTTCAGCACGGGACGGAAAGAGTAGAGCATCTGCCTTCTCGTAATAGGGGCTAAGAGATTCTACACTTCCATGGAACTCTACGTCATTCGCCGCTTCCAATTGTTTTGATAGCGAATCGTCAGCTGGGTAGCCGATAATATCCAGTTCAATATTAGTTCCTCGTTCTTGGATCTTATCCCAGATCTCTGGAAGATATTTTCCTTTTCGAGGTCCAACTCTACCAACGAATAACAGATTCTTTGTTCCATCTTCAGTTACGGTTTCGTCTAGGTCTGGAACTTTCACCCCATTGTAGATCTGATCAGGCTTGATTCGCCGTTTTTCAAGCTGGCGCCTTGAGTAGTCAGAAACGGCAACAGGCTGGGTTGCCGCTCTAAGCAAGATATCATGAGGAATTTCTAAAGCAAATCCTTCTAGGAAGTGTTTCTTACTGAGAAACCAAGAACGTGGCCAGTTACTATGACTTGTAACTACATGTGGTATAGAAAACGGCTCGAAGTAGTATCCGAGATTATCATGAGAATGGAGGATTTCTGGTGCGAATTCAGTCAGGTGGTCCCTAATTATTTTGTATCCTTTGATTGGCCGTCGTGGTTTCTGCACTACCTCAATGTCAGAAGTAAACCAGTCTGTCTTCGTGTTTCCCTCATTGGTGATGATACTGACTTTATGTCCTTCATCAACTAATCCCTCTGCGATACGAACACATACCTGACAAGTTCCATTCCAGGGTACTAGCCACTTGGTAGAGAATGTTACCTTCATCTAGATGTTATTATATATTTTGTAGTATTTATTCGCTGCTTTTTTCCAAGAGAATTCTTCCCTACGTTCATATCCTCTCTTTTTTAACTCTTGATTCAGTTCCTCATTGTCGATGAGATCCACGATTGCTTCAGCACATTCTTGTGTATTTTTTGCTTCAATTTCTATTCCGGCGTCGCTTACGATCTCTGGCGCCGCACCTCCGTCAGAATGAATAATTGGAGTTCCTGCTTCCATCGCTTCCAAGAATACTAGACCAAACGATTCTGCGTAAGAAGGGAAAGCGAATACATCTGCAACTTCATATAGTGTATGAAGGGTGACATCATCTATATCTTTAATAAGGACAATCTGATCATCAAATACTGATTCAGTTTCCAGATACTCGTGAATTGATTCCGCGTCGTAGCCTCCAGAACCCGTTGCTAATACAAGTTTGATCTCTTCTGAGAACATTTTGTTAGCTTTCTCAAATCCTTTGATTGTAGTCCAACCATCTTTAAAACCATGTAATTTTCCAGTAAATAAAATTATATTTTCATCGGATGATAAACCAATACTGTCGAGATTCTTCGGAGATGTTTGTTCAAAAAGATTGGAACTTCCTCCGTGGTAAATAACATCAGCATTGACATATTTTGGTAGCCGACCAGCGTTATACTCTGAAACAGAAACAACGTGCCCTGTTCGGCAGACTAGAGGCAGAAAGATAGATTGTTCTACCAAATATTCGAATTTATGTTTGATAGAGCTAGACATTTCTGTCGGGGTACCTCCATAATGATGTGTGAATACGAATGGAATATCTCTAGCTAATTTATTAACAATTGCAGGAGATCCATAGCTTGCGTAGTTAATATGAATCACATCATGGTCCCCGAAACGAAATGAGTCACGAATCAAACTGGGGACTAGTCCTTTCTTCTCAGCGATTTTAATATTGGAAGGCATATCTGTCCACCATTGATGAGACGTAGGATCATCAACGGATATCGGCGTTGGATAAACAGTAATCTCCTCACAAAGAGGTCCTAGTTCCTTTAATAACTCTGTTGTGAATCTCCCAACACCACCATAATCAATAGTACTCTGAAAACCAAGATTCATACCGGTTAATACTGGTGTATCATATTACAAATTCCGATTTGATAGTGATAATAGATTAGTGATTACAGATAATAGATATGTTTTCACGAACTACGGGCTATCGACCTCTTTGGTCGTCGAGCACTCGTGAGAGATTCAGAATCACGTTCCTCGAGGCGATGGCTGCGGACTGTACCGTCATCGCGGCCGATCATCCTGAGTCGGCCGCCGACGAGGTGATCGCCGACGCCGGCTTCCTCGTTAAGCCCACGGTCGACGCGCTCACGGCACAGCTCGACGCCGCACTGGGTAGCGCCCGACCGCCGGCGTCGCCCGCCGACCACGCCCAGAAGTACGACTGGGACGCGATCGCCGAGCAAGCAGAAACAGCCTATCAACGCGCCATTGATGGGACCTGGTAGAAATACTCCAAAATAATGATAGAGGTGCAATTTCTTTTAAATATGCAAAATGGTTCTCGAGCTGTCGTTCTGGAGAGTTAGGTGTAGATCTACTGAATTTTGCGACACTACTATATACTAGTGTCAAGTGCCGCAAAGATGACGTTAGAGTAGCTTTACAGAAGTACTATCAGATTTTGTGAATAAAATCCCCAGATTTATCACTCTCACGCTAGTTTGTGTATCCAGCGAATCACCAGACGGGATCGGGCGTATCATGCTAGGTCACGATACCAACAGGGAAAACGGGGGTTGTTTTATAAGCAACCCGCCGCCGTATGGCGTACGCGAACCTGCATGCAGGGTGACGATCCCTGCAGGGTATCACTGAGTTCTACGAAAAATCCCATACAATGGCGATGCCTTTCGTTATTGATGGCTTCTCTATTAACCGCTGTGACGCCATTACGTATGAAGGGCAGACGAGGAACGGTCGAAATAGTGACAAAAAATAATGGCATCAAAAATCCGGAGAGGGCATTCATGGTAGTGTTTAGTTAGTAGCATTGAGCCATCGGCGAAGCTCTGCAGCCAGTTTCCGGCGGTTTCCGGTTGGACGTGATTGAAGCAGTTTGAAAACGACGAGGTTCGACGCTTCAGTTCTCGAAAAATCCGTTCGATAGCGTTCTGATTTCCGTGGCGACGTATCTGAAATCGGAGTCCAGCTCGTTGCAGTACAGTTTGGAGGTGTTGAGCGCCATCGACGAGAAAGACGGCAGTTTCGACATCGTGTTATTGCCGAAGTTCGCGCAGGAAAATTTCCGTGACGGTGGTCGTAGTCGTCGCAAATAGCCGGACGTGAAGCAGTTCATTCGACTGCGGATCGGCGGCGGCGTACAGCCAGAATTGCTGATCGTTGATCCGAATCACTGTTTCGTCCAGCGCAATCTGATTCGGAGATTTACCCGAGTCAGGCTGTAGATCGGCTTTCTGTACCCAATCATGGATAGCTTTCCGACTGCGTTGGACACCCAGTACTTCGAGTAATTCGACGGTATTCGATAGCGAAAGCCCCGCAACGTGGGATTGAATACCCAGCGCCATCGCTGGCTCGGGTGTCCGCTCGCGCTCCACAAAATCCAAATCAATACAGTCTCTACATCCACTGAGGCGTGTGATTTCTGCCATGGACAGCTGAAATCATTCTCGCCTCACTTTTCACGCTTAACTAAACACGGTCGCATTCATCTGGGTGATTTATTTCAGCACCGAATTTGACCTGCGAAATCGAGACATTCTGGAAGGCAATTAACTGGGTTCTTTTTCTGTCTCCGGCACCAAATTTGCTCTACGCGGCTAAAAATGAGGGTCTCAGGCATCGGATCGGAGCCGAATATGCGCTCAGACGCGGTTGGATGGAATTGCCCGCTCGAGGCAATCATCTGGCATAGGACATAGAAGAAGTGACTTCCGCTGACAATATGTTTTTGTCCGCCATGAGTCAGTCCGACTAATTTACAGTGCCAGAATAAAGCACTGCGGTTCAGCAACGGGTTCACGATCACTACCTCGCCAGAGACACTCCATCCAAGTTCTGTCGATACGCCAGTCTTTACTGGAGGGCATAGTGGACTTGACGATGTGTCCTACTTGTGTCGGTATTCAAAGATATCCTCGCTTGATCGTACGAGTGTATCCTAGGACTCTCAGCAGTTGGAGTCGTCGTCGATCTGGCAGTCGGCCGTTTCCGAGCACGTTTCGGATAGGAGTGTGTCATCTATCTCATCTCTGAGGGAATACAAAACACGATATATGATTCATGCGATGATTTATTATTAGTGTGGTTAGATAGGTTACTCGCAAGATGAGTAACTCCGAAGACAACAATGATCACCTCCATGAAGTAAACAGCCTCGGGCGCGGTGGCTCGAGGCTTTTGTAGTTCCCTCAGCCGTGCGCTAGCACTCCCTGCTCGGCAAGCGAGTGGGATGAGGTTGGGCGGCTTACATGCCCCGACCCGGACAGACGCACCAACCGTACTTGTGGTTGGGTTTTGTGAGTCCGGTAATTCGATTCGTTACCGTCGAGTTTCGCCTTCTCGCGCCACGCGATGTTCACCGATGCGTTCCGGTCAGCGTGGTCTTGCACCACGTCACACTCGTCGTTCGTACACCGGAACCGCCGCCCTTGTCGATACCCACGTTCACCACAGCACGAACACGTCTTCGAGTTGTAGTAGGCATCCACCGTGTCCGTGGGAATCTCTCGCCACGTCGCCTTGTACGAGACGAATTTCTCGAACGTGTGGAACGGCAGTTTGTGCAATCGGCGGTTCACGTACGACCCGTACTGCATTTCGTCGCGGATACCGCTCATATCCTCGAACACGATGACCGGATTCGTGAACTGCTCTGCGAACTCCACGACAGCACGGGAAAGACGGTGCAACACCCACTCGGTGAATCGTTGCTCCTGGTCACCGAGTTTCCGATGAATGCTCGTCTTGCCGTGTTCCTGACAGCGAGTGGTGATTGTGTGGTAGCGTTGGCGTTCCTGCTTGACTCGTCCGTAGTCGAGAACGAGTGTCCCTTTCGTCCGCATCGTCTCACGGTCGAGGGCGGTGAGAGCGACGTTACGCTCATTGATGTCTACGCCGACCACAGTATCAGCGGTATCAGGTTCGGGAACGTCGAACTCGCGTGTGACCGTGACGTGTAGGTAGTACACGCCATCGCGGTACAGCAGTTCGGCCTGCCCTACATCCATCTCGTCCGACGTGATAGCATCTCGGAGTTCATCCATCGCGTCCGGTTTACCACGCAAGTGGCCTGTTACCTTCTTGTAGGGTTTTGGGCTGATACGGAACTGGACGCGGTTCGTGTCGTCGTCCACGGTGAGGCGGTAGCCTTCCGCGTGCGCCATCACGAGCGGGTACGCACCAGAGTTGTCCGTGCTTGGCGGCGTCGGCTTGCCGGCATCAGGATCATCTTGATCGCGCCACCACTCAAGGAGTGACTGGTAGGAGTCCCACGTTTGGAGGGCTTTGCCGACGACCGCGCACTTGTTGTTCCGCAAGAAGTCGTCTCGGTCAACCTTTTGCTGTATCTCGGTGCGATTGTACCCTCTCTGTTTGAGGTGGATGGTGTCGTTGAATATCTCGCGTGAGGCGAAGCGGGCGTCGTGAAGCCACGACTGTTCACCAGACGCTATGTGAAGACGCGTCTGAATCGTCTTTGTGGCTTCCTCACCCATACTTTGACAATCGTTTCAGACTATCATAAATATGGGGATTAGGGATGGAGGAGTACCGTAGTCACGCACATTCGGTTAGTTCCTGTAAGTATTACTTCGTCTGGTGTCCCAAGTACCGCCACCCGGTTCTCGATGTCGTGGAGGCCGATGTGCGAGAGTTGTTTGCGGAGACTGCCGATCACTTCGGGTACGAGATTCTGGCGTTGGAGATTGCGAACGACCACGTACACCTGTTTGTGCAAACAGACCCGAAGCACAGTCCAGCGGATATTGCTCGGCAGTTCAAGTCGTACTCCGGCAAGCACCTGCTGGAACGGTATCCCGAGATTCGGGAGACGTATTTCTGGGGCGGCGGATCCTGGAAGGTCGGATACTACGTGGGAACGACAGGAGTGGTGTCGGAGGAAGTGGTTGAACGGTATATCGAGGAGACAGAACACTGAGTCGGGTGTCGGGCTTCACCCCCGACCCCGGTGGGTCGGGGAACTCGCCCTTGCAGGTTGTTTAGACCAGTCAGTTCAGCCGATCCTTTGTCACCACGATGAATAACGGGGTTAAAGGAACGCAGCGACTGCAGCCGTATCTGATTCCATCAGATTGGAGGATGCAATCAGTGTTCTGGATAAACCAGTTATAGCTTTCCCACGATAAGTGAGAATATGGCGAAGGTGGACTCAAAAGGGCGAATTGTTCTCCCGCAGGACGTGCGAGAGCGTCTCGGTATTTCGCCCGGTACAGAGGTCGAAATTCACGCAGAAGACGGGAAAGCAGTTGTTGAACCTGAGGAGAACCCCGAGCAGATTATCGGACGCTTGGAGAACCTCGTCAAGAAAACGGCTTCGGAGCGTGGGAAAACATCGCCGCTTGAGGGCGGAACCGACCCCATCGTCAAGAAGCACAGAGACGCTGTTCAGAGAGGGGCTGAGAAAAACAGCGATGTGTAAACAACTCTACCTTACTTCGCTCGGGGTCTAAGGACCCACTCGCTTGTTGAGGGTAGTGCTTTCGCGTGGACTCTCGTTCTATTCGCTCTCGGTGGTCGCTCGTTGAGGAAGGGGAATCCGCGCTACCGCCAGGCGATTCACTCAATTACAGAAGCAGATGTATCGAACCCCACAGGACATTCCTGTTCCCACTCAACCGCAAACACTGCTTCTTGGAGCGACTCGAGTCTACGCTCGACGACATCAATCGGGTGAGAGTCGATAAACTGTGCTGGTTGATGATCGACAGCCGTAGCGCCGTCGTTCACTTGCAGATGGACTGGTCCAAGGCCGTTGTGGGTGTCATCCTGGTGCCACCCGACAAGAAGACTGCGTTCGGGTTCGATCCAATTGAGCCAGTAATACACTTAGGGATCATTCGTGCGGAGCTGAAATCCGATTTCGATTCGAGCAGTCGTGACTGGATACTTAACATCACCAAGGAACTGGTGCAGGTCAATGTCAGCAACGACTCGGTACGGACCTGGTTCTCGTGGTTCGGCACGCCGTCGACGGACAGTCTCGAATTCAGTGCTGAGCCGATTTTGGATCCGTTTGTGGAGCCGTTTGCTCTGCAAGTTTGCTCGGTTAGCGAAAAACACGACCATTAACTGAAAGACAGGTCCGAGTCTGTCTGTGGCGAAGAGAGGTCCCTGACATCACTATACAGGTGAAGTGCGTGCTTCACCAGGCCGAGTTCCGTATTGATCGCTTCCCACGTGGCGATCACGTTGCGGCGCTCACGGAGTTCCGCCGCCGATAGCTCGTCCACGGCGAGTTGTTCGCGGAACTCTTCAAGCGAACTGACACCGTACTCTCCAGCCAGGTCTTCCTGTTCTTCTTTCAGTTCCGTGAGCTGAATCTCCAGTTCCTCACGTGAATACTCCGTAATCAGGTCAGTCACTTCGTCGAAGAGCAACCGTACAGGATTCAAATCGTAGGCCTTTGTTCCGTCACTAGTCGTCTCAGTGACCCAGTCATCACTCTGCAGGCGCTGGAGTTCATCATTAGCTGTTGCACGCGAAACGTCTGCTCTGTCCGCAATTTCCTGTACTGGCGTTGGTCCGTCCAGTAGTTCCACAACATGTCGGACACGCTCGCGCCCGCTCATGGTATCCGTCCACGATTCCGAACTCGTTTCAGCCATTGAATCTGTTCTTCGGGTGCTCTCCTCAAATAATTTGGCTTCACTCAAATATATATCGAGTGGCTGGAATGGTCGATGTCCCCGCGCGAAACCGACGAACCGACCGGGAGCCAGATCATCCAGTTCGAAGTCGACTCTGCAACCGAACTCGATCTGTGAGGAGGTGACCGATCGAGTCGGTCTCAGTGTTCGAGCGCCTTTATTTCGTCAAGGAAGGCAGGTCGGTTCGAGTGTTTTTCTTTCAGATGCGCAACGAACGCCTCGAACTCGTCGTCGAAGCCCAGTTCCCGCATCTCTTCGAGGTACTCCACGACCGTCTGATAATGATCACGTCCCGTCGTGTCCGCGAGAAACGGTTCGAGACGTTCCTCGTAGACCTCGTAGTAGGTCTCCGGGTCGTAATCCGCGACATCATCACGGTATTCGTTCTGAATCGCGAGGCCATTGTCACCGACTGCACGCTGGAATGCATCGTCAGGTTCCTCGCGAGCCGCCTCGATGACCGTCTCGAACGCGTCGGCCATGCGTTCCTCACGCAGATAGAGGTCGATCAGCCGACGCACGTTCGAGTCCTCGAACCGCGCTTCGATGTCCGCGACAACGCTCTCCCACTTGTTGTCCGAGCAGTGTGACCGCAATTGCTTGTAGTACTCCCAGTCCCCCGACTGGAGAAACTGCTCCCGGAGAAGTTCCTTGTGCCGCTTAGGATCGCGGTCGGCGTACGCGTCGATCAGAAAGCGTCGAAGCTCTCTAACATTCGAGAACGCGTTCAGCCCCTCCTCTGCGACCTCGATTGACTGGTCACCCTCACCCTCAGTTGCGAGCAGCCGTGCGTACCGCACACAGAACTCCCGGATGTCGAGATAATATTCCTCGTACACCTCCCGGAGTGTCTCGGTGTCGCCGAGTGAGTCGAGCACCTCGGCGTACGTTTTGATGCGTCGTTCGGCCTCGTAGCGGCGCGTATCGAACGACCCGATTCCGTCGTCGGGCTCACTCGTCTCGGGTATCTCGGCAGGGAGGTCGTCTTCGAGGCGGTCGCGCCAGTACTGTAGATCCGCGTCGGCGGTGCAAAATTCCCAGAGCGCGTCCTCGTACTGGCCCGAGAACGTGCTTAGGGCAGAATCGTCGCTTCCCCATCGTTCGAAGAGGTAGTCGATGTACTCGCGTTTCTCCTCGTGGTCGAGGTCGGCCTCGCGGATGCACTCGACGAACGCATCGAGTTCCGTCTCGAAGTCCTCGCCGTAGTAGTCCTGCACCATCTCCATATTCTCGATTCGCACCTCGGTCATCGCGCGGTAGATTGTGGCCGCCTCCAGCGGATTGCCCTGCTCACGGTGGGTTTCCGCAAGGTCGTGAAACTCCGAGAAGTCGGGGCCCTCGTACCGGTAGGTGTAGGGACCGCGGTACTGCTGGCTCATCTCTTTCTTGTAATCGTAGAGGCTCTGCGTGTCCTGCGCCTCGAAGCGTGTCAGCAGTCGCCGGCGTAGCTCGGCATCGCGCTCGCATTCGTCGAGCAAGAACTCGCGGAGTTCCTCGGGGTGTGCGTCCGAGAGGACGCGTTCGACGGCCTCGCGCTCGTCTTCAAGGGCGATGTCGCCCTCGGCGAGTTCCAGCAGCACCGCGATAATGTGCTTGCAGTACCCTCCCCAGTCGTATGGACACGTGCAGGAGGCGTCGACGTTTTCGGGCTCGTCACCACTGCGCTCGATCTCGACCGAGTAGGGTTCGGGTTGTGAGCCCTGCACAGCGGCGCTCATGGTCTCATCAAAGCGGTCGATGCGCTCGATGCGGTCCTCGTCGTGGTAGTTGCGGGCGCGATCGAACACCTCGCTCGTGCAGAGAGCACGGATCTGTTCGGTGGAGAGATTCATCCTCGATGGTGCCGGTGGTATCGTTTCCACGTCCTATGTCTGTACTGGTGGCTCTTCACGGCCCAACCATTATTGGTCGCCTCAATTACGCTGTACATGATGAACGGGCCTCCGGACACCATTCGGGTTCTCCACGTTGACGACGAACATGACTTCGCTGATCTGACTGCTACCTTCCTTGAACGTGAAGATGACCGGTTCACTGTCGAAACAGCCACCAGTGCCAGTGCCGGAACAGCACAACTCGAACAGCGCCAGTTCGACTGTGTGGTCTCGGATTACGATATGCCCGGCCAGAATGGGATTGCATTCCTCACATCCGTCCGGGAACAGTATCCTGACCTGCCGTTTATCCTGTTCACTGGGAAGGGGTCCGAGGAAGTCGCCAGCGATGCCATCTCCGCCGGCGTGACAGACTACCTCCAGAAGGAAGGCGGTACTGACCAGTATGCGGTACTTGCGAACCGGATCACGAACGCTGTTGAACACCAGCGGGCACAGCAACGCGTCGAACGAAGCGAGCAACGCTTGCGCGAGATCGTCGATGCCCTTCCCCATCTTCTCTACGTGGTTGACGAGGACGGGGACTACCTGCTGGCGAATGAAGCACTCGCGACCTTCCATGACACGACCGTTGCGGATATTGAAGGATCGAATATCGCTGCGGTTCTTGACGCGCCCGCTGCTGAGCAATTCCGCCAACATATCGCTGAAGTCCTCGAAGCTGGGACGACAAAACGTATTTTCGAGTTAGAAATCGACGATTCAGACGGTCAAACACACGTATTCGAACCGCGGTTACAACCATACAAATTCGGCGATGTCGACAATCGTGCCGTCCTCGGTATCGGTGCGGACATCACCGAGCGCAAGACGCACGAACGAACACTTGAGCGCACGCGCGAGCGGATGCAACTCGCGCTCGAACACACGAACTCGGTCATCTTCGAAATCGACTGCGACACAGGCGAAGTCGTCCGACACGGGGCCTACAGCGAGTTTTTCGATCTGTCGGCAGACGAGGTACTGACGTGGGAAGACCATCTCACGCGGGCGGTGCACCCGGACGACCGCGACCAATTCCAGCAATTCTACCAACAACTGGTCGACGGCAAGAGAGATAGTGGCCAACTAGAGTACCGGACGACACCCGAGATGGGTGATGTCCGCTGGATACGGGATACCGTCTCAGTCAAGAACGACTCCGATAGCGGATCGCGCCAGGCGCTCGGTATCGCTCGCGAGATAACCGAGCACAAAGAACGCGAACAGGAGCTCCAGCGGAAAGAGCGCCGCTATCAAGCGGTCTTCGACGACCCGAATATCCTCGTCGGGCTGATCGACACGGACGGGACGGTTCTGGAAATCAACGAGACGGCGATGGACTACGTCGACGCCACACGAGCGGACGTGACGGACGAACCGTTCTGGGAGACGCCCTGGTTCAATCACTCAGAGAGCCTGCAAGAAGACGTGAGAGGGTGGATCGAACGGGCGGCAGACGGCGAATACGTGGCGTTTGAAACTGATCTCGTCCAGCCCAGCGGTGAGCAATATACGGTCGAGGGAGTGTTCAGGCCTGTGCGAGATGCGGATGGCGATGTGGTCTCGCTCATCATCTCAGGCCGCGAGATTACAGAGCAAAAGGAGTACGAGCGGGAACTCGAACAGACGAACGCGCTCCTGTCGACGTTGTTCGATACACTCCCGGTGGGCGTGCTCGCCGAAGACGAGCAACGCAACGTCGTCGCTATCAACGAGCAGATGTTCGAGCTGTTCGACCTGCCGGGGTCCCCCGACGAGATTCGCGGCACGGACTGTGCCGGACTCGCGGCGGATGTCAGTGACGTGTTTGCTGACTCCGAGGGGTTCGTCGACCGGATTGGCGACCTGATTGCTGGGCAGGAACCCGTGTATAACGAAGAGATAGAGCTTGCTGACGGGCAGACGTATGCACGGAGCTACCATCCGATCGACCTCTCGGACGGAGGCGGGCATCTGTGGGTCTATCGTGATATCACCGCGAGAAAGACGCGTGAGACGCGCCTTGCAACCCTCAACGAAACGATGCCGGAGTTGATGGCTGCGGAGACGCGGACAGGCGTTGCCGAGATTGGAATTGAGGCCGCTGCCAACGTGCTGGGGTTGGAGGCGAGTGCAATTCATCTGTACGATGAGCAGGACGGACTCGTTCCGGTCGCACAGACTGACGCTGGAAACGATCTTATCGGAGAGCCACCGACGTTTACGGGCGAGGGAAGCATCGCGTGGCGCGTCTACGAACAGGGCGAAGCACTCGCCACCGAGGATGTCCACGACAATCCGGATATCTACAATCCGGATTCCCCAGTTCGAAGTGAACTCATCCTCCCACTCGGTGAAGTGGGGATTTTGATTGCCAGCTCACCGACCGAGGCAACCTTCGATGAGGAGGATCGCGTCCTCGGTGAGATTTTGGCCAGCAACATTACAGCAGCACTGGAACAGGTCGAGCGGACAGCAGAGATCCGTGCTCGCGAGGCGGAACTGGAGCGCCAGAACGAACGCCTCGAGGAGTTCGCTAGCGTCGTCTCCCACGATCTGCGGAATCCATTGCGGGTAGTCGAAGGACGACTGGAACTCTTGAAAGAAGACTGTGAAACCGAACAGGTAGCTCCCATCGAGCGGGCACTCGACCGGATGGATGCGCTGATCGAGGACATTCTGACGTTTGCTCGCGAGGGCAACAGAGTGAGCGAGATGGAAGCTATCGATCTGCGGGAGGTCTGTGAGGCGTGCTGGCAACACGTCGAAACGGCCGAGGCGACACTCGAGATCACGACCGACAAGACGATCCGAGCCGATCGAAGCCGTCTCCAGCAACTGATAGAGAACCTCGTTCGAAATGCCGTCGAACACGGGGGTGAGGATGTCACAGTGTCGGTGGGTGATCTTGAGACCGGGTTCTACGTTGCAGATGACGGCCCGGGGATTTCAGCGGACGAGCGCGAGTCGGTGTTCGATGCAGGATACTCGACTGCAGATGACGGGACTGGCTTCGGCCTGAGCATCGTCAAGCAGGTCGCTGATGCCCATGGGTGGGATATCACGATTACAGAAAGCGAGGCCGGCGGGGTACGGTTCGAGATTACTGGAACCGAACACGCCTGAGTGCGGACTATTGGTCGATTTCGAGTGCTTCAGTTTCGAATGCCCCTTCGTCAACCCCTGGGTCGTACTCCTCGATTGCTGTCCGGACGAGTTCGAAGACACCTCTCTGGCTCCAGCGTGCAGTGTTCAGATGCAGGTCGTAGAACTCCAGGTCACCCACATCGATTTCGTAGTAGGACTGGTAGCGGCCGGCTTCGCCCACTTCCCGGACGCCCATCTCGGCGCTGGTCTCCTCGCGGTTCTCGATACGCTTCTTTCGCACTTCCTCCGGGGCATCGAGGTAGATCCGCAGGTCAGCACGGTCACCGGCAAGTCGCCCGGCGAGGCGCGATTCGAGGATAAACGGCTTGTTCGCCATCCCCCACTCTTCGGCAATCTCACGGAGACGCCGGTCGAGCGCCCGATCGATCTCGTCTGACTCCTGTGCCTTCGCACCCAGTTGCGTGAGCGTCATGTCCCGGTTCTCGGCGATTTCCCGGAAGATATCTCCACCCGAGACGTAGGGACAGTCCATCGACTCCGACAGGCGGGAACACAGCGTGGTCGCGCCACAGCCGGGCGGGCCCGAGACTGTGATGAAGAGGTTCGTATCGATCAACGGAATCTCGGTGGCCTTCTCGCTCATACGCAACAAACGGTATTTCTGCTAAAAAGAAGCCGTGGTTCGATAGCGTGTGAATCGGCTCGTGGCTACCAGTTACTCCTCGTCGTCAAGTCGGAGCGTGGCACGGACCGGCTCTGGTAGTGGGGGACGTGGGGCCGTTTCGTGTCGCTCGATCTTCTCAGGCTTTCGCGTTTTCTGGTGGACAGCTCGTGCCATTGGGACACCCTTGAGATAATTAAAATCACCGAGGATGTCGGCACCATACTCGGTAAATCCGAAGAATTTCCACGGTAAGCCACGCTTTTCCTTGTTTGGCGGGTACTCATAGACCGCAAGGATGGACGCTTCAACGAGTACGTCCAGTTGCTCTCCCACGGTCTTTTTCGATTTACTTGGGATGAAATGGTTGATTTCATCCGCCGATGCGAGGGTCTTCGGGTGTCCCAGAAGTGCCTGAATGATGCTGTGCCGGGTTTCCTGTGAGAGCAACTCCATCAACTTCTGCTGTCGTTCCAGGGGGTTTTTCTCCCGGTCGGATTTGGAGTGAATGGGGATATCGGTCATATTGACTGGATGTTTGCTGGCTGGCAGTATAGACATATGGGGCTGGGATTTGAACCGAGCCGAGACGGTCCTGCTCGCTCGTTCACGGCTTCGCCGTTCGCGTTCGCGGTCCTCGCTTCGCTCAAACCGCATCTTCGCTGTGCGGGCTGCGACTCGTCGGCTTCCAATCCCAGTTGACGTACTTGCCACTCACGAGTTGTTCGTGGCAAAATACGGTGGGGCTGGGATTTGAACCGGAGCAAGACGGTTGCACTCACTGCGTTCGTGCGCTGCGACTTGCAGGGCTCAAATCGCCAGTACGTACCGCTAGCTCCTCGCGTATTCGTTCGGAGCAATACGGTGGGGCTGGGATTTGAACCCAGGAATCCGTGAGGATACCTGCTTTCAAGGCAGGCGCAATAGGCCGCTCTGCCACCCCACCGCAGTCGGGCATACTGCGTGGGCCTTCTAAGACCTGTCGGTCTCTCGGACCACAGCCGGTTCGCCGTCGTCGTCGATGACACGCACGCCGAGGTCATCGAGGAACGCCGTCGTCCGCTGAGGCACGACCCGTCCCGCCCGGTTTCGAGCCCGGAGGAGCGGAATCACGGTCTTGAGGTCTGCTCGCGTTTCGAGGACGGGCGTCGACGGGAGGAAGTCCACGTCGAGGCCAGCATCTGCGGCGCGCTCGCCGATAGTTTCGACAGTTGGCGTGGCGTAGCTGTCTTCGAAATCTATCGGCTCACCGAAGCCGGCGTAGTAGATCCGACCGCCCTCGGCGGGGCCGAGAACCACGCCGCTGGACCGGAGCTTCATCGCTGCGCTGTCGATGAGTTGGCGATTCAGCAACACTGCGGTCGGTTCGACGGCGGCGACAGTCGCTACGTCCTCTTGGTCCAGGAGGTGTGTCACGGTGTTGCCGACGCGGCCGGCGAACGTCGACCCGACCTGGACCTCGAACCGGGCGTTGCTCGGCGACTCGAGGGCGTCCGTCACCGGTTCCCGCACCGCGGCTTCGGGATCTACGCCGTCCGGGACCTGGTCCGATGGGCGGTAGTTCACCAGCAACTCGGCCCCGCTTGACTCCACCGCCCGACAGACATCACACAGCATCGCTTCGTACAGCGCGGCAGCTTCGGCGTCGTCCAAGAGGTCGCCCGCGAGGTCCTGTAAGACGAACCCCTCGACTGGCGGGTCCGCCAGCACAGTTACCGTGGTCATACTCTCCCATCGGCCCGACGGTGGTTAGTCGCTTGCGTTCCGGTCCAGTGACCGAACAGTTATAAGATGTGAGTAATACTTGATAACTAAGAAGAAACTACATGGAGCAAGCACAGACCTACAGATGCGACGGATGTGGGTCGGAGTATCGAGTTCGCGGGGAGCCACAGCCGAAGGTCGTCTGCCGGAACTGTGACCGAGAAGCCACGCTGTGTGGAACGGTAGCGGCACAACGGGCGTATCACGTCGGCTACACGCGGTATCGGGAGGCCCGCCGGCAACTGTCTGACGCGCTGTCGACAGTCGAGGACGGGGAGATGACGCTCGCACGCGGGAGCTTCGACAACGCGGCGACCGACTTCGAGGCGAGCGTCGAGGAGTTCACGACGGCTGTCCGGGAAGCCGACAACGACAGACTGTCCGACCAGTCCGAACGAGCGCGCAAAAAAGCGACTTGCCTCTGGCAGGCCACCGAGTGGCTCAGCGGCATGACCTTCGCCAGCGAACAGGGAGAGACAGACCAGGCGACGACGTACCGCCAGGACGCCGAGAACAGATTACAGGCGGCCAAAGAGTACGGAACAGTATCGCGCCCGGACGAAGTGCTTCAGACCGCCGAGGTCGAAACACGGACCGACGCCTGACTACCGGCCGCGTCGGCCCTTCGTTTGTCGGTAGTCCTGTCCGAGCGTCTCGCTGAAGTGGTCCAGAAACGCCGTCCGTTCCTCGTCAGTCTGTTCGCTTGGGGGGATCATCGGGAGGATTTCGAATCCCCGCCCACGGATCGTCGTGGCGTGTCGCTCCTCGATATCCAGTTCGTCCTCGCTCATCGTCGTGTACTCGAAGGCCAGTTCTTCGAGCGGGCGCTGGCCGACCGGGAGCAGGATCTCGGGGTTTATCATCCGGATTTCGCTGTTGAGATACGGTTCGCAGTTGACGACCTCCTCGTCAGTCGCGGCCCTGTCGGGATGGCGACAGCGGGTCACGTAGGTGAGGAATGTGTTCTGAAGCTGTGGTCGTTCTGCGTCCGGGTCCGAACACATGTCGACCGCGGCGAGGATGTCGAGGAGTTCGCGCTCCTGGTCGCCAGTAAAGGGGATGCCGGACGCGTCCGCGCCGGCCGCGGGCGAGTCACCGAGGACAATGAACTCAGCGCCCACGTCGCCGTAGCCGTGGACGACGTTCTCGCGTGTCTCACACAGCGCGGGACAGTTCTGGCACTCTTCGTCCATCCCGAACGGGTTCGACTTGGACTCCTGTTGTGCGTCCATCTTACTCGTCGTCGAGGGTCTTCGCGTGGGTGTCCGCGTCCTCGGGGTCGTTCTGCGGACTGGACGGGTGGTAGTCGGTGTCGTACTCGCCCGGTCGGCCGTCCAGCCGGTCGGGGTTGATGCGGCCGCCAAGCAGCATGAAGTCGAGGACGGTGCAGGCGAGCATGGCCTCGACGACCGGGACCGCCCGCGGTGGCAACACCGGGTCGTGCCGGCCGGTGACAGTGATCTCTTTCTCCTCGCCGGTCTCCCAGTCGACCGTCTTCTGTGTCTTGGGAATCGAAACGGGAGCGTGCCACGACACTTCGCCGTAGATGGGCTGGCCGGTCGTGATGCCGCCCTGGATGCCGCCGTGGTCGTTGCCCACGGGTGTCGGGTGGCCCGTCGCCCGCAGCTCGTCGCCGCTCGCGTCCTCCGAGGCTGTCGCCTCGCTGTCGTCGAACTCCCAGTTCTCGGTGTACTCGCTGCCCTTTGTCGTCCGGGCCTCGCGGCCGATGCCGTACTCGAAGTCGTTGACCGCCGGGATGGAGTACATCGCCTGGCCGAGCCGGGACGGGAAACTGTCGAACCGCGGCGCGCCGAGACCGGAGGGGACGCCCCGACACTCGAAGTAGATTGCGCCGCCGATGGAGTCGCCCTCTTTCTGGTGCTGATCGGCCACGTCGCGCATCTTCTCGGCGGCTTCGGGGTCGGCACAGCGGACCTCGTTTTCCTCGCTGTGTTCGAGCATGTCCTCGAAGGTGACTGGTCCCGACTCGACATCACCGATCTGGCAGACGTGGGCCTTTATTTGTACGTCGTAGTCGGACTGTTCGAGGACCTGCTTTGCGACGCCGCCGGCGGCGACCCAGTTCACTGTCTCCCGAGCGGACGAGCGGCCGCCGCCGCCCCAGTTCCGGGTCCCGAACTTCGCGGAGTAGGTGTAGTCTCCGTGGGAGGGCCGCGGAGCCGTGATGAAGGGCTCGTACTTGCCCGAGCGGGCGTCCTTGTTCTGGATGACCATCCCGATGGGCGTCCCCGTGGTGTAGCCGTCCTGAATCCCGGAGTTAATCGTCACCTTATCGGGTTCGCCCCGGGAGGTGGTAATCATCGACTGACCGGGCTTGCGCCGGTCGAGGTCTTTCTGTATCTCCTCCTCCGAGAGTTCGACGCCCGCCGGAACGCCGGAGACGGTACAGCCCATCGCCGCCCCGTGGGATTCGCCGTAGGTCGTCATGCGGAACAGACGACCGAACTCGTTGCCGTTCATTACAGTGGTGTCGGGGGCGGGGGCATTTGAACCTTGTAGATGTGGCTGACGGCGTGTCGTAGACCCGTTCGCAACCCCCTGTACGGTTATCGATGAACGCTCAATACAGACTCAGTACGGGCGGGAAATATGCCATGATTACGGGAATATTTTTGTTCTTTCCCGCACTACGGGTGAATACGTCATGTCGAAGACGACAGATGAACGAGGGCGGATCTACCTCCCGAAAGATGTCCGCGAACGATTCGGTGACCAGTATCGTATCGTTGAACTCCCGAGCCACGTCGCACTCTTCCCAGTTGACGAGGATCCGCTGGAGGGCCTCCGAGCGGCCGTTGGCGATGCCTTTGCGGAGACAGAGGCCGACACGTTGAAAACTGAAGCACGGAAGGCCATCTCACGAGAAGTGCAAGAGGAAGCGAACGGCCGGTCACAAGACGGCGGGGCGTAAGTCGTGTACGTTGAAACCGACTTTCTCACCGCACTGTTGAAGGACGACGACTGGCTTCAGGACGCCGCAATCCATGCCCTCGAAGAGCACGACGACATACATACCTCGATACTCGCGTACGCCGAGGTTCTGGTGTTGTTCTACGACCGTGAGGCGGCCGAGTACGAAATCGATGCGCCACGGGCAATTACCAACCTGCTCGAACTGGTTCCAATCGTGCCCGAAGCGCACGAGGACGCGGTTCTGGCCGCTGCAGCGTTCCTCGACGAGTACGACCTCACCCCATTCGATGCACTCCACGCTGGACTCGTCACGACCGGCGAAGAGCGAGTTCTTTCGACCGAGCAGGACTACGACATTGTCGGCCTCGACCGCACATCGTTGGAACCCACGCGCTCTGAGTGAAGATGGTGGAGACGCACACCTACTGAGTGAACAGTTCTATGACAGCCACGTGGCTGATACCTGTCCCCGGAACAGCGGGTGATAGCGTCGGTTTTCCCACGGTCTACCGCTCGACGGCCGCACCGAGCGATTCGAGCACGTCGAAGAAGTTCGGGAAGGACACGTCGACGTGTTCCGCGCCGGTCACCGTCGTCTCGCCGTCAGCGACGAGGCTCGCGACGGCCAGCGACATGATGATGCGGTGGTCAGCACGCCCCTCGACGGTCGTGCCGACGAGGTCGCTGTCATCGCCATAGACGATGAGTTCGTCCTGTTTCTCATCGACTTCGGCACCCATCTTCGTGAGTTCCTCGGCCATCGCGCTCACGCGGTCGGTCTCCTTGTACCGGACGTGCTCGGCGTCGGTGATCCGCGTGACGCCGTCGGCGGCGGCCCCCAGCGTGGCGATGGTCGGCAGGAGGTCCGGCGTGTCCTCGACGCCGACCTCGATGCCGGTTAGCGGGGACCGTGAGACGGCGATTTCGCCGCTGTCTTTGTCCCAGTCGAGGTCGGCCCCCATCCGGTCGAGAATGTCGACGATGGCGGCGTCGCCCTGGGCGCTGGGGAACGCCGACGTGACGCGCAGGCCGTCCTCGGCGGCGAACGCCCCAGCCGCGAGCAGGTAGCTCATCGACGAGAAGTCACCGGGGACGTTGTAGTCGCCGCCGGCGGGCGCGTAGGACTGGCCGCCCTCGATCGTAAACCCGGCGTCGGTCTTCTGGGCGTCGACGCCGAAGTCCGCCAGCACTTCAAGCGTGATGTCGACGTACGGCGACGATTTCAGCTCCGTCGTCAGGTCGATGTCGATGCCGTCCGGCGAGACGGCCCCGGCCATCAGGAGCGCGGTGATGTACTGTGAGGACACGTCGCCGGGGATTTCGACCGCCCCACCGTCGATGCCGCCGCCGACGACCAGCGGAGCCTGTCCGTTTCGGCGGGTCGACTCGGCGTCGCCGTCCAGTTGTCCGATGGCGTCGAGTAGCGGCCCCTGCGGGCGGGAACGGAGGGATTCGTCGCCAGTCAGGACTGTGAGGTCGTCCTGCAGCGCGGCCGTGGCGGTGACCAGTCGCATCGTCGTCCCGCTGTTGGCACAGTCGATAACATCCTCGGGCGTCTCCGGCCGGCCGTCGAAGCCCGTCACTTCGACCGTCGATCCGTCCTCGGCCAGCGAGACGCTGCCGCCGTAGGCCTCGACCGCTCGCATCGTCGCCTTGGTGTCCGCGCTCACGAGCGGGTCGCGGACGACCGCGCCGTCGGCGTAACCGGCGGCCAGCACCGCCCGGTGTGTGTAGCTCTTCGAGGGCGGGGCCTGTGCCGTCCCCTCGACCGTCGACTCCGCGATGGTGATGTCCATGCCCGGTCGGTAGCGGGCGTTCGACAAGAGACTACCGCTCTCTTAGCCCACCGAGGTGAGAGCAACGACCTTGTGGCTGGCAGCGGTACCACCGCTATGGTCTCAGGGATGGACGGCGCGACCGCTGTCGTCACGGGCGCGAGCAGAGGCATCGGCGAGCAGATAGCCCACGCGGTGGCGGCTGCGGGCGCGCATACGGTTATCTGTGCCCGCGATGCCGAGGCTCTCGATGAAGTTGCGGCCGACATTCGGGACACGGGCGGGTCCGTGACTGCGATACGGGCCGACGTGCGCGACGAGTTCGACGTGGAGCGACTGGTCGAAACCGCGACGCGGGAGAGCGAGGGGACGATACGGTACATCGTCGCCAACGCCGGCGTCTACCACGGGAGTGCCGGTGAGACACCGCTGACTGAGGAGTCCTACGCCGCCTTTGACGACCATCTCCGGACGAACGCTCGCGGCGTGTTCTCGACGATTCGTGAAGCCCTGCCCCACCTCGATTCGGACGCCCGTATCGTCGTCCCGACGGGCGCAGTCGCCCGCGAGGGGATGCCCGGCTACGGCTCCTACGCCGTCTCGAAGGCCGCTGCGGAGGCCGTCGCCCGCGGGTTCGCTGCGGACCTCGACTTCCCAGTCGGCGCGGTCGATCCCGGAAAGGTCGCAACGGATCTCTCCGGCGACGGCGGACGCGACCCCGAGACAGTCGCTGAGATGGTGCTGTGGGCGCTCCGGGACGCGGACCCGTCGGCGCTGGACGGCGGCGTCCTCGACTGGGGGGACTATCGGTCGGCGACACGGTGACCGCCATCGACGCATTTATTGGCAACAGACAGGTGTTAGTAACCAATGAATATTAACCTGGAAGGGGTGTTTAATAACACTGGCCGGGTATCACCGGTCGGCATTGCGAGCATTGTCGGCCTCCTCTTCCTCTCGGGCCTCGCCGTCACGGGCGATGCGCCGAAGGTTCTGGTCATCTCCTGGGTCGCCTTCGTGGCGATGGGCCTCGGTGCGTGGCTCGGTGCGCGGGCAGACGAGACGAACCCCTACCGCTTGGTCTGGGGCTACGGCCTCGCGAGCGGGGCGATGGTCACCTCAGCGGCCATGTTCCTCGTCCCGCAAGCGATGGGGCTGGGCGGCCAGGCGGGCGCGGCGCGCATCGGTGGCGTCGGCATCGCCGCCGGGCTAGTGACCGGCTACGCAACCCACACCATCGGCCACCGACTGACCCACGTCGAAACCGCCTTCGACATGACGACGCTCGCCATTGCCGCCCACGCGCTCTCGGCGGGGCTGGTCATCGGGCTGGTGTACGCCTCCATGCCAGAACTGGGTATCCTGCTCGGACTCGCCATTGTCTCACATAAGGGGCCGGCGGGCTACGCCGCCGCCCGGCGGCTCGGACGCAACGGGAAGTCCGCGACCGCACTCCTGCTCCCCGCGGCCGGCGTCGGCCTGACGGCGATCCCTTCGGCGCTGCTTCCGATTCCGGAGTCCGCGCTACTCAATGCACTTATTTTCGGGTTTGCCGCCGGTATCTTCCTCCACGTCGCGATGGACTTCCTGCCGAACTGCGAGGCCGGCAGCGAGATCGACGAGGTGTGTGAACTCCACGACCACTCACACGACCTGCTCGACGAACTCCGAACGCACGCCGTCGCCTCGACAGTTGTCGGCGCTGCCGTCATCGTGCTGGCGTGGGTTGCTATCTAAGTACCTTTTTCGACCTCGGGTTTCCTCGTTCGCTGCGCTCACTGCGGGAACCACTCGATTCAAAAATCTACGCGAAAAAGGCTGAACGCTCGGCTTCGCCTCGCGTTCAGGAGCCGATACTCATTCCGTCCGCAACCGCACTACTCTTCTTCCAGCAATTGTTCGGCCAGAATCGGCACGAACGTCCGCAATCCACCTTTTTCAGCGTCGGGTTCGCGCTGACCGCGCGAACCGCTCTCTGCTCACGGCGACTTTGTCGCCGTTCGCATGGTCAGCGGGACCGACGGTCCCGCTCGACTCGAAAAACGTGGGCGAAAAAGTCCGACCACTCGCGGCGCTCGGGTCGGTTCAGTCTTCTTCCAGCAACTGCTCGGCCAGAATCGGCACAAAGGTCCCGATGTCGGTGACCATCCCGACCGCCTGCGCTGAGCCGCGGTCGAGCAGTTGTGTCACCGTCGCGGGATTGATGTCGACACAGACGACCCGCGTCGTCGATGGGAGACAGTTCCCGACGGCGACCGAGTGCAGTAGCGTCGAGAGCATCAACACCATGTCGGCCTCGTGGGCCTGCTCACGGATGGCGTTCTGGGCCTCGACGGCGTCGGTGATGGTGTCCGGGAGCGGGCCGTCGTCGCGGATCGAGCCCGCGAGAACGAACGGTCGGTCGTTTTGGATGCACTCGTACATCACGCCCGATTCGATGGTGCCGGAGTCGACGGCCTCGGCGATGCTGCCCTCGCGGATGACCTCGCTGATGGCGTAGATGTGATGTTTGTGGCCGTGGCGGGGATGGTCCAGGCTCTCTGTGTCCATTCCCAGAGAGGTGCCGTAGATGTCCCGCTCGATGTCGTGGACGGCGAAGCCGTTACCGGCCGAGAGCATGTCGACGTACCCCTCCCGGACGAGGCGCGCGAGGTCCTCGCGCGCGCCGGAGTGGATAAGCGCCGGGCCACAGACCGCCATCACCTTGCCGCCCTCTTTTTTCGTCTCCTTGATCGCGTTCGCGATTTTGCGGATGGTCGATTCCGAGGGCCGCTCGGAGGAGACGCCGCCCTGCATGAAGCCGAACGCGCCGCCGGAATCGCGGGGACGCTCCGGCGGCTGGACCTTGATACCGGTTTCGTCGGTGACGACCATGTCACCCTCGTCGATAGCGTTGAGAACTTTGGTGTAGGCTCGGGGGCCGTCTTCACCGTCTTCGACCACCACCGCACAATCCATCTCCATGTCCTCGACCTCGACCCACTCGCCGTCGTGGCGGATGAACGTCGGGTGGTTCGTCGTCGAGTAGAAGCCATGCGGAACGACCTGGTTGTCGGGCGCGGGGACGAGTGTGGCGTCTTTCGGGTCCGAGGGGTTGACCCCGTGCTGGTGGAGTTCGTGGACGATCGACTGCAGCTGGTCCATGTCGTCGGCTTCGACGAGCAATCGGGCGTAGGACTCCTCGTCCTTGCGGCGGCCGATATCGAACTCCTGGACGGAGAAGGAGCCGCCCATATCCATGATGATGCCGAAACAGGACTGCATCATCCCGGAGTCGATGATGTGGCCCTCTAGCTCGACTTCGCGAGAGACGGTCATGGCGGAGACATGGGGGCAGGTGTGTAAGACGGTTTTGGGTCCGCACTGCTCCGAACCGGGTAGCAAAGCCGAGCGTGGGCCACTCTGGTGCCTCGGATCTAATCCACGGCTTTTTCGAAGCCGAGCGTCCGAGGACACCGTATGCGACGACTGGTCCTCGCCGTCTGCCTCGCTGCCCTCCTCGCTGGGTGTGGGTCGTTCGTCGGTGACAGTCCGCCCCCGAGTGACGAACGGGCCGTTGCGGCCATCGAGGAGGCGAATAATTCGATCGCTGCTGTCGAATCGTACCAGTTCGAGATGGGGATGCATGTGGCTGCGTCGGACGGTGACCAATCACAGTCCGCGCGTGTCGATGGCAGCGGTGCGGTAAACGTCTCCACGAAGCGGATGCAAGCGACGACGCGAACGCAGGATCAAACGGTTGAGACCTACGTCGACGGGTACAAAGCGTATCAGGGGTGTCAGGACCCATGGGGTGGGTACGGTGTCGAGAACGTCTCGCGCTCCGAGCCGTGGGCGACTGCGACGCCGCTCCATAGACAGTTACTGCTGTTTGAACGCTCGAACGTGTACTGGCAGGGGAACGAGACGCTCGACGGCACCCGGACCGTTCTCGTCACCGCTTCCCCGAGCACTGAAACCCTGCAGTCGGTCATGGACCGCCGCCAAGGAAGCAGCGTCGATCTGGACCGCGGTTCGCTTGAGAACGCCACGGCGCGGTTGTGGCTCGATCCGGAGACGAACCGACCGGTGCAGTCGGAACTCCGGCTTAAAATCTCACAGCGTGGCGCGACTGCGACTGCGACGCTCACGCTCCACTACACTGACTACGGGACGCCGGTCTCCGTCTCTGTTCCGCCGGATGTCTACGACAACCAATACCAACTCGGCTGTCCGGGTTCCAACTGAATCGGTTCAGAAGCGGCAGAGCGGCCGCTTCAACAGCGGACAAGAGGACGGTCAGTCCGCCCACGACTCGTACACGTCGCGTCCGACGACACCGAGGCCGATGAGTGATATGAGATTGAGGAGGAAGCCACCGACGACGGGAATTGCGAAGGGAACGGCCAGTAGCAGGCCGCCGGCGAGGCCGTCTGTGGCGCTGACGGTGCCGTCGTCGCCGATCACCGAGTTACCTGCCCAGACAACGGTAACCCCAGAGCCGACGATGCTGAGGATACCGATGAGCAGCAGTCCGGGGATCGAGACCAGGGCACCGATAACCGTCAATGCCAGCAGGACCAGTCCGATGGGGAGCAGGACGCCGACGAGCAAGCCCCAGCCGAAGGCAGCGCCAGGGTCGTCCTGAATCTCTCGCACAGCGTTGGTGGTGTACTTCGGTCCGGTAGCGGCGGCTGCGACACCCAAAATCGTGAGGATGACGAATCCGACACCGAAGCGGAGTACGACATTGAGTGCCGGGTCACCGACGCCGCCCGGACCTGTGGACTGTGCTGTTGCGACCCCGGCGAGTCCGAGGACGGCGAGCAGACTCCCGAGGCTACTAACGGCAGGCTTGGAGGGCATAGTAGCGTTTGGGAGTTTTTACTGGGATTGTAAACCTCTTCTGTGTGTTCAGTATCTGACAGAGGTATTACTCCCTCCCGAACCCGTGGCCGAAAGCAGAAACGCAGTCAGTCAAGCATCCCGATCCGATCCGCGGTAAAGCCGAACACGTCCTCGTAGCCGTAGGCTGAAAGCAGGACCGGGTGGAACGTTTCCTCTGCAAGGACGGTCTCGTCGTCGGCCGCTGCAACGGGGTCGCCTTCGGGCACCTGCTCGAAGTTCCGGACGAACACCTCGTACTGCTCGGCCGCCGCCTTCGGAATCGGTTCGCCGAGCTGGAACACCGGCAGTGGCTCGCTCCGCTGCAGGGCTGGACCGTCGGTAACACCGGTGGCCACGAGGAACTCCCGGATGACCTGCTCCGCGTTCTCGGCGGCCTCCGGGGAGCCCTGATAGCCACACTCCACTTCGACGACGGAGTCCACCGTCGCGAACAGCCGCCCCTCGTTTGCGCCCTTCGTCTGCACGACCGCATCCACGGAGAGGGCGCTACAGAGCTCCTCCAGCTCGGGCGTCAGGTCATCGACGAGGGCGAACATGCCCTCGTAAGATTGCGTGGAGTGCAGCGAGAGTACGGTGCAGTCCTGTAACTCCGCAGCGAGATCCACGGCTAGCCGCGTCTCGTGGGACTCGCTGTCGCCGTCGCCGGGGAACGAGCGGTTGAGATCCGTATCCAGATACCGCTGTTTTGCTTCGAGTGCGGCTTCGTTCGCGATGATGAACTTCACCGGACGTTTGACCTCGGGTGGATCGGCGAGGACGGCCTCGATGCCGTCCCGGCCACACGGTTCGTCGCCGTGGATGCTCCCCACGACGGCCACCTCCGGAACCCCGTCTCCCAGTTGCTCGATTCGCATCTATCCCGCCTAACGCCCCCAGCCTTTAGAATTGCCCGGATTCGGTCAGTGTTCGAGCGACTCCGCGAACTCGATGTCCTCCGGGCGACATGTGGGGTAGCCGCCGTCGAGGCGGATCTGCCAGCCGTGCAGCGCTGTCGGATCCGACAGCGCGTTCGTGACCGTCGTTCGCACGTCAAGCAAGTCGACGCCGTAGTAGTCGTTGGGGACGCCACGGAAGTACTGCAGCGACGTTCGAAACAGTGACCGCATCCCGTCGTCGTCCTCGAAGTCGAAGTGTTTGTACGCGCCAGCGGCGACCTGTACCATTCCGTGGAGGAACTTGCTCTCCGTGTTCCCCCGGCCGTAGTTGTACCACTCGTCCTCGAAGCAGTCGTGTGACTCGTGGAACTCACCGGAGTTGTAGAGGCGGACGCCGTGGACGACGGCCCGCCTGAGCGTCTCGTGTTCCCACTGCCCGTCTGCTCGCCAGCCCGAGGGGTTTCCGTCGGGGGGTTCGACGGTCGGGTCGCGCGTGTGATCGTCCATATCTACGCTACTGTCTCACAGGGGGTCAAACCACCGGTTCTGCCGGCTATCTGACCGCTGGCTCCGAGTCGCTTCCGTACGACATTTATACTGCACTGCCATGTGTACCGAATGCACTAAGCGTGCGAGGGTAGCCAAGCCAGGAAACGGCGGCGGACTCAAGATCCGCTCCCGTAGGGGTCCAAGGGTTCAAATCCCTTCCCTCGCACTGTTGGACCGACACGGTCCCTCGCAAACAGCGAGCGGCCGTCGTCACGGTTGCGAGCGTTCCATCGATCCCGATGGAATCTCGCTGAGAAGACGATGGCCGATCGGTGCTGGAAGACTCGCACGGAGCGGTCTTCCCTCGCAATTTTCCGACCAACTGGGCCAGAGATGTGTCTCCACAATGAACTACAGCGTAGTTCCCACATCTACTGGATTCCGATGAGCGTGTTCCTTGTCACGAACGGCCTGAAAACCGGGCCGGTGTCACGCTTCCGAGTATTTCACAGGGGCGGTTGGAGTACAGGAGGCGACTAATCGATTGGTTGTTAGCGTTTCCCACGAGTGCTCTCCACTCATGAAGGTCTACAATCTGTGCTTTATACCAGATAGCTACGGTGACACTAATTCTAGGTGCTGTCTACAGCTACTAGCATGCTATCTAAACCGTTTTTATATCAGTTAATTACAATTTTATATTCAAATACCCATACTAAGATACCAATTCAAAAATATCCATCATTTCTATTCCCGTTTGTATATAATGGCGGGTTTAGAGCCCTTCATACACTGCTATAGATAGTATCACTGCACAAGAAATATACCACAGGAATCTGTAATGTTTCGGTAATGGTAAAAACACCAATACTAAAACCGGCTGTCATCTTCGTGATGGCAGTTGCGTTAGTACTGGCTGGCCCGTTATCACTGGCGTCCACCGCTGTGGCAACCCCCGTTGCTGAGAGCCAATCGATCTCGGTGTCGGAAAACGTCAGTGTGTGGGAGCGGTCACCACTCACGCTTCGAACGACCTCCGAGGGACCGACGACGCTAGCGGCACCGCAGACGTTCATCAACGTCGAGTCGGCCGCAACCGGCGACCTCCCGCTCAATAAACGCACCGTGACGGTTCACGAGCGCAACGAGCCGATAAACATGTCCTTCGAACCGAGGATCGGAGCCGGAACGCGCTCCCTCGCTGGCGACGAGGCACAACTGCTCGCCGTCAAGCTAGACAGTGCTCCGACCACCGCTGGGGCAAACACCAGCGACATTGCGGCCTCCCTCGGCGATGTCTTCGCAAACAACTCGAACATCACGTCATCGGCGCTACTCGATGACGCGGAAGGCGTCGGAACGATAAATGAGGATGGCGAACTGAACGCGTCCTACACCCCTGAATCAGGTGGCGCATACGGCTTCGTCCTGGTGACTGTCGACGAGGGCGATGAGGGACTGTCGGTGTCGGACGGTAACGTCTCCGTCAACGGGGACGTGACTGTCGTGGGCGTCGAACAGGCCGTAGTGCAGGACAACGCCTCGAACGCCGAGCGGACCCAGAATCCGGTCAATCCCGGTGACAACGTCACGCTGGATGTCGACACCGAGATGGAAAACGAGTCCGTCGTCCACGCGGTCATGCTGGTCCGGCAGGGTGAGCTCCAGCGGCAGTCGAGCACGGTGACTGTGTCTGGCGATCTGAACGAGAACTTCGCGTCGGATCAGATCTCCGTCGAGAACTCCTTCAGCGGTGTCAGCGGCGTTGCGACGGTCGGGAGCGACACGGGGCTCGAAGGTATCACCCTCTCCGAGAACCAGTCGATACCGCCGTTCGGGTTCCAGGGCTTGTTCGGCATGGTCCTTACCGAATCAGAATCAGACACTGACGGCGACGTTATCCACGCCTCCACGACGGTCGTAGCGGACGACCCCGACGCTAGCGTGACGGTCCAAACGCTGGACTCCTGGCCCAACGGAGCGTACCAGTACGTCCACGTCGCAGTCGGCACCGAGTCCGGGACCATCAACTCCGATACCGGAACGGTGGCACTGAGTCCAGGCGGCGGGCCTGACAACGGTGGCGGACCCGGCAATGGGCCGGGCAACGGCGGTGGTCCCCCGGATAACGCTGGCGGACCGGATGATGACGAAGACGAAGACGAGTAACTAACTGGGAGCGCCCGGTCACAGGCACGGTTTATTAAATGGGTCACGCGTTGCGGCACTGGAGTTCATGGTTTTAAACCAGTGCCGCTCAATTACATTATATATAAATGATACTAAAAGCAGCTGCGCTGTCACCCGTCTATAGCTATTTACCTATTATTTCTAATAATTCTCAGAGTTACTAGCTGGGTCGCAAACTGAATCCTAAGTCGAGAACCGCGCGGTGAAACCCCCGGACAGAGCCATCGTGTCTCGTAGACACAATATGACGGTGGGTCACGCAGAATGTCACTGCATAAGAATTATACCGGACCCCTCCGAAAAAATTCAGTAATGTGTAAAACAACAATAGGAAAATACGCTGTAATTTGTGCGATTACAGCGATGCTGGTGTTAGCCGCCCCCCTGTCGGTAACAACTGCGGCGGCAACGCCAGTCGATGACGGACAAACGACGGCAATAACGGAAAACGTAGATGTCTGGGAGCGGTCGCTGCTCCCGTTGCGGGCAACCTCTCCAGGGCCAACGACGATAGCGGCCCCTGAGACGTACATCAACATCGAGTCCGCCCAGACCGGTGACATACCCTTGAACCGGGACCAGTACACGATTCACCAAGCGGGTGAGTCAGTCGCCCTCAGGTTCGAATCAACGACCGGCGCTGGGACCTCGGCGGTCGCTGGCGACGAGGCGCAACTGCTCGCCGTCAAGCTCTCCGACAGCCCTGACGCGGCCGGATTCAGCGACGGGAGTGTCAGAACCGACTTGGCTAGCATCTTCACGAACGACTCTACCGTCGATTCGGTCGAACTGCTAGACGACGCCGAGGGCGTCGGTTCGATAGATGACAACGGCGCACTTGCAGCCTCGTACACGCCTGAGTCGAGCGGGGCGTACGGCTTCGTCCTGGTTACTGTTGATGACGGCCAGGGCCTGTCTGTCTCCAACAACAACGTCTCGGCTGATGGGAACGTGACCGTCGTCGGCATCGAACAGACGCTCGTTCAGGAAAGCGCATCGACCGTCGACACGACAGACAACGTAACTGCTGGCGACAACGCCACGCTCGACATCGAAACTGACCTCGAGGACGACTCCGCCACGCACGCAGTGTTGCTGTTTAATGAGGACGAAATCCAACAGCAGACCAGTACCGTCCGGGTGACCGGTGATCTCGATGAAGACTTCTCTGAAGACCAGGTCACTGTTGAGAACTCCTTCGATGGCGTCAACGGCGTGTCGACGACGGATGGCGACGCCTCATTCACCGGAACGGACTCGACAGCGACCGGGGCGATGCCGGCGGCTGGCATGCTCGGTCTGTTCGGATTCGTTCTTTCCGAAGCATCGCCCAACACGACGGGCGACAACGTGATGCACGCCTCGGCGACGACGACATCTGATAGCCCCGATACCACGGTTGCCGTCGAAACGCTCGATTCCTGGCCGAACGGGACGTACACGTACGTCCACATCGCTGTTGGCGACGACTCTAACCAGATCAACTCCGACACCGGAACGATTTCACTGACTCAGTCGAACGAGACCGATTCAGGCGACGATTCCGATGGTGGTGACGGTGACGACGAGAGTGGTGATAACGGCGATAGCAACACCGGCGGTAGCGATGATGGAGACAACAACAGCGGAGACAGCGGTGACGACGACGATGGGAGTAGTAATAACGGCGACAGTAACAACGGAAACAACAATAGCGGTGAGGGAAGCAGTGACAACGGCGATAGCGACGACAACGCAACGGAGGACAGCACTGAGGACGCAACGACGACTGGAACGGACGATGAGACTGCCACGGACGACGGCACTGACACTGCCGAAACTGAAGACGGAAACACGCCGACGGAAGCGGCCACGACTGCAGGCGGTGGGGCACAGCAACCAGACGAGGGCGCTACTGAAACACAGGATTCAGTCGAAACCACGAGTTCGAGTGGCCCCGGCTTCACGGTACTCGTGACGGTCCTAGCACTGCTAGGTGCCGGATTCCTAGCACGCCGCGACTGAGGCGCGCGCACCGTTTCCGCGGTGAGCTGGGACTGTTTTTCCGCGATTGCAGATTCCACTCTTGATAGTTCTGGACTGTCCACAGCAACAGTATAGGCAGTGAGATGTTGCTGAGGGGGATAATTTTATATCAGTTTACGAACAACATGTGTATGCAAGGTACACACATGGGGGACTACGCAAAACCATCGCGCGCGGCGAAAATCAAATGTATCGAGTGTAACTCACCGGTCGTACTCACGGTTGACGACGAGTACATCTGTGTCAACTGCGGCGAAACGCCGATCAAATCCGCGACCCCGGCCTGACGCTGCCGGTAGGTGTCCAGCTTGTGGACCTAGCACGATGAACGGTATTTTCGACACACTGACTGTCTGTTTTAGTCTCTCGGGATTCTAGAGGCCCAGCCAGTGACAACGACTGGACGACCCGACAGCTTACTGGTGTGGAACTTCCGAGAGGTGTCGCTCACGTCTCCGGTACACCGCTATGACGCTGTAGCTGGCGGCCAGTCCCAAGACGACCAGTGGGACGAGAAGCGAGAACAGGCTGTCCGGCGCGTGGGCCGCGAACGACGCCTCTCGGTCGGGGTTTGCCGGTAGCAGCGGCCAGAACAGGTTCGGGAAGAAGTAGTACTCCGTCCCGAGGCGCAGTACCGGATAGAAGTCGCCGGCAATGTGTGAAAGGTAGGCGGCCGAAAACACCACTGCCTGTTGCCCGTAGCCTCGGCGAGCAGCCAGCAATACGAGTACGGAGAGAAGAGGGAGACAGACGACCAGCGAATGGGCGAGCATCCGGCCGCTGGGAAGGATAGCGAACGTCCACGCCAGTGGTTTGTCGATTATATCCGGGAGCTGTGTCGCGACGAGCAGGAGTAGCACCATCGGACCGGAGGGGAGCCGACGCCACCGCGCCACCGTATAAGCCGTCAACGGCACGGCTGCAAGGAGAAAGTGGCCTTCGGGGTACACTGTGAACGCAACGGTCCGAGGCAAGAAAAGCCGTTCGCCGGGATCGATCACCACCGAACTGCATGGTCACAGTCCACGTTTTTCGGGAGTAGATCGCCCCTCTATGCGAAAACGGGTCAGCCGGTCACGTTGATCCAGAGGTGGACTTCCCGGTATGCCGTCGACTGGCTGATGGTCTCTGGCGGTGCACCGCGATACAGGAGGTACTGGAGTCGGAGTCTCTCACCGGTCACGCCGGGCGTCACCTCGTGCTGGCGGTGCCAGGTCTCGTTGTGTCCCAGCGTCGGCTGGAAGCGTCGTAGCTCCGACCGCTCCTGGACCCGCGTCTGGTTTCCAACGCGCTCGACACGCTGTAACTCGGCGATGACCGTGTATTCCGTCCGTTCGTGTTCCTGGTTTCCGATACCGACGATCAGCGACCCGCTTTCGCCTTGCTGAAACTCCGTCGGATAGTTGTCAGCGACGAGTTCGCCGTCCTCGCTCTCGGTCAGCAGGTAGAACTCGCTGAAGCGCTCGCCCTCTTTCGGAACTGTGAGGGCGTACCCGACGCTGGCGGTCGCAAGCAGAATGCTTAGTACTAACAGCACGTTCAGGACGGCGTCCGTCCGCGAGGCCGGCGAGAATAGTTCTTCCCGGCCGGCGCTGAGCCACGCCCGGTACGGGACGCGAAACCGCTCTTCGGGGGGCAACGCCCAGCGCCGAACGGCAGCGACAGCGGTCAGTACGAGCGTCAGTCCGCTGAGTGATACGAGAATCGGGACCAGACGGATGCCCCACGGCGTGAAGTTCAACACCAGACCGACGAGGGGAACGAGCGCGATGCTGAGTCCGAACGAGAGTGCCACCCGTTCGATGCCGTCGATACCGTCGATACCCTCGGCCTCGGGGTTCGTGACAGTTTCATCGTCAGCGGTGGGGCCGTCACCGGCTTCCGGAAACAACGCGGCGATGAACGCGTACCCGGGAACGAAGAGGACAAACACCAGTCCGACGACGATGCGAACCCGTGTCTCAGAAACGACCGGCAGCAGGGCAGCCAGGTTCGTCAGAATCACGATGCCGATAACGCCAGCCAGATCGGCCGGGAGGTGGCGGAGTTGGCGCGGCAGGAGCAGTTTCCATGCCGGAGTGTCTGCCATTAGCAGTGACTCATGTCGGCACGATAAAAAAATAGCTGATTGCTTCGCTATTCCATCCTGCTGGATGATCTGCACTCCGCCCTGATTGGCCAACCGAACGCATTTTATCAACCCAGGAGAATAATTCGGTGTGTTCCGGAGCCAGTCGTGGGCCGTACTCGTCACCCTGGCAGTGGTAGGACTTACAGCAGGTGTGGGTGGGGTGGCGGCGATGCAAGCCGACGATGGGGGTCCGGATATGAACCGTCAGGTAGAGACGCCGACGCCGGACAACGAAACCCAGCAACAAAACCCGGATTCGGTGTCTGACGGCGAGTACAGCGACGAGACGGCCGCCTGGCTGGCTCGGACGATGGGTGCCCAGCTTGAAAACAGCAGTATCGCGTTATCGAACGAGCAGTACGACCGGGCGCGGTCTGTCCTCGGTGACGACTACAACGAACGTCTGGAGCAGTACGTCGAGGTCGCCGGTGATACCTCCTCGGAAGCAGACGACGCTGCCGCGAGAGAGTTCGAAGCAGCCCGTGGGAACCAGCAGAACTTCACGAACGAGGTACAGCGGTACCGCCAGCAGTACGCCGCGTATCAGGCCGCACGGGAGACCGGGAACGAGCGGGAAGCACGCATCACTGCCCGTCAGATGGAGCGGACAGCGGCGAACATCTCCGATACCAGACAGCGACTGAATCGGAACTTTGAACAGATTGAGAACACCACCACGGTCGACCTCTCCGAGGGACAGGGCGAGATCAACGAGACGACGGCGAATATCACGGCGACGCAGTCGGAGGTCCGGGAAGAAACGCTCGTTGGAACGACGCTCACGGTGCAGGCGAGAGACTCGACCGCGTCGTTCAGCGAACCGGGAACCATCACCGGGCAGCTACAGGCCGAGAACGGATCAGTCATCGCCGATGCGCAGGTCGAACTCAGGGTCGAGAACCGGACCCGAACGGTCCAGACTGATTCCAACGGGGCGTTCGAAACCCGGTATCGCCCGCGCTCGGCCAGACTTGGGTCACAGTCCGTGGAGGTCGAATATATACCAAGTGCCGACTCAGTGTACCTGACAGACAACGCCACGTTCACGATCACAGTCCAGCAGGTGACACCCGACGTGACGAGCGATATCTCGCCGGAGACAGTGGGCTACGGCGACCGACTCGACGCCTCGGCGTCCGTGACCGCCGATTCGACCGTTGTGACGGACATTCCGGTCGAGTTCGTCATGGGCGACACCGCCGTCGCACGGACGACGACCGGACCGAATGGGAGCGTCACGGCAGCGGTCCGAGTCCCGGCATCAGTAGACGACGGTGATCGGCAGGTCGTCGCCCGGATCCCATACCAGGACCGCGCTATCGCCGGTTCACAGTCGGAGCATCCCGTTGTCGTCGTCGAGACCCAGACGGATCTCTCAGTAAGCGCATCACGCACGGACGATGGGATTCTGGCCCGCGGCCGGCTACAGACCGTCGATGGGGCCCCTGTCGCCAATCTCCCGGTTCGTCTGCAGGTTGGTGCCGGTGAGACGCAGGTCGTCGAGACGACCCGGAACGGGTCGTTCCGAGCTGTAATCGCGGACCCGCAATCCGGGGAATCGGTTACCGTTACTGCCACCTACGACGAGCCGCGTTCGAACCTCGGTAACGCGACCGCAACGGCAACAGTCGGCGCAGGGGCCGGCGGTGGCAATCCACCGGTCGGCTCCGGTTCGGACCGGGATATCCTCATTGATACGTTGCTGGGAATCCTGTTCGGGTCTGACGAGAACCCGGGAATCAGCTTCGGAAACGGAGTCATCGGATACAGCTGGCTGCCTGTTCTCGGGGGCGGAATGGCGTTGATCGTCGTCGGCGCGTCCTGGTTCGTCGTGTCGCGGTTCAATCAGTCTGAGGACGCGGAGACGACTGCACCGGCAGGCACAGTCGACTCATCGACGATAGAGCCTGACCAGTTGACGACCTCGTCGGACGACACCGGCCCAACGTTCGAAGACCGTGTCGATACGTATCTGGACAGCGGAAACTACGACGCCGCAACGATGCTGGCCTACACCGTCGTTCACGACGAGCTAGTGAGCGAAAACGGCATCAGCGAGGGGATGACTCACTGGGAACTGCTTCAGCAAAGTCGGCAACACGATGTCTCCGAAGAACTGGTTGCAGACATCGAGACAGTTGTCGAGGCCTTCGAGATGGCGGCGTTCGCATCCGTGTCGGTCGACCCGTCACGCGCCGAAGCGGCCGTCGAACGCGCCCGAGAGATCAGGTCGAACGGTACCAAGTGACCGCCAAGTCACAGCTTGCGTTCCTGTATGCTTCCAGTTCCTTTCGAGGTTGCCATCGTTCAGCACTCAGCAGCGGAAACGATAAGAAGAATGTGTGTACACCCTGATATACTCGATAGTGACAGCTCCACAGCAGTGGCTCGTCGGTGCCTGGACGGTTCTGCTGGTCCTGCTCGTCGGGATCAGTGGATCGACAGCCGCTGCTACCGACAGCGCCGGAACAGCGATGCAGACCCAGACGGGGACTGTAAACACGACGCTCGACGTGCAGGACCTCTCTGGCCCGATTTCCTACACGAACCCCGGGACCATCCGCGGCACGTTGCGGACAGCAAACGGGATGCCCGTCGCAAACGAGGAGATCAGCCTCGAAGTCGAAAACCGAACGCGACTCGTCGAGACCGACGGCGACGGATCGTTCGCCTTCCAGTACCGGCCGCGGTCGGCTCGGACCGGGACCACCGACGTTGTGATCCGATACGTCCCGGCCCAGTCAGCACCGTATCGCGGCGACACGGCGACAGTCACCGCCGACATAGCGCAGGTGACACCGACGCTTGCTCTCGACCGGTCACCCTCCAGTCTCGTCAACGGAGACGAACTGACAGTCACGACAGCGGTTCGCGTCGACGGCACGGGTATCAGCGATGTCCCGGTCGAATTACGCATCGGCGGGACGCTGTTCAAGCGCCTGGTGACCGGCGGCAACGGGACTGCGACGACGACCATCAGGCTGCCGGCGAGTGTGCCGACTGGTGAGCAGTCCGTTTCGGCCGTAATTCCGTACGAAGACCGGGCAATTGCCGGCGCGCGTGCCACCGACTCGATTACGGTCGAGCCCCGGCCGGTGGCGTTGTCGATGGACGCGGCCCGCGAAAGCGGTGCCATCGCTGTGAATGGGACGCTGACAACTAACGACGGACAGGCCGTGCGCGGGCAGCCCGTTCAGATCTTGGTTGACGGGGAGCCACAGGGTAGTGTCGAAACCGATGCAAACGGGGCCTTCAGCACACGGCTTCCCACGGAAGGAACTAGCTCAGTGACCGTCACTGCGAGATACGACGCAGCGGGCACGAATTTCGGGACGGGTGAGGCCTCGACGACCGTCGACCTGTCGGGCAGCCCACAGACTATCGCTTCACAGATCCGTTCGTACCTGACAGTCCCGGTTATCGCCGCGCTGCTGACCGGGGTCGTTCTCATTGTTCTCGAAATCACTGTCCGCCGTCTGGGCCTGTTTGCCGATGCCGTCCCCGAGTCCGAGGAAGCGACCGTCGCCACGGACAGCGATGAAACCGAGGCCCCCGAGTCGACAGCCGACACCTCCGCATCGACCGGCAGTCCGACCGACCGGATGGGGCACGCCCTCGCGGCCGGCGAGTACGACTCGGCGGTGACGATGGCGTACGAATCGGTCTCCGAGGAACTCAAAGACTCGTCGGGGTTTCAGAACGGGAAGACCCACTGGGAGCTACTGGACTGGTGTGAGGACAGCGCTCTCAGTGCAGATCAGGTCGAGGCAGTCCGGACCGTCGTGGAGGCGTACGACAGCGCGGCCTTCTCGGCCGACACGCTTGACCACGACAGTGCCGAAGCCGCGGTCGAACGCGCCCGGGACTTCCAGGTCGACGACGTTTGACTGGCCCCGAGCCGGCCGCCGGAATGCGATAACTATCTTACACCCACCCGCTGTAGGGACGGGCAATGAGTGACGGCCGGAAGGGGCGACTGCTGCTCATCGTGGCTGTGGTGGCCGTTGCAGTCGCTGCGCGCCTGACGACGCTCCACTGGACACCGCTGCCCTCAACGCTAGACGGATTCGGCTACGTCGCTCTGGCTAGGGACGCGCTTGAGACCGGAACGTTCCCGTTCACGCGGTTCCGCGCGGACAACATCGTGTTCACCGCTGTTCTGACGCTCGTCGGCGCAGTCACCGGCGAGCGGCCGCTGTATATCGCTCAGCCAGTCGTCGCGATCACCGGGGCGGCATCCTGCCTGACCGCGATGGCGCTTGTCAAACGGCTCGCACAATCGATTCGCTGGCGTCACTCGCGAACGACTCTAGCGATGGGCATCGTCGGGATGGGGCTCGCGGTCGAAGGCATCTATCTCCGGCGAACCGGACAGACGGACGAGGAGGCACTGGCGTTCCTGTTGCTCCCGCTGTTTGCGATTGCCGTCCACCGGTTGCTTACGACCGACCGCTACAGACGCCGCTGGGGCGCGGTCGTGGTGGTCCTGTTCGCTGTCTTCCCGCTCCTGCATACGTTCAGTTCGCTTATCGTCGGATTGGTGCTTACGGGCGTGTTGGCCGCACACCTCGCCCGGATTCCGTCACGTCGTGACGCCGGCACCGCGCTGGCCGTCGTCGCTGGCTTCTGGGTGTACATGTGGGGGTACTACCGGCTTGCGGAACAGTCGGTCTTCGTGGTCCCGTACGTCGACCGTATCAGCGCGTATCCGGGGCTGTTCCTGGCGTGGGTCGTCGTGCTTGTGGCGACGCTGATCTGGTTCCAGCGGACAAGCGCCCGCCTGCAGCGAGCGACGCTGGGCGGCGCGGTCGGGCTCTGGTTCCTGACGCTCGCCGTCAACGCCACACAGACCGTGTTTCCCGGGACACAGACCACACCGGTCGGCCTCCTGGTGCTTGTCGCGGCCTTCGCCGTCCCGGTGGTGTTTGCGGTCGTCGGGCTTCCGCGTGCCAGCCGCGACCGCCGGCGCATCGGCCCGGTCGTGCTGGCGCTGCTGCTTGCGCCGATCGTCATCGTGTACTTTTCGCTGACCGCGTCGCTGACGCCGGAGTACTACGCGACGGCGCTGCGCGGACAGACGTTCGTTCACCTCCCCGTGTTCGTCCTCGCCGGCATCGGCGTCGCGTCCGTCGCCTATCGGCGGTCCCCGACACCGGATGGCGGGCTCGGAACGCCCGGAACCCCCAGCCACCGGCTCGCGACCGTTCTGACGGTCCTCATCGTGGTCGCCGCAGTCGTGACGATGCCCATCGCGTTCGTCAACCTCGACACCTTCGCGTTCCCGACCGGAGCGACCGAATCGCAGTTCGCGGCCGCGACGTTCACCGCGGACCACGTCGACGAGCAGTGGGCCTCGGACCACCCGTTCCACCAAATCGTCGACCTGTACTACCCGGGTGCGACCAACGGGACGTACCAGCCGATCGCGCGGTGGCTCGGTGGGGGACCAAAGCCCACCTGCCCGACGCTGACGAGGGCTTCCTGGGGAACCACCGGAGCCCATCTGTTCCCGGCCGGGAGCGAGAAGACCACACCGGCAGCGCTGGCCGAGTGGCGCTACGAGCACGACGTGGTCTACGATACCCGCAGTCTCGATTCGGTGTACCTCGTTCGGCCGGGCGGGAATCGGACGAGCTGCTGAGCGACGGCGGTTCAATCGCGCCCTCCGAGCCTCGTCTTGACTGGGTATGTAACCGTGGCATACAATACGGGGCCGGCGGAAAGACAGACAATGACTGATCCCGTCCTCGTCGGGTCGGACCTGTGTGTCACACGGCGAGGGACCAAGATTCTCGACGGCGTCTCTCTCACGGTCGGGTCCGACGCGGCGATGCTCGTCCAGGGGCCGAGTGGGGCCGGGAAGTCGACGCTGTTCAACGTCCTCGGACTGCTAGAGCCGCCGTCTAGCGGTCGGCTGGAGATCGACGGCCGGGACGCGAGTAAACTATCCGAGCGCCAACGCGCTAGCCTCCGGCGAACGACGCTCGGGTTCGTGTTTCAGGACTTCCAGCTCATCGGTGACCTCACCGCGCGCGAGAACGCGTCACTCCCGCAGGAACACGCCGGCGACCGCGACCCTGACTGGCTGGACACGCTGTTTGACCGCCTCGGTATCGCCGCACTCGAAGATCAGTACCCCGCGACGCTGAGCGGGGGCGAGAAACAGCGGGTCGCCATCGCACGGGCGCTCGCCAACCGTCCCGAGATCGTCCTCGCCGATGAACCGACCGGCCAGCTAGACCCGGACACGGCCGAGTCGGTGCTGAACCTCCTGTTTAGCATGAAGGAATCGACGGAAACCGCGCTCGTCGTCATCAGCCACGACCCGCAACTGGCCCAGCGGTTCGACGAACGGCTGTTCATCCGCGGCGGCACGCTCGTCTCCGACGCCGCCTCGACACCGGATGCGAGCCCGTCCACGGAGACGAACTAACGACCGATGGGATACCGAAATGCCCTCCTGTTTCGCTGGTCCAGACGGGACCGGCTCACCGTCGTTGTCGTCGCCGTGACGGCCGCGTTTCTCATCGGGACGGTCTTGCTGTTGTTCACCGCCGTCACGTACTCGGAGACGTTCGCCGAACCGCTTGCGAACTCCGGGACAGTCACCTACCATGACGCGGCAAACGGCCCGCCAGACCCCGACGGGGATGTCACTGTGCTCCCGACAGCGACGGCGACCGCAAACGGGACCGAGGTTCGTCTCGTCGGCATCCCACCCGATACGCCCAGAGTGCTCATCGAGGGGTCGGCCCAGTGGCAGGAAGGCCGATTACCGACGATTCCGGACGGCGTCGACGGTCGGGGGCCTGTCTCCCAGCAGCGGACCCGAACGGTCAGCGGGGCCAACGGGATGCTCTCGCTCTCGGTCGTGCCACAGGAGCGCGGGACGACGTTCCTCTCCAACCAGTGGTACGCGACGAACGCCTCGACCGCACAGCAGGTTGGGGTCACGGGCTATTTCGTCATCGATCACAGCCCGAGCGGGACCGGGCTGGGAAGCCTGCCCAGCGAGGGAGCACCGCTCGTCAGCGCGCTCCTGTACGTGCTGGGTGGCCTAGAGCAGGTCCTCTGGGCGCTGGGGATCGCGGCGGCCGCCGGCGGACTGTTGGTCCTCATCGTCGTCTACAACGTCACGAAGATGAGCGTCCGCGACCGACTCGACGCGATCCGGGTCATCCGCTCGACCGGCGCGTCAGGCTGGCGCGTGGGACTCCTGTTTACGCTTCGTGCCGGCTTGCTCGTGACGACCGGCGTGGTTCTGGGCTATGCTGTCGGGCTCATTCTCATCAAAGCGCTGGTCAACGTCGCGATTTACGTCGGACTGCCCATCGCGCTCGATGTCACCGTTACGGGACAGAGCGCGACGGTCGTCGGCGGCGTCGTCGGTGTCTTCGTTCTGATGGGACTCGTCGCCGGCGCGCTTGCGGCTTACCCCGCCGCGACTCGCCCGCCGGCCTCGCTCGGTAGCCGGCACGCCCGGGGCGGTCAGTCCGGGCAGTCGACGCTTGCGACGCTCAAAAACTGGGTCAGACCGACGTTCCTGTCGTGGCGCTCGGTCGTGCCGACAGCGGCAACGTTGACGGTGTTCGGCATCACGTTCCTGCTCGTCGTCTCCCTGGCCGGCCTTGCCTCACCGCTCGGCGGCGGCGGAGGCAACTCCGGAACCATCACCGAAGCCGGCGCGCCTCATCCGCTGAACAGTCGCCTCGACGCCGAGTACGCGTCGGCGCTCCGGGCCGACGGGACGCCGGCCAGCCCGGAGATTATCTACGCGCAGGTTTCCGACGGCCAACCCTATATGGCCCACGGGGCGGAGTACGACGCGTTCGCGAACGTCACCGGAGCCACGCTGGTCGAGGGCCAGCGACCACAGCGACACGACGAGGCCGTCATCGGGAACGACCTCGCACAGACTCTCGATGTCGAAGTCGGCGACGAACTGACCGTCAGTGGGAGCGTCAAGCCCGGGATTCGCCGGGTCACCATCGTCGGACGGTACGACGCCCCGAGAACGCTCGATGACCTGCTCATTCTGCCGCTTGACTCCGCGGCCGACCTGGCGACCGGGCCGGGACAGGTCCACATGATTCGCGTCAAGGGGCCGGTGTCCGAGATCGACGACGCCGACGGTGTCGCTGCCAACCAGTCGGGCGCTGTCGTGACGGGGCTATCCGGTCCGGGGCGAGTCACGAAGGGTGACACTGTCAACCTCTCCGTCGCTGTGCGAAACGTCGGCAGCGAGCGGGCAACCCGAGAGGTCACCGTCCAGTATCGGGGCGACCAGCAAACGACGACGGTGGCTGTCCCACCGGGACAGGAGCGGACCGGGACCGTCTCCTTTACCGCGTCGGAACTGGGGACCGCAAACGCCACTGCCGGGGAGTACGCCCACGCGGTGACCGTCGTCTCGCCGGACGCCATCGAGATCCCGAACCAGTTACCGTCACAGGCTCCGCCGGGGTCGGGACTCTCCGTTCCTGTCGTCACGAAAACCGGAGAGCGCGTTTCCAACGCCACCGTCTCGGTGAACGGACCATCGATCAGAACGGGATCGAGCGGCGTCGCCGTCGTGCCCCTGCCCCGCGAACCCGGGAACTACACGATAACCGCTCGCTCGGGGGACCAGACGGCGACACACGACATTCAGATCGTTCGGGGAACCGAGCGGGAACTGTACGCGGAGCTGTCGATCTCGCCGTCCACGGGGTCAGTCTTGACGACCCCGACGCTCACCATCGGGCTGGCAAACCCTTGGCAGGAACCGATCACGCGCGACGTGGGCGTCATCGGCCCCGGCGTCACCGAGAACCGAACCGTCTACATGCCGCCCGGAAACGTCACGCAGACCCGGTTCTCGCCGGGCGGCGGACGGGGCCAGCCTGGCACGTACACCTACCGGGTGACGGCCAACGGCACTACGCTTACAACGGCGGACTACACGGTGACCGGCGACCGCCGGCTGGCCTCCGCGGTGGCAAGTAGCGGGTCCTACGCGTCCGGCACCCCTATCGAACGCTCCGTCGAGGGCGTGTTCGGGAACGTCCAGTTGATTCTGGGCGTTCTCGTCGCGCTCTCGGCGCTGAGTACCGTCGGCAGTACCACGGCGACGTTCGCACAGGGGGTCCACGCACGCCGCCAGGCTATCGGCATCCATCGGTCGACCGGCGCGACCCAGTGGCGCGTCCTGCGGACGATTCTGGCCGATATCGCCCGTATCGCCGTCCCCGCAACGGGCCTCGCGCTGGTGCTTTCTGTCGCTGCACTGCAGGTGCTTGAACGGGCCGGCTGGCTCGTCTTCTTCGGGTTCCGCCTCTCCGCGCGGACGCCGCCGACCATCCTCGCAGCGATCTTTGCTGGTGGTGTCTCGCTTGCGCTGTTCGGCGCGCTCGTCGCGACGGTCCCGTATCTGACGGCGTCGCCGGTGTCGCTGCTCCCGAGCGGTGACCGGACACGCACCCCCGACGACGAGTCAACTGACGCGAGACAACCTAGCGACGACTGAACCGAACTGCTAGATCAATTGTCAGTTCATACTGTTTCAGCCGGCGACCGTCGGTCGGAACTTTGACTGTCTGCCGAAGACAACGCCGTGGCATGGCGACCCGACAGCGCCAGCAGTTCATCTACGGGCATCTCATGTGGGTGCTTGGCACAATCCTCGTGTTGACCCTGCTGGATGCGCTGACCCTAGAGCTGTTTTTCGTCGTGTCGCTGATCGGGTTTCTCGTTACTGTCGAACTGGTCGCACCACAGGCCGTGTCGCCGCGCTGGCGACGGCGGCTCTGGTGGCTCATCGGCCTGGGGCTGATGGGCTTTGCCTACGTGGTCATCAAACGGATCCTCGAGATTCTACCCCCGGGGCTGGTCTGATGGCGTCGACATCGCTCTCTGCTGGTTCTCGGCTGCCGTCGCTCAGCCTCCCACAAGTCCTGCTGGCCGCCTACGCCGTCCTCACAGTCATCGCCCTCGTCTACGCTGCGAGCACGTCCTCGGCAGCGTTCGGCGTGTACAACTCCCAGTGGGACGGTGCGGGGGAACTCCGAGGTATCGCCGCCGACGCCGGCGCAAACGTGACCGTCGGGACGAACGTGAGCCAGTATCCGACCACTGGTGCAGACGGCACCGTCGCCGTCGTTCTCTCGCCGGAAGAACCGTACTCGTCGCGCGAGCGAACACGTATCGCCGAGTTCGTCCAGAGCGGCGGCACGCTCGTCGTCGCCGAGGATTACCGGCCACAGGGGAATGCCCTGCTCGCTGCCGTCGGTGCGGACGCGCGCTTCGACGGCCGCCCGGTGTACGATAACCAGAATTACTACCGGAACTCCTCGTTCCCAGAAGCGACGCCTGCGGGCGACTATCCGGAGACGGCGGGCGTTGACACCGTCGTCCTCAATTACGGCACGACTGTCAGGGCCGGCAACGCTACGACGCTCGTCAACACCTCCGAGTTCGCCTATCTCGACACCAACGGGAATGCTGAACTCGACAACGAGGAGGAGTTGGGGTCCCGGCCCGTCGTCACGAGCGAATCGGTCGGCGACGGTCGTGTCATCGCTGTCGGCGACCCGAGTGTCTTCGTGAACGCGATGCTCGAACGCGGCGACAACAGACGGTTCGTCCGGAACCTCCTCGCTGACCACGAGGCCGCGCTGCTGGATTACTCACACGCCAGCAGCGTCCCGCCGGTGGCCGCCGCCATACTGGCCGTGCAGCGGTCCGACGCGCTGTTACTGTTCTGTGGCGTCGTTCTGGTTGGGACGCTGCTCGTGTTCGACCGCCGGCTCGACGAACGGTTCCGGGACCGACTCCGGGCATACAGAGGTCACGATACCGACCCACATCTGTCCCCGGACAGCGTCGAGCAGTATCTCAGGAGCCGTCATCCGGACTGGGAGAGCGCTCAGATCGAGCGTGTAACGGAAGCCGTTATTAAACAGCGGTCCGAACGTCAACGCAATGACTGATCCGTCGGTACTGTACGACCGTCTCAAGCAGGAGACGGATACAGTTCTCATCGGTAACGAAGAAATCCTCCGCCATATTACGGTAGCGATGTTGACACGTGGCCATGTGCTTCTAGAAGGGGTCCCTGGCGTCGCGAAAACCACGATCGCCACACTCGTCGCCAACGCGACCGATCTCCAGCACTCACGGGTTCAGATGACACCTGACCTCCTTCCCGCGGACATCACCGGGACGACGGTGTACCACCAGCGAAACGGGGAGTTCGAACTCCAGAAAGGTCCGGTGTTTACGAACCTGGTCATCGCTGACGAGATCAACCGCGCGCCGCCGAAAACACAGAGCGCGCTGCTCGAAGCGATGCAGGAGGGACAGGTGTCCATCGAGGGGTCGACGCTGAAACTCCCGACGCCGTTTACCGTCGTTGCGACGATGAACCCACTGGAGATGGAAGGGACGTTCAAGCTCCCGGAGGCCCAGCGCGACCGGTTCCAGATGAAACTCGTCACTGAGATTCCGGACGCCGACGAGGAGCGCGCGATTCTCGATCGGTTCGACTCGAATCCCACACTCGATGCGGACGCTATCTCGCAGGTCATCTCCCGGGACGAACTCCTACGTGCTCGAAACGAGATCCCCGAGACGCACATCGAAGACAGCGTCAAGGAGTACATTCTCTCCATTATCGCCGCAACGCGGGACCACCGGAACGTCGTTCATGGGGCCTCACCGCGGGCGGCGATTGCGCTCCAGAACACGTCGAAAGCGGTCGCGCGGCTGAACGGCCGGGAGTACGTTATTCCGGATGATGTCAAAGAGATGGCGCTCCCGGTGTTGCGCCATCGGTTGATCTTGAACAGCGACGCCGAACTGAGCCAGATCAACTCCGAGGCGGTTATCGAGGAAATCCTCCAGTCAATCACGCCGCCCGGCTCCGACACCGACCACAGCGCGAGCGTCGAGCCGGCAGTCGGTGACGGCGGGACGACAGGCGAGTTCGAGTAGCGAACGGGTGGCTATTAGTCGGTCTCCGGCGTCGCGTCTTGTGCCGGAGCCATCGCGGTATCGGACTCGTTCGGTGAGTCCTCGCCGACGGAGTCCCACGAGACCGTCACGACACCGCTGAACCGGTCGTCGTCGTGTGTATCGGCGGTGACCGGTCGATCAAGGCCCGTGGCAAACCCCACAGCGAGCAGGGACACCACCGGGTGATCCAGCTGATTGATGTCGCCAAACGCTGGATTGTCGACAGCGATGGACGCGTGTCGATTCTCGGAGTCGATTTCGACCATCGTGTCGTCGACGACCTCGAACTGCTCGGCCAGCGACGCGGTCAGTTGCGTCGCTATCGTGCCGGGGTCGTCACCGAGGTCGCCCGACAGCGTGCGGTCGAACTCGGTGTAAAGGCGGTCGCCGGTCGGCGGGAGCGAGACGCCCTGCCCCGCTTCGACAGCGCTCGTGACGAACAACTCTCCCAACCGCTCCGTGTCCGGAATAACATACTCGACGTGCTGTGGGACGAACAGGCGCGCGTTCGTCTCCGGGCGCGACGGCGTCGGGACGTACACCGCCTCGGTCTGGAGTTCCAGTTCCCTGACGAGGTGCTGTTCGACATCGGCCAGCGTGGTGAACACCGTGTCACTGACCGACGCCGAGACGAACCGCTCGGGCGTGAGATAGAACGTCACGATGCCGGCGAACACGCCGGTCCCACCGAACGCGATGAAGACGGTCTGCAAGGTCGGAAAGAGGAACGCCGCTATGAGAGACAGCCCGCCGACCGCAAAAAACCCCAACGCGGTCCGCCTGAACGTCGTCCGCTTTGCACGTGCGTAGGAGTCACGTAACCGTCGGTTCTCTTCCCGCAGTACTTCTAACTCCGCTTCGAGTGTTTGAGGGTCCTGGACGACATCCGTCTGTTGGTCGTGTTCATCGGCCGATGCCTCCGATTGCGTTGGTTCGGGTTGACTCATGGGATATCACTGTCCGACGCTGTGTCTGCAGTCACGATGTCGAGGTCAATCAGGAGATAGCGGTGGAGCAGGTAGCCGACAACTGCGGCCCCGGAAAGGAGGCTGCCCCCGACCAGAAGCGGCTCCACGTTCCACCGCCAGAGCGACAGCCAGGCGAACCCGCCAAGCAGCGGAACGACACCCGCGACCAGGCTACCGGCGACCCGGCCGTCGGGTGTCCCGACAGCCATCGAAAGCAACGTCACGAGTAAGCCGCCCTCGACGAGAGCGAGTGTCAGCAGCGACGGGGCATCGACTGCGACGAGGGCGATCTGCCCGAACACCACCGCGAGAACGGGTGTCCCGACCAGGTAGAGGCCTCCGAGTGCAATACCGGTGAGCACGAGCCATATCGGTCTGCCCCGGGCGAGCCCGCTTGTCGCGACGATGATCCCGAGCAGGCCGATCCCGGTTGGAAGCGGGTCAAGCGACTGTTTCAGACTCATACGTGCTCCCCCTCGGTGTTTGCCGGGCTACCGGCCAGAATCGTCGATATCTGGTCCGGCGAGCCGACTTCGTAGGCGGTTACTGACCCGATTTCGTTCAGTTCTCGCCGGAACTGATCGAAGTCCCGATACCGTTCGTATGCGGCGTCGAGATCCGTAATGATGTCCGGGTCGAAGGCCACAGTCGGTGTGATGAACACGACGACCTCCGTCGCGTTGCGTCTGGCCAGTCCAACCGTGTTCCGTAGCTCCGTTCGATTACTGTCGTCGGTACAGATGACTACCAGGTCCGCGGCGCGTATCCCGAACGGTGCCGCCTGGAACCCGTTGTACAGTGGCTGGTTCGGGAGGTGACGTTTCGATCCGACAGCGTCACGATACGCGAGCAGCGTGGTCTCCATCGGCGACCGTGTCCCCGCCGTCGGATTCTCTGGGGGAGCTATCGAACCGGTCCACGTCGTTGCTCCGGTGGCCACAGCGTGCGTCTCAGCTTCGGCAGTGAGGTCGTTGATCCGGTGTTGGGCCGATTTGTACGCCTCGGTTCTCGCGACGGGGACCACTGAGTCCGTCACGCCCTCGTCGTCGACCGTGAGATAGCCCAACGGGTCGCGGATCGTTTCGGCACGCTGTCGGAAGGCCGCGGCGACCGGTTTGAGATGGGCCAACTTCGTCTCTCCGGGCGGTCCGTCGTCCATTGTGTGACGGTGATCGAGGAGCAACACGACGCTCCGGCTGCTCTCGGCTTCGTAGTTTCGGACGTGGGCCTCGTCTAACCTGGCGGTCGCTTTCCAGTCAACGTATTTCAACGCGTCTCCCGGGACGTACTTTCGGATTTCCTCGGCTGACAGACCCCCTGTCCGCCCGCGAGCGTCGTGTTCACCGACACCACGTAGTAGCCGCTTCCCGCTCTGTCCGACGTGAATCGGACCCACAGACGGCGACTCCACGGTTATTTCCGGGCCTGCATCAGCCGTGAACGATTGTGTGAATAGCCCGACTCTGTCGGTGACTGTGACTGTTGGGCCTGGAACAGTGTGGTCACCGACGGTTTCCCACATCAGCGGAACCGTTACTGATGACGACTGCATCGAGGCGTCGAGTTCGATTGTCGGAGCAGGGTCCGCCTCCAGCCGTGCTGCGAGTGGAACCGTCGCCTCGACGGACAGCGGCATGTGGTCCCCGTCGGCGTCAACCGATGCCTGAAGTGTGTATTTCGTTTCGATATCGGGCCGTACACGGGATCGATCGAGTGACTGACTGACGGTAAGTCCGTCCGTGATCCGTGAAACCGCACGGACGAACGCTAGTTGCAGCGCGAGCAGCCAGCCTGTGAGCCCGACGGCACCGACGATTAACAGCGGCGCATCGAGGAGCACACCACCGACGAAAAGGCTGCCCACAGCGGTGAGTGTGAGCCAGAACCGCCGGGTAACACGCATTAGCAGCCGTTACTGAACGGAGACCATTGAAGATACCGACAGACACAGATCGGCTCCGTAGTATCCTCGTTCGGAATCTAATATCGAATTTAATATTGATATTTGGAGAATTACTTACTTAACCTGCAACCGACGATTAGTGCCTTAATGATGGTCCAGTGGCCTATTATGGATTACATGCTGCGCTGCTTCCAATCATTCTCTTTAGATATCAATATTAGTTCTGAGTTTGCCTTTCGCTTCTTTTCCGCTGTCAAACACCGTCTTGCGAACACCCAACTCAGGCGACTACCGATGCTTCGCATCGGCGTCATTGCGCTTGTCACGCTCCTTTTCGCAGGCCTTGTGTTCCCCGCAGCTGGAACCTCCCCACAACTGAACACCGCTAGCGGTGGGCCGGACAACCAGACGGCACAGGGTACCCAAGTCGCCGATACTACGACTGATACAGACGGAGACGGGCTGTCCGATTCGCTAGAGCGGTCTGTGTACGGCACCGACCCGACAGACCCGGACACGGACGGGGACGGCTATCCGGACGGCATGGAAGTCCGCTGCGGACAGGCTATTCCGGGCGCAGATCCACTCCGGACAGACATCTACGTGGAAGTGGACTCAACGCAGTCGACGACGCTCAGTGACGCTGTCCGGGCGTCGATTGTGGACACCTTCGACAGTGCGCCCGTCTCGAACCCCGACGGGTCCACTGGAATCGATATCCATCTGGTCACGGATGAGACCAATCTCTCGGTGAACGGCACCGTCTACTCGAAACACCAACCAGGCCCCGGAAACGATATTTATGACTTCCGTCGAAACCACTCTGGACACCGCTCAGAGGGGTATTACTACGTCTTGGTCACTGACGACGTGGCCTACAACGGGGACGACTACTTCGTCGGGGCGGGGCGGCCCGAAATCGCGGCGATGGAGCGGTTCGAGTCGACGAAAATCACTGCCTCGCTGTTCATGCACGAGTTCGGACACGCGATGGGTCTGGACGCCCATCAAGACGGTATCGACGAGGAGCGCTACACACGAACGGAGTACGATAGCGTGATGAACTACAACGGCCTGTACAGACAGCTCACGTACTCGAATGGCACTGACAATGTGGGCCGAAACGAGTGGCAGTTCGTCGCTGAGAGCCGAACCCGCCCCGATGTGCAGTGTGCCGAAAACGGAACGTGTGCGAGCCGGTGTGTGCAGGGCTGACCGCTCTCCTGCATTCTGCCCTGCGGCTAGCTGCTGTCGGCTAGCATGCTCATGAAGAACGATCCGAACACAGTCTGTATCCCCAGAACCACAACTGTCGAGGCCAGAAGGGTTGCCGTGGCTGACGGTAACGCCGCTTCGCCGGCGAAGAGCCACTGCCCGAACACGGTCCCGAGATACAGAACACCGATCACAGTTGCGATGATGCCTATCGACGCACCGTGTTCCAGTTGGAACTGCTCCCGTACCATCCTGACGAGCACGCCATCCGGCTCGTTGATCGGGTCCGCAGCGATGGAACTGAACAGCGCGAGCGTCCAGATCTGGTATCCGACGATAGCCAACAGCGACCCGCCGACCATCGTCTGGATACCGAAGTTGATGCCGCCGGCCGACACCTGAGCGACCGACAGCGACATCAACACCGCACCGAGTGACACCAACAGCAGGGCCGGATACGAGAACAGGTAGTCCGGCGCATTCACGAGCATGAATCGGACGTGTCGCCAGCCATCACTGAAGCTGTCGAGCGTTTCCTCGCCCTCACGTTCGTGGTAGACGATCGGGACCTCCTCGATGGTGAGATCGTTTGCGCCGGCTTCCATGATCATTTCGCTAGCGAACTCCATCCCAGTTGTCTCTAGCTCTAGCGTTTCCAGTGCGTCTTTGGTGAACACGCGGAACCCGCTGTGTGCATCGCTTACCCCGGCGCCGTAGAACGTGTTCAGGAACCGCGTCAGTAGCGGGTTCCCAACGTATTTGTGTAGTGGCGGCATCGACCCGTCGCGTATCTCACCCTCCAGTCGGCTTCCCATGCAGATGTCGGCATCGCCGTTCCGGACCGGATCGAGAAGCCGTGGAATCATTTCGAAATCGTACGTCGTATCGGCATCGCCCATCGCGATATACTCGCCGCGCGCCTTGTCGAACGCGTAGCGATACGCGTACCCGTACCCCGGCTCGTCCGGCGTCACGACCGTTGCGCCCCGCTCGCGAGCCAGGTCGGGCGTTCTATCGGTGGAACTATCGCTCACGACGATTTCCGTCGGCACGCGCAGTTCCGTTATTGCCGTTTTTATCCGATCAATGCATTCCACGATTCCCTGCTCCTCGTTGAGTGTCGGCATCACGACGCTCAAAACCGGTTCGACTTCGCTCTCCGGCGTGACGAGAAACTCCTCTGCAGTCTCGGATGCGATCCCCCGTTGACTCGCTTGATTTGCTTGATTTGCCTGTATCGTCATTCCCGTACCTCTGCTGTAACTGATGCGCCTCTTAGCATACGCTCTCCACTCCCCCTGCACTGCTGCTTCTTAATATGAATAGTAAACTCCATCTTACCTGATTTCAATGGACGACTTCTGATAGGTATTACATACCGTTCCCACAGAATATAATGTCAAAGCAGCGTATAATAAAGCTGTTGGCTGACATAACCTTCCATTAATAATTAGATTTACCATGATTACCCCGTTCCCACCGCAACCGTGTACAACTGCTTCTTTGAACAGTCATAAAAGAAGTGTTCGACAGTCGATAAAGCGCATTATTTCTGTGTTAATGTACTCTGCAAAACAAGAATATATAACATTCCTGACTACATTCGCACTGGGACCATTATGAGACATATCAAGTGAGTTGATGCAAGACGGCTAAGCATTGGAACGTCGTTACTACTTAAGTAGTACCGCAATAGGAGGTACTCCGTGATAATTCAGGCTGACGGCCTATAGAATTCCAACGTTACAGACATATCACTGCAGTTCGGAGCGCGTTTCGGATGCTGAGTGGTATTGTATCTCGCAATCGTCCGTGCGTGTTCAGTTGAGGCTCTGTTACGCCGGCCGACGGAACCAGTTCCGAACTTCGTTCCCGACAGCGTGTAGCCGCGGCAGGCGGTTCTTCAATGCGCTGATCAGCGTTGTCACACTCAGGCCGAGGACGTACACGACTCCCAAAAGCATGATAATCGATAGGTCCTTGCTAAACCGGAGTGCCCCGAGTATCGAACCCATACCTGTACATCTCCGGGATATGTATAAGCCGTTGGGGTCTAGTTATCAATAATTGTAATTAGGAACGGGTTGCGCTACCGCCAGCCGTAGATTTAAACCAATTCATATGTTATGTTGTACCATGGCAACAGACCAGTCCGAGGGGGGTAGCCTGCGCGTGCCACCGCTGGAGAACACCGCGTTTTTCTCCATCGAGGACGATGACGGCTACGTCCGTATCGAACAGTCACTCGGGAACCAGGTCCTGTACACACCCAACGAGGCCAGGGACATCGCCGAGGCCATCCTCGACGCCGTCGACGAGGCCGTCGAAGACGACTGACTCGTCGCCGGACGGCGATCACGTTTTGCTGGAAGGCGAGATGGTTTGAACGAGGCCGGTCCAGCGATAGATATGACAGATGCAAGCCACCGGGCGGCAGTCGCCGAACGAGCGGCCCGCGCCGGCGGTGTTGTCGCCCGCGAGCAGTTCCGGGGCGACCTCAGCGTCGAGTCGAAAGCCAACAAGAACGATCTCGTCACGGAGACCGACCGCGATGCCCAGCAGCAGGTCGTCGCCACGATTCGGGAGGCGTTTCCCGGCGACCGCTTCCTCTGTGAGGAGGATCTCTCGACGATGACCGGTCCAGAGACTGACCACGGTGCCGTCGAAGCAGTCGATTCCGTTCCCGACAACGGTGCGGTGTGGGTCATCGACCCGATCGACGGGACTGCGAACTACGTCCGGGGAATGCGCCTGTGGGCGACGAGTGTGAGCACAGTGGTCGACGGCGACCCGGTCGCGTCGGTCACGTACCTGCCCTCCTACGGCGATCTCTACGCCGCCGGCCCGGAGAGCGTCACGCGGGACGGAACCGAACTCTCGGTGAGCGAGCGAACCGACCCGGAGACGTTCGCAGTCGCTCCGGTCGGCTGGTGGGACCGCGACGACAGGACGGAGTTCGGTCGGCTGTGTAGCGCTATCGCCGACCGATTCGGCGACATCCGTCGTCTAGGATCGTTCCAGGCCACGCTGGCACACGTCGCCGACGGGGCGCTGGAGGGGCTCGTTTGCACCCGCCCGATGAACCCCTGGGACACGATCGCCGGCGTTCACATGGTTCGACAGGCCGGCGGGACGGTCACTGACCTCGACGGCGAGCCCTGGACTCACGACAGCGATTCGGTTGTCGCTTCTAACGGCGAGGCCCACGACGCCTTCGTGGCGGCTGGAAACGAGGCGCTCACCCAGGACTGAGCGCGCTTTCGCGCTCTTCTTCTCCGAGCGATCTTTCCGACCCGCGGTCTTTCGGTCCGAGCACACGCGACCGGAACGCTAAAACCGCCTGCCACCGGTCACACGGCCATGGACACGTTCGAGCGGGCCGTCGATGACTTCGGGCCTGGTCAACTCTGGCTGGGCTCTCTCGTCGCAGTTCTCCTCGTCGCAGTCGGCGCTGTTCTGGCCGCCCCACGGGCCGTCTGGGACCGGTTCCTCTGGCAGTACTTCTGGGGGCCGGTGTACGCCGACGCCAAGGCAGCCAGCTGCGCTGAAATGACTCCGTCTGGACCACAGCCACTGTACGAGGGCTGTCAGGCGGCTATCCAGGAGGGGCGGCTCATCGCCGAGCCAGGGTATACCATCGTCTCCGAGATCGGCTACATGCTGATCCTCGTGTACATGCTGGTCGGGGTCTACTTCCTCCTCGAACGACTGGACATCGCCGAGGACCCGAAGCTCTACTTCGCCTTCGTCCCCTTCATGCTACTCGGCGGGGCCCTACGGGTCGTCGAAGACGCGACCGACCGCGCGGTCGAAGCCGGCGTCACGCCCATCGTCGAGTACCCGCTGAGTTCGCTCATCATCAGTCCGGTCATCTACGGCACGGTGTTCTTGCTCACGCTGCTCGTCCTCGTCGTCTGCGTGGACCTCGAACAGCGGGGGGTCGTCGACAGCTACTATCGGACGACCGGCGTTATCGGGAGCGTGTTGGTCGTGGTGACGCTCCTCTACCTCACGTTCGTCGCGCTCACGCGCGAGTACGCGACGCTGTATCCGTCCGTTCTCATCACCACCGTGGCGCTGGCGTCGGCGCTGTCGTATGGCATCTACTGGGCGTTCGAGACCTACCGACCGGCGATGAACGACGGCACCGGGTACATCGGACTGCTCGTCATCTGGGGCCACGCCATCGACGGCGTCGCGAACGTCCTGCTGGCCGACTGGCTCGACGCGCTGAACGTCCCGTTAACCTACTACCCCAAACACCCCGCCAACGCGTTCATTATCGAGGCTACAGAAACGCTCCAGCCGGCTGGTCTCTCGGCCGCTATCGGCACGTCGTGGCCGTTCCTCATTGTCAAGCTCGCCGTCGCCTCGCTGGTCGTCTCGCTGTTCAACGAGGAGTTCATCGACGACAGCCCGCGGTACGCGCTCCTCCTGCTCATCGCGGTCACCGCGGTCGGGCTCGGACCGGGTACGCGGGACATGCTGCGGGCGACGTTCGGTATCTGACTCCTCTCTCGCTGCGTCGTCTGTTTCTACGGAAACGGATGGTGGTCTCTGTCGAGTCGCGGTTGGAAGCCCAGGTCGGTCGGAATTGTCTCGGCCCGTTCGCCGAAGAAAGACGCACCGAAAAACAGCGGCTGTGCCGACGGACAGACGACCCGAACCGCCTCGAATCCGAGTTGTTCGAGATCCCGCGTCGTCAACCGTGCGCCATACGGCGTGAGTCCCGCAGCAGCCGCCCGGTCACACAGCGCCGTAAGCTCCGCTTCGCCGGAGAGATCAGCGTCGGGACCGAGCGAATCCAGCGGTACCGCTGTCTCCGTCGCCGTCAGGTCGGCCGCGTCGCCGGGTGCTTCAGCATATCGTCCGATTGCGCCCTGTGCGTCCGCGGCCGCCTCCGGACCCATGCTGTCGAGTTCCATCCAGTTCTGGAGCGCCTCCTCCAGCGCGCCGACGGCGGCTGCACCCGGGTCCAGGTCCGCGTCGGTCCCAAGCGCGAAGCGGGGCCACTCGTCCCGTTCCAGCGCGACAGTGATGACCGGTACGTCCACGTCCTGTGTCAATAGCAGCGCCGCCACGTCCAATCCCTCGGACGCTGCACGCCGCCGGAGCGTGCCGTACCGTTCGTGGTCATCGACAGCGACCCGAAGCGGCTCGAACGTCGAGTACCACGACAGCATCGCGGCGTCGCGCTCGATAACCTCGTACAGCCCGGTCAGCAGCGCCTCGGTGACAGTGTTGCCCAGGCCCAGCCCCGTCGTCGTTGCTGGCCTGACAGCGTTGGACGGCGGCGGGTAGTGTACGGTTTCGGCGGGAAGCGACCGCCGCTCGTCGGCCAGCAGGTCCTCGGCCGGGACCCAGGGAATGGCTGTCGATTCGTCCCATTCGGCCGCATCCCTGACGAACGCGTCGGGTGTGACGGCGTCCGGGAAGTCCGCAACTGTTCCGCCCGCCAGGCTCGATTCGCGGTAGACGCCCGCCGCGTACCGCTCGTAGTTCTCGCCCAGGGCCTTCATGAACGCCGTGTCCCAGTCGATGGCGACACCTGCAGCCTTGGCAGCGGCCGACACGTCGCTGAAGCCGGCCGTATCGGCGAGCGTCGACAGGTAGTACGGGGCCGGGAACGACTGGACCTCGCCGACCTCCGTGGCGATACCGACCCGCTCGTCGAGTCCGAGTTCCGCCCGCGACAGCGCCTCGCTGTCGTGGGCTGTCTGGCGACCGTCGCCGAGGTGCTTGCTCGGCGACTCGCCACAATCACAGCCCGGAACCGGGAGGAACCGCCGCTGGTTGTGTGGCAGCTCAGTGACAGTCCCGAAAAGAGCCCCATCGCCGTCGAGAAACTGCGTCACCAGCCGGCCGGCCAGCGCTCCCGCGAAGCGCTGGGTGGCCGCTGACGGGGCCTCCGCGAGCGTCTCAGTGTCTTCGACCGTCGCCTCGACCCGTGTTTTGAGACAGTCGAAACAGCCCGTTTCCGGACCGAATCCGCTGACCGCAGCGTCGGTCACCGGCACGCTGCCGACGCCGCCGAGTTCGACGGCTACCCACGGTATGTCGGTCTCCTGCGCCCGGCTGTTCAACGTCCCAAACGTCTCCGCGCCGACGGTATCCACGACGATGGCGAGGTCACCAGCGGCGTCGGTCGGTGTCGACAGTTGCGATACTGAAACGTCGATATCTGCGAGAAACGCGGTGAGTGCGTCGACGGCCGGTCCACGCCCGACGACTTCGACAGTTCGCATGCCGAAGCCCTCGTGGTGAAGCGGGAAAAACCTACGCGGCGAGGATGGACTGTGCGACCGAGGCCAGTTCGTCCGGCTCGGCGTCCTTGAGCCGGTCGTCGCCGAGCATCAGGCGGAGTCGCGGCCGGCCCACGTCAATCGGCACCTTCTCGGTGTCGATGAGGTTCATGTCTTCGAGTTTCGTCTTCGTCCGGGAGAACGTCGCCTTGCTCGCCAGCCCGACATCCTCGCCCCACTTGCTGATGTCGTACAGCAGTTCGCCGTTCCGGGCGGCCACGAGCAGGCTGATGGTGACCTCGTCCAAGCCGTCGCCATCGCCGCGGGCTGTCGATAGCGAGTTCAAGACATCGTTGAAGTCCGATGCGGTCTCCGGGCCGATGTCCGATTCCAGCGTGCTCTGGACACGGTTGAGCGGCGGCGTCCGGAGGGAGTACTCGTCGGCGTCCGTCCACGTCGAGTCGTAGTAGTCGTAGGCGTTGTCGACGAACTCCGTGTCGTCGGTCCCGAGGCCGCCGACCGTGTCACTGATGGTGACCAGCGCGTACACTGCATCGACGGTTACTGCGACCGAGTGGTTCGGCACGTCGTCGAGCAGTCGCATGGTGAGACGCTCCTCGTCGATGAGATCGGCCGCCGTGCTGGCGATGAGGAAGTCGTCCATCACGTCTTTCAGGGCGCGCTCGTCAGCCAGCAGACGGACTTCCGGGGCGTCTGAGTCGGCGTCCAGTGTCGATACAAGCTCTGCGATGCTCCGCCGCGACGGGTTCACGACGTAGACCGGCTCATCTGTTGACCCGAACACCGTCGTCAACATAGAACCGACATCGTCCTGCAGGAGATTTTCAGTCATTGTCCGATGCCAGTATATAGTGTCTTAGTATATTTAATTTTACCGGCCAATTGGTGTTGATTTCTCCGGGAATCTAGCAACACCCACCACTGTGAACCGATAAAATATCGGCCATATATCCTAAGCAGAACCCGTCTAGTGGCTGGACTGAACCGTCCGTCTGGCCGGTCAATGTCGCAGTTAGACGGCCGATCCGCCGAACTGTGGTTCTGCCGATACGTGGCGGCTTCTAGTCCAGAAGTCACGGTATCACATCTTTGTACCTGGGTACCCAGGGATCTTCACTGGAATTGACGACGGCCCAGTGGAACTGTGCCGGGAGCAAGACCGGATCGGGACCGTCAGAAATCTGTCGCGAGGCGTGCGGCTAGGTCGTCGGACCAGTAGAACTCGCCGTCGTAGATGACCGGTAGCGAGGTCTGGTTCAGCGCGTCGACTAGTTCGGCCCTGCGCAGTGAGTGGCTCGTCTGTTCGCCGTTCAGCGCGCTGCTATCGTCGAACGGCAGCCGGTAACTCTCTCCGGGCCGCTCCGGGGACACGACCGTACACCGCACGTCGAATCCCGCGTCACTCTCCGAGAGCCAGACCACCGCTGGCTGTGCAGGACTGGGCACAATCGAGTAGGTGCCGTCGCCGACGACTGCGTAATCTTTGCACATCATTATCCGCCGTCGAGCCAGTTCCAACGCTCGCTGGATGCTGAATCCGTTACTGAGCAGGCGCGCGAAGGCGGTGCCGACCAGCGCAGCGTGCTTGTCCAACACGTCGGTCAGCGTCACCGCACCCGCGACTGCCCCCTGTTTCACCAGATCCAGCCCCTCATCGTAGGAGCCACACGCGTTCAGGAAGAACGTCTGCGTCCGGGTGTCGGACAGCGAGGACAGCGCCAGGTTGCCGTCCGGACACCGCAGACCGGTGTCGTCGCAGTGGCCGATGAAGTGGACGAAGTCCGTCGGCTGTTCGAACACGTCGGCCAGTTCGTTGACCGACAGTGACTCCCTGACTCGCACGTCCATCGGGAGATCAGCCGCCCGGTATATTTCGGTGACGGCGGTGTGTTCGTCGGCCATCCCTTCGTCGTTGAGGACGACTGCGACCCGCTGGTCGTCGCTGTCGCTTGTCTGGCAGCGATAGCGGTTGACGTACGCTTCCGGCGGCGTCTTGCACGCGTCAATCGGGTTACCAGGGGCGAGCCAGGTGTGCAGTTGGCCTTCCCGTAAGGTCGGCTGGATGATCGGCGGCCGTTCGGCTGCCCCGCGACTCAGATACGAATCGGCAAGGGTCCTGTCCAGCAGTTCCTCCCGGTCGAGCTGGGAGCTGTCCGGCAGATAGATGAGGCTGAGCCGGTCGAGCAGGAAGGGCAGACTCCTGACTCGCTCCGGCTCCGGCGAAACGTACGTCGAGAGGGGCCACTCCGGCAGGATCGAATTCACGGCCTCGTCGGAGACATCGACGTACCGTTCGAGTCGCCCAGCCGGCGACAGCGACCGGAGCGCGTCCGGGTCCAGCGAGAGCGCCGACGTGATGCGACTCCCGCTCTCTGCTGGGTCGACGCGTCTGATCTGGCAGTCGAGGTAGAACACTTTCCGGAGCAGGGCCGCGACCCCCTCCTGTAGCGACGGCCACGCGTCGAAGGAGACGCGGACTGACGTGTCTTTGGCCGTCAACAGCGCGGAATCCCGAGATTCGACGACCACCTCTGCCCCGAGGTAGTACGCAAGCGGGGCACTGACGAGCAGTTCCGCCTCACACTCCGGCACGTGGAGCGTGCTACCGGTATCAGGACGGTTCTGCCGGACTGTCTCGGGAATACGCGTCGTTTCACCGGTCGTCACTATCGGCGGATGCCCGCGGAGTTCCGGATGTGAACGGGACGGCTTCATTGTGTAATGGGCGCCGCTCAGATGCGTGATCGCTGTCGCGAGCCCCTCGGGCGTCGCGGGGACCTGCAGATGCGGCCGCTCCGTGCTCGTCTCCCAGACGAATCCGACCGTCACGCTCGTCCACTCATGAAAGGCGAGTACAGACGTGGTTCCGGCCGAATGGAGCGACGCCGGGCCGTCGAAGCGGACGTGAATCCGAATATCGTCGACGACACCCAGCGGTGATTCGCCACCGCTACCCGCGGCACGGGCCCGCATCGTCAACAGGTACTCCCCCTCCTGTAGCGTTGCCGACGAGCCGACAGTGTCGCCGCCGTCAGTGTCGACTCGTGTTACCGTGGCATCCACCGCTGGCAGCGCTAACTCGGTGACGTTCCCCCGATAACAGTCGTCGACACGGTGTGGTAACTGTTCGCCGTCAGTAGCTTTTCGACTGTGTAACTGGCGCACCAGTGCGGTCGGGTCGACCGTTTCCCCGTCCCAGTCCGGCGTCCCATTGCCGGCCCGGTCCACCCGCTCGCCTGTCACCCCCCAGGCGACCATGTATCATCATGTGGAACGGTATCCGATATATATGTATGGGTGACAGAAGCCCGTCGCTTCCGCGCCGCCCGTGGTGGCGGTCAGGGCGTGCCACCACACCACATGCGAAGGCCCAAAGGGTAGATTATTGTCCTGCCGGTCCCGACCCCGATACATGAGCTACGAAACCGTGCGAGAAACGGACCCGGCAGTCGCAGACGCCCTGGAAGGCGAGCGAGGTCGACAGAACGACACACTGGCGATGATCGCCAGCGAGAACCACGTCAGCGAAGCCGTGATGGAGGCCCAGTCCTCGGAGCTGACGAACAAGTACGCCGAGGGCTACCCCGGCGAGCGCTACTACGGCGGGTGTGAGTACGCCGACGATGTGGAGGAGCTCGCTATCGACCGCGCGAAGGAACTGTGGGGTGCAGACCACATCAACGTCCAGCCACATTCGGGCTCACAGGCGAACATGGGCGTCTACCTCGGCGTCCTCGAACCCGGCGACAAGATCCTCTCGCTGGACCTGACCCACGGCGGGCACCTCTCTCATGGTCACCCGGCGAACTTCGCCGGCCAGGTGTACGAGGTCGAACAGTACAAGGTCGACGAGGAGAGCGGCTACATCGACTACGAGGGCCTCCACGAACACGCCGAGGAGTTCGACCCCGACATCATCGTCTCCGGATATTCGGCGTACCCGCGTGAAGTCGACTTCGAGCGGATTCAGGAAACCGCCGACGCCACCGACGCCTACCACCTCGCGGACATCGCTCACATCACAGGGCTGGTGGCGGCGGGGGTTCATGAGTCACCCGTCGGCGTCGCCGACTTCGTCACCGGCTCGACGCACAAGACCATCCGCGCCGGCCGCGGCGGCATCATCATGTGTGACGAGGAGTACGCCGACGACATCGACAACGCCGTCTTCCCCGGTACCCAGGGCGGCCCGCTGATGCACAACGTCGCTGGCAAGGCCGTCGGCTTCGGCGAGGCGCTGGCCCCCGAGTTCGAACAGTACGCCCAGCAGACCGTCGACAACGCCGTCGCCCTCGGTGACCAACTCAAAGAGCACGGCCTGGAGCTTGTCTCCGGCGGCACGGACAACCACCTCGTCCTCATCGACCTCCGGCCGTCCCATCCCGACACGACTGGCAAGGAAGTCGAGGAAGCGCTCGAAGAGGCGGGCATCGTCCTCAACGCTAACACCGTTCCCGGTGAGACTCGCTCGGCGTTCAACCCTTCGGGCATCCGCGCCGGCACGCCCGGACTCACCACCCGCGGCTTCGACGAGGACGCTTGTCGCGAAGTCGCCGACCTCATCTACGAGGTCGTCGACGCCCCGCACGACGACGATGTCGTCGCAAAAGTCAGCGACCGCGTGGACGAACTGACCGACGAGTACACCCTGTACGACTGAGCGGTTCCGAACGTCGTTTTACCGGTAATACCGATTTTCGTCGCTGACGCCCCTGAACAGCATCGTGAACGGGACCAGAACCGCCATCGCGACGGCGATGAGCGCGAGGACGGGGAGCGGCGGCAGGAACGCCAGTGCCATCGCAACCGCGTCCCCCTCCGCAGCGTCGACGGCCGCGATCGCTCCGCTGTCGTAGAATATCGTGTAGAGAACGCCGAACAGTAGCGTCATGAACACGATAGAGTAGAGCGTCCGAAACGGGTGGGTGACGATTTCGACGGCATTGCGCCGGGTTCGCCTGACTTTTCGGCTCGATTCTCTGTTCGTTTCGCTGACGAGCAGACCCAGAAGGCGTCGGACAACCATGGGACGCAATGGATGGCTGACAACATGAACGTATACCCTGATGGCACCGTCCGAGCAGAATCCGGGACGTTCATACCGCCCCGCTTCGCCGTTGTACCTAATGACAGAGATCATCGACGGCAACGCCGTCGCCCAGTCGATCCGTGACGATCTGGTCGCGTCTATCGACCGCCTCGCCGACGCGGGCCAGCGCCCGTCGCTGGCGACGGTCCTGATGTCCGAGGACCCGGCCAGCGAGACGTACGTCTCGATGAAACAGGACGACTGCGAGGAGGTCGGTATCGAGGCCATCGACATCGACATCGACCCCGACGCGGACGCCGCCGAACTGTACGACACCATCGAGGACCTCAACGCCGACGACGATGTCAACGGCATCCTGGTCCAGATGCCCGTCCCGGACCACGTCGAGGACAGGGAGGTCCTGCGAGCTATCGACCCGATGAAAGATGTCGACGGCTTCCACCCGGAGAACGTCGGTCGCCTCGTGGCCGGTAACGCCCGTTACAAGCCCTGTACGCCCCACGGTATCCAGAAGCTCATCGAGAGCGCGGGCGTCGACACCGAGGGCAAGGATGCCGTCGTCGTCGGCCGCTCTGACATCGTCGGCAAGCCGATGGCAAACCTGCTCATCCAGAAGGCACCGGGCGGCAACGCGACGACGACGGTGTGTCACTCACGCACCGAGAACCTCGCCGAGCGGACACGCAACGCCGATATCCTCGTCGCCGCGGCCGGCGTCCCGGAGATGATCGACGGCGAGATGATTGGGGAGGGCGCGACGGTCATCGACGTGGGTATCAACCGTGTCGAGGCCGACACTGAGAAGGGATACGAACTGGTCGGCGATGTGGAGTACGAAAGCGCGAAGGAGGTCGCGGGTGCAATCACGCCGGTCCCCGGCGGCGTCGGCCCGATGACCCGCGCGATGTTGCTGTACAACACGGTGAAAGCGACCGGTCTGCAACACGACATCGACATCGACCTCCCCTGAATGCCGGAACTTGCGGCCTTCGAGGACCGTGACGTGCTCACCCGGCGAATGACCCGCGAGACCGACGCGGCGGGCGTCGATGGGGTCCGCGCCCGAGCCGACCGCGGCCGCAACTGGGCGGTTGGCGCGCTCGTCACTGACGCGGCGGCCCGGATGCTGTTTGTCTACGAGGACGAGGTCTGGAAGCTCCCGGGCGGTGGCGTGGAAGCTGGGGAGACGCGCGAGGAAGCGGTGCGACGCGAGGTGTGCGAGGAGACTGGCGTCGACATCGCGGTCGACGAGCTGGCCGCCGTCACCGAGGTCACAGTGACCGACGGCGGGTGCGAGGCGACGTTCTTTTTCGGGACCTACCGTGGTACGCCTGCGTCGACGACACTCGCGTCAGACCCCGGACTTGCCGACGAGGCGATAGAGACCGTCGCGTGGCGGGATTCGATTCCGGACGACTGCTTGGACGAATCACTCTTGCGACGGCTCCGGTAGCGGTTCAGACGGCGCCGTCCCCAATCCCGGCGAGCCAGTTTTCGGCCCTGACGAAGGCGCTCTCGTCGCCGGTGATGTACGATCCCAGGTCCCGCGTCGCGTGGACCAGCCGGTTCGCGTCGGCTGGGTCGACATCGCCGTCCAGCGCCTCGATCCGCTTCCGGTGGTCGCGTATCCGCCCGGAGAGCTGTCGTGCGGTGGGGTCCGGAGTGTCGTCCAGATACGTCCGCACGTCGCGCTGGTAGTTCTCGACGGCGGCGGCCATCGCCAGGCCGAAGGGGGCTCTGAGGTCTGCCGGGACCTCCTCAACAGCCGGCCGGTCACCGTCGTCGGCCCCGCCCAGTAGTTCGTAGAAATACCGCTCTGTGGGGTCGCTAACACGCATCTCTCGGGAGAGGTGCGCGCCGACGTGCTGGAGTTCAACCGCGGCCACGTACGTCTCGGTCAGCGGGCGAAGCTCGCCCGCGTCGATGAACCCGCGCTTTCGGGTGTACTCCCGGCAGTGTTCCGCAGCCGCGTCCGCGATTTCCCGGGTCGAATCAGCGTCGATACGGCTCCGAACCGGCGTTAGGTCGAGGGTGGCCGGTGCGTCGGTGTGTTCGGTTTGCTCGTCGATGCCAACGCTGTGGATGCTGCCACAGTCCGGACAGGCGATGCTCCCCGTCTCGTAGTACCGCCAGCGCGTGCCACAGTCCTGGCACTCGCGCTCCCCGCGAACTTTCATACCAGATGCTGGGAGGGCCGCCCTCAAGATTGTTCCGCGAGGCCTGCCTACGGGAAGGCATGCGCTCTGAAGACGAAATCCGCGAGCAGTACGAGTTCCTCACCGACCAGCTAAACGACGAGGAGATGAACCACGAACGGGTTCGGATGATGTTCACCCACTACAAGCGGGCACTCGGGTGGGTACTCGAGGAAGAACACATCTGAGTTAGTTGCGACTTACATTTGTTTCTATTTCGAAAACTAACATCTGCTGGACGGGGCCGGTACTTTTAAGTTATTCTGCCCCATTCGACCAAGTGACGCTTCGCTTGGAGGGCCGAAGCGTCAGCGGGGACCAATTCAGGGCGGCAAGCGGTCGCGTTTTCCGCGACCGCTTTCCACTTACTTCGCTGGAAACAACTGAAGAAGAGTGACTTCTCCGGTATCGGAAATGCGCTACTGGACGCGACGGCTCACTCGATAGAGAGGTCCGTGTCCGTCGCGTTCTCGGGCCATTCCAGTTCGACCTCGATACTCAACTCGCCATCGCCGTTTTCCGGGCCTTCGCGCTCAGCTTTCACCTCAAATTCGACCTGCGCCGGCGGTTCGAACGTAGCTTCTTGACTCCCCGCGGAAAGCGTGATCTCCGAGCCCTCGTCCAGCGAGTCGGCCAGGGTTCGGAGGTAGTCGGCGACGGCGCTTCGGTCGAGTACTTGCTCGTTTTCGAAGAGGACTGTCTCTACCATACAGACTATGGGTTGTACTGACAAATAATACTATTGCCATCAGTTTCCGAAGAATGATGCAATACTGACTGTATTTTTGAAATATGGTTCTGGCAGATTGAGGTGGGTAAGTGGGGTAAATTCGAGACCCCAGAAGATCGAAAACACGCCAAGTTCTCTGGGCCGATATATTTAACAGTATAGATACTAAACCATTACATACGAGAAACCGATGCACGACTTGACAGGATTCCAGCGTGATCTGCTCTACGTGATCGCTGGCAGGGAGGAACCCCACGGCTTAGCTATCAAGGAGGAACTTGAAGCGTACTACGAGAAGGAGATCCACCACGGCCGTCTCTATCCGAACCTCGATACGCTTGTCGACAAAGGGTTAGTCGAGAAGGGACAGCGCGACCGTCGGACGAACTTCTACACGCTCACGCGCCGCGGCCGCCGCGAAATCGACGCCCGCCGCGAGTGGGAAGATCAGTACGTCGATCTATAACGAGTCGAAGTGCCGCTCGTGCCGAGCCTGTCGTTTGACCCGTAGCCGTGTCCATAACGTCGCTTTGTACCGCCGGACCCGACACTTTAGGCCACGCCTGTCCTATCGCAGTTATGTCGACCCTCCTGCAACTGTCCCCGGCGTCGATTCAGACGACGGTGCTTCGCATCCTGCTTGCAGGGGCACTCGGAATGTTCCTGGGACTGGAGCGGGAGTGGTCACAGAAGTCGGCCGGTATCCGGACGTTCGCACTGATCAGCCTACTTGCGGCGGTGTTCACGCTGGTCGAGAGCCAGGCACTGCTCGTGGTCGGCGGCGTCCTGGTCATCGTCCAGGGCGTATTGCTCGCGGTCCAGGGACTCCTCGATGGGGAAGACGGCGAGGGGCTGTCGCTGACCACGTCCGTGTCGATGCTCGTCGCCTACGGCGTCGGCGCGCTCGTCGCACAGGGGTTCATCCTCGAAGGCGTCTCCGTCGCCGTCTTCTCGTCGCTGCTACTGGTGCTCAAGCGGGAACTCCACTCGCTGGCGTGGGAACTCTCCCGCGAGGAACTGCGGTCGGCGACGGAGTTCGCCATCATCGCCTTCGTCATCTTCCCGCTGCTCCCCTCGGAGCCGGTCGAGATCCCCGGCGGGCTGCTGGATATCGCAGTGGAGTTACGGGTCATCTGGCTGATGGTCGTGTTCGTCGCCGGTATCGGCATCGTCAACTACGCCATCGTCCAGACCTACGGTGGTCGCGGCATCGCAGTCACCGGCTTTTTCGGCGGCCTCGCGTCGTCGACGGCGGTGGTCGGGACGATGATCGACCACGTCCGACAGCGGCCCGACGCGACCTCGTACGCGGTGGCCGCAATTTTGCTGGCCGACGCGGCAATGGCGCTTCGGAACCTGCTCATTACCGTGTTCTTCACCATCGAACGCGGGATTCTTGTCGAGGCAGTCGTCCCACTTGGGGCCGTCATCGTCGGGAGCATCGCCGTCGCCGCGTACACCGCTGACTGGTCAGAAACAGTCGAAATGGGTCTCGAAAGCCCCTTTTCGCTGCGGAACGCACTGGCCTTCGGCGGGGTGTTTCTGCTGGTCGTGGTCGCCGGCGGCTTCGCGGAGACGCAGTTCGGAACCGCCGGACTCTACATCACGTCGGCACTCAGCGGCCTGGTTTCCAGCGCTGGCGCGACAACCTCCGCCGTGTTGCTGTACCGTGGCGGTGCTATCGACGGGCCGACGGCGATGTTCGCCATTCTGACCGCGACGGCCGCCAGCATCATGGTCAAAGCGGCGTTGACGGCCCCGGGACCGAACCGCGCGTTCGCCTCACGCGTGGCGTTCTGGAGTTCGGTGGTTCTGGGCGTCGCAACCGTGCTTGCGCTCGGACTCTTGCTTTAGAACTGGTAACGTCGGTCGTCGTTGTCCTTGGGCTGTGGGAAGTCGTTCCCGGTCATCTGATCGAAGGTCATCCCCGAGAGATACTCGTCGTACGTGCAGTCGTAACTCGACCGGAGGTGGAAATCCAGTGTCCCGCGGTCGACAGTCGACTGAAACAGCATGTGGACCGCGCGTCGAACGAGTTCGTCCGGGTCGTCGGGATCCAGCGCAACGGACAGCATCGCGAGTTCGTTTTGCGTCTCACGGTCGAGCGATAGCTCGAACTCGTCGTCGAAGTCGCCGTAGGCCGCTTCGATATCATCCTGTAGATCGTCGAGGCTCATACCATAAGGGACGACAAGCGCGAGGAAACCCCTTACGACTCGTTTCGGACCGCTTTTCGAATATGGTGGCTCGCCATTCTAAAATATGATAAATTATATCACGGACCATACATAACGGAGGATAGCGGTTGATTACCGGGGTTCAATCAGATAATGACAGGTGGTGGGGACGAGACAGCGGCGTCAAAACAGCGTGACGGCGTGACTGAGCGGTTGCACGGCCTGCTTCCGGGGGTGTTCACGCGAAACTACGCGGCAAAAGTCGCTGTCGCGCTCGCGGTGATCGTCGTCATACTCGCGGCCGTCGGCTTTGTCAGCTACATACAGGTACAGGACCGTGTCGTCGGCGACGGGATCGCGGACCTCGAAGCGTCGGCTACGTACCAGGCCAGCGCTATCGAGCAGTGGCGGGCGACGACCGAGGCGGACGCCGTCACTATCGCGGCCGCGCAGGTGTACAACACCGGAACAACCACGGAAATCAGGCAGTATCTTGCGTCGGTTACCACGGCGGAGTCGTCACAGTACCGGTCACTCCATTACGTTTCGACGGTGGAGGGGACGCAGACAATCGTCGCCAGCACTGAGGGCTCTCTAGAGGGACAGTCCCCGTCAGCGGTCGAATCCGCGTGGGAGGCCCCGATTGCGACGGCGATGGACGCGGCCGACACTGGGACAGTGGCGACTTCGACACCCTACGCGGACGGTGACGGCGCTTCGATGGCGTTCGTCGCTCCCGTCTCCGCTGACGACGGTGCTATCGTCCTCGTCGCGCCAGTCTCGTCTGACCGATTCCAGGACGAACGTGACGGGTTCGAGACACACATACTCACCGGGGATGGCGAGCCGATCATCGGGGAGCAGACCGGCTCGCAGCCTATCAGTCAGGACGGTGTCAGGGCCGCCGCCGCGGGCCGGACGACGACGGTCGAAACCGAGGGCCGCGTCGCAGCGTACACGCCGGTCGACGGCACGTCGTGGGTGGTGATGACGGGTACGACGACACAGTCCCTTTACGGGACGACCCGGCTCATTCGCTGGGGGTTTGCCGGTGTCGTCGGCACGGCGGTCGTCGTACTGGGCGTCACGGGATATCTTCTCGGACGGCATACGATTCGGCCCCTGGTTCGGCTCCGTGACCGGACGCAGGCGATGGAACAGGGCGACCTCGGTGTCGACCTCTCGACGAACCGCCAGGACGAGTTCGGGCGACTGTACGACTCGTTCGGAAATATGCGGGATACGCTGCGGAACCAGATCCAGCAGGCCCAGGCGGCCCGTGAGGAGGCAGAGCGGTCGAGCCGCGAACTCGAACGGCAGAATGAACGGCTCGACGAGTTCGCGTCCACGCTGAGCCACGATCTCCGGAACCCGCTGACGGTCGCCCGCGGCCACGTCGAACTGCTCGCGACGCGGCTGTCGGACCCTGAAGCGGACCCGGACGACCTCCAGACCCACATCGAGAAACTGGAGGACGCACACGACCGCATCGAGTCGATCATCGACGACGTGTTGACGCTGACGAGAAAGGGTGCAAGCGTCGAGGAGACGGCCCCGGTGCCGCTTGAGGGCGTCGTCACGGAGGCGTGGGACAACATCGACAACAAGAACGCCAGCATCGAACTCACTGGCAGTCGAACTATCGCCGCCGACCGGACGCGGCTCCTGCGGGCCTTCGAGAACCTGTTTCGCAACTCCCTCGACCACGTCGGCTCGGACGTGACAGTCACTGTCGGACTGACGGACCACGGCTTCTATGTCGCCGATGACGGCCCGGGGATTCCGACTGAGGAAGTCGACGACATCTTCGCGTACGGGCACACGACGAGCGAGGACGGGACCGGTCTCGGGCTCTCTATCGTCAAGACCATCGCGGAGGCCCACGGCTGGCGACTGTACGTCGACACGACCTACCCTGACGGAGCGATGTTCGTGTTCGCGGACGTGTTCAGCGACGACGAGCCGGACTGGTACGGGACCGAGTTCGAATGGGGCAGTTCATCGGCCGGCGACTGACCGCCACGCACAAATCGGGACAGGGCAAAAGAGAGGTATGACCGACCAGTCGGCAGCAACGGACCAGCCGGGGAGCCTGCCCGCGGACCCGTCGGCCGTCCAGGACGCGCTCGTGGCGTGGTACGAAGCGGACCACCGCTCGTACCCGTGGCGGGAGACGACCGACCCCTACGAGATTCTCGTCTCCGAGGTGATGAGCCAGCAGACCCAGCTGGACCGGGTCGTCGACGCCTGGGAAGACTTCCTGGACCGCTGGCCCACCGCGGCGACCCTGGCTGAGGCCGACCGCGCCGATGTCGTGGGCTTCTGGACCAGCCACTCGCTGGGCTACAACAACCGCGCGAAGTACCTCCACGAGGCCGCGGGTCAAGTTGTAGAAGACTACGACGGCGAGTGGCCCCGCGACCCGGACGGCCTCAGCGAGCTGATGGGCGTCGGCCCCTACACCGCTAACGCCGTCGCCTCCTTCGCGTTCAACAACGGGAACGCCGTCGTCGATACGAACGTCAAACGGGTGCTGTACCGCGCATTCGACGTGCCTGACGACGATTCGGCGTTCGAGTCGGCCGCGAGCGCGCTCATGCCAGAGGGCCAGTCCCGTGTCTGGAACAACGCCATCATGGAACTGGGCGGCGTCGCCTGCGAGAAGACGCCGGACTGCGATGGCGCGCAGTGCCCCTGGCGCGAGTGGTGTTCGGCCTACGAGACGGGCGATTTCACCGCGCCGGACGTGCCGACCCAGCCCGAGTTCGAGGGGAGCCGCCGCCAGATGCGCGGGCGCGTCATCTCGGCGCTCAAGGAGTACGACGAACTCCGGCTGGACCAGCTGGGGCCGCGTGTGCGCGTGGACTACGCTCCCCAGGGAGAGTACGGCCGGGAGTGGCTTCGGGGGCTGCTGGACGACCTCGCAGACGATGGGTTAGTCGAAATTGACGACGGAGGCGATGGTGCGACTGCTCGTCTTCAGAAGTAAAATTCCGACACCGGCGACGATCCATTGCGATACCGGGCCATCTGAAAAGCGAATTATTCGCCCACGTTGTTGAGTGCACTATTCAGCTCGAACAGTTCCCGAACAACATCGCTGTCTGCGACCTGGTATCGGCGTGGAGACGTGTCTGGGACTTCCTCGATGAGTTCGACTTCGAGCAGCAGGTCAGTGTAGTTGCCGACGGTCTGGCGCGTAACGCCCGCGTGGTCCGCAAATTCGGTTTTGTTGAACTCCCGGTTCGGCGGCAGGTCGAGCAACGCGTCGACGAGAATCGGAACCGCGTCGTGCTGTGTGAGATGGAGCCACCCGCTGGGGTGGTTCTTGCGGAGTGCCTTCTTTTGTTCGCGGTCGCCGTCCGCATGCTCCGGACTGCTCATACACTGTTCAACCCACGAATGTGAATAAAGGTTTCCACTCCTGTTAACAGCGATTAACAGTATTTATGTGTTGACCATTCGACTGCTCGGTATGGAAAAGCCGTCGGTGAAATGTGCCCTCTTGGCGACGATGATTGCGAAACACAAGTGGGGAACACCGATAGCGAAGGAGGACCTTCTTAGCCTTTCGGCTATCGGTGACGACTACCCGACTGCGCGCGATGTCTATGATGACCTCCGAAGTGAGCCCTACATTACGTACCGTGGGAACAGAGGAATCGAATTGAGTAAAAGTAATTTCGGACAGCTCGCTGATGTTCTCTATCACGAATGTAACTGGGAGAAATGGGAGATCGATAGTCGGCTCAAACATTATGAGGGCATAGAGAACCACGACTGGGCGTGATTTCGGTCACAGAACGAGCCGGTGCTGCTGTATTTGACGACGGAGTGGACGCTATTCCGACGGCGAGACAGTCGCGTGCCTGCAACGGTGATCGCCAGTTGAACACACACTTGAGTCCCTGTGGCCAATACAACCGCAATGGCTGGGCTGCTGGGCTCGATTGTCCTCGTCGTCATTGCGACCGGTGTCATCTGGAAGGGGAGTGCGTACTTTGAGCAGGCCGCGGAACGGCTGAGCAAGTACTACGGGCTGCCAGTCGCAGTTCACGGGGCCATCGTCGTCGCCGTCGGGTCGAGTTTTCCGGAGATCAGTTCCGTCGTTATCAGCACCGTCGTTCACGACGAGTTCTCGCTCGGCGTCGGGGCCATCGTCGGGAGCGCGATCTTCAATCTCCTCGTGATTCCCGCTCTCGCGGCGCTATCGAGCGAAGAGCTCCGATCCACGCGCGACATCGTCCACAAGGACGCCCAGTTCTACGTCATCAGCATCCTTATCCTGTTTATCGTGTTCGCGCTCGGAGCGACCTACGTCCCGGGCGGCACCAACCGGGCCGCTATTCTGACGCCGACGCTCGCCGCCATTCCGCTCATAACCTACGGTATCTACGTCTTCCTACACCAGCAAGACGCCAGTGAGCACGTCGCGGACGAGACCCACAACATCCGGCCGAGTCGTGAGTGGGGTTTGCTCGGTGTCGGGCTTCTCGTCATCACCATCGGCGTCGAGGTGATGGTGCAGGGCGCGCTCTCGCTGGGCGTCATCTTCGACACGCCGCCGTTCCTCTGGGGGCTGACCGTCATCGCCGCGGGAACGAGCCTCCCGGATGCGTTCGTCAGTATCCGGGCGGCGAAAAACGACGACAGCATCACCAGCCTGACGAACGTGCTGGGGAGCAACACGTTCAATCTCCTCGTGGCGATTCCTGTCGGCGTCCTCCTTGCCGGAGAGGCGATAATCGATTTCCGCGTCGCGATTCCGACGATGGGCTTCCTGGGCTTTGCGACGCTCGTGTTCCTCATATTCATCCGGACGGACCTCGAACTCTCAGACCGGGAAGCGTACACGCTGTTTGGCCTGTACGTGGTGTTCGTCGGCTGGATGACTCTCGAATCCGTGGGTCTCATCGAGACGATTAGCGGCATCTGAGCCGGGCACGTGTTGCTCGCGCTACTCGCTGCTGTCCGGCGACAGCTCCCGGGAATAGACGGCTTCGTCGTAGGGGTCGCCACCGAGGGTGAGCGTCCGCGTGTTGGTCTGTTCGAAGCCGAGATTCTCGAAGAACTCTCGGCTCCGGTCGTTCGACGCCAGGTCCAGCGCCCGGAACTGCTTGACGCCGTGGTCCAGAAAGATGTCTTCGAGTCGGTCGTACAGCGCTGTCCCGATGCCCTCGCCGTGGTAGTCCGGGTGGACGTACAGCCGTAGCATCGTCCCCGTCGTGTGCATGGTGATCCCCTGGGTGAACCCGATGACTTCATCGTCCTGTTCAGCGACCAACAGCGTCGCCTCAATGGCGTCGAGGTCGTTCGCCGGGACGCCGCCGGCCCAGCCGTGGAGTGCGCTCCCGAGCGGGTCGGCGTACCAGTCCGAAATCGTCTCGTCGATGACCTCGGAGTCAAGCGAGTCGTAGGCGTTGTGCCACGCCGCCCGAGCGACCCGACGGATTCCGTCTGCGTCCGCGTCGAAGGCCCGGCGGATGGTCGTCATGCCTGGTCCGTCGACGGCGACGGCGTTCTGACGGTGCCTGACCGTCCACGGGGTGGCGACCGACGCGACTGACGGTGTTTCATCGGGATTTCGGGTGGGCGCTGAAACGAGTCGTGTACCATTGATGCAGTGTCTATCGATTGGTTTGTGCTATCATGGCTAATATCCATCCCTTGGAGTGTGCGAACTGTTGCCATAATCTATCATGGTTTATCATTAGGTTTATGTAGTTGACACACATTGACCTGCATGTATGAGGACAGTCATCCTCGGTGTCATCGGCTCCGACGCGCACGTCGTTGGGATTACAATTCTGGAACGAGCGTTCGAAGCGGCCGGGTTCAACGTAGTCAACCTCGGTGTCCAGTCGTCCCAGTCGGAGTTCATCGACGCCGCGGATGAACACGACGCAGAGGCGATACTCGTCTCGTCGCTGTACGGCCACGCCGAGCAGGATTGTCAGGGATTCCAGCAGAAAATCGACGAGGCGGGCCTGGACGTGACGACGTACATCGGCGGCAACCTCGCCGTCGGCCAGGACTCCTTCGAGGAGACGCGCGAGACGTTCAAGGGGCTTGGCTTCGACCGCGTCTTCAACTCCGAGACCGACCCCGAGGAAGCCATCGAGGCGCTGAAAGCCGACCTCGGCCACCGCTCCCGCGAGGCGTCCGCCGAGAAGATTCAGCTCGGGTCCTGAGCGCCCGATCCGTTTCTGAGCCGCTATCTCCAGTCAGTTGTGGGTGAGCGACTGCAATCTCGACCACTCTTTCGGTCAGCCGTTCTCAGGCCGGGGTGCTTTACGACCAGGGCGTGTATGCTGCATAATGTCTCACATGACAGCGGAGCTCAGTGACGGCACCGAAATCAAGAACATCCACGACGTGGTCGAGGGGTCAAACGGGGTCCATCTGAAGAAGGAGGTCGGGAGCGGCGGGCTCGAACGGGTCGCGTACATCCCGTATCCGAACCTCCTCTACGTGTACCACGACAACTGAGCGTCGGCCAGAGCGACCGCCGTGGTCGTGACAATCCGGCAGCGGACCCGAGACCAGCGACGCGCCTCGTCTCCACCATCAATATACCGCCACCATTCGTTACTGCTGTCATGACCGAACCACACGTCGTCGGTGTCGTCGGTAGTCTCAGAGAGCAGAGCTACACCAGAGTCGGCATCGAGCGCGCGCTCGCCGCTGCCGAGGACATGGGCGCGACGACGGAACTGCTCGACCTCCGGGAGTTCGATCTACCAGTGTTCGACGCCGACCAGCGCGAGGCCGGCGACGCCGTCGCCTTCGCCGACAGCATCCACGCGGCCGATTCGATTCTACTCGGGACGCCCGTGTACCACGGCTCGTACTCCGGTGTGCTGAAGAACGCGCTCGACTACTGCGGTTTCGACGAGTTCGAACACAAGACGGTTGGGTTGCTGGCAGTTGCCGGCGGGGGCTTTCCCATCACTGCGCTCGAACACCTCCGCTCGGTCTGCCGGGCGCTGAACTGCTGGGTCATTCCCCATCAGGCCGCGGTTCCGAAAGCGCGAAATCACATCGCGGACGGTCGGATAACCGACGCCGACATCGAGAAACGCGTCGCGAAACTCGGCGAGGAAGCGGTCCAGTACGCGAACATCGAGCCGGACCCGCCGTGTTTCGAGAGTACGGAGAACGTCGGAGCGGAAGATTAGCGGTGAGGACCGCCGTGCGTGTCCGAACCGTGAGCTTCCGGTTCGCAGGAGCAGATGATTAACGGTGAGGACCGCTGTGCGTGACCGTGCTGTAGCGGATCGCTGACAGACAGAAGGAAACGGTCAAACCGCCCCGAACCCAAGATTGCGGCGTGACTCAGTGGGTCGAGAATCCGACCGGTGGCCGGGACCGCGGGCCGACCGCGCTGGTGCGCGCGTGGGTCGAGATACTCACCCGCCCGCGGCGGTTCTTCCGAACCGGCGTCGCGCCGGGCGATCAGGCTCCGGGGCTGGTGTTCGCGGCGACGGTCGTTCTCTTCGAGGAGATGAGCCGCTACGCCGTCGTCCAGTTGGCCGAGCGCGGCATCGTTTCGATGGGGCCGTTCGACTACCCCGCTATTGGTGGCTTCTCGCCCGGCGTCGCGGTGCTGGCGCTGTTTGCCATCCTCGTGTTCGTCACGCCGGCGACAGTGCATCTGACGGCTGCACTGCAGACCCTGCTGTTGCTTCCCGTCGCGTCCGACCGCGGCGGCGTGAGCGAGACCGTCCAGGTGCTGTGTTACGCGATGGCCCCCTGTCTGTTGGCAGGCCTGCCCAGCGCTGAGGTCCGGGTGCTCGTGACCGCCTGGGGCGCGGGCCTCTATCTATTAGGTACTGCCGTGGTCCACAACATCCGGCTCCCGGTGGCCGCAATCGTCGGGGCCGTCCCCGCCGCGATCATCTTCGGCTACGGCTTCCGGGGCTTTCAGGCCCTCTCGGTACTGGTCGCGGACTATGGGTTTTAGGGTCTGCCCGCGTGCGCTTGTTCACGATGCTCAGTATCGACATCGACCAGTTCATGCTGGAACTCAAAGACGGGGCGTTCAAGAGCGTCGGGCCGTCGAACAAGGAGGCGACCATCAAGATGTACGACGTGGAGGGCGTCGACGTTCGCGAATACGGCGACAAGCGCGTGAAAATCGCCTTCGAAGACGAACAGGGGAGCGAAATCGAGGTCGCGCTGTTCCCGGAACAGGCGAAAGCAGTCGCAGCAGGCCTCGAACTGCTCGAAGAAGAGAGCGAGATGTTCGATTAGCGGCGGTCGGTAGTTCGTCCGGAATTCGACAACCGTTTTAGGCCCGACATGCTTGCACCGTGTAATGGGTTCGTGTATCATCTGCGGCAAATCTGTCGAAGGACGCATCTGTGACCTCCACGAGGAGGACGCCCTGTTCGAGTTCCGCGGCTCTCGTGCCGACCAGCTATCGGTCGACCGCTACTACCGCGGCAGTGTCGACGGCTTCGCCGAGTTCGGCGTCTTCGTCGATATCGGCGACAGCGTAACGGGGCTGCTCCACCGGAGCGAACTGGACCAACGGCTCGATTCCCTCGACTGGGATCCGGGCGACACCGTCTACGTCCAGGTCAAGAACGTGCGGGACAACGGCAACGTCGACCTCGGCTGGTCGATCCGCCAGTCCGAACGCGAGTTCCGCGGCGTCCTCGTCGACGACCCGGAAATCGGCCACTCCGTCCTGCTTGAGAACGAAGACGACGATGACGAGGACCAGTCCAACGACGGCTCCAACGAGGCGGAGTCCGAACCGTCAGCCGACGAGTCCACACAGCAGAGCAACGAGGAATCGAGTTCGGACGACGACGACGGCACGTCCCAGTCTGACGCCGAGAGTACCGCGAGTGCCGGCACTGTCAGCCGGGCCGGCGACGCCGACCGCGTCGAAGGCACTGCGGCCGTCGGCGGCAACGACGGCGGGTCGAACACCGCTGTCGTCACTGAGTCCGACGAAGAAAGCGACGCAGAGAGCGAGGAAAGCGAGGACCAGACCGCCGAAGCGACCGCAGCCGAACCGGTCGCCGCAGCTATCGGCGACCTCGACGACCACGTCGGTGCGGACGTTCGGCTGGAAGGCGAAGTCGTCGGCATCCGACAGACCTCCGGCCCGACGGTGTTCGAACTGCAAGACGAGACCGGAACGGTCGACTGTGCGGCTTTCGTCGAGGCCGGCGTCCGTGCCTACCCCGAAGTCGAGGAAGACGACTACGTCCGACTGGACGGCGAAGTCCGCGAGCGACGCGGTGAACTGCAAGTCGAGACCGAGGAACTCGATGTCCTCGAAGCCGAGGAGCGCGAGGAGGTCGAACAGCGACTCGCCGACGCCCTCGACGACGAGGCCCGACCTGACACGGTCGAACCGCTCGCCGACGATACGGCGGTCGCGGACCTCTCCGAGGAGCTGGTCGAAGCGGCGACACAGATCCGGAAGGCAGTGCTGACCGACCGACCGGTCATCGTCCGCCACGCCAACACCGCGGACGGCTACCTCGCCGGCAGCGCGCTCGAACGGGCCGCGCTCCCGCTGGTCACCGACCAGCACCGCCGCGCCGACGCGAAGTACCACTACTTCGACCGCCGACCCATCGAGGGCGGCGTCTACGACATGGACGACGCCACAAAGGACACGACGACGATGCTCGACAACCGGGAGCGCCACGAGGAGAAGCTCCCGCTGTTCGTCTTCGTCGCCGCCGGCGGCACGCGCGAGAGCCTCGACGGCTTCGATCTGCTGAACGTTTACGGCGCGCCAAGCGTTGTCATCGACGACATCGATGTTGACGGCGCGGTCGTCGATACGGTCGACGCCGTCGTCTCGCCCTCGGCCGACGCCGTGTCCGAGACGACCTCGACGGCGCTCGCGGCCAACGTCGCCGCACACGTCAACGAGGACGTTCGCGACGACCTGGGACACCTCCCGGCCGTGAGTTTCTGGGAGGACATCCCCGAGCCGTACGTCGAGGCCGCCAGCGAGGCCGGCTACGACGAGACCGCGGTGTCGGAACTCCGCGAAGCCGTCGCGCTCGAAGCCCACTACCAGTCCTACGAGGACAAGCGAGAGCTCATCACTGATCTCGTGTTCGGCGACGACGAGGAGGACGTGGGCGGCCTGGCCGGCCACATCGCCGAGCAGTTCCGCGAGAAGGTCGACGAAGAAGTGTCGACCGCCCGCGCGAATCTGGACCACCGAAACGTGGACGGCGTGGACATCGCCGTCCTCGACACCGACGCCTTCACCCACCAGTACGAGTTCCCGCCGGAATCGCTCCTCCTCGATGAACTCCACCGCGACATCCGCGACGAGAGCGACGCCGTGCTCGGCATCTCGACGGACACGATGTACGTCCGCGCCGACGGCGACGTGAATCTCCACGACCTAGTGAGCGAAGTCAGCGAGCGCGTGCCGGAAGGCGGCGTCGCAACGCGGAGCGTCCGTGAGGGCACTATTCGATACCTGGCCGGCGAGCGACCGGCCGTCCTCGAGGCCACCCTCGACGTGCTGGCCGAAGAGCTGTAACGCAGGGGATTTTTCTCACCGCCGACTGTCTGACCGGGCATGAGCGACGGCCCCGTCAACGAAGCCGAACTGGACTGGACCGACCACGAGCACGGCGACCGGACGTTCAGGCGCAAGCAACTGGGCGACGCCGCCGGCGGCGAGCAACTCGGCGCGAGCCTCTATGCCGTCCCACCGGGCAAGCGGCTCTGGGTGCGCCACTACCACGAGGGCAACGAGGAAGCGATATTCGTCCAGAGCGGGACCGGGACGCTCCGGCTCGGTCCCGACGCCGAGGAACACGCGCTCGAACCGGGCGATTACGTCGCGCTCCCGGCCGGCGAGGAGAGTGCCCACGAGATCGAAGCCGGCGACTCCGAACTGCGGCTGTTGATGGTCTCGACGATGGACGAACCGGATATCACCGTCTACCCCGACCGAGACATGGTCGGGCTGTACGCCGGGTCACCGCCGGGCGGCGAGAAAGCTGACCGGACGCTGTCGACGTATCTCGATATAACTGCCGAAAAAGAGTACTGGGACGAGTGAGCTACCGGCCGCTGACCTCGAACTCCGACAGCATCGCCTGGAGCCGCTCGGACTGCTCGGCCAGCGATTCGATGCTAGCGCTGACCTGCGACATGGACGCGGCCTGTTCCTGTGCGGTTGCGGAGGCGGTTTCGGTCTCCGCGGCGGTCGCCTCGCTGATGTCTACGGCCTCCTCGACCATCGACACCGCCTCCTCGGTCGTGGCGGCCTGATCGTCGGTCGTGTCGCTGATCTCCTGAATGCCGCTATCGGTCGCCTCGGCGTTTTCAGCCACTTGCGTGAACGTATCGACGACGGCCTCGATTGCGTCGGTGCTTTCTCGCATGTCCTGTTTGGCCTCCCGTGCCTCCGAAACTGCGGTTTCGGTCTGTGCCTGGGTTTCCGTGATGAGCTGTTCGATTTCGGTCGCCGAGGCCTGGGTCTCCTCGGCCAACTGCTTGACCTCGTCGGCGACGACGGCGAACCCGTCACCGCCCGACCCGTTGCCGGCACGTGCGGCCTCAATGTTGGCGTTCAGCGCGAGCATATTCGTCTGCTCGGCGATGTCGCCGATGAGCTCGACGATGTCGCCGATTTCGGCCATCTTCTCGTCCAGCCGCTCCACGTTCTCGACGGTCGAATCGATCGCCGTCTGGACCTCTCGGGACCCCTCGATGGCTTCCTGTGCCGTCTCCTCGCCAGCAGCCGAAATCTCGGCTGTCTCGCGGGACCGCTCCGCCACGGTCTCGGCGGATGCGGCGACTTCTTCGACCGTCGCCGAGAGGTCGGTCATCTCGCCGGAGACAGTTTCGAGCATCTCCCGCTGTTCGGCCGCCTCGCCGGCGATGCCCTGAATCGAGTCGCTCATCTCCTCGCTGGCCTCCGTCGCCTCGCCGGCACCGGCCGTCACCTGATCGCTCGTGGTGGCGACTTCCTGTGAGAACGTCTGTATCTCCTCCATCGCCGACTCCGTCTCCGTCATCATCTTGTTGAACGACGCAGCGATCCGTGCCATCGCTTCGTTGTCGGCCGCGTCGGGGTCGACACGAACCGTCAGGTCGCCGTCGGCAGCGGCCGCCATAGCCTCGTTGAATCTACTCGCCGTTTCCTGAATTTCAGTGTTCTGCCGCTCGACTTCCTGCATTTTTTCCTCCGCCTTCTCACGTGCTTCCTTCGCCTCGGTGCGTTTCCGTTCTATCTCCTCTTGCTTGGCTTGGAGATCATCAATCTCCGAGGCACGCTGTTCGGCTTGTTCAAACCGCTCGCGGGATTTCTCGCGTGACCGCTCGGTCGACACCCAGTTGTTCACGAGGGCGACACACAACATCAGGACGAACCCACCGTGGATAAGCCCCCATACCCATGGGTTGTTAATCGCCGCTGTGTGATTGTAGACGCGGCTCGGGTCGATGGTTCCGAAGTAGCCGTGGGTGAGAACGACATACCCCAGTCCCCACAGGAACGGGACCCAGTCCTCGTAGACGGCAACAATCGCCATCCCGACGAAGAAATGAAAATGCGCTTCGATATAGCCCCCCGAGAACTGGACAAGAGCCAGCGACGACACGAACACCGCTGTGACTGAGAGGATGGTTCTGATACGTCGCCTGAACCGACCGATGAGGCTCCCAGCAGACAGGGCGAACACAACCCCACAGAGTAAGAGTATCCGGGGCAGTGCGGTAGCAGGGATTTGTGCTTCAGCTATCGGAGTAGACCCAGTGTAGATGCCAAGCCCGAACAGAAATGGGATATGTAGCAATGTCACGAGCACCACACTCCGATGTCGGTTGCGCCACTGTTTGTCCGGGATTGTCGAGCCATCCGGAATATAGGAGACGAAACTTTCTAGCCGCTCAACTGGGCTTGGACTACTATCTGTTGCTTTCTCGACATTTCCCGGTGGCTGCGCCATATGTACCCATGGTTTGAGTAGCACAAATTAACCCTTCCGCACAGATTATCACTCCTTGAATTGCAGTGGCCATAGCCAATATATACGGAGAGGACGTACTGCCGCCCTTAGATCCAACACAGTCTGCCGTCTACAACTACTGTATATATGCACCCACACGCTGCGTTCAAACACACATACTCGCCGACAGTATCACCCGAAATAACGAGGCCAGACATCGGAGGGCGCGATCTGACAGCCTACAGGCTGTTTTCAGTTGCGCACTATAGTAACAATTGAGCCTATTTACACACCGATCGCACTGCTGTCGTGCGATCAGGTGTGCATTGATTTGCAATGGCTACTATAGCTGCAACTCTGGTCCCGCTACGTATCACTCGCTGAGACGGCCCTGGTCGCCTTCTTCGCACCGTAGTACGCCCACTCCGCGCTGTAACAGAACACGCAGCCGCGGAACGTCGGCCGGTCGAGATGGTCGGCTTCGTCCGGTTCACTACTCATAGCCCGTGTTTGGTACGACAGCACAATGAACCCCACGGCCGTCCCGTCGCTGACGATACCCGAGCGACACGCTTATTCGGGCGAAACGCCGATTTCGCACAACGCCGATGAGCACGGAGACGCCGGACCCAGACGAGACAGAGACCTTCCAGCAGGTGTGTGCGGAGCTGGTCGACCGGATTCTCGCAGGCGAGGTCGAGCGCGACGACGTTGAGTCGGCCAAGATCGACGTGTGCCGGGAGTACTCCGCGCCGAAAGTGCCGAAAAACTCCGAGCTGCTCGATTACGCGCCACAGGAACACCGCGAGGTACTGGAGGAAGTCCTCCAGCGCAAGCCCGTACGGACGGCCTCGGGCGTGTCCCCGATTGCGATCATGACCTCGCCCGAGCGGTGTCCCCACGGGAAGTGCCTGTACTGTCCCGGCGGCCCGGATTCGGAGTTCTCCTCCGCCCAGTCCTACACCGGCCACGAGCCTGCGGCCGCACGCGGTGAGCAGAACGACTACGACCCCTACGGGCAGGTCACCCTCCGGCTGAACCAGCTGCGAGAGATCGGCCACCCTGTCGACAAGGCCGAACTCATCGTGATGGGCGGGACGATGACCGCCCGGAGCCACGACTACCAGGAGTGGTTCGTCAAGCGAGCGTTAGAGGCGATGAACGACTTCGATGTCGACGCGGAGCCGACGCCCGCCGAGGACGTGAGCTTCGCTGAGGACGACTACGAATTCCGCTATCTGGAAGACGTTATCACGGAGAACGAAACCGCTGCCGTTCGGAACGTCGCGACGACGTTCGAGACAAAGCCCGACTGGTGTGACCCCGAACAGATCGACCGGATGCTCGACCTCGGCGGGACGAAAGTCGAGGTGGGCGTCCAGACGACCTTCGAGCGGATCAACCGCGAGATGCACCGCGGCCACGGTGTCCAGGCTTCTATCGACGCGAACCGCCGGCTGCGCGATTCGGGGTTCAAGGTCGGCTTTCACATGATGCCGGGCCAGCCCGGAATGTCCAAGGAGATGTGTTTAGAGGACTTCCGGCGCATCTTCGCGGAGACGGACTGGCGGCCGGACTACCTCAAGATCTATCCGACGCTTATCGTCGAGGGCACGGTCACCTACGACTGGTGGCGCAACGACGAGTTCGACCCGCTTGACAACGACGAGGCTGCCGAGCTGGTCGCTGAGATCAAGGACATGATTCCCCGCTATACGCGCCTCCAGCGCGTCCAGCGGGACATTCCGGCTGACTTCATCGAAGGCGGCGTCTGGAAGTCCAATCTCCGCCAGCTCGCCTGGAAACGGATGGAAGAACACGACTGGACGTGTGACTGCATCCGCTGTCGGGAGGCCGGCCACAGCGACGAAACCGCCGAGAACATCGAACTCGACGTGATGACCTACGAGGCCTGTGGCGGCACGGAACACTTCATCTCCTTCGAGGACTTCGACAACGACGTGCTCGTCGGCTTCTGTCGGCTTCGCTTCCCGAACGACCCGGTTCGCCGAGAGTTACAGGACGCCGCAATCGTCCGCGAACTCCACGTCTACGGTAACGCCGTCGGCGTCGGACAAGAGGGCGCTGATGGGGACCACCAGCACAAGGGCTACGGCAAGAAACTGCTGGAAAAAGCGGAAGCACTGGCCCGGGACGCCGGGTTCCCGAAACTGGCCGTCATCTCCGGCATCGGTGTCCGGCAGTACTACCGGGAGAAACTGGGATACAAGCAGGACGGGCCGTACGTGAGCAAACGTCTCTCATAGCCCTCCAAATTGGGAGTTTACTTCGTTCCACCATCCGGGTGTGTAGTATGACAGCATCAGTTTTGTAGGTCTGTGACGCCTGTTTTGGGAGTCCGATTCAAGCACTCTTTCGTTGCGTGACGGACAACCTGGCGCAATTGAAAGAATTGGACTCGTTTAACTCACTATACGTATAGCCACGCTCCGGCCTGGCAGAATCACTCCGGAGAATTGGCCATTACTGGTAATGCATGGGTTCGGCCCTTATTAGACGAGAACCGCCGATAGCGGACGTTACGCGGGATAATATAACCTTACTCAGTGATTCAATCCTGCTAACTAATTATGATACTATCTTCGGCCCACCCATGGGTAAGATTACGGGCCTGTGGTTGACAGCGATGATGGTACTGGCTGTGGTTGCGGTGTCGACACCGATGGTCGGACCGGGTGTCGCGGCGGCGTCCAATCACGGAACGGAGACGGTCGAGGGACCGGACATTCAGGTAGCGGATGCCGGCCTGATAGACACACGCGCTGATACGGGGCAGAATCCAACGCCGCAACCCCAGCTGTGGGTCACCTTCGAGAACACGGGTGATGCAGCCGGAGATGTCCCGATAACTGTCGCAGTCGGCGGACGCGAAGTGACGGTCATCGGCACCGACGAGGTGACTGTCGAGGCTGGTGATACCAGGAACGTCACCACCACCTACGTGCTGGAAACCGGTGACGGCGGCTACATCGACGACGGCGAGCACGAGGTGACGGTCAACGGTGAACCCGCCGGGACGCTGGTCGTCGGCGAGCCGAACATCACTATCACGGATCACTCCTGGAACACGACGACAGTCAGCGAAGGCGGTGCCGTCGAACTGACCGTCACTGCGGAGAACACCGGAGCCGTTGCTGGACAGCGGGACATCGTCACCTCCGTTGACGGGCAGTCCGCCGGCGGGGTGTCCTTCGACCTCGGACCCGGCGAATCCGGGACGGATACGTACGTGTACACGTTCGAGGAAAGCGGCGAATACGAGTTCGGTACTGCCGAAGAGACACAGACCATTACGGTCGAAGCGCAGGACGGCGGTGGAGCCGGACCGCCGGATGTCCAGGTGCAGGACGCCGGCCTGATCGACACGCGAGTCGATACAGCACAGATGCAAACGCCACAGCCCCAGCTGTGGGTCGCCTTCGAGAACACGGGCGGGGCGGCGGAGACAGTCCCGATAACTGTCGCGGTCGGTGGCCGGGACGTGACGGTCACCGACACTGACGAGGTGACTGTCGAGGCTGGTGCGACGCGGAACGTTACCACCACCTACGTGCTGGAAACCGGTGACGGCGGCTACATTGACGACGGCGAGCACGAGGTGACGGTCAACGGTGAGTCCGCCGGCACGCTGGTCGTCGGCCAGCCCACCATTCAGGTGACCGAGGCCGAGTGGAATACGACGACAGTCGCCGAAGGCGGGGCCGTTGAACTGTCCGTCACTGCGGAGAACACGGGAATCGTGTCTGGACAACGAGAGATCTTCGTCTCCGTTGCTGGGGACTCTGTCAGCGCCGTCTCCTTCGACCTCGGTCCGGGCGAGTCAGGGACCGACACGTACGTCCATACGTTCGAAGAAACCGGCGAGTTCGCGTTTTCGGTCGGCGGCGAAACCGAGACGATTACGGTCGAACAGCCGGCGTCCTTCGAGGTGTCCGACCGGGCATTGAGTTCGAGGGCCGTCGGTGAGGGCGACAGTATCGAGGTGACTGCCACCGTGACGAACACCGGTGACCGGGCGGGGACCTACGAGGTGCCGCTGACGGTGTCTGACGAGGAGGTCGACACGACCGAGGTGGAACTCGGTCCTGACGAATCGACGACGGTCTCGTTCACCCAGTCGTTCAATGCCGTCGGAAACTATGCTATCGGCCTCGACGGTGAGCGCATCGGTACCGTTCAGGTATCCGAGCCGGCGACCTTCGAGACGACAACGGTAGAAATAAACCGGACTGCTGTCGCTACAGGCGAGCCGATAGCCGTCACGGCGACGGTCCGAAACGAGGGCGACGACGAAGGCACTGCGGACGTACGGCTACAGGAGGACGGCAACACGATAGACACGCAGTCCGTGACGCTTAGCGGCGGTGAGTCGACGACGGTCACGTTCGTCCAGTCATTTAGCGAAGCGGGGACCCGGGACATCGCCGTCGACAACCAGTTCGGAGCCAGCGTGACGGTCACCGAACCAGCGACGTTCGACATCACCAACGCGCAGGTCGGGAGCGAGACCGTTACCGAGGGCGGGGCCGTCGAAATCAGTGCAACCGTCACGAACACCGGTGACCGAGAGGGAACGTACCAGGCGGAGTTCGCCGTTGCGAACTCCGTCGTCGAGACCCAAGCGGTGACCCTGGCCGGCGGTGAGTCGACCGAGATAACGTACGGACACACCTTCAACGCCAGCGGAAACTACGCGGTTGCTGTCGCGGGCGAACGGGCCGGCACGGTCACGGTCAAAGAGCCGGCCACCTTCGACACGGGATCCATCGAACTGAACCGGACAGCGGCCCGGGCAGGTGATGCCCTCGAAGTGACCGCAACCGTCGTGAACAACGGTGACCAGGAGGGAGAATCCCAGGTTCGACTCCAGGCTAACGACGAAATCGTGAACACGACGAACGTCACGCTGTCGGGCGGCGAGCAGACCGAAGTTACCTTTGTCCACGTCTTCGAGAGCGGCGGCGAGTACGACATGTCGGTCAACGGCAATGCCGGCGGGACCGTCATGGTCACCCAGCCAGCAACTTTCGAGGTAGAGAGCGCACAACTGAGCAGTGCTTCTGTCGACGAAGGCGACTCGACGGACGTGACGGCGACAATCGCAAACGTCGGTACGGAGAACGGCACCTACCAGGCCGAATTGCTAGCAGACGGCCAGGTTGTCAAGGAACGCACTGTCGGCCCGATTGCGGGCGGTCAGACTGAGACTGTCACGTTCAGCATCTCCTTCGACGACGCCGGCGACCGGTCGCTCACTGTCGGGAATGTCACTGCTGGCACTCTCTCCGTCGAGGCTGAAAGCAGTGGTGGCGGTGGTGGTGGCGGTGGTGGATTCAACAGTAACGACGCCGACGAGTCAGACGAGACCGATGACGCCGGGGGCGGCGCGGCACCGCCCGCGATTTCACAGTCCGAGATCAGCAACGGCGTGACTGTCCGCGTGACTGCTGACGCCGCGAACTCGACAGTCTCCCAGTCGCTGAACCGCTCTGGCCCGTCCGAGACCGCGCCGGCGTTTACGCTCGCCGGACTCTCGCTCAACGTGACCAACGAGAGCAATGGGTTCAACACGACGATGCTTGGGCCACACGCCACGTCGAACGATATGGCCGCTGTGCCGGAAGACGGCGTGCGCGGGTACGTAACTGTCACGTCCGGCGCAAACGCCTCCGACATCAGTCGGGCGACCTACACCTTGCGGCTCAACGAGTCCTCACTGCCGGCCAACGGATCGATGGACGCCGTCCGGGTGTACCAGTACCACAACGGGACCTGGAATCAGCTCCCCAGTACCGTCACCACGACGAACGACTCCATTCGGGCCACATCACCGCGTCTCTCGACTATCGCTGTCGTCTCGCCGATGGCTGTAGAGTCGACCCTGACGGCGACAGCTACGCCCTCGACTGCTCCGACGGCGGTCTCGGTAACTGACGCGTCCCTGACGGCCGACTGGGTCCGTGCTGGCTTCAACACGTCGGCGCGGGCGACGGTCGAGAACCCGACCGACGAGGCCGTCGAGCAGACGCTGACGGTCACTGTCGACGGCAGCCCGGTTGCCTCCCGGACCGTCCAGCTTGACGCCGGTGAACAGACGACAGTGGCGATGGAGTTCGAGGCCGTCGAGGGGTCCGTCGCGGTCAACGGCGTCAGTGCCGGTGACCTCCGTGTCGGCTCCGTTTCCAACCAGGCTACAGGTGAGAACGGGGCTGATGAGACGGGCGAAAGCGGTGGCGGTGCGCAGGCAGCGGAGGACACGGTCGCCGCGTCCGGTCCCGGCTTTACCGTCCAGTTGGTCGCAATCGTGCTCGCACTGGTCGCCGGTGTCGTCCGGCTTCGTCGCCGAGTGTAACGCCCCGTTGGCGTGTTCCGGTAAATCGACCGACTCCAGTGGCAGAAGGAAGACCTTACCGACGGTTTGGTTGCTGCGTAACTAATCCTTTACTCGCGTACTCCCCTGTATGAGCGAGGCCAGAACACTTTGTACTGCCGTCGCTGTGGTTTTTGTCACCGTTGCGTTCGCGTCCGTATTCGCTGCCGGCAGCGTTGTCGCTACCGACGCTGGCCCACAGAACGGCTTGTCAGACACCACAGTGAGCACATCTGGAACCACTGCTCCGTCTCTCTTTGATCGCTATTCGGGGACTTCCCTTGAGCAGGTCAACGAGACGGACACACCGGATGACGAGGAGACTGCAGAAGAAACGGAGACGGAAGAACCGACCGAAACTGCAGAACCCACAGAAACCGAGGAACCGACTGAAACTGAAGAACCAACCGAGACTGCAGAGCCCACAGAAACCGAAGAAACGGAGGAACCGACCGAGACTGCAGAGCCCACAGAAACCGAAGAAACGGAGGAACCGACCGAGACTGCAGAGCCCACAGAAACCGAAGAAACGGAGGAACCCACAGAAATCGAAGAGACTGCGGAACCGACCGAGACTGCAGAACCCACAGAAACCGAGGAACCGACTGAAACTGAAGACCCAACCGAGACTGCGCAACCGACCGAGACCGAAGAACCCACTGATGCTGTCACAACTGAGAACGGAACCCCGGAGGAAACCGACGCAGATGACGGTTCTGACGACAATGACGACTCCAACGGAGACGGTTTTGAGGCCAACGATGATGGCGATACCGACGACTCCGATGAGTCAGACGACTCAGACGATGACAGTGACGGCTCGGATGACTCCGATGATTCGGACGACTCCGACGACAGTAGCGACTCGGACGACAGCGACGACTCCCAGTCCGACAGTGGAATCTTCGACAACATCACGGGAGCAGACGACGATGAGAACGAGACGGCGGGCGGCGGCGCTCCTGCCGACAACGCGACCGGTGCCGAGAACGGGACTGCTGGCTTCAGGACGGAAACCGAAACTGGCACCGATGAGGCACGCACTATCGGGGGCCAGGGCAGCACCGATATCCAGATAGCGGACGCGTCGCTGTCGGCTGACTGGGTTCGGTCGGGATTCAACACGACCGTGCGAACGACGGTAGCGAACCCCCGTTCGCGGCCGGTCAACGAGACGTTGGCCGTGACAGTCGACGGTGAGCCGGTGGCGACGGATCAGGTGACGCTCGAACCCGATGAAGAGCGGGTCGTCGAAACCGAGTTCGAGGCGGTCAACGGAACTGTCCGAGTCAACGGCGACACCGCGGGCCAGCTCAGAGTCGAGAACCAATCCGTGACTGAAACCGGTGTCACCGACGGCGAGGAACGGGGGACGGCCGCGGCACAGGGTCCCGGTTTCTCACTTCTGCAGGTGGGTGTGGTTGTTGCAGTCCTCGCCGTCATCGGGTGGACGCGTCAGGGCCTCCGACGCCAGCGAGACCGCTGAATCGGGTCGCAGGCGGGCGATCCGAACTGGTTGTGTGGTGGATTTTTACTGGTACCGACCAACAGCAACGTATGGCTCGTGACCTCGCAGTCGTCGGTGCCGGTGCTGCCGGTGCGGCGGCGACGTACGCGCTCCGTGACGAAGCGGTCGACGTAACAGTGTTCGAGAAGAGCCGCGGCGTCTGCGGGCGGGCCGCGACCCGCCGACACGGCGACTGCACCTACGAGTACGGCGCGAACTACCTCAAGGCCGACGACGCCCGCGTGACGGAACTGGTCACGGAGACGCTGCCGACCGAGGGGCTCGTAGATATCGAGGACCCGATTTACGCCTTCGACGCCACCGGCGAGATCGAACCAGGCCGGGACGCCGACGAGCACAAATGGACCTACGAGTCGGGCATCACACAGCTCGCAAAGCGGCTGTTCGCCGAGACAGACGCCGACATCGAGAACGGTGTCCGCGTCGAGCGACTGGAGCGACAGCAGGATGGCTGGCGGCTCCGGGACGACGACGAGGCTGATCTGGGCCACTTCGACGCCGCACTTTTGACCCCGCCGGCCCCGCAGACGGCCGATCTGCTGGGACAGTCGCGGTGGGACCACGACGACTGTCGGGAACTTCGGCAGGAAATCGCCGCCGTCCCCTATCGGACCGTCATCGCGGGGGTCCTGCACTACCCGTTCGAACTCGACGTGCCGTGGTACGCCGCGGTCAACAGCGACAAGGACCACGACATCGGCTGGATCGGCCGCGAGGAGTGCAAGGGCGGCCACGTTCCCGACGGCGAGTCCCTGCTGTTGGTCCAGATGAACGAACCGTGGTCGATTGCGAACTACGACGAACACCCGGACACGCTGGTCGAGGACATCGCGGCCCGGACGGCCAGGCTGCTGGACGACGACCGCCTCGCCGACCCGGACTGGACGGACCACCAGCACTGGCGGTACTCCCAGCCTGAAGGCGAGGTCGACCACGACCTGCTGTCGTGTGCGGCCGACCACGACCTGTATTTCGCCGGCGACTGGGTGGCCGGGGAGGGACGACTCCACGCAGCGCTGCGGAACGGACTGGAGACGGGCGAGGCACTCGCCGACAGCGGCTAACGGAACGCCTTTGGGTGCCCGCCGACAGCCACCGACATGGACCACAAGCGGGAACTGACGAGCGTCGACCTCGCCGCCCTGGAGGGGGAACTCGCCGGCTACGAGGGCGCGAAGCTCGATAAGGCGTACCTCTACCCCGAGGACGACCTCGTCAGACTGAAGCTCCGGGACTTCGACCGCGGGCGCGTCGAGTTCCTCATCGAGGTCGGTGATGTCAAGCGCGCCCACGTTGCCGACCAGAGCCACGTCCCCGACGCACCGGGTCGCCCGCCGGACTTCGCGATGATGCTCCGGAACCGGCTGTCGGGGGCCGACCTCGTCCGCGTCGAGCAGTTCGAGTTCGACCGCATCATCGAACTGGAGTTCGACCGCGAGGACGCCTCGACCACCATCGTCGCGGAACTGTTCGGCGATGGCAACGTCGCCGTACTGGACGAACACGGCGAGGTCATCGACTGTCTGGAGACGGTGCGGCTCAAGTCACGGACCGTCGCGCCGGGGACGCCCTACGAGTTCCCCTCGGCGCGGTTCAACCCGATGACTGTCGACTACGACGGCTTCGTCGCTCGAATCAAAGAATCCGACGCCGACCTCGTCCGGACGCTGGCGACGCAACTGAACTTCGGCGGCCTCTACGGGGAGGAGCTGTGTACCCGCGCCGGCATCGACTACAACGTCGCCGTCGACGAGCTCGAGGAGTCCGATTTCGAGCGGCTGTACGAACTCATCGACGAGATGGGGACGCGGCTCCGTGAGGGAGACGTGGACCCGCGGGTGTACTACGAGACGCTGGATGACGATGACGGCGCGGGCAGTGAGGATACCGATGACGACCCGGACCGCCGGCGCGTCGACGTAACGCCGACTCCACTGGCGGAGTACGAGGAACTGTACAGCGAGTCGTTCACCGAGTTCAATCCCGCGCTGGACGACTACTTCTTCAACTTCCAGCGGGAGGAGGAAGTCGAGGGCGGCGAGACACAGCGCCCGGACTTCGAGGCCGAGATAGAGAAACAGCAACGCATCATCCAGCAGCAGGAACAGGCCATCGGGGACTTCGAGGCCGACGCCGAGGCCGAACGGGAGAAAGCCGAACTGCTGTACGCCAACTACGACCTCGTCGACGACGTGCTCTCGACGGTCCAGGCCGCCCGCGAGGACGACGTGTCCTGGGACGACATCGAGGCGAAGTTCGAGGAGGGGGCCGACCGCGGCATCGAAGCGGCTGAAGCCGTCGTCTCACTTGACGGGAGCGAGGGGACGGTGACCCTCGACATCGACGGGACGCGGATCAGCGTGGACGCCTTCACCGGCGTCGAGAAGAACGCCGACGAGCTCTACAAGGAGGCCAAGCGCATCGAGGAGAAGAAGGAGGGCGCGCTCGCCGCCATCGAGAACACGCGCGAAGACCTCGAAGCGGTCAAAGAGCGCCGCGACGAGTGGGAGGCCGACGACGGCGAGGACGATACCGACGAGGACGAGAGCGAGGACGAACCGACCGACTGGCTCTCGATGCAGTCCGTTCCCACCCGGTCGACCGAGCACTGGTACGAGCAGTTCCGCTGGTTCCACACTTCGGACGGCTTCCTCGTCATCGGCGGCCGCGATGCCGACGACAACGAGGAACTCGTCCAGAAGTACCTGGAAGGCGGTGACAAGTTCTTCCACGCGCAGGCCCACGGCGGCCCGGTCACGGTGCTCAAAGCCACTGGCCCCAGCGAACCGTCAAAGGAGGTCGACTTCCCACAGTCCTCGCTCGACCAGGCCGCGCAGTTCGCGGTCTCGTACTCTTCGGTCTGGAAGGACGGGAAGTTCGCCGGCGACGTGTACATGGTCGACCCCGATCAGGTGTCGAAGACACCCGAAAGCGGCGAGTACCTGGAGAAGGGCGGCTTCGCCATCCGCGGCGACCGGACGTACTTCGAGTCGACGCCGGTCGGCATCGCCGTCGGCATCACCTGCGACGACGAGACACAGGTCATCGGCGGCCCACCCGAGGCCATCGAGGGCCAGGCCGCGACCAGCATCGCCGTCGAACCGGGTCAGTACGCACAAAACGACATCGCCAAGCGGCTCTATCGTGAGTTCAAGGACCGCTTCGCCGACGAGACGTTCGTCCGCAAGGTCGCCAGCCCGGACCAGATACAGGAGTTCCTGCCGCCCGGCGGGAGCCGGATGACTGATGAGTGACGATGCCGGGGCAGAGAGGGAACTCCGCCGGAGGTGACCCGCTCGATGAGTGACCTCGGCAAAATCGACCGCGAGATGTTCGACCGGGTCATCTACCCGGAACTCGGCGCTGACCGCGACGACGTGGTCCTCGGGCCGACACACGGCATCGACTTCGGCGTCATCGACGTGGGCGGCGAGGCCGTCGTCACCGCGACCGACCCGTTGTCGATCCTCCCAGATTTGGGGTTCGAGCGGGCCGGTCGGTTCGCACTCGACGTGGTGCTGGCCGACGTTGCCGTGTCCGGCATCCCGCCGTCGCACCTCTCTGTGACGTTCACGCTGCCGCCGGAGATGACCGACGACGAACTCGCGGCGATGTGGCACGGCTTTGCAGAGCGGGCCGAAAAACTGGGCGTGAGTGTCGTCACCGGCCACACCGCTCGCTACGCGGGCGTTGATTACTCCTGGGTCGGCGGCGCAACCGTTCTGGGCGTCGGGTCCCACGACGATCTCGTCCGGCCGGACGGCGCGCGACCGGGCGACAAACTGGTCGTCGGGACCGGCCCGGGAGCCGAAGTCACAGGTCTGTTTGCTACCCTCTTCCCGGAACAGATCGGCCTCTCACCCGACCGAATCGCCACCGCACAGGAGCGCCTTGGCGACACCGCGCTCGTCGAAGACGCGATGGCCGCGGCGAACGCCGGCAACGTGACGGCGATGCACGACGCGACGGAGGGCGGCATCACCGGGGCGCTCATCGAGATGGCCGACGGCGCAGGCGTTCGGTTCGACGTGGACAGCGACACAGTGCCGGTCGCCGACGGCGTCGGGGCGCTCTGTGACGCCCTCGACATCGACCCCTGGCACGTCAGCAGTTGCGGGACGCTCCTGGCTGCCGTCGACCCCGCAGACGCCGACGAAGTTGTCAGCGCACTCCGTGACTGCGGGACGCCGGCCGCCGTCGTCGGCGAGGTGACCGACGGCGAGGGTCTGTACGTCGACGGCACGCGACAATCTCATCCCGGCGCGGACCCCTCGTGGGAGGCGTTCGCGCGCCTCCAGGCGGCCGCGAACGGGGACGGAGACCAGAATGCCGATCAGCAGTGATTGGGGTGAACAAACCAACAGCTGTACACTGAGGCCCATTCGGTTGTCAGGCCCGAGGCCACAACTGCTAGCACGGCGCACATACTGCTATATATACTTGTAAGTCGTATTATATGTTGATGTGACACCTCGTCGTGACTGACGTGGCAGCGACCACGCCGGCCCGCCTGATGTCACGGAGTACCATCATGTTCCAAGAAGCACTAACGTATCCGCGGGACGGCGACAGCGCAGTGAAAACCATCGCTATCGGGGGCGTGTTGCTGTTCCTGAGCTTCCTCGTCGTGCCCGTGTTCTTCGTCCTCGGCTACATCGTCCGGACGCTCCGGGCCGTGCTGAACGGCGAAGCCGAACCGCCGGTGTTCGACGAGTGGAGCGACCTCGGCATGGACGGCCTGAAGGTGTTCGCCATCGGGTTCGTCTACTCGCTCGTCCCGACGGCTATCGCCCTCGTTGCGGTGCTCGCAAGCGGTGCGACGCTAGGTCTGGGCGGTGGCGGCTCGGGTAGCGGACTGGCCGTCGGCCTCATCGCCCTCGTCGCCGCGCTCGCGGTGACCGTGATCTCGCTCGCCATGGCGTACGTACTCCCGGCGGCAATCGTCGCCTACGTCCGCACGGACAGCATCGCCGCGGCGTTCGCACCGGGCGAACTCCGCCGGTACGCGTTCAGTCGGACCTACGCCACCGGCTGGCTGGTCGCGTTCGGTATCAGCCTCCTCGCCGGCGTCGTCATCGGCGTGTTGAACGCCGTCGTCATCGGCGCGGTGCTGGCCCCCTTCGTGACGTTCTACGCGAACGTGGCGGGGACCTACGCGGTCGGGACCGCCGTCCGCGAGATGCCCGCCGTCGACGCGGGCGGCGAGACGCCCGACGCCCAGCCCGCGGCCTGATTCAGGCCTTCGAACCAACGTTTTTCCGTACCACCCGAGTGCGCGGGTTTATGACATTGCTTCCACAACACTGACACGTCACTGGATTGGTTGGACTGCCGGATCCCGGTCCACTGTCCCACACAGTGACGGAGTCCCAATGTTAGAAGACGCAATCCGATACCCCTGGAACGGCGAGCAGAAAGTCGAAACGATACTGATCGGCGGCGTGTTGAGTTTGCTGGGTGTGTTTTTCGTCCCAGTGTTGTTCGTGTATGGCTACCTCGTCCGGGTCGTCCGGGCAGTACACGACGGTGACGACGAGGTGCCGCCGGCCTTCGACGACTGGGGCGACCTGCTGGTCGAGGGGGTGGTCGCGTTCCTGATTTCGCTGGTGTACTTGCTCGTCCCGCTGGTGGTCATCGGCCTCGCAATCGCCTCGTTCGTCCTGCCCGTCTCCGTGGTCTCGACAGCGGGCGGTGAACCGACATCGGGCATCGCTGTTGGCGGCCTCCTGCTCGCACTCGTCGTCGTCGCCGTCACTCTCGTGGTCTCGCTCGGCGCGGCGTATCTCCTCCCCGCGGCCGTGGCCGCGTACGCAGTGACCGGACGCGTCGGCGCGGCCTTTTCACCTGGCACGCTCCGCGCTATCGGCGGGTCAGAGACCTACGCCGCTGCGTGGGTGGTCGCCGTCGTTATCGCTATGGGCGCACAGGTCGTCGGCGGCCTCGTCTCTGTCACCGTCGTCGGCGCGGTCCTGATCCCGTTCATCTCCTTTTACGGAAACGTCGCCGGCGCGTACGCCATCGGGACCGCCGTCAGAGAGGTGCCGGACCTCGGTTCCGAAACGCCCGCGTCGCAGTCGGTACCCTGACCGGACCGGTACCGGGTTCGACCCTCGGTAGCGCATCGAATGGCAGAACACTTGTGTCCCTGAAGCGGACGCTTCAGTATGCAAATACAGAGCCAGGAGACCACCGCCGAAGGGGCCGAGCGCATCGAGGTGGTCCCCGAGACGCTGGACGACCTCTGGCACCTCTCGTATGTCATCGAGCCGGGGGACCTCGTCTCCGGCGACACGACGCGGCGCATCCAGCGCAACGACGACAATCTCCGGGACAAGGGCGGCGAGCGAGAGCCGATGTGGATCCAGATCGAAGTCACCGACGTGGAGTTCGCGAAGTTCGCCAACCGCCTCCGGGTGGGCGGTGAAATCGTCGACTGCTCCCGCGAGGACCAACTGGGCTTTCACCACACGCTCAACGTCGAGGAACACACCGAACTCACCGTCGAGAAGCACCTCAAACCGGACCAGTCCGACCGCTTAGAGGAGGCCGTCGAGGCGACGGAGAACCCCGATGTGGCGATTGCGACCGTCGAGGAGGGAGAGGCCCACGTCCACACCGTCGCCCAGTATGGCACTGAGGAACGGGCGACCATCACCTCGACGACCGGGAAGGGCGAGTACGCCCGCCCGCGGAAGGAACTGTTCGACGAACTGGCATCGGTACTCAAACGGCAGGACGTGGACGCCTACATCCTCGCCGGCCCCGGGTTCACCAAACAGGACGCCCTGGACCACTTCCAGGACGAGATCCCTGACATCGCCGAACAGATCACAGTCGTGGATACGTCGGCCGTTGGCGACCGCGGCGTTCACGAGGTACTCAAGCGCGGCGCTGTCGAGGACGTGCAACAGCAGACCCGCATCGCCGAGGAAGCCGACTACATCGACGAACTGATGGAGCGCATCGGTTCGGGCTCGGAAGTCGCGTACGGCCCGGAAGAAGTCGCCAAGGCCGCCGACTACGGCGCTATCGAGACGCTGCTCGTGCTTGATGAGCGACTCCGGCTGGAGCGGGCCGGCGAGGGCGACTGGGAGATCGATGTCGACCAGATCATCGAGACGACCGAACAGAAGGGCGGTGACGTGACCGTCTTCTCCGCGGAGTTCGCCCCCGGACAGCAGCTTTCGAACCTCGGCGGTATCGCTGCGTTGTTGCGGTACCGGCTCGACTGAGAGCGGCTGTTCGTGTTGTGTCTGTCGTCTTTCATTTCAGTAGTCTGACGCCCGAAACCGTTTTTTCCCCGGCTCCCCATTGATATGTAGTTCCAATGTCTGGGAGGAGTGGGTGACATGTCGTTCGAAGAACAACAGGACTTTGCCAGACAGGTCGCTGACCTGAACAAGTACGGCCAGGCACTCAATCGGTGTGAGTCCGTTGACGAGGTCGTTTCGCTGACACTGGAAGCGATGTCGCTGCTGTTCGAGTTCTCCTATTCTACGTTCGTCGAGGTGCGCGACGACGACCTCCGAGTCATCCACAGCACGAACCCGAATCTCGTACAGGGGGAGCCCCCGAGTGACCTGGCCTGGCGAGCCCGGGAGGCTGGCGAGACGCTGACCGAGTACGGACCTGATGCTGGCGTCACAGCCGACTCGGACGTGACGGGTGCGCTGGCCGTTCCGGCCCGGATGGGTGATGAGGTGACCGCGGTACTGGTCACGCGGTCCCAGACCGTTGAGGGGTTCGGTGACGAGTACGTCAGACCGCTGGAAATTCTCGCCACCCACGCCGCGACGGCGATTTCCAATATCCGCTCACGCGAGCGGTTAGAGCGTGCCCACCGGGATTTAGAACGGCGAAAAGAGATGATCGAGATGTACGACCGACTCCTCCGACACGATCTGGGCAACGACCTCCAGATCATCGCCGGGTTCGCCGACGCCGTCGCGGGACAGGTCGACGGCCAGACCGAGGAGTACGCCGGCAAAATCCAGAACGCGGCCGAGAGCGCCGCCGACCTCATCCATCGCGTCGGCGACCTCGTCTCGACGCTCGAAACACAGGACAACCCGGAGCCACAGGATCTGGGCGCGCTCTTGGGGGACACGGTTCGGAACGTCAGAGCCAACCACGGGTCGCTGACCGTCGATTTCGAGGCGTCGGCTTTCGACTATCAGGTGTACGGCGGCGACCTGCTCGACTCCGTGTTCACGAACGTCATGTCGAACGCGGCGGTCCACAACGAGGGCGAGGTTCACATGGCTGTGTACCCGGACGGGGTCGGCCCCGACGAGGTCACTGTCTGTTTCGCAGACGACGGAAAGGGCATCGCAGACGCCCTGCGCGATGAAATTTTCGAGATGGGTGTCAAAGGCCAGGAGAGTTCCGGGACCGGTTTCGGCCTCGGGTTCGTTCGGGCGCTGACCGAGTCCTACGGCGGCAGCGTCAGCGTGGCCGAGAGCGATGCCGGTGGGGCCGAGTTCCGCGTCACGCTCGAACGCGTTTAGGACCGGTCGACGGTTATCGTCAGGCCGTCCTCGGCGAACTGCACGTCGCCGTCGTAGCTGTCGGCTATCGACTCCAGCATCTCCTCGTGTCGACCCTCGGTGTGTGGATACAGGTGCGTGAGATACACGCGCCCGACCTCGGCGTCAGCATCACGGAGCGCCTCCCCGAGCGTTGTCGGCGTCGGGTGGTTCGACACGTCGACCTCGTCCGGGAACGAGCAGTCGTGGACGAGCACCGCCGAGCCATCGGCGAACTCGATGAGGTCCGTGAACGCCTCGGAGTCAGCCCCAAGTGTGATCGTCGGGCCGTCATCGACGGAGAGCCGGTACGCGAAACACTGCATCGAGTGGCGCGTCTCGCAGGTGTCCCCGGTGAACCCGGCCAGGTCGAACGGGCCGCCGTCGAGGTCCCTGAGCGTCAGGTCCAGGCGGTTCTGCATGTAGTCGTGGGTTTCGAGCAGGTCCCGGACGAGGTCACACGTCCCAGGCGGGCCAGCTATCGTGAGGTCGGTCTCGCCGGCCAGCCAGCGGGCCTTCAGCAGTACGTCGAGATCCGAGACGTGGTCCAGATGATGGTGTGTCAGCAACACAGTGTCGACGCCCTCGTAGCCCGTTTCAGTGCGGGCCAGCGAGTGCAACACGCCGCTGCCACAGTCGACGAGCAGCCGGTTGTGGTCCTGTTCTACGAGGTAGCCGGACTGCATTCGCGACCCGGTGGGCATGGCGCTACCGGTGCCGAGAAACGTGAGGCGCATACTGGGCGAGAGCGAGCGAACGGACAAAGGGTTGGCGTGTGGGGACACGCTGTCAGGGAAACCACCAGGGAGCGTCAGCGGAGTGAGGGCGGTGGCCGTCGGCGGGGACGGGACCAGGGCGGCCTCGTTGGGGAAGTCACCCGTCGACGGCGCAGTTCATGCTTCGGACGGGGATAGCAAAAACGCATCCGTGGCTCAAAAACCGTTTTAACCGAACCCGAAAGCGACAAAACCGCACAACGGAGCGGGAGACACTTGTGCGAGCGCGACGAGAAGGAACTATGAAGAAATCACTCGACGAACACGCCGAACGGTTCTCCGAGCACGCCGACGCCTACGACGAGGACCAGGACTCGGCGGCGTATCGCGCCTGCGTCGACTTCGTTGTCGAGCACGCGGCCCCCGAGAGCGACGACGTGGTCCTCGACCTCGGCACAGGAACAGGGGCCATCGCGTTCGCACTCGCGCCCGCCGCAGGGGAGATTATCGGCCGCGACATCAGCGACGGGATGCTGGAGAAAGCCCGGGAGAAGGCCGAAGACCGCGGTGTCGAGAACGTCAGCTTCGGTGACGGTCGCTTTCGCGCCCCGAACGTCGACGGCCCGGTCGATATCGTCACGTCGAACTTCGCGATGCACCACCTCGGGGACGACGAGAAACGCGACGCCATCGACACCATCGCCGACCTGGGGCCACGACGCATCGTCCTCGGAGACGTAATGCTGTTCGCCGACGACGATCCCGACGCGCCCTTTTACAGCCCCGAGGTGGATGACCCTGCCACAGTTGGCGTCCTGGCGGATGCCTTCACCGACGCCGGCTACGCACTGACGGCTGTCGAGATGGTCACCGAGCAGGCCGGCGTGCTGGTCGCCGAACAGACAGAGTCGGACTGACGGCAGTGGACCGCGCCGCGAGTTCTGCTTAGCGGTAGTTCCTGTACGCCCAGAACGAGACATACAGGGTCAGGACCAGCAGGCCGCCGAGGAAGAAGGCCACGCCGGGTTCGAGGTGGAAGCCACCACTGGCCGCGGCGTCGGTCGTCAGCCGTTGTGCCTCCTCGGTCACCGCTTCGACCGGAGTGTCAGCTTCCGGAACCGGAGTCTGTTCCGGGGCTGACGTGGCTTCCGGTGCCTCCGTCGCCTCCGCTATCTGTATCCCGCCGTCATCCGTCGATGTCGGGGCAGGCGTGGGTTCGGCCGTCGCACCCGTTTGGTCCGCCGTGTCCAGACTTTCCGCGTCTCCACCGTCGCCAGCGGTGCCCGCGTCGCCGCCGGCCCCTGAACTCCCGAACTGGATCGGGAACTGCCCCAGCAGGAGTTGCAGCATGACGCTGGCGGCGGTAAGGATACCGATGACAGGCAGCACGCGCCGGACGAGCGACCGGAGCGACCGCTTGCGCTCCTGGGTCCCGACGAACAACACCAGCGGGTCGTCCGGTGGTTCGTACACTTTCATCTCCTGGCCTTTCTCGGAATACTGGACCCCGGCGACGGTGATCAGCTCCTCGTCTTCCAGTTTCTCCAGATGATAGGATACCTTCTGTATCGACATTCCGAGGCGGTCGGCCAGTTCGGAGGGCGTTCCCGGCTCCTCGTAGACCGTGTTGAGTATCGCTCTAGCTGTTTCCGAGGAGAGGGCATCGAGAACATCTGAGACATCTTCGTCGACCCCAACGACCTGTAGCTCCCCGTCCTGTGAGGTGCTCGCGTCGGGACCGCGGGAGGGCAGCAACGACATATATTCCGTTCACTGCCGCCCAGCGTAATGAATCTCGTGGAACCTCACAGGGCCATTTGAGTCTCCCGTCACAGCCGCGCAGTCACGGTCTGTACGGCGTCTTCGGGGAGTTCGGTGCGCGGCGGTCGTACCGCGGCGTGGTCGATGACGCCGCGGTCGGCGAGCAACGCCTTGACGGTCGGCGCAAACCCGTACTCGGCACAGGCCTCTGAGAGCGGCGAGAGGACCTCCCGTTGGACCGTTCTGGCCTCTGGTACGTCGCCGTTGGCGACGGCGTTGCCCGCTCGCTCCAGTTCGTTATACAGCACGTGCGAGAGCGCGCTGACGCCGCCGTCACCGCCCAGTACGAGTGACGGGACGAACAGGCCGTCGTGGCCCTGATAGACGGTGAAGTCTTCGGGCGTCTGGTTCATGACCGCGGTGACATACGGGAGGTCACCAGAGGAGTCTTTGAGCCCCGCAACGGCGTCCGATTCGGCGAGTGCGGCCACCGTCTCGACGGAGAGTTCCTGTCCAACAGCGCCGGGAATGTTGTAGAGATAGACGGGGAGCGGCGCGTCGGCCAGAATCGACTCGAAGAACGCCTCGTTGCCCGCTCCGCTGGCCTGGCCGCCGTAGTACGACGGCACGACCAGCGTGCTGTCTGCGCCTTGCTCCTCGGCAAACGCCATCCGTTCGTGGACGGTCGCAACGTCGGTGGCGGCCGTCCCGACGATGACGCGGCAGTCCTCGGGCGCTGTCTCCGTCGCGGTTCGGACGACAGTCCGGTACTCCCCCGGCGACAGCGTCTCGAACTCGCCGGTCGTCCCGCAGGGGACGATGCCGTCGACGCCGGCCGCCGAGACGTGCCGGACCAGCGACTCCAGACCATCCACGTTGAGGTCACCGTCGGCGTCGAACGGCGTCACCAGCGGCGTCAGTACGTCGAAGGGTTCGGCCATGCCCAAGGCCAGACGCGGCGGTCGCTTAGGCGTTGCCCCCATCGAGATGGCGGAACCCACTTGCCGCGGCGGTCCTACTGGTCGGTAAGAGCCGACAATGGGAGGACGCGAGCGTCTCGCAGCCACGGACCCGGACTTCGACCCGGACGCGGTCGAAATCGACGACGCCGAGGTACTGGACCGCCTCGCTCCCGTCGTCCAGGAGTGGTGGGTCGAGCAGTTCGGCGACTTTGTCCCCGGCAACGGCGGCTTCTTCACACCGCCACAGAAGGAGGCCATCCCGCTCATCCACGAGCGCGAGAACGCCCTCATCTGTGCGCCGACGGGGAGCGGTAAGACCCTCGCCTCGTTTACCGGCATCATCAACGAACTGTTCGGGAAGGCCCGCGAGGACGACCTGGAGAACTCCGTCTACTGCCTGTACGTCTCGCCGCTGAAGTCCCTGGCCAACGACATCCACCGGAACCTCGAACAACCGCTAGACGGCATCACAGCCAAGCTCGACGACCGGGGCGAGGACGTGGAGATACGCCACGCGATTCGGCACGGGGACACCAGCGACAGCGAGCGCCAGGCGATGCTAGAGACGACGCCCCACATTCTCAACACGACGCCGGAGACGCTGGCGATTCTTCTGAACTCCCCGAAGTTCAAGAAGAAGCTCGAAACCATCGAATACGTCATCGTCGACGAGATCCACAGCCTCGCCGAGAACAAGCGCGGGACCCACCTCTCCGTCTCACTGGAGCGGTTAGAGGAGATGGTCGAGGAACCGCCGACGCGGATCGGTTGTTCAGCGACTGTCGAGCCGCTGGATACGGTCGCCGAGTTCCTGGTCGGCTGCGAAGACCCCGGCGGCGACCCGCGGGACTACGAGATCGTCGACACGCGCTTCGCCCGCGATTTCGACATGGAGCTGTCCTGTCCGGCCGACGACCTCATCAACACGCCACGCGACATCGTCACCGAGCGGTTCTACAAGCAACTGCACGAGCACGTCCAATCGCACACTAATACGCTCGTGTTCACGAACACGCGGTCGGGGGCCGAGCGTGTCCTCCATAACCTCCGTGAGAAGTTCGACGACTACGACGAATCGAACTCCGGCTGTCACCACGGCTCGCTCTCGAAGGAGAAGCGCCGCGACATCGAGGAGTCGCTGAAGGCCGGAACGCTTGACGTGGTGACGACCTCGACGAGCCTGGAACTGGGCATCGATATGCCACACATCGACCTCGTCGTGCAAGTGGGGTCGCCCAAGTCCGTCGCCGCGTTGCTCCAGCGCATCGGCCGCGCCGGCCACCAGCTCGGCGAGACCGTCGAGGGTCGAGTCATCGCGCTAGACCGCGACGAACTCGTGGAGTGTGCGGTGATGCTGGAAAAGGCAGAGCGGGGCTTCGTCGACCGCGTGTTCATCCCCGCAAACGCACAGGACGTGGCGACCCAGCACGTCTACGGCATGGCTATCAACGACGTTCGCCCCGAGGCGACGTTCAAAAGCGTTCTCCAGCGGGCCTACCCCTACCGGAACTACGACGACGAAGATTGGGAGCAACTGATGCGGTACATGACCGCCGACTACCCGGGGATGGAGGACAAGAACGTCTACGCCAAGATCTGGCGGGACACCAACGACGCGCCCGACGGCGAGCATCACTACGAGGATTTCGACGTGGGCGAGCACCTCATCGGCAAGCGCGGCCGGCTCGCGCGGGTCATCTACATGACCAACATCGGGACGATTCCGGACTCCTTTACCTGTGACGTGGTCACCCGGAGCGACGATAGCTGGGTCGGCCAACTGGACGAATCGTATCTGGACACGCTGGAGAAAGGCGACGTGTTCGTGCTCGGCGGGGCCAACTTCGAGTACCGCTACCGCCGCGGGTCGAAGGTGTACGTCGACCGCACCGCCGCCCGGCCGACGGTCCCGTCGTGGTTCTCCGAGCGCCTCCCCCTCTCGTATGACCTCGGCCACGAGATTCTCGATTTCCAGGGCCAACTGCTCGACCGACTGGCCGACGGGGGGATGTCCGAAGTTCGGAACTGGCTCCGTGAGTTCCCCATCGACGAGAACAGCGTGCGAGCCATCGCCCGGATGTTCCGCGAGCAGGTGGCTTACGCCGGGCCCGAGAGCGTCGCCACCGCCGACCGCCTCGTCATCGAGGAGACGCTGGACCACGACGAGTACGAGCGCCACTACCACGTCCACTCGAACTACGGCCGGCGGTTCAACGACGGCTTCTCCCGGCTGCTGGCCTACCACATCGCGCAGGCGGCCAGCGCGAACGTCCAGGTCGCCGTCGCCGACAACGGGTTCACGCTCTCGATGCCGCTGAACCGCAAGGTCGACATCGCGCGGATCGTCAACGACCTGGACCCGGAGACGGCCCGAGAGGATTTGCGAGCTAGCCTCGACGGGACGGACCTCCTCCAGCGGTACTTCCGCATCAACGCCACGCGGTCGCTGATGATACTCAAACGCTACAAGGGCTACGAGAAGTCCGCAAGCGAACAGCAGGTCTCCTCGGAGATGCTGCTCGGGTTCGCCGAGGATCTGGGCGATTTCGCCGTCGTCGAGGAGACCTACCGCGAGATTCTGGAGGACAAACTCAACGTCGACGGCATCGAAACCGTCCTGCGAGCGATCCAAGACGGTGGCGTGGACGTGGTCCGGACCCGCGTCGATTCGCCGTCGCCGCGCGCGTTCGGCCTGGCGACGCTGATGGCCAGCGACGTGGTGCTCGCCGAGGACGAATCGGCCGTCTTGCAGGAGTTCCACCAGCGGGTACTGGACGAAATCGCGGACGGGGATAGCGAGGACAGCGCTGTTGCCACCGACGACTGAAGCGGACCGTTGCCGTCCGAACTGCCCGCACCTGTCTACACTGCCTCCGAGCGAACAGTGAAGGACACGGGGCGCAAAAGCGTGTTCTGTAATGCCACATCACACGCACGGAAGCGACGGCAGCGGGCACGAACACGAGGAACCGGAGGCCGGGCATGTCCACGAATCGGTCGACGACGGCGTCGATGCGCGGGACGACTGGGCGCGGCGACGACGCAAGGGAATCCCGACTGACAAGCAACTGCTCGTCGTCGCCTGCATGGACGAGCGCATCCCCGTAGAAGACGCGCTCGGACTCTCGCTCGGTGACGCACAGATATTCCGGAACGCCGGGGGAAAAGTAACCGACGACGTAATCCGTTCGGCCGCGCTGACAACACAGTACTTCGATACGACCGAAATAATCGTCGTCAACCACACAGACTGCGGGATGATGAGCGCGTCCGACGAGGATGTCGTCGCGGGGTTCGAGGCCGCGGTCGACGGCGATCTCGACGATGTCGACTTGGACCCGGCACTGCCGGAGTTGAACATCGGCGACGCGTCAATCGCGGAGTGGGTCCGGATGACCGACGATATCGACGCGGCCTGTGCAGCACAGGTCGAGTACCTCGAAAACCACGAGCTGATTCCCGACGAGGTCACCGTGACCGGGTACGTCTACGAAGTGGAGAGCGGGCACCTCCGCCGGCCCGGCGAGCGAGTCGCCGAGCAGGTTAACGAGCGCGTGTAGCTCGCCTGTGGTCGACGCCGAGTGACTACGATTCGTCTCGTTCCCCGGTGACCGACGACTCTGTCTCGTTTTCGCCCATCGTGTCGTTCATTTCGCCGTCCATCGTTTCGCCGTCTGTCGACTCCGTCATCGACTCGGTCATTGCGTCGCCATCCATCGACTCAGTCATTGTGTCGCCGTCCATCGACTCGGTCATTGCGTCGCCATCCATCGACTCAGTCATCCCCTCACCCTCCATTGATTCAGTCATTCCGTCGGCGTTCATCGACTCAGTTGTCTCGCCGTTCATCGAGTCCGTTTCCCCGTCTCCGGATTGCTCGTCGCTGCCGGCACAGCCGGCCAGCGGCAGCGTAACACTTGCAGCGGCGAGCGTCGTCAGGAACGTCCGTCGGCTTCGTGACATACGGTTTGTCCGGCGTCGGGGGCATACAAGGAGATTTTTCGAAGTTTCAGGCAATTCCGTCCATACTCTGTGCCGCGGGTGAACCGAAACTGTGCCAATTTTGCCCCGGAGCCAAACCGTTAATCCGCGGCCGGCCCCTCGATTGTGATATGGAGTCGCTCCACCCACGGGTGAGACTGCTGTGGGTCCTGTCGACGGTCATCCAGGCGTCGGTCCTCGGCGTTATCGCGTATCTCGTCGACCGATTCGCGGTCTCACTCCCACAGACGGTCATCGTCGGTGGCTGGGTCGTGCTCGTGTTGCTGGGCGTCGTCCACGCCGTCGCCGCCCACCGCATCTGGCGGTTCGACCTGCAGGACGATTCGCTGTTTCTCCTCCGCGGCGTCGTCACCCGGACCGACACGTCGGTGCCGTACGTCCGCGTCCAGCACGTCGACACCACGCGCGGCCCGATTGAGCGCGCCGTCGGGCTGGCGAGTGTCGTCGTCTACACCGCCGGGACCCGCGGCGCGGACATCACGATTCCCGGACTGCGGCCCGAACGAGCCACCGAACTGCGCGAGCGGCTTCGTGACCTCGCAAACGAGAGCGAGGCCACGGACGCGGTATGAAGCGGCTCCATCCGCGGAGCGCCGTCGTACGTATCGCCCGGGCAGCCCTGCAGGGCGGCTTCTTCGGCTTCTTCGGCGGGTCATTCGGGGCCGGGGCGCTCGACCTCCCGTGGTTCGGCGTCCCTGCACTTGCGGCGCTCGGCGCGGTCGTTTTCGGTGGCTACGCGCTGGCTCGCTATCTCCGGTTCGGATACGAACTCGACGGCGATACGCTCACTGTCGAATCCGGCGTGTTCGCCAGACAGTCCCGCCAGATTCCACTGGGTCGCGTCCAGAACCTCGATGTCGAGCAGAACATCATCAACCGGCTGCTCGGACTCGCAATCGTCCGCTTCGAGACCGCTGGCGGCAGCGCGACGGAGGCGACGCTGGACGCGGTCGACGAGGCCGAAGTCAAACGCCTGCGGAACTACGTGCGGACGCACGACCGGGACGACGCTACCGAGACGGAGACTGACGCCTCCGACGCGGTGTCTGGTACTGCGAGTAACGGCCGGTCTGCCCACGCGGACCTCCCGGGCGCAACCGGTCCATCACCGGCACGGGCCGGCGACGCACAGGCGGACACTGACCGGAGTACGTCGGTCTCCGCGTCGAAAACCGACAGCGGCGGACAGCCGGACGGGTCCCTGCTGTTCGCGTTCGACCAGAGGGAACTCCTGACTTACGCGCTCGTCTCCGTCCGCCCCGCCGCGCCGGTCCTGACGCTTGCCTCGCTTCCGCTGGGGATGGACATCGTCTGGGCCGTGCTGCGGTTCAACGCCACCCTCGTGGGCGCGTCGCTGAGTGGTCCGGTGATACAATGGCTGGTTAGCTCACCGGAGACCTCCCGGATCGCCGTCTTTGTGGCGCTCTCTATCGCCCAGTTCCTCCTGCTGGCACTGGTCGTCAGCATGGCACTGACGGTCATCGAGTATCACGGCTTCAGGCTTACGCGGGCCGACGGCGACCTTCGCTACGAGCGGGGACTGCTGCGCCGCTACAGCGGAAACATCCCACTGGAGAAGGTCCAGTCGGTCACCATCCGCGAGAACGTCCTGATGCGACGGTTCGGCTACGCGACGCTGGCCGTCGAGACAGCGGGCTACAGCGGCGGGAGCCAGCAGTCCACCCAGGGCGTCGCTGTCCCGCTTGCACCCCGCGAGGAAGTGTACGCACTGGCCCGGGACATCGAACCCTTTGGCGACCTCGACTTCGAGCGGTCGCCGAAACGCGCTCGTCGGCGCTATCTCGCCCGCTTTTCGCTGGCGGCGGCCGGCCTCACCGCAGTCGCCTACGCCGTCGACTCGCTGGTGCTTGGGACCGGCTACTGGTGGTTCGCGCTCCTCCTCTTTCTCCCGGTTGCCCCGGCGGCCCACCTCCGCTGGCGACACCGCGGGTTCGATATGGACGAGTCGGTGCTTGCGGCCCGGAGCGGGTTCTGGCGGCGGACGACGCGCATCGTCCCCTACTACCGGCTCCAGACGGTGTTCGTCACACGTTCGCCGTTCCAGCGCCGCCGCGACCTGGCGACGGTCGGGGCCGATACGGCGAGTTCATCCAGTCTCCTCGGCGGTATCGCCCGCGTATACGATATCGACGAGGGGACCGCAACAGAACTCAGAGACTCGCTGCGGGAGCGGCTGCGGGTCGACATCGCCGCCCGCCGAAGCGGTGACCGGACCGGTACGACAGCGGAGCGCGCTGGCGAGACGGACAAAGAAGTGGACAAACCGGACGAACAAGCCCATGGGACAGACGAGCCTGCTAGCGGACCGGACGAACCGCCCGGCGAGGCCTAATTATCCCCGCGCCCACTCGACCATCCGGCCGTACACCTCGTCGGTCGCCAGGGCGTCACCGTCACCGACGAGAACGAGAGCCTTCTTCGCTCGCGTGAGCGCGACGTTGATCCGCCGGTAATCCTCGAAGATGGGGCTGTCGAGCGTCCCCGTGGCGACAAACGAGATGACGATGACCTCCTTGCTCGACCCCTGGAATCGGTCGACCGTGTCGACGGTCACATCGGGCAGGCGCTTTGAAATCTCCGCGACCTGGGCGCGGTACGGCGCGATGACGCCGATGTCGTCCGCCGGAACTCCTGCGGACCGGTACGACGCGACAATCTCGGCAATCCGGTCGGCCTCAGTCGGGTTGGTGTTGCCGACCTGGCTCCCGCCAGGATCGACGAAGGCCACGCGGTCCCGGAGCCCCTCGGGTAAGCGACTCGTCGAGACACCGTCGAGATCGTCGAGTCGCTGGGCGGCCACCTCGCCCGTCGCGGGCCGCAACTGCCCGTCGTAGAACTCCCGCGAGGCGAAGGCCTGGATGTGCTGGGCCATCCGGTACTGACGGTCCAACATTACGCCCGCGTCCGGATGCGCGTCGATGAGGCGCTCGAACAGCGAGGTCGATAGCGTCTCGTCTTCCGACTGGACCACGGGCGGGAGCTGCTGGTGGTCACCGACGAGCACGAACCGGTCGGCCAGCGTCGTCGCCGCGAGCGTCCCCGGCTCGGTCAGTTGGCCGGCCTCATCGACGACAGCCGTATCGAAGTCCTGGGTCTGGAGCGTGCTCCCGCCGCAGGTGGCCGTCGTCGCCGCGACGACCTGTGCGTTCTGGAGCCGACCCGCACACTCGCCGGGGTCGCCGCTGGTCTCCAGTCGGTACTTCTGCATGTCCTCGCGGACGCCGCTCTCAGTGCCGACGCGAACGATGTCGGTGTAGCCCTGGTCCTCCAGCGCCTCCAGCAGATTGTCGACGGCGCGGTTGGTGAAGGCCGAGAGCAGCACCCGGTCGCCGCCGTCTCGCGGGTCGCTCCGCTCCCCGCTCGCCCGTTCGGAAGGGGTCTTCGACCCCTCCACGAGCGCCCGAACCATCCGCGCCAGTGTGTAGGTCTTCCCCGTTCCCGGCGGCCCGTGGACGAGCGCGAAGTCCTCTGCGCCGACCGCCAGTTGGACGGCCTCGTTCTGGGCCTCGTTGTTGTCGATGAACGTCTCCTCCACAGCGTTGAACTCCGGCTCGCGCCGCCCGAACAGCACGTCCTTCTGCTCGGGCGACTGGAGGAGCACGGCGTCGTGGAGTGCGTTCTGGAGTCGGTCGGTGGTCAGTTCGGAGGGATACACGTCCAGCCGGCGGAGGTCCAGCGGCTCGTCGGCCGTGACGACGATCTCCTCGGCCACGGCGTTGCCGTTCCCGCTATCCGAGGCGCGTGGCGCCTCGTTGCCCAGTCGCTCGACGCGAGCCAGTTCGGCATTGCCGGTCACCGGGTCGCCGTCGCTGGCGAGTACGAGATTGCCTTCCCGGATCTTCGAGACGGCACCGGTCCCCGTCGCCCGGAGTTCCCAGCGACCGCCGTCGAGTTCCGTGCGCCCGATCGGTTCGAGGTCGATGAGCGCGCGGTCGTTGTCGGCGCGTTCCTCCGGCGTCTGCTCCCAGAGCTTCGCGTACTCGCGGTGGACGGCCCGGCGTTCGGCCTCGATGGCCGTGTAGAACGACTCGAAGTAGTCCAGTTCCTCGTCGGGCACCGCTCGACCGACCGTTCCGGCCTTGGATTCCTGGTCGAGGCGGCCGGAGACGGCCATGCAGGTGTCCTGCTCGAAGCAGTACTCGCACTTGGCGTTTGCCTCGTAGCCCGTCGGCACGCCCGAGTCGTACTCCATCGCTGCAATCGCGTTGCGGGTCCGAACGACGTAGTTCAGCAGGCCGCTCCCGATGGAGAACTCCTTGGCCGGCGAGAGGTCGCCGCTCTCCTCGTTGCGGTCGACGGCGGCGTTTTTCGTGTAGAGGAGCGTCCCTGTGTCTGGGGCCGCCTCGACAGCGCTACCCGCGCCAGCCGCGCGTTCGCCAAGCATCAGCGCATACGCCGTCGCCTGAATCTTGTCCTGAAACCGCGGCTCTCGCTTGGTGTTTTTGCCGGTCTTGAGTTCGACAGGCATCCCGCGCCGGACGGCATCGGCCCGTCCTTTCATGCCGAACCGTTCGGAGATGAGCGTCATTTCCGAGCGCCACTCGCTCTCCGCGGGACTGAAGTCCCGCTCCGAGTTGTCAGCGGCTGTCGCCGCTCCATCCGTTTCCGTTAGCGTCCCCTGCCGGAGCCACCCCTGGATAGCCGACGCGTGGTCGCGCACGTCGCCGGCCACCTCGTCGGCTTCCCGTCCGAGCAGTCCGATGTCTAGTCCTGCGGCGTCAACCTGCTCTTCGATGGCGGTGTCGAGGTCCCGGCCCCGAAGCAGGTCACCGAACACCTCGTGGACGACGGTCCCTTTCACCAGCGGGTAGGCGTGGTCCGCGCCGTCGAGTTTCCGGAGGTAGTACATCCGCGGGCACTGCACCCACGCGCGGATGTCGGTCACGTCGACGAGGAAATCCGGTTGGACGACGAGGGTGGCGTCGCCACCGACGGAGTACTGCTGTTCGCCCTGGTACTCCCGCTCGTCGGGGTTGTAGACGGCGATTTCCATTCCCGTCTCGATTACTTCGGCGTTCTCGGTCCACTTCCCCCAGAGCGTCACTGTCGTGGGCTCGCCGGACCTGCGGTCGGGCCGGATGGTCACCTCACAGAGGTCGCTCTCGCCGTACTGCGTGTTCACCGTCTTCGGCTCCTCGATATCGACGACGACGCCGCGAACGTGGTCCACGGTCACGGGCTGGCCCTCCCCTGTTGCACGGCCCAAGCGAGGGGGCGGACCCTCAAAAGTCGTTCGCGCCGTGACTCATTCGCCGGCTGCATCCACATCCGAGTCAGCATCGGCAGCGTAGCCTTTCAGCGTCTCCAGATCGATATCTTCGAGCACGTCCTCGCTTGTCGCTTCGAGATTGACCGGCGGTGCGCGCCCATCTTCGTGGGCCTCTATCCAGCGCGGAACACAGACACACCAGTGGTCGCCGGGGTCGAGTCCGGGGAAGTTCAGTTCCGGTCGCGGCGTCACGAGATCGTTGCCCTGGGCCTTGCTGTACTCCAGGAACTCCGCGGTCATCACGGCACAGATCTCGTGCCGGCCCGGGTCGCGCTGGAGCGGGTAGCAGTAGCCGTCGCGCATGAACCCCGTCTCCGGGTCCATCGAACACGGGGCCAGCTCCCCGCCGAGGACGTTGCGTTCGCTTTCCATACTCTCTCTGGCTGTTCCGCGGAGTAAAGGCGTTCGACTGTCGGCGTTCGAGAACGGAGTGTGCCGAGACGCCGTTACTCCTCGCGTTGCCGGTGATCGGCCGACGGGTCCGGCTGCTGTTGCGGCTCTGGTGAGCCCGTGCTCCCGTTCTGAACGCCATCCACGCTGGTGTCTGCATCTCTCGATGCTGGCTCCGTCTCGGGTCCGGAAGATACGTCCGAGGGAGTCTCACTGTTGATAGAATCGGCCTCTGAAACGCTCGCTCCAGGTGCGCTCTCGTCGCCGTCGGGCGCATCGGGCGACACCGCGGGCACGTCGACGGTCTCCAGCGCAGCCTCTACCACGTCGCCATTCTCGACTCCCTCGACCGTCGCCTCGGTCGTCAGCACGAGTCGGTGGCTCATCGTCGCCGTCGCCAGGCGCTTCACGTCGTCCGGCGTGGCATACGAGCGGCCGCCGATGACCGCGCTGGCCCGGACGGCCTCGAACACCCGCTGGACGCCCCGCGGCGAGACACCGATTTCGGTGCGGTCGTCCTCGCGTGTGGCTCGGGCCAGGTCGACGATGTAGCGCCGGACCTTGGTGTCGACGCGGACATCCTCCGCACACTCTTGCAGGGCCAGCACCGTCGCCGGGTCCACAGCCGGTTCGACCGACGGCGCAATCGTTCGCCGATTGGCCCGGCGGTCGAGCAGCCCCATCTCGCCCTCGACATCGGGGTAGCCCATCGCCGTCTTTACGCTGAAGCGGTCCCGCTGGGCCTCGGGGAGCTGGAAGGTCCCCTCCTGTTCGACGGGGTTCTGGGTGGCGATGACGACGAACGGCGTCGGGAGCGGATGGGTCGTTCCGTCGACGCTGACTTGGCGCTCCTCCATCGCCTCCAGCAGCGCGGCCTGGGTCTTGGGCGGGGCGCGGTTGATCTCGTCGGCCAGCACGACGTTCGAGAACACCGGTCCCTCGGCGAACTCGAAGGCCTGCTCGTGTTCGTTGTACACGTTCGAGCCGGTCACGTCCGCCGGCAGCAGGTCGGGCGTGAACTGAATGCGGTTGAAATCGAGCCCGAGCGACTCTGCGAGGACGCGCGCGAGTACCGTTTTGCCCGTCCCGGGTACGTCCTCGACGAGGACGTGGCCCCTGGCGATGACACCGGCGAGCGTTTCGAACAACACCCGCCGCTCGACGACGACCGCCTCCTCCACCCGTTCAACGATATCGAGGCAATGGCTCGATGCTGCCTCGACACCCAATCCCGTCGATGACTCGGCCATGCTCCATGCGTTGGCCTCGGACGCTATGAATCTGTGCCATCAGCTGTTGGATTTACGCTCAGGGCGGGAAACGAAGCGGTCCTGCACCGCTTAGCCGCGTAGCGGCGCAAGCAACAGCAGGACGCCGAGGACCGCGACCGCCATCGCTCCCGACGACCCGATGGCCGTTCCCGCGCTCTGTCTGGCTAGTTCGACCGCGCCGAAGCCGAGGATACCGAGGCCGCCGACACCGACGGCGAACACGCCGTGGTACAGCTCAAGCCGTCGGGTCTCCGGTCGATGGCCCAGCTCCGCTGTCAGCCCAAGTCCGTAGGTGCCAACGTCCCAGGCGACGAGGCCGCCGACGACGCCACCGAACACCAGCAGCGTGGGGAGGTCCGCTTGCGCTGCACCGATACTCGCACAGATGAGTCCCGCGGCGGTCAGCGCGGCAGGGGCCGCCCGCTCGGGTAGCAGGCCGACCTTGAGCGCACCGAGGGCGAGGACGAGCAGGAGATAGACGGCCAGCGGGAGCAAGACCGCGCCGGCGAAGACGGCGGCGGGGTTCGCCGAGACGATACTCAGCCGGACCAGGACCGGGCCCAGCAACAGGAGGTAGCCGAGCGCGGCGACGCCGGCCCCGACCGCTCGGACGGACGCTTGGTCGAACTCGGTGGTGAACGTTCGGAGGACGAACGCCCCCGTCGCGGCCAGCAGTGCGCCCACTGTGACGGCTGCGATCGGCCCGAGGACGAGCCAGGACGACAGCAGCCCCACGACGGCGCTGAACGGCGACGTGGCGAGGACTCGGTCAAGCGGCGTAAAGACCACCACGAACGGGGTGAGGACGGTAAGGACGCCAGCGCCCAGCCCGACAGCGCCGAGCACGCGCTTATAACGAGCGAGCGTCGCTGCCCGCTCCGCCCGGCGGCTCCGTGCTGTCAACTGCAAGACTGGGAGCTGCCACAGGGCCAGGAAGAGGCAGATCGCCGCGACGAACACGAGCGCGCCGAGGCCCAGGGCGGCAGCGACCGGGGACGTTGCGCCGACGACTGCTGTCAGGAGCCGCCAGCAGACCCACGCGATGCCGGCGGCCAGCACCAGAACGACGATGCCGACCACCGCGAACAGATACGAGAGGGCGCTGCTCACGGTTGTCGACACCACCGTCTCCGTGTCGAGAACGTTCGTCCAGCTGGTGGCAACGCCGCCCATCGCCAGGACGACGCCGCCGATCAGCGCGGTTTCAACCGGCGAAATCACGAGGGAGACGAGGACGCCGGACGCCGCCGGGAGGAAGCAGAGGTGGCCGATAACCGTCGGGCCGAGCGACGCACGGTCGAGCAGCGTCATGCCGGCGACGGCGACGCCCGTCAGCAGCGCGACCCCACTGAACAGTTGCGGGTCGCCCCGGAGGACGCCGGTCGCCAGGCCAAAGGCGGCGACGACGAGCGCGGCGATGGTCAGGCTCGTCGCCCGTGGTCGCCCCTCGTCCCCAACGGCCGAGGGCGTATCGAGTCGTGGACCGCCGACCATTCAGGCCCCACCTCCCGGCTGGACGCCGCCGCCCGGTCGCCGCGCCTCGACGGCGAAGGCGTAGTCGAGGATGAGCGGGAGCGGCGTCCCGCGCCGCCAGTCGATTGTCCTGGCCCCGGTCGCCTGACACCGTGCAAGGCGGGTTCGACGGCGGACGTGCTCGTGTTGCCCGCTGACCGTACTCGCGGCCGTCACATCCGGGGAGAGAACGGTCCGTGCGGTGTCCAGGGCTGCCCACCCTTCCATCGCCGTCATCGGGCCGTCGTCGAGCATCGGGGAGACGAGCACGAACTGCGAGCGTGGCCCGGCCAGTTCGATCACTTTTCGGAACTGCTGCTGTGGGTCCACCTCGTCGGCTTTGGTCTCGTCCGTGTCACTCCCGCCTCCATCCTCCCCGTTCGGCCCGCTCTCAGCGGTGTCAGCAACATCGGCGGCCTCCTCCAGCAGGTCGATTGCCCGCGACCGCTGGTCGCTGCCGTTGCCGGGCGGTATCCAGGCCAGTCCGTCCGGCCCGTCGCCGTCGATGCCGACCACCGCGAGTCCGACCTCGTGGCCGGCCTGCAAGAGTGAGGTCAGCGCATGCGTCGTCGCGTACGCGCCGAGTTCGACGGCGGTGGGCCGGCCTGGCCCGGCGGTCACCCGCGACGGGGGGCGGGCGTCGAGGACGAACACGACCGCCGTCGACACCCACTGCTCGTAGTTGACCGTCGACAGGTCCCCGCGCTTGGCGTAGCTGCGCCAGTCGATACGCCCCGCCGGGTCACCGCGCCGGTACTCCCGCGTCGAGTGGAAGGTGAATCCGTCGCCGGGGTCGCTGGTCGTGCGCTGCCCGACGCGGTCGTTGCCCTGGTCGGACAGCGGCGGGGCCTCGGCGTCCAGCCGGCAGACGAGCCGGTCATCGCCATCCGGGGTCCGCACTATCGTTGCGACCTCACCGGCACCGGTGCCGCGGGCGCGGAGCCGCGGCGGCTCGAAGTCGTGGTCGCCGCGGCGGGCGATAAGCGTGTATTCAAGTGTGAGTGACTCACCGGCGGCCAGCGTCGCGCCGCCGCGGGGCGATCCCGCGATCACCGAAAGGTCCCGCGGAACGCCGTCGACGACCCGGAGATCTGACACCGGCCGCTCGGACTCGTTGGTCACCGTCACCTGCACCGAGACGGGGTGGCCCGGCGGTGCCGGTGTCGGGTCGACCGCCCGCGAGACCGTGATCTCCGCCGGCACGGTCGCGGTCGAGACAGCCCCGTAGGCCAGATACGAGAGCGGAAGCCCCGCGGCGAGCAGGAGCGCACCGTTGCCCGTCCAGACGCCGGCCCCGGCGAGCGCCAGCGCGGCCACGATCGCCCCGCGCCACCGTGCCCGTCTTCGCCCCATTCAGTCACGCACCTCCGTTACGTCGCCCCTGACGGCTGCCCAGTCGTCCGTTGCTGTGGTGTCGCCCCCGTCTTCCTGAGCGTTCTCACTCGGCCCCAGTTGCGAGTCGCTCGCCGCTGTTTCGGTGGCGGCATCGGCCGTAGCCGCCCCCTCAGTCGTCGATTCACCAGCCCTCTCATCAGGCCCCGTGCCAGATCCGATTTCTTCACGAGTGGGGAGCGAGCCGTCGACGGCCCGCTGGAGGGTGCCGTCGGCCGCCCGCTGCAGGTCCGCGACGCCGGGGGCGACCACCGGCACTGGTCGCGGGGCCTGCTGGCCGACGACCGAGGGGAGGGCGTCGTTCGCGGCGGCGCTGACCGCCGCCATCGCTCGGGCGCTCCGTTGCCGGACGGCCTTTTCGGGGAACAGCCAGGCTCGGAGCCGGGCGCGCAACGGCCGGTCCGGCGGCGTAACGTCTTCGTCGAGGACCGCCGCAGCGACCGGGTCGTCCGTCCAGGTTCCCGCGGCGAGTTGCCGTTCGATCGTTTCGTGGTCGTGGCCTCCCTGTACCAGCGCGTCGGTGAGTGTGGCACGGAGCGGCTCCCGGACCGAACCGAGGCTCTCCGCGACGGTCCCGCCCTTTCGGGCCTGCGCGGCCGCCGCCTCGACGTGCTCGGCCAGTTCGGCTCCGGAGACCGTTTCTTCGGCCGGCGTGGTCTCCAGATGCTCTCTGGTGAACTCGTCGTCCTCGGCCCACGGCGACGCGGACATTTCGGGACTGCCCGGCGTCCGCCAGAGCTTCCACAGCGCCACCAGCAGGCCGACGAGGAGTGCGAACCCGCCTGCCACGCCCGGCCCGCCGACCGCCGGTTCGGGCGTCCCGATCAGCGCGACGACAGCCCCGCCGGCCACCAGCAGCAGGCCGACCACCGCGGCGACGCCCAGCGTGACGTGACTGCGGTTCATCCTTCCTCCTCCGTGTCGCTCGCATTCACGAGCGCGTCGTACGCTTCGCGGGCGCGGTCACGGCGGCTTTCAGTTGTCTGGCCGCCGTACTCAACCTCCTCGAACGCCCGTGTCAGCGCTTCCACGGGCTGGCGCGGCAGGCCACGCTCGATGGCGGCCCGGGACACCTCCCTGGGCGTCCGCGTGCGCCAGCGCCCAGGGACGACCCAGCGCGCGAACGACCGCCAGAGGTCCCGGAGTGACGGCCCCGAGCCGGCGGTGGCCGACGCCGATCCGGACGCGGTCTCCGCCTCGCTGGAGGGCGAAGCGACCGATGCGGACTCGCCGCTGGCGAATCGGTAGTAGCTGTACACCGCGACCGTACCGACGACGACTGCCACGCCCAATATGACGCCGCCGGCGATGCCCCAGCGGACGTATGCAAGGGCTGTGGCGGCTCCCGACACACCGGTGGCCGTGAGGCGCTTCGGCGTGATCGCACCGCTACCCCGGGCGATAGCCCGCGGTGCGGCCGTGCAAATCCACGTTCGGAAATGACGGCCCAGCACAGACAGCGACGGCCGGCGTGATCCGCCCCACGTCAGCAGGCGGGCAACTGGACCGCCGATCCGGCTCAGGGCCGTTTCGATACCAGTCACGAGACGAAGGACGACGCGCTGTGTCCAGGTGGTGACGCCGGCCACCGTCGTCCCGGCGGATGCGACCACTGCGGAAACCCCGTCGCCGGCTGAGAAAGCCGCTTTTCGGTAGTGGTACAGAGCCGCGACGCCGACCACCCCGAGCCCGATGAGGAGGCCGCCGCGGTCCCAGAGGACGGCGACGAAAAACAGCGAATCGAACACGGCCCACACGATGCCGACCGCTCGGCCGACGCCACGGCCGTACAACAGCACGGCTATCGGAACCGTGACAACGGTCAGCACGAACAGTCCCAACCCGAGAGCGATTGTCCCGGCGTACGCGGCCCACACCGATGTGGTGGCCGTTTGTCGGTCCGTCGCCGCTGTGACCGTCTGCTCGGGGTTCGCCGGGAGCGTGTACGCGACGGTCCCGTTCCCACCGGTCGTCCCGTGACGCTGCCCGTCGACCGTGATCGCCGCGTTCTCGACCGGTTCGCCGTCTCGTGCGGTGTGGATACGGGCCGGATCGCCGGGCACCGGCAGCAGTTCCGGCGATCTGACACGGACCGTGAGGTCCAGCACGTCAAGCCGGTCTCTCCCACTGAAATCCCCGCGGGAGACCGCCACGGACGCGCTGTCGCGGTCCGGAACCGTCAGTTGGTATCGTCCGTCATCGTCCGTCTGACCGATGGCGTCTCCGCCGACACTGACGGTTGCGTTCCGCATTGGCACGCCGTCGACTGTCGCGACCAGCGAAACGGTCGAACCCGGATACGGCTCCCCGGAAATCGTGACGGAGACGTGCCCAGCGACGCTGTACTGGCCGGTGTCCGTGTCGGTATCCGATGGCGTCTGCTGGGGGGCTTGCTCGTCCGTTGTTGTCGAGTCGACCGTGCCCAGCACGCGCTGGCGAACGGTATCAGACCCGCGTGGGGCGGCTGCCGGCGCAGTGTCTGGGGCGTCAGGGACCGACAACCGGTCGCCGCCCACACCGAGACTGGCGGCTGGTCCGCCTTCGCCGGCCGTCGTGAACTCGCAGGACGCTGCCCTGGGTGTCTCGACGGTGACGTTCAGCGACCGCTGGTACGGCACCTGTCCGGACACGAGTCCGCTCTCGTTTGTCCGGCCGACGTACTGGTCGTTGAACCAGACCCGGGCCGAAACGACGGGGTCGAAGTCCCGTGACACCTGTACTGCCAGCGTGTCGCCCGGCGTCGGGTCCGCTCCGAGACGCACAACGCAGCCATCTGCCGCCGCCGACGCGTCGCCGGACCCGCCGCTGTCAAGTCCCGTGTTCGAGGCGGGCGGCGGGGCCAGAAACGACGCGACGAGGAGCCCGACGAGGCCCAGGCTGACCAGTACCAGCTGGCGCCAGTCGACGCCGCCCCGCCGCCCGTCGGATGCTGTTCCCACTGTACTCTCCTATGAAACGAGTGCCCACCGCGACACTCGCTATCCTTTTCAGGGGAATATGTGTGAAACGTAATGAATCCTCGGCATGTATCGGTCGTGGACGGCCACGGGAGCGACGCCAACGCGGTTCCAGGCCAGCGCCACCGGTCTCCATCGAAGTGGGGCTGGAACGGTACAGTGGGCGGGTTGATTCAATAGCTGTGGCAACCGGGACCGATGGGTTCATTCTGACCCAGGCCAAACGGGAGACTGACAATGCGCGTTCGCGACTGGCAGGACATTCTCGAAGACGTGATGGAGAGCAACGCCAACTCGGGGGACTGGCGTGCCGTCGGGGGCGACCGCGCGAACGGAATCGGCGAGGACATCTACTTCGGTCACCCCGACGCCGGCGTCTACCAGCTCAAGACCTACGCGAAGAACCCCTTCGAGGTACAGGGCGTCGGGTCGAAAGTGGCCCGCCGAATCGACGAGGACATCGACCCGCTGTTCCCGACAGACGGGTCGGGTATCTTCGGCGTCCAGCAGGGACCGGAAGACGAGGACGACGCCAAGGAGCAGGCCAAGAACCTCGAAACGGTGCTAGAAACCCATGCGGACGCACCCACGTCGCCACAAGCGCTACTGGAGGACATGATGGACGCGATGGACTCGCCCGCCTACGGCCCGATGGAGTTCGACCACCACGACCGACCCGACCAGATGAACGACCTCACCGAGACGTTCGAGGAAGCGGAGGAACTACTCGACGCGGAGTTCGAAGACGTGATCGAGGAAGACGTAGAGCGGGGCTTCTACTGATGGCCCAACAGACACACGCCGACGCCGGAGGTCGCTGATGGTCGGCCCCTCGGTGACAGACGCCGACCGGCAGCGGTTTCTCAGATACATGCAGGTCGGGTTCGCGCTCCTCGTCGGCGTCTCGATGGGACTCGTGACGCTGTATGGCGGTGCCGACGTGCTGCTGGTACTCGGCATCTTCGCCGGTGGAACCGCTATCGGCGGCCTCCTCGCGTGGTATATTATCCCGGAAAGCGTCGCAGAAACGCCCTACGAGTCGTTCGACAGAGGTCCGAAACCCGGCGCACGAACGAAACAGCGCCGGCAGGGGAACGACGGCTCCGGACAGCGCGGGGCTGACGACGACGGCAGACTCTCGCGGAACCGCGACTAGAGGAAGTCGTCCTGCATCGCGGGGTCCTGCTGTTCGGAGGCCGTTTGGTCGAATATCTCTTCGTCGAGCGTTTCGGTCTCTTCGGTCGTCGTGTTGTAGGCCGAAATCCCTCGCTTCAGGAGGTCTTCCACGGCCTGGTCACGGTTGAGGAACTCGCCCTGTTCGACGAGTCGCTGGATGTCCGAGTCGACCTGGTCCGGGAGTGACACCTTGATCTTGCTCACACTTGCCGCCTATACTGTTCGGACATAAAAACCCACCCCCGATTTTGCGTCGGTGGAAATCATCCGCGCGCGAATGCGCGGAACCGCCACACACTTGTCGACGGCCCCCACGACCCACAGTGTGAACGCGAACGACCGAGCGATCACCGCGCTGGTCATGCTCGCTCATGGCCTAGTCCACACGTACGAGATGGCGGTCCCGATCTTCGTCGTCATCTGGCTCACCGAGTTCGACCTCATCAACCTCGGTATCGCCCAGTTCGACGTGACGACGGCGACAGTCGGCATTATCGTGACGCTGGGCTATGGCTTGTTCGGGGCGGGCGCACTCCCGGGCGGTATCGTCGTCGACCGCATCGGCTCCCGGCGACTCATCACGGGCTGTTTGCTGGGCATGGGCGGCTCCTACATCCTGCTTGGACTGGCTCCGAACATGGTCGTCGTCGCACTGGCGCTGGTCCTCTGGGGCCTCTCGGCCAGCGTCTACCACCCGGCCGGCCTCTCGCTCATCAGCAAGGGCGTCGAACAGCGCGGGACCGGTCTGGCGTACCACGGCGTCGCCGGGAACCTCGGTATCGGCCTCGGTCCGCTCGTCGCCGCGATTCTCCTGCTGGTCGCCGAATGGCGGACGGTCGCACTCGTCCTCGGGGTCCCTGCGCTGCTCGCCGCCGTCTACGCGTCCCGAGCGAACTTCAACGAGACGGCGGCAGTGGCGGCGACCGACGGCGGTTCGAAGGCCAGCAGCGGCATCGACTCCCTCGGGGAATTCCTCACGGAGAGCAAACACCTGCTGACCGGGAGCTTCCTCCTTGTGTTCGTCGTCGTCATGTGTTCGGGGCTGTACTACCGCGGCGTCCTCACGTTCCTTCCGGAACTACTTCGGGACCTGCCGGGCTTCGAACCGATTCCGATAGAGACGCTACTGCCTCCCAGCGTCCTGTCGGCGCTCGGCATCGAGGCCGGGTCCGGACAGACGCTCAAGCCACAGGACTACTTCTACGCCGGCCTGTTGCTCATCGGCGTGCTCGGCCAGTACGCCGGCGGCAAACTGAGCGACCGTATTCCCGTCGAGTACGGCATCGTCGGCTCGTTCCTGGTGCTTGCGCTGCTTGCGGTCCTGTTCATCCCGGTGTCGGGTATGGGCCTCGGTCCGCTGGCGGTGCTGGGCGCGCTGCTGGGGGTTGCCCTGTTCGTCGCCCAGCCGCTGTATCAGGCTTCGGTTGCGGAGTACACGCCCGCTGGCACCCGGGGACTGTCGTACGGCTACACATATCTGGGGGTGTTCGGCGTCGGCGCACTCGGCGGCGGGCTAGCCGGGTCGATTCTGGCGTTTGCGAACGCAACCGCGCTGTTCGCCACGCTTGCCGGCATCGCGCTCGTCGCCGTCGCCGTCGGAATTGCGCTCACACGCCGGCTGTAATCGAGTGACGCCGTTTTCGGCGGTTCGGAAACAGCCGGGACGTTTTCAATAGTTGTAATGGGGCGGTAACCTATATCATCACCTCTAATCTCATTTCAGGGGTATGCAATCCGGCCTGGCCGCGTTAGACCCACATAAGGCTGTATTACCCATTATCGCACTTATCGGACTCGTCCCGGTGCTGTTGCGATACCGACGGAGTTCCCGCCTGTTCGTCGTCGGCTACGTGCTGTTGGTCGTGGCGACAGTCGTGACCAACGTCGAGAACCTGTTTCTCGGCACGGTGCTCAACTACGCCGAGCACTACCTCGGGCTGATGGGGTCGGGCCTCGCGTTCCTGTTTGCGGCGTACGTGCGCCGGAAACAGGTCCTCGGGGACGACGACGACGGCGCTGAAGCCGCCGCGGACGGCCAGGAGGTCGCTGCCGACGGCGGGAGCGCAGAGGTGTGAGCGCGCCAATCATCTTCGCGGACTTCGTCGCGGTCGCCGCATACGCCGCGACGGTGGCGCTGGGTATCAAGACCTACCGCGAGACCGACCTCGACTCGGGGTTCTGGGCGAGCTTCTCGTTCGCCGCGGCGCTCGGGTTCCTCTGGACCGGCGTCGTCTTCCTCGAATGGGTCGGCGTCGCCGGCGCGATAATGGACGCGCTGGGTACCTCGCTGCTGGCCGTCCTTGTCGGTGTTGTCGCTATTTCGTCGACGGGGACCATCGCCACCGTCGAGGACCTCAAGACAGCCACGCAGGAGGCGGCGAGCCGGCGCGCCGAGGCGGAGCGACAGCGCGCAAGTGCCGAGGAGCAGCGGAAGGAGGCCGAGGAAGCCAAACAGCAGGCAGAGGAGGCCCGACAGGACGCTGAGCAGGCAAAGCGGTCGTCCGAGGAGCTGAACGACCACCTTCGGGAGAAAGCCAAATCCTTCGGCGCGGCGATGCACGCGGCCGCGGACGGGGACTTCACGCAGCGGATGGATCCCGAGAGCCGGACGGCGGCGATGACCGAAATCGCGACGGCGTTCAACGATATGATGGAGACGCTCTCGGAGACGCTGACGACAGTCACGCAGTTCGCCGGGCAGGTCGACAACTCGACGGACGAACTCAGCACCAGCGCCGAGGAGGTTCGGAACGCGAGCCGGGAGGTCAGCGACAACGTCGAGGAGATCGCCTCGAACACCGACCAGCAACACGACAACGTCCGGCAGGTCACCGACGAGATGACCGACCTGTCCGCGACCATCGAGGAGATAGCGTCCTCGACCGACGAGGTGGCAGAGATGTCCACACAGGCGTCCGAACTCGGGTCCGTCGGCAGCGAGCACGTGAGCGACGCCAAATCGGAGATGGAAGCCATCGAGCACCAGGCCGAATCGACCATCGACAACGTGGAGTCGCTTGACGCCGAGATGGAGCAGGTCGGCGAAATCGTCAGCGTCATCGAGGCAATCGCCGAGCAAACGAACATGCTGGCGCTCAACGCCTCCATCGAGGCCGCCCGCGCCGGCGAGGCCGGTGAGGGCTTCGCTGTCGTCGCCGACGAAATCAAGGGCCTCGCACAGGAGACCGGCGAGGCGACGCAGCGCATCGCCGACCGCATCGAGACGATTCAGGCGTCGACGGACGAGGCCGTCGACGGCATCCACGAGATGGACGAGCGCGTCGACAACGGCCTGGAGACGGTCGACGAGACCATCGGCGTTCTCGAAGACATCCTCGAACACGTGGAGGATGTCAACAGCGGTATCCAGTCCGTCGACGACGCGACCGACGAACAGGCCGCCTCCGCGGAGGAAGTGGTGGCGATGGTCGAAGAGTTCGACACGATGACCGAGCGGACGAGTTCCGGCGCTCAGACCGCGGCCGCGGCGGCGGAAGAGCAGACGGCAGCCATCGAGGGCGTGACCGAGGACGTGGTCCACCTCTCTGACCAGGCCGATGACCTCTCGGAACTGCTCAACGCCTTCGAGTTCGCCGCGTCCGGTGGCACCGACCCCTCGGCGGCGACCGGCGACCGAGCGCCGGTTGCCGACGGAAGCGGTCGGACAGAGCAGATCTGAGGCGGACTGCGACGGTTCTTTTCGCGGTGACTGCTGGTTCTGTCGAACCGGATCTCAGGTGCGCTCCGACCGTGAACCACGCTCTGGTCCATCGGATGGTATTTGTGTCTGTACGGTGTAGCGGCTCTCCAGATGGACGCCGCAGTTATCGTCCCGGCCTACAACGAGGCGGAGTCACTGGCCCGCTGTCTGGCTCCCTTCGAGTCACAGCCGGTGGAACTGGTCGTCGTAGTCGGCGGCGACGACGGCACGGAGGAGGTGGCTCGGAACACCCCCTACGTCGACACCGTCGTTCGGTGTGACGAGGGTGGGGCCGGGATCGCGAGGAACCGCGGAGCCGCGGCCGCGACAGCCCCGATCTTGCTGTTTACCGACGCCGATACGGTCGTCCCCGACGACTGGGTCTGCCTGCATCTCAGACATTACACCGACGACGAGGTGGTGGGCGTCGGCGGCCCCGCGCGCCCGCTCGAAGACAGCCTCAAACACCGCGTGCTGTTCAAACTGCTGTCGGACTACTGGTATCGGGTGTCCTGGCCGCTTGGCTTCGTCCAGCAACCGGGCTTCAATTGCAGCTTCCGGGCCGAGGCTTTCGAAGCCGCGGGCGGCTTCGACGAGGAGATCCCGTTTATGGAGGACACGGAGCTCTCACTGCGGATGAAAGACTATGGCCGGATCGTCTACGACGCTGACTCCTGTGTGTCAACGTCCGCCCGAAGGGAGGCCGACGAAGGGTATCTCTCGCTGTTTGCGAAGTACGTCCGCGGGTACGCGAACCACTACATCCTCCGCCGGGAGTTCGATGCTGAGTATTTCTGAGAAGGGCAGCCTTTTCACCACACCCACCGGAGCAGTGACACGATGAGTGGCTGGCGGACCCTCCCCGAGAGCGCCGTCGAACAGGTTCGGTCCGACGTTCGAGACGATCCGTATCTCCGGTATATACTGCTGCTGTCGGTCGTCATGGTCGGCTTCTGGTTCTGGCACCGCATCCCGAACTTCGCCACCCGCGACGAGTACAGTCGCCTGCTAGACGCGATGACCGTCTACGGCTCGGTCCTCGAAGAACCAAGCTTCGAGGGCCTCAAAGCCGGCGTCGAGTGGGGCCGAGCGCCCTTCGGCGCGACGCTGTACCTGTATATACTCGCCATCTTTCCCGTCGTGCTCGTCGCCGCGATAACCGGTGATCTGGGCGCGTTCACGACCATCGCCTTCCCCGGCTGGGCATTCGGCCACTACGAAGTCTGGGCCGCCACGCCCGAGTGGATCTGGACCTGGAGTCTCGTCTTCGTCCGCCTGACCAACGTCGTCGCCGCACTCTGTGCCGTCTACCTTACCTATCGCCTCGGCGTCGCAATCGAGGGCCGCAACGCCGGCCGGCTCTCGGCCGTCGTGCTGTCGCTGACCTTCGGCTTCCTCACGATCTCAAAGGAGGCCGGCGAGGACATGCCGGCGCTCGCGTTCGTCCTCCTCGCGCTGTACCTGCTGATCCGCTACGTACAGACGGACGACGGGTCGCTGTTTCTGGTGGCGAGCGCTGCCGGCGGCGTCGCCATCGCGTTCAAACTCACGGCCGCGCCGGTTATCCTTCTCATCGGCGTCGCCTTCCTGTTGCGCGCCCACGCCGCCGACGCGCCGCTGACGGAGACGCTGTATCGTCCGAAGCTCCTGCTGAGTGGTGCACTGCTGGGGTTCGCCATGATTATCCTCGGGTTCCCGACCGCACTCGTGGCGGGAGCCGAACCGTTCATCGAGCGAGTGTTCGGCGGCTCGACCTCGCGGATGAGCCATACGACGGGGCCCGACGCCCCGATGTGGTGGTGGTTCCTCCGGGGCTACTTCAGCGCGCTCGGCTTGCCGCTGTTTGCCGCAGCCGCCGCCAGCGTCGTCGCCACTGTCGCCACGTTGCGTGACCGCGGCTCCGCCTTCCACGGCACTGTCCTCGTCCTGACGGGCCTAACGGCCTACATCGTGATGTTCTCACAGTGGCACGACTTCCGTGTCCACCACCTCCTGCCGACGTTCCCCCTTATTGCCTTGCTCGTCAGCGGTCGACTGGTGCAACTCCGCGAGCGCTCGACCAGTTTCGCTCGGCCGGTGATGGCCGTCCTGCTGGTGACGACGGCCGTCTACGCCGGCGTTGGGACCGCGCAGTTCGCGTCGATGCCCCGCGACGAAGCGACGGCCTGGCTCGAATACAACAGCGAGGAGGGCGACGTGGTCGAGACCTACCGCGTCCACATTCAGGACACCGCCATCCCGCACTCGATGCCCGCCCGGTACTCCTTTGATGAGGACGACGCCCAAGGGGCGATGCACTGTCCGCGGTACATCCAGATCGGGTATCGGGATCTGCTGTATCTCAAAGAGGACACCTACTACCGAAACGGCGATGCGCAGGCCACCTACCTCCGGAATCTCTTGAACGAGGAGGAGAACTACGAAATCGTCGCCGAGTTCGGGGAGCGCCCGCCGAACTTCGTCCCCCAGCGGCCGACGCCGGGCTCGTTCACCGATCTGCTTCGACTCGGCGTCGTCCCGCACACAGACCAGTTCGCCGACGAGCAGGAACTCGCGGCGAACCAGTACACGCTCATTCTGGAGCGCACCGGCGAGTGCGACCCGGAACGCGATCCGCCGTTCTAAGGCCTTCTTCCCAACTGACACTCAGCCCCGGCTACTCCGCCGTCAACGGCGAGAGGTCGAGCCGCACCGAAGGGTACCAGCCCGCCAGCGACGGCAGGTAGATACCGAGGAACCGGTCGACGAAGATGATGGGGACGATGACCTCGGCTGGGATGCCCAGCGCGACGAACACCGCCGTCGCCGTGGCCTCGGTGATGCCGATGCCGCCCGGCGTCAGGGGCAGGAGCGTCACGCTGTAGGCCACCAACAGATACAGTGGCAGCGCCACGAGCGGCTCGAACGCCGTGCCGAAACTCCCAAGCAGGAGGCCGACGCGCACGCCGGGCGCGAGGACTAGGTCGACTGTCCAGCCGACCGCGTAGCGGAGCCACACCCCTGGCTTGCCGACGAGCGTCCGGAAGGTCGTGGTCGAACTGTCGGTGAATTCGAGCAGTCCATCGAGACGCGCCGCGAGCGTCTCGCCGACGCGTGGGATCCGTGCCGCAACCCCCGATAGCCAGCCGATGAGCCGGTCCAGAGAGGAGAGGTTGAGGCCGCCAAACAGTATCGCGAGACCGGCCGCGAAGTACAGGCTCGTCGCAAGCGCCAACAGCGCGAGGAGTTCGACCCGGAGGAGTGGGATCGCCAGGACAAGTCCGGCGGTAGCCGCGACGCCGTAGTAAAGCGCGAAGATGCCGGTGTGCAGCGCCGACGCCGCCGCGGCGTCGCTGTAGGCCATCCCGGTCTGGCTCCGGAGGACGAACGGCGCGGCCAGCCGCCCGGAGAGCCGGGAGGGGAGCAACTGATTGACGAAGTTCACGATGAGCGTCGTCCCGGCGGCCGTCCGGAACCGGACGGGAGCCAGCGGGGACATCACCGAGTACCACGAATAGGCCCGGCCGCAGATGCCGAGGACGCTGATAGCGACAATCGCAAGCGTCGTCTCGATGCTGACACCGGCGAGCAGGTCGACCGCGCTGGCGATGTCGAACTGCGTGAGCAGCCACGCCAGCGCCACGACGGCGATCCCGTACTGGGCGACCGTGATCCCCAGATCACGAGCCCGACTGGTCACACTGTCTCGCCCCTCTGTAGATGTGTCGCGGCCGTTTCACCATCCTCCAGCACAGCCCGTGCGGTCGTGAATTCGAAGTCCTGCTTGAGAATCCGCTCGACGGCCCGGCGCATCCAGTCGCCGGTCCTGACGTACACCCGCGTCGGTACCCCTTCGACGGCTGGCAGGTCCACCAGTTCCCACGGATGGACGTACAGCATCGGCGTGATTCCCCGGCGGGCGAGCAGTTTCATGCCCAGAATCGTGTACCGCGGGCCGAAAAACCGGAGCCAGGTCCCGGTCAGGGGCAACTGCAGGCCGGGCATGACGCTGGCCGGGAACTCCGTGATGGTGGCCGGCGCGTCCGCCCGAATCTCCGTCGCCGGAACGGGTTCGTGAACGTCGTACTCGCCGCCGTACCAGCCCGGAATCGACCGGCTGGAAACGACGCTCGAATCGTAGGTGTAGCCGGTGTCGGCCAGCAAGTCGAAGTGGTCGTCGGTGATGTCGAAGGCGGGCGCGCGGAACCCGGAGACAACGTCGCCGGTGACCCGCTCCAGCACCGCCTTCGACTGGCTTAGTTCCGCTCGTCGTCCGTCGCTGTCGAGGTCCGAAAGTAACTGATGGGTGTGCGTGTGGGAAGCGATTTCCAGCCCCGAGTCGGCAAGTGCCCTAACTGCGTCGGGGTGGGTTTCGGCGACTTCCGACACCACGAACGCGGTCGAAGTCGCGTCGTACTCCGCGAGTATCTCCCTGAAAAACCGGCCGCCGTCAAGGCCGACGCCGTCGCGGTCGGTCGTCCCCGACGCGCTTCGGTAGGCCGGCGTCTGGGTGAACAGTTCGAAATCTATCGACAGCACCGCGCGATTACTCATCCTGCGTGTCCTCGGTCTGTAACTGGTGTTCCTCCAGTTCGCTCCGGAGGAGACTCAGCTCCTCGTTCAGCCGCGACAGGCGGTCGTACATGTGGCCGATGCGGTTGAGCAGGTACGTCACCGCCACGAACAGCGTCAGGTTCGAGATGACGAGGATGGCCCGGGCTTTCAGTTCCAAGCCCAGCACCCGCGCCACGATTTCGAACACGTTGGGCACGATAGCGACGACGATGAGTCCCGCGCCAAGCAGTAGCGACATCACGAACAGCTCTAGCGATTCCCGTTCGCTCCTGACGATGACGTAGCCGTTCGTGAGGAAGGCCAGTCCGACGACCAGCGACAGGAGATTGACCAGTGAGTAGTCGAATCCAAAGACCATGATTAGCGAAAGAGGAGGACGCGAAACACCGTGTCAGTCATGCGAATCGGGTAGAGGACGAGCGTGTCGAGGCTGAACTGCGACTCGCCCTCGTCCCGAATCGGCATCTCTATCGATATCTCTTCGATCCGCTGGCCGCGCTGGGCCGCATCGAGCGTCTGCTCGACCGCCCAGTGGTTGTCCGAGCGATGGAGGATGTCTTTCAACGCCGACACGCGGTAGACGCGGAAACCGCTGGTCACGTCGGTAATGTCGATACCGCCGAGTTTGCGAACGACGGTCGTGAAGAAGGTGATACCCAGCCGCCTGATGAGCGGGTAGTCGTCGATGCTCTCGTTGAGGTAGCGGCTGCCGATGACCATGTCCGCGTCCTCGGCGTGGTCCAGCAGGGTCGGGATCTTCTCCGGGTCGTGCTGGCCGTCGGCGTCGACCTGCACGACGAAGTCGTAGTCGTGGCGGATGGCGTACTGGTAGCCCGTTCTGACGGCCCCGCCAACGCCGGTGTTGAACACGTGCGTAACGACGTGTGCGCCGTGTTCTCGGGCTATGGACGCGGTGTCGTCCGTCGAGCCGTCGTCGACGACCACGACCTCGTCGACGTACTGGCTCGTTCCGTCGATCACCGACCCGATGGTGCTCGACTCGTTGTACGCGGGGATGACGGCGACTGTTCGCACTGTTGGAGACGCCGCGAGCGGTGAACTTAGAATTGTCGTTCCGTGAACTCGTTTCGCCGTGGTCCCCTCGCTTGGCTTCGACCGGACAAGACAGGACAAACCGACTGCCGTGAGGGGGCTGGTAAATAACATGGTTCATCATGAACATGGTAAGAATGAAAACACACCGCGCGGTACGTACTGCCATGAGTGTCGAGCAGGAGCAGACGGAACGGACCATCAGGTGTCTGGTGGCGAAGGTGGGACTCGACGGCCACGACCGAGGCGCACACGTCATCGCGCGGGCGCTCCGGGACGCCGGCTTCGAGGTGATCTACTCGGGCCTGCACCGCGCACCGGACGAGGTCGTGCAGGCCGCCGTACAGGAGGACGTGGATGTCGTCGGCATTTCCATTCTCTCGGGGGCACACAACACGCTGGTCCCGAAAATCCTCGACGGCCTGAAGGAGTACGACGCCTTCGACGACCGGCTGATCCTGGTCGGCGGCATCGTCCCGGACGACGACAAGGACGAACTCCGGAACCTGGGCGTCGACGAGATATTCGGCCCCGGCGCGTCGATGGAGGAGATGATCGACTACATCCACGAGCACGCGCCCGAGCGATGAGCGACCTCGTCGAGGACCTGCTCGCGGGCAAGCACAGCGCCCTCGCCAGAGTCATCACACAAATCGAGAACCGTTCGCCGGGGTACCGGGAGATAATCTCCGACCTCCATCAGCACACCGGGACCGCCGACGTTATCGGTGTTACCGGCAGTCCAGGCGCGGGCAAGTCCACGCTGGTCGACAAGGTGGCGGCGACCTACCGCGAGCAGGGCCTGACCGTCGGCGTCATCGCTATCGACCCGTCCTCGCCGTTTTCGGGCGGCGCGGTGCTGGGCGACCGGATTCGGATGGCTTCGAACGCCGGCGACATGGACATGTTCTTCCGGTCGATGTCCGCCCGGGGCTCGCTGGGCGGGCTGTCGACCGCGACGACGGACGCCGTCACGGCCCTGGACGCCTTCGGCAAGGACAAGATCATCGTCGAAACGGTCGGCGCGGGACAGAACGAGGTCGACATCGTCCGCACCGCCGACACCGTCGCCGTGCTGGTCCCGCCGGGCAGCGGCGACGACGTACAGATGCTCAAGGCCGGTATCCTCGAAATCGGTGACGTGTTCGTGGTCAACAAGGCCGACCTCGACGGGGCCGACCGGACTGTCCAGCAACTCCGGGAGATGCTACAGGGTCGGAGCGGACGGCCGGAGACCGGCCACCACGGCGCGACCGAACTCGCTGACGACCACGGTAGCGAGGCCGCCGGCGATTCCGACACCGAGGACGACGATGACGCGGCGGAGACGTGGAACCCGCCCATCGTCGAGACGGTCGCCAACCGGGGCGAGGGCGTCGAGGACTTTCTGGACGCGCTGGCCGACCACGGGGACTATCTGGATCGAACCGGTCGCCGAGAAGGACAAGCCAGAGAGCGCTTCGCCGCCGAGATTCGGACCCTTCTCCGGGAGGACGCCAACGAACTGCTGGCCGGAGAACTCGACCGACGAGGCGGCATCGACAGCTACGTCGACGCCGTGATCGAACGCCACACGGACCCGTACACGGTCGTCGATGAAATCCTCACACCGCTTCGAGACTGTCTCGACGAGTGACGAAAGTAGCGCTCATCGCGTTAGCTCCCGTCACGGGGCGGCTGTTCCGGCACCCGAACCGCAAGTAGCTGGGGCGATTATCCCGACACGGGTCAGAGCGTTTCCCCGTGTCATCAGTCTGCGGGAGTGGCGGTCTGTTCAAACTGTCTCTACTGACTAGTAAACGGACTATACTAATTAGTTCATGCCTTGGTTGAATGATCATGCTCGGTTTTCAGTACCGCGAATGCGGTAGGTGGCGAGCCATGACGATTGACAGCCCACCGCTCTGTCCGAGAGCCCGGAATGGAGGTAATGGCTGAATGCCCGGACCACTCAAACCGGTGACGACTGTGTTGCTGGATTTCGCCCTCCAGTACACCCAAGTGCTGGTCCCGCTCTTTTTTATTGGATTCTTTTTTGCGACTGCCGTCGCGATTACGTTTCATCGGAAAAGGTACGTCCGGAAAGGCTACGTCGCCGGACTCGTTTCGGCGTTGCTCGTCACCAGCATGATACTCAGCTTCGCCCCGCTGCCGCTTGTCCACTGGCACAAGTTCTCGAGCCCGCAGGAGCAGACACAGACGCTGTATCAGTACCGGGTCGTCGATACCCAGAACAATGAACTGGCGTTCGACGCAAAAGCGACGCTCTCGGGTGACGCCGGTATGTCGATGCATCTACTGCATCATTCGCACATGTCTAGGTCGCCCCAGGAGCGGCGGGTAGTCATGCAGCACCTATTGAACGAGTCCCGCGATTACCGGTCCCATCTCGAAGACCCCTCTATGCTTCGGTTCCTGCGATTCCCACCACATAGCGGTGTCTGGACCCAGTGGCGGCCCGAAACCATCGACGACTATGACCGTTTTGTCGGGATTCGTCTATACAAAATGACAGTGACCACCTCATCTGACGGGCAACGAATCACGAGCCTCTCTGAGACGATGCTCGACGAGCATTTTGAGAGAGAGTCGAACGGGACGCGAGCGTCCACAGGCAATGCCGACAGTGCAGTCGCTCGCACAGACAGGGCCCAGCCGCCGGTCAAGCAACCGTCAATCCGTGCGGAGGTACCGGCATGAAGTTCGTCAATTACGTGCGGAACCCAATCAGGGACTCACCGATAAATACCGCGTTCGCGCGCGTGTTTCTCGCCTTCTACTTCTTCTGGAAAACAGTCTGGTACGACTGGCGGCAACTCTATGACATCCCTCTCGTGCTGTACGAGGGCTACGCGGTTCTTATCCCTCCGTCTCCGACTATCATGGTCGCCGAAAAGTACCTGTTGCTGATCACACTCACGGCGTTCGCCGTCGGCTATCGGCTGCGGCTCTCGTCGCTAGTGAGTGCGGTTATCGTCGGTCACATGGGTGTTGTTCGGTACGTTTATAACACGAGCGGCGGCACGACCGCGCTGTTCATCGGGATGTACATGCTTGTCTTCTTCGGGCTGTATCGGCATCGGGACCGACTGTCGGTTGACGCTATCCGGTCGGCCGGGTCGGGCTCGCCGGCGAGCTTGGTCGATAGGCTGACTGGTTCCGTCTCAGACTCTTTCCGAGCGGACGCGCTCCGTTGGAGCTTACTGGTGGTCGGTATCATTTACTTTGGGTCAGGATTCGCGAAGGTGGTCAACGGTCCGGTCGCATGGGTCGCCCCGGAGAACCTGAGCCGAACGCTGCTACTCTTTGATTCGTTTATGCCGGGTTCGAACCCGCTCGCCGAACCATTACTGGGCTACCCCGTTCTCGTCACGCTCGCCGCTATCGGGACCCTCGTCTTGGAGCTGGGCCTGCTGATTACGCTGCTGGCAGGCGTCGGCGTTACCACCGTAGTCCTGGGGCTGTATGGCTTCCACGTCGGCATCTGGCTTTCGCTCGATATCGTCTTTTTCGACTCTATTATGTTTCTCGGGCTGTTTTTTTCTTGGGACCGAGTGTATGCCGCCCTCGCGAGCGACCGAGAACTGACCCTCGTGTTCGACGAACACTGTCTCTTCTGTGCTCGTAGCCTCCTCCCATTCAAACTTCTCGACGTGAACGAGCGCATCACGTTTCACACGCAGTCTACGGTTCCGGAGCGATACCGCGAGCTTGACGACGTGGACTTCGAGAACGCAATGTATGTCTTCGACGAAGATGACCGGCCCTACGCCGGTTACCACGCATTCCGAGAGCTACTGCGCCAATCCAAGCTGTTCGCGCCGCTCGTCTTTCTCACAGGGCTTAGCCCCGTTAGCCGCGTTGGAACCAGGGTGTATCGATATATCGCCGACAACCGAAGCCAACACTTCGCTTGTGCATTCAATCAGCAGAACGAGCTGGAATCGTGACTCCCTTAGACACCCGACCTCGCGTGACGGCGCGAAGTGTCCCCCTACGTATAACATGGCCCGGTTCCCTACAAACGCTTGTATGAAACTCCGCAAGGCGCTCGGTGCAGTCGTTGGCGCGGTCGGCGCGACAGCCGCCGCAAACCGCGTGCTGCAGTCACGGGCCGGCGCGTTCGAGCCGATGCTGGACGGGGAACAGGGGACCTACCGCTGGCGCGGCTTCGACATCGCCTACACCGAGGCCGGTGACCCATCGGACCCGGACCTCGTGTTGTTCCACGGTATCAACGCCGCAGCCAGCAGCCATGAGTTCCACACGGTGTTCGAGACGCTGGCCGAGGACTACCACGTCATCGCGCCGGACCTGCCGGGCTTTGGGCACACAGACCGGCCACCGCTTTTGTACTCGGCGTCGCTGTACACGGCCTTCGTCCGGGATTTCATCGAAGACAACACCACCGACGCGACCGTCGTCGCGTCGTCGCTGACCGGGGCCTACGCCGCCAGCGCGGCACAGGAAGTCGACGTTACAGAGCTCATCCTCATCTGCCCGACGGACAGTTCGATGGGGAGTCGCAACGTCGGGCTCCGCTCGCTGCTGCGGGCTCCCGTCATCGGCGAGGCCATCTACAACCTCACCGTCTCGAAGCCCTCTATCCGCCACTTCCACGCCGATCACGGCTACTACGACATGGACAACCTCACCGACGAGGTCGTCGATTACGAGTGGCAAAGCGGTCACCAGCCCGGCGCGCGCTTCGCGCCGGCGTCGTTCGTCACCGGCTTCCTCGACCCCGAGGACGACCTCGGCGAGGTGCTCGCGGGCCTTGACGTGCCCGTGACGCTGGTGTGGGGTGAGGACGCCGACATCACGCCGCTGTCGGAGGGCCGCGACCTGGCCGAACAGGCCGACGCGATGCTCGTCGTGTTCGGTGATTCGCTGCTCTTGCCCCACGTCGAACACCCTGGCGAGTTCGTTGACGTGGTTCGGGACAGAGTGACTTCGGTAACGGTCGAGAACTGAGATTCAGCGCGGGCGGAACACGACGGCTCTGTCGCCAGTCGTCACCCGCTCGCCGACATCGATTCCGACCAGGTCGTCGATGGCGACCTCGTCCGGGTCCACGTCGTGGACGAGGCCCGTGACCGACACCGGCCCGAAGTCAGCGATAGCGGTGACGTAGGGGGCGTCGTCCTCGAACTGCGGCGTCGGGACGGAAATCGTCGTGTGGCTCGCGATCTCGCCGGATTCGGGCAGGTCGACCTCTTCGAGGTCTTGGTCGTGACAGCGGGGACACACCCGCCGGGGCGGGAGCCACCCGTGGCCGTTCGAGCATTCGAGGTAGTAGCCGTCGCCCGATTCGATGCTATCGAGCCACTCGTCGTACTCGCCGTCTTGTGCTGATTCGCTCATTCTTGCACCTCCATGACGTGGACAGTCGTAGACGCGACGGTGCCGCCGGCGTTGTGGGCGACGCCGACGGTCCCGTCCGGGACGGCGTCGGCCCGCGGATGTGACCCGTCGAGCACCCAGGCGACCGTCGCCAACTGGGCGACACCGGTTGCGCCGACCGGGTGGCCCTTGGCTTTCAGCCCGCCAGAGAGGTTTATCGGCAGGTCGCCGTCGCGTGTCGTTTCGCCGTTGCGGGCCGCGGCGATGCCCTCACCGCGTTCGTAGAAGCCCAGTGACTCGATTGCGAGCACTTCAGCGATGGTGAAACAGTCGTGGACTTCGGCGAAATCCACGTCGTCGGGGTCGACGCCGGCGTCGTCGTAGGCCTCCTCAGCGGCCTTGTCCGCGGCAGGTGTCTGGGCCAGGTGGGGGCGGTCCTGCAGTGCGAGGTTGTCGCCGCCCTGGCCGGTGCCGGTGATGGCGACCGGGGCATCCAGATCGTGCTCCGCAGCGTAGGACTCCGTCGTCAGGACGGTGGCGGCCGCCCCGTCGGTTATCGGACAGGAGTCATAGAGCCCGAGTGGGTCCGCAATCGTGGGGGCCTCCAGCGCGTCCTCGACGGTGATTTCCTTCTGAATCTGGGCGTGGTCGTTGACCAGCGCGTGCTCGTGGTTCTTGACGGCGATATGAGCGAGATCTTCGCGTGAGCCGCCGTACTGGTCGAAGTACGACCGGGCCATCAGCGCGTACGCCCCGGGGAAGGTCATCCCGGCGCGGACCTCATAGAGGTCGTCCGCGGCGATGGCGAGTGCGTCCGTCGCTGCGGCCGTCCCGATGTTGGTCATCCGCTCCGCGCCACCGACGACGACGACCTCTGCTTCGCCGTTCCGGAGGGTTTTGACGCCCTCGCGGATGGCTGCGCCGGCCGACGCACAGGCCGCCTCGACGCGAGTGGCTGGGACATCCAGCCCGATGGCCTCGGCCATCAGCGGCCCCTGATGGCCCTGGTGTTCCGCGAGTTCTCCCATGAAGTTGCCGTAGTAGAGGGCCTCGGCGTCCTCCGGGTCGATTCCGGCGTCATCCAGTGCTTCCAGCCCGGCCTCGGCGAACAGATCTCGGCCGGTCCGTTCGGGATGTTCCCCGAAGTGTGTCACGCCGGCCCCGGCGATACGTGGGTCTGACATTATGAGCCAGTGTGCGCTGACGGCTTAAATGCCTACTGCTCAGGTGCTTAATTAGTGCATAATCGCGGTCATGAACGGCTGAAAACGGAGTATAGGTTCTTCGAAGACCCCTGTTCCTACGACGGGTCTATGACCGTCGAGGGTACGAAACGTGTCTCAGCTCACGATTTCGGCGATACGCTGGGGTTCTCCCGAGAGTGTCGGTTCGGGTTCGACCATCTGCAGTACCTCGTGGTCGGTCACGTTCGGATACGATTTCTCGATGGCGTCCTCGATGAGGGCTTTTTCGAGGCGGAACTCGGTCCCCTCGTAGACGACATCCACGCCCTGTTCGTCGAACGACAGCACAGTCATAGCGCTGCGTATGCACGGCACGGATAAAAGGGTAGTCTCTCGTGCGGACACGTCGCTTACGGGGATTCAGAAGCAGTATCCGCTCGAAAAACGCCAGCAGTCGGAGCAGTCCGCCAGGGTCGCTTACGAATCGCCGTCGCTGCCGACTCGGATGACCTGCAGCAGGGAATACACCGGGACACCGCGGATGTCACCGACGCCGCGCTTGTCGGCCAGCACGACGCAGGCCACGGGGTTGCCGCCCTGCTCGTGGATCGCGTCGATGGTCTCGCCCATCGTCTTGCCGCTCGTGATGGTGTCGTCGACCACGTAGCAGTCCCGATCCCGGATCTGTGCGAAGTTTCGGGAAAAGGAGCCGTCGGTGGTCTCGGTCTCGTCGTCGTCCCACTGGTGTTTTGTCGGGGCGTAGGTCCCGAGGTCGGTCTCTAATTCCCGTGCGACAGTCGTCGCAAGCGGTGCGCCCGCCTTCTCGATCCCGATGGTGAGGTCCACGTCGTCGCCTTTCTTCGAGAGCAGATCCGCCATCGCCGCCCCGGTGTGGTACAGACGGTTGCTGTCCCGCCCGACTGCGGACCAGTCGACGTGGATATCGTGGGGACCGCCGTCGTCGCTCGTCTCCGGTTTGGTACCTGTACCACTCCGTTCGACCAGCCAGCTCGCCGTCTCCCGAGAGACGTTGAGTTCGTCAGCGATCTCACCCTTAGAGAGGCCACGCTGTGCCAGGTCGGACGCGCTGTCGACGAGGTCGTCGATATTCTTCATATTCCTATCTCCGTGTGCGAGGATTTAATAGGCAGTGTTCTGCACCCACCAAAATCTATTTACAACAGCCGTTGTTCTTCGCTAGCGGCTGGGTTTTCCCCTGATCTTCGGGGACGGCTTGCGGCGATTTCAGTCAGTCGTCAGCCATCTCCCACCCGGCCGAAGCCAACCGTCTGCTCGCAGCATGGTTGCATGGGGGACCGCACGCACCAGCGGTCAGGCGGGTCCGTCCCGCCGTTCCCCACCCATCGTCCGCTCGCGCAAGAGTGGCAGAGAACCGTCGGCACACTCGACCCGAACTAGGCAGTACAAAGCGCGGAACTCTGACTATAGTAGCCGTTGAAAATCAATGCACACCTGATCGCACGACAGCAGTGCGATCAGTGTGTAAATCGTTTCAATTGTTACTATAGCGCCGTTGTAGTTCCATAGTCGCAGCAGGTCTCAGAATGAAACGGTAGCCTCGTCCTCGACCTCGGTTCCGATTGCCGTGCCGCCTCGGTCATCATAATATTTGCGTCCGATGAATGTATCGTCCAGGTTGCCGATTATTGCAGTGTAAAGCGCGTCCGAAGACGGATAACTTTCTTCTTCAACTGGAGCCAAAATCTCTTGAATAGTAATCGAATCGCCGGAGGGAGACGTTATCTCAGTGGAACCGATCTGTTCGAGCACAGCTGTATGCGTCACCGGGAACTCGAATGACTCATCGACAACCTGTTTTGTATCTGAATATTCCATGACTGTTGGTGGGCAACCGACGCGTCGGTCTCTGCGTTACCCAGTACGCGGCGAACATGAATCAACCCCGGTAGTTTTTATTTGGCATTGGTTTTTGATTATATGAATTACAGCTATAGTAGCCATTGAAAATCAATGCAGACCTGATCGCACGACAGCAGTGCGATCAGTGTGTAAATCGTTTCAATTGTTACTATAGTAAGCGGTATTCCGGCTCGCCCACCGACATACCAGCAGTCCGGCTGTACACGATACGGGCACTGCGGGCACGTTGTTTCAATTGGCCCCCTCGAAGGTGTAGAGGCGCTGCTCGCAGGTCGGACAGACAAGCGTTTCGTCGGGGTCCTGACGGGGTCCCAGATGGCCGCCACAGCACGACACCGTCGACGACTCGACCAGTTCGGAGTTACACACGGGGCAGCTATCCAGAAACATCCGGAAGGCCTCCGTGCCGGCGACTGTGAGCCGCTCGTCGGTGAGCGGTTCGCTGAGTACCTCATACGCTGCGAGTTCGGCGACGGCGACCGGACGGGCGAGGAGTTCGCCGGGATCCGAGCCGAGGACGACCCACTCCGCGTCGTCAACGTAGGGTTCCGCGTGGTCGATCTGCGGGAGTGACGACTGCAGTGTCGCCGAGAGGTCCTCGAGCGAGTGTTCGGCCAGTTCGTCCATCCGCTCGTGCCACGCCGTATCGACTCCTTCTGAGAGAAACAGTTGCTCGTCCTCGACTTCGATGACACCGGCCGCCGATAGCTCTCCGAAGACAGTCTCGCCGTCCAGTTCCACGTCGTCGGCCAGCGACTCGCTCTCCTCGTGAGTCACGTCTTCGGAGGGTGACTCTCTGTGTGCCGACGCTCTATGGAACCACTCGTCCGGAATCGGTGACCCCGCCACGAGCCTCGGGGCGAACGCCGGTGTGTACGGAACCAGATAACCACGGAGATAGATCACCGCGACGCCGACGACAGCGACCAGCAAGCTTGCCAGCGAGCGCTCGCGTGCGCGCAGGAACAAAGCGAGAAGGCCGACGAGCCCCAGATTCAGGACCGTACACGGCCAACATCGGTTCTCTCCGGTGTATGATTCGTCACTGAGGGCATCGAGCAGGTCTATCGGTTCGACCTCGCACGGAGTGGATAACTGGCTCATGGCGGCACAACGTTCGGCAGTCCCAAAATTCTTTAACAACAGCTGTGGTACAAAGTGACATGAGCGATTCGCCGGTGACATACACCACGCTCGGGTCGACAGGGCTCGAGGTGTCCGAACTCTGTCTCGGAACGATGAACTTCGGGAGCGAAGAGCCCTGGATGCTAAACGACGAGGCAGAGAGCCGCCGGATACTCGAACGGGCACTCGATCTGGGCATCAACTTCTTCGATACGGCCAACGCGTACTCGAACGGCGAGAGCGAGCGGATACTGGGTGACGCTGTCGACTCCGCCCGCCGTGGCGAAGTGGTCCTGGCCTCGAAGGTGTACTTCGATATGCACGATGGACCAAACGGCAGCGGCCTCTCGAAGAAACACATCATCGACCAGTGCCATGCGACGCTGGACCGGCTCGGTGTCGACTACCTCGACCTCTACCAGATTCACCGGTGGGACGACGACACGCCCATCGAGGAGACACTGGACGCGCTGACGTATCTCGTCGATGAGGGGCTAGTCCGCTACATCGGCGCGAGCACGATGGCGAACTGGCAGTTCCAGAAGGCGCTGTACACCGCGGACATCGAGGGATACGAGTGGTTCGTTTCGATGCAGCCGGAATACAACGCCGTCGACCGCCACGAGGAGGCGAACCTCCTTCCTGTGTGTGAGATGGAGGGTGTCGGCGTCGTCCCGTGGTCGCCACTGGCCGGCGGTTTCCTCGCCGGGAAATACGAGCGCGACGGCGACCGCTCCGAAGGCCGGGCGAGTACGGACGAATACACGGCAAACCGGTTCAGCGACGAGAACTGGGCGGTACTCGACGAGGTGCGAGCGATTGCCGACGCCAAGGACGCGACGCCGGCACAGGTCAGTCTGGCGTGGCTCTGCCACCAGGCGGTGGTCGATGCGCCGATCATCGGTCCGCGGACGATGGCCCAACTGGAGGAGAACGTCGGCGCACTCGGTGTCGACCTGACCGACGAGGAATGTGCCCGCATCGAGGCCCCGAAACAGCCCCAGTGGCCGGTCGAGGGCAAGGACTGAGCGCAGAGCTTGATAGATAACCATGCACGTTAACTGTATACTCAGTTTCCCTGCACACACATGGACGACAGCGAACTAACCGATGTCCTCGAGGATGCCGGTCTCTCCCCGTATCAGGCGGAGGCCTACGTGGCGTTGCTGGGGCTGGGGACCGCATCGGCGACCGACATCGCCGACTCCTGTGACGTTCCGGACCCGCGGATTTACGACGTGCTCCGGGACTTAGAGACGAAGGGATACATCGAAACGTTCCAGCAGGATAGCCTGACCGCCCGCGCCCGCAACCCCGATGTGGTGCTCGAGGACCTGCGGTCCCGGTCGAGCAAGTACCTCGACGCGGCCGAGACCATCGAGGACCGCTGGAACCAGCCAGAGATCTCCGACCACGAGGTCAGCATCGTCAAGCGGTTCGAGACCGTCGTAACTCGGTCTCGGGAGCTCATCAAAGAGGCCGAAAACCAGATTCAGGTCGGTGTGAACCCGGAGCAGTTCTACGCCGTTCGCGAGCAACTCATGGCTGCCCACGACCGCGGCGTGAACATCAAACTGAGTATCTGTACGAGCCCAGACGATGAGTTGCCCCCGTTAGACGACATCGAAGGGACCTGCACGGAGGCCCGGAACCGCGATATTCCGGCTCCGTTTTTCGTCCTGGTCGACCGGACCTGGACGTGCTTTGCGCCCCACCACAACTCGGTCAACGAGTACGGCGTACTCGTCAAGGACCGGACCCACACCTACGTGTTCCACTGGTTTTTCCTGACCTGTCTGTGGGAGATTTGGGACACGCTGTACACGGAGCGGACGCCGGAGACGCCGACGACGTACGTCGACCTCCGCCACGCCGTCCGGGACATCGAACCGCTGTTAAACGAAGGGGCGACGATCACGGCGATTGTCGCCGGCTACGTCACCGAGACGAACGAATCCGTGAGCGTGGAAGGGACTATCACCGGCGTCGACTACACCGGGAGTAGCATGGGACGGCAGGACCCGGTCCCGCTTGCCCAGTTGGCGGGTCGCGTCAGCGCGACGCTCGTCACCGACGACGAGACGTACGAGATCGGCGGGTGGGGCGCTGTTATCGAAGAGATAGAGGCAACCGAGATAACGATCGTCGACATTCGCTACGACTGACCGCGCAGCACGTCCCGCTGGCTCCGTCGGCTGGATGGGGCTAATCGTGCAAGGCAGCGCGAAACAGCGACACACCGAGGAATCCACATGAACCAAGCCGACACAGACAACGAACTCGACAAAACGTGGTGGAAAGAAGCGGTCGTCTACGAGGTGTACCCGCGGAGCTTCAACGACACCGACGGCGACGGTGTCGGCGATATTCCCGGAATAACCGAGAAGGCGGACTACTTCGATGACCTGGGTGTCGACGTGCTCTGGGTCGGCCCCGTCTACGACTCCCCGAACGCAGACAACGGGTACGACATCAGGAACTATCGGGAGATACACGACGACTTCGGCGACATGCGCGACTGGGAACGGCTCCTGTCGGCTCTCCACGACCGCGATATCCGGCTCATCATGGACCTCGTGGTCAACCACACCTCCAACGAGCACGAGTGGTTCCAGCGCTCGCGTCGGCGCGAAGGTCCCTACGAGGACTACTACCACTGGGTCGATGGGGACCCCGACGAGCCCCCGAACAACTGGGAGTCGATATTCGGCGGCCCCGCCTGGACGTACGACGAGGAACGCGGCCAGTGGTATCTCCACCTCTTTCACGAAAAACAGCCGGACCTCAACTGGCGAGTCCCGGCAGTCCGCAAGGACATCTACGAGATGGTCAACTTGTGGCTCGACAAGGGGATCGACGGGTTCCGGCTCGACGCGATCAATCTCCTCTCGAAGCCGGCGGGGTATCCTGACGGCGACCCCGAGTCCGGCCTGCTCGGGAACGAACACTACTTCAACGGACCGCGAATCCACGAGTACCTCCGCGAACTCCACGACGAAACCTTCGCCGGGCGCGACGTGATGACCGTCGCTGAGATGAGCCACATCACTCCAGCCGACGCCGAGGCCTACTGCGGGCCGGACGGGGACGGGCTCGACATGACGTTCCAGTTCGTCCGCGACGGGATGGACTCCGAAGACGACGGCCGCTGGGCGAGCCCGGACTGGGCACTTTCGGACCTGAAACGCGTCCTGGCGTCCTGGCAACAGACAGCCGGCGCGTGGGTCGCGCCGTGTCTCGGGAACCACGACCAGCCCCGGTCGGTGTCGTGGTGGGGCGACGAGTCGTATCGCGTCGAATCCGCGACGCTGCTGGCAACCTTCCTGCTGACGCTTCGCGGGACGCCACACGTTTATCAGGGCGAGGAGATCGGGATGACCAACGCCGAGTTCGAGCGCCTTGACGAGATCGACGACCCGGACACTCTCCAGCGGGTCGAACTCGCTATCGAAGCGGGCGAGGCCGACGGGTTCGATGACCTGCGCGAGGCGGTAAACGAGGACAGCCGGGACCACGCGCGCACGCCGATGCAGTGGAGCGCCGACGACCACGCCGGGTTCACCGACGGCGAGCCGTGGCTCCGCGTCAACGACGACTACCCCGAAGTGAACGTCGAATCGGCACTCGCCGACGAGTCCTCGATCTGGTACTACTACCGTGACCTCATTCGGTTCCGCCACGAGGAGACCCCACTCGTCTACGGCGACTTCGATCTCCTGTTGCCCGACCACGGCCAGTTCTGTGCGTACACGCGCACGCTGGAAGCGGAAACCTTGTTGATCGTTCTCAACTGGTCCGACGCCCCAGCCACGTTCGAGTGTGACGCGGTCGAAACGGCCGATTCCGATGCGCTCGTTGCTAATTACGACGACCCCCCAGAAAATCCAGCGGCGACCGAGTTTCGGCCCTACGAGGCCGCCGTCTATCGGCTCTGAGTGGACTCCGAATCTGTCTCCGTTTGCGCCCGGTGTGTGTTTCTGCGCTCGATGCAGTCCACCTCGCCCCACCGGCCGTTCGCACCGGCCAGGTTCTTCACTAATAATTATGCGCAGCCTGACGACGATCTATTAACAACACCAGTGGTTAATTATGGATAAACTTTAAGGTATATCCGTTATATCTCTGAGTAGGTATGTCGGACCAAGACAAGCGTGACAGCAGAAGACGGTCTAGTGTCTCCAGGCGGCGGTTTGTGCAGGCTGCCGGAGCGACTGGCGTGACAGCCGGTATCGCCGGCTGTGCCGACTTCGTCGGCGGCGGTGGCGACGGCGGCGATGGCGACAGCGGTGGCGACGGCGGTTCGACCGGTGACGGCAGCGGCCGGGAGACACAGACGATCCAGCTCAGTATGGGCGCGGACATCCTCTCGGAGGCCGAGCAGGGCGTGCGTGACGCCTTCCGCAACGCCGGACTCCCGGACTGGGTCGAACTGACGTTCGCCCGACAAAGTCAGGACACCGGCGAAGTCCGGTCGAACTTCAACCGTCGGCTCAGCGCCGGCGAGACGAAGCCCGACGCAATGTTGATGGACAACGGCTGGGTGAACATCTTCATCCAGCGGGGCCAGATCCAGAACCTCACGGAGATGCTCCCCGAGGAGATCCTGTCGACGGTCAACAACGACTACTTCCAGGGCTTTACCGACACCGCCCGGGACCCGGGGAGCGGCAACCTCTTTGGCGTGCCGCTGTTCCCGGACTTCCCGACGCTTCTCTACCGGAAGGACCTCGCGGAAAACGCCGGCTACAGCCCCGAGTCGAACAACTGGGCGACCGAGCCGATGACGTGGGAGGAGTGGTCGAACATCGCCGCCGACATCCAGGACAACGCCGGACTCGACTACGGGTTCACGACGCAGTGGGACATCTACGTCGGCACGGCCTGCTGTACGTTCAACGAGGTCATGTCCTCGTGGGGCGGCGCGTACTTCGGCGGCCGCGACAACCTGTTCGGTCCGGTCGGCGACCGACCGATCACGGTCGACGAACCCGAGACGATCAAGTCGCTCAACATGATGCGGAAGTTCGTCCACAACGAGGACTTCGGCGGGGAGTTCGACGGCTACGGCGGGGGCTTCACACCGACCAACATCCTCAGCTGGATCGAGAACCCCTCGCTCGCCCCCTTCGAGGAGGGTAACTCCGCGTTCCACCGCAACTGGCCCTACGCCATCGCCAGTGCCGGCAGCGAGGACGTGTTCGGACAGGATCTGGGCACGATGCCGATTCCCTACGGCGTCCCGGAATCCGAGGCCGCACAGCCCGGCACCGGCGGCACCACGTCGGCACTGGGCGGCTGGCACGTCGTCGCCAACCCGAACTCCGAGAACACCGAGGGGCTCATCGAACTGTTCCGTGCGGTCACACAGGACTCGTTCAACCTCGACCTGCTGAAGCTATGGGGCTGGCTCCCGCCGAAACCGGAGCTGTTCAACTCGGACACCGCACGCGATCAGGAGCCGACTGGCCGATACATGGACACCCTACGAGTGGCCGGTGAGAACACGATGCCGCGTCCGACGACGGCCGTCTGGGGCGACCAGACGAGCAACATCGCCCAGCAGGCAAACCGCGCGGTCAATCAGGACACGACTTCCGAGGAGGCGATGACGGCGCTGGCCTCTGCCCTCGAAGAAACCGAGTCCTAACGAGTAACGGGTAGGTTTTTTACAGACAGACTGTATCATTTGATACATATGACAACAATACACATACAAAGGAGAACGACACAATGAGCACGGACACAGCCGAGCGGACCCGTGAGTCCCGTCGGTCAGGGATGCTGATCGCCGCCGTTCGGTGGATGGAGAACCTCAGCGAGACCTGGTACGCGTATCTCCTGTTGACGCCCATTTTCATCATTTTGGGTGTCGTGGCACTGTACCCGCTGTTGCGGACGTTCGAGCTCTCGCTGTACGCCGTCTCGACCGACCTCACGTCGCTGAATTTTGTCGCGTTGGAGAACTACGTCGAGCTGTTTACCGGCGGCAAGGACCGGTACCTGCCGGGGTCGAACACGTTCCTGCCGACGGGCCTCTCGCTGCCGGCCATCGTCAGTAGCGCGCTGGCGGTCACCATCGTCTTCGCCGTCGTCAGCGTCTTCTTCGAGACCCTGATCGGGCTGGGACAGGCGCTCGTCCTCGACCAGGACTTCTACGGGCGACGGTGGATCCGCGCCGCCATCATCATCCCGTGGGCCGTCCCGGTGGTGATTCAGGGGATCGTCTTCTACCTGATGTTCAACTCGAACATCGGGTTCGCGACGCCGCCGCTCGCCGATCTCGGGCTGCTGGCGTCGACGAACACGCTGAACGACCCGATCAGCGCCCTGTTTATCATCCTGGTCGCCGACATCTGGAAAACGTCGGCGTTCATGGCCCTGCTCATTCTGGCAGGGCTCCAGAGCATCGACCGGAGCCTCTACAACGTCGCGAAAGTTGCGGGGGCCTCGAAATGGCAGCAGTTCAAACACATCACGTTCCCGCTGATCCTGCCGACGGTCGCCGTCGCCGTCCTGTTTCGGATGGTCGGCGCGATGAAGGTGTACGGCATCATCGACACGGTCTCCAGTTGTGCCGTCCTGCCGTCGCTCTCGTGTATGGTCGTCTCGACGTTCAACACGCGCGTCGGGACCTCGGCAGCCATCGCGTTCGTGACGGCGGCGATCATCGGGCTCATCGTTATGATCGTGATCGTGTGGCAGGGGGAGGACGCGATCTAACATGGCATCACCGACAGAGCAACTCGACGACAGCGAGGGCGGACCGCTATCGCGGTGGACGAAGCGCGCGATCAAGGACCCACAGCGGGTGTACCGCGCGCTGTTCTACGTCGCAATGGCGTTTTTCGTCGTGACGACGCTGTTCCCGTTCTACTGGCTGCTCGTGCTCGCGGTCACGCCACGACGGAACCTGCTGGCCGGAACCTTCCTGCCGGAGATCGACCTGTTCGGTGCGGCCATGACGTTCCCGTTGCCAGTTCCGCGAAAGGGGTTCGACCCCAGTTCGTTCATCGCTATCTTCGAACAGATCCCGTTCCACCTGTTCGTGCTCAACAGCTTCGTGCTGGCTATCACGACGACGATCATCGTGCTCTTCGTCGCGAGCCTCTCGGGCTACGTCTTCGGTCGGCTGGACTTCCCGGGGCGGGCGCTGCTGATGCTTGGCATCCTCGCGGTGAGCTACTTCCCGCCGGCGGCGTTCCTCATCCCGCTGTTCGAGGCCTTCGCCGGTAACGAACCGATCGTGATCCCGTTCACGCAGATTCCGCTGTTTACGGCACCGCGCCTGTTGAACACCCCAGGGTCGATGGTGATCCCCTTCAGCGGGCTGTTCCTCCCGCTTGCGGTGTTCATCCTGACGACGTTCTACGCCCAGATTCCAGACGGACTGGAGGACGCCGCCAGGGTCGAGGGCACAACGCGGCTGGGGGCGCTGTTTCGGGTCATCATGCCGCTGTCGGCCCCCGGCGTCGCAACCGCGGCCGTGCTGACCTTCATCTCGGTGTACAACGAGTACTTCTTCAGTTCGCTCATGGCCCTGTCGCCGTCGGCCGAGAACTGGTCGCCACTCGTCGGCGGAATCCTCAGCTACCAGACCCAGTACACCACGCAGTTCAACCTCATGGCGGCCGCGAGCGTCGTCGGGGTCCTCCCCGTCGTCATCCTCGTGGTCGTCGCACAGGAACGGATCGTCAGCGGACTTACATCAGGCGCGCTCAAAGAGTAACAACAATGGCACGAGTACAACTCCAACACGTGACGAAACGCTACGACGACCAGGGTGACGTAGTCACCGCGGTCGACGACATGAACCTCGATATCGCCCACGGCGAATTCATCTGCTTCGTCGGTCCCTCGGGCTGTGGGAAGTCGACGACGATGGAAACCATCGCCGGCCTCACCATTCCGACAGAGGGCGAGATCTACATCGGCGACCGCGAAGTGACGAACCTCCCGCCGAAGGACCGGGGCATCGCGATGGTGTTCCAGAACATCGCGCTGTTCCCGCACATGGACGTATACGACAACATCTCCTTTGGCCTCAGACTGCGGGACTACCCGCAAGACGAGATCGACCGCCGGGTTGAGCGGGCCGCGGACATCGTCCAGCTGGAGGGGATGCTCAACCGGATGCCCGAGGAGATGTCGGGCGGACAGCGCCAGCGCGTCGCCATCGCCCGCGCTATCGTGCGCGAGCCCGACGTGTTCCTGATGGACGAGCCGCTGGCGAACTTGGACGCGAAGCTCAAGGTCCACATGCGGACGGAACTCCAGCGCCTGCACAAGGAACTGGACACGACCATCATCTACGTGACCCACGACCAGGAGGAGGCGATGACGCTGTCGGACCGCATTGCCGTCCTCGACTCGGGCCAGCTCCAGCAGATCGACCCGCCGCTGACCTGCTACAACCAGCCCGATAACCTCTTCGTGGCCGGGTTCATCGGCTCGCCGTCGATGAACTTCGTCGAGGGGACCGTTACCGAAACCACTCTGGAGACACCGAACTTCACGCTCGAGTTCAATCCCTCGTCCGTTGACGGCGTCAGCGCCGGCGACGAAGTGACGCTCGGTATCCGCCCGGAAGACATCTATCCCGGTGAGCTTCGCGACGAGGTCCCTGACCCCTCGGGGATGATAACCGCGACGACCGATATCCTCGAACCGATGGGCGACGAGATATTCGCCTACCTGTTGCTCGGAGACGGCGAAACGTCGATGTCCCAGGAACTGGCGACGAACGACCAGCTACTGATGAGCATCGACCCCGACTCGGACCTCGAAGAGGACGAGGAGATCGCGGTCGTCATCGACCGGCGGAACGTCCACCTGTTTGACTCGGCCACGGGCGAGGCAATCGTCCACGACCTCATCCCCTACGAGACGGACAGCACGGCCACTGGCAGCGAAGCGGAATCTGACGACTGACCATGAGCAGCCACCTCGCGATGCTGTACTGGAGCGGGATGTTGGTGCTGTTTTTCTTCTGGGCCTACGGGATCGCGTCGTTTATCCTGGACCTGAAAAACAAGATCGTCCCGGGCATCATCCAGTACCGGCGCGGCCGACGCCGCGAGAAGGCCAAACAGGAACAGGACGAGGAACGCGACGAACGCGAAAAGCAGTTGTATTAACTCGACTCCGGGTATAGCTTTTGACACACATGACAGTAGAGATAGGTATCATCGGCCTGGGGAACATCGCAGAGATCCACTGTACCAACCTCCAACAGCTCGACCAGCCGGTTTCGATAGCGGCGGGTGTAGATGTCGACGCGGAGGCTCGCCAGCGGTTCGCCGAGGCGTACGACGCGGCAGTGTACGAAGACGCAGCGGCGATGTTCGAGACTGTCGACGCCGTGTTTGTCACCACGCCGAACAGGTTCCACGAGCAGTACGTCGTGGCAGCGCTTGAGGCGGGTCTTGACGTACTCGTCGAGAAACCGCTGGCGCACACGCTCGAAAGCGCCGAGCGGATCGCCGCGGCCGCCGAGGCAGCCGACGGGTTCTGTATGGTCGGCTTCCACAATCGGTTCGCCGATCCGGTCCAGACGCTGGTGGGCTATCGCGACGCGGGCGATGTGGGCGATGTTTCTCATATCGAAGCGAACTACATCAGGCGTCGCGGCGTCCCCGGTCGGGGATCGTGGTTCACGCGCTCCGACGTGGCGGGCGGCGGCTCGCTCATCGACATCGGGGCCCATGCCATCGACCTGGCGCTGCACGTCGCCGACCACCCGGCGGTCGTCGAGGTGTCAGGCGACACTCGAGCCCAATTCGGCGTCGACGAGGAGTACGCCTACGTCCAGATGTGGGGCGAGGACCACGGTGCGTCTGAGTTCAGCGTCGACGATTCCGCGAGCGCCTTCATCCGCTGTGCGGACGGCACGACGATTTCCCTGGAAGTCGCCTGGGCGACGAACCGGCCGGACAGCCAGGAGTACTACGTCCGCGGGACCGAGGCCGGCGCGAAACTCGACCTCGCAGACCAGTCGCTGACGCTGTTCGAGACGGCGAACACCGGTCAGATGCACCACCGGACGACCGACATCGAGACACAGCAAACGGACCCGAAACGCAAGGAACAAGAGCGGTTCGTCTCCGCTGTCCGTGACGGGACGCCACCGTCGGAGAACACGGTCGAACAGGCGCTTCGCGTCCAGCGCGTGATGGACGCCATCTACCGCTCCAGCGAGACCGGTACGGCCGTCAGCGTTGGCAAGACGGAGACCTGAAGAAAGACTTAATCCCCAGTGTTCTCACTCTCCGCCTGCGCATGAAAGTGATTGGTGTTACGCGGGGCGATGACGGCCCACAGCTCCTGGAGCGGGAGCGACCGTCGCCAAACCCGGGCGAGGCACTCGTCCGGACGCTCCGCGTTGGTGTTGACGGCACAGACCACGAAGTCCTGTCCGGGTCCCACGGCGGGTTCCCCGACGGGGCGGACCACATGGTTCTCGGACACGAGGCGGTCGGCGTCGTCGAAGAGCCCAATGGCACGGGGCTCGAGGCGGGGCAGGTCGTCGCGCCGACCGTCCGACGGAAGCCGGACGGCGAAACGAACGAGTACTTCCGGCGGGGTGAGCCAGACATGGCTCCGGACGGTGAGTACACGGAGCGGGGCATCGTCGGCGACCACGGCTTCATGGCGGAGTATTTCACCTCGCCGGCAGACTTTCTTGTTCCCGTCCCCGAGTCGGTCGCGGAGTACGGCTTCCTCGTCGAGCCGCTTTCGATCACCGAAAAGGCCAACGAGCACGCGTACGCGACGCGGGAACCCTTCGACTGGCGACCGGAATCCGCTTGCGTGCTGGGCAACGGCTCGCTCGGACTGCTAACGCTGTGGATGCTCGACCAGGAATACGACCGGACCTACTGCGTCGGCCGCCGGGACCGGCCCGACCCCACGGTCGACATCATTGACGAGATCGGCAGCACGTACGTCGACTCCCGCGAGACACCGGTAGACGAGCTTCCGGCGGTCCACGAGGCGATGGACTACATCTACGAGGCGACCGGGTTCGCCCCGCATGCCTTCCAAACGGTCAAGGCGCTCGACCAGAACGGGGTCGGCGTGTTGCTGGGCATCCCGGAACCGTGGGAGTTCGAGGTCGACGGCGGCTCGCTGCACAACGAGATCGTCCTGCACAACAAATGTCTCATCGGCACGGTCAACTCACACGTCTCCCATTTCGAGGACGCAGTCGAGACGCTCCAGGAACTCCCCGAATGGCTGCTCGATGACCTTGTCACGACGGTCACCGACCCGGAACACGTCGAGGCGGCCTTCGAGGATGGTGACGACCAGATAAAGGCGGTCGTCGAGTTCGATTCGCTGTAAGGGCTGTAGGGCCGCTGCGCCCGAGCATTTTACCGGCAATATATTCTGGGTACACTCGCTTTAGGCGGAACTTTATCGGGAATATATAAGCAAATGTATATGAATTTGCAAGGTATTTACTCACATGGTATTAAATTATTTATTCTCTGGAACCGCCGATAACGACAGATACAGGCGCTATTACGGATATGGTCCCAATGTCAAATGCTGATTTTCGCTATACAGAAGTATTAAGTAGGAATCTTCGATAAGGAATTATGAGGTATTGGTGCAACCATGACTGAAGACAATTCAAATAGACGGTTGACGCGACGTAACGCTCTTCGGATCGCTGGCGCTGCAGGTGCGGCTTCACTCGCTGGCTGCGGTGGGAGTGACGGCGGTGACGGCAGCAGCGGTGACGGCAGCGACGGTAGTAGCGGCGACGGCAGTGACGGCAGCAGCGACACCAGTACTGACAGCGGGACGCAGTACAACACACTGGAGGTCGCCCACTGGTGGGGCGAGGGTGACGGGCTGGAAGCGATTCAGTCCGTAATGGACGCTTTCAAGGAGAAACATCCTGACATTCCGTTCGACGAGAACCTCATCGCCGGCGGTGCGGGTGAGAACCTGCAGGCGAACATTCGGACGCGGGTGCAAAACGGCAACCACCCGAGCACGTGGCAGGCCTGGCCCGGAAACAACCTGCTCCCGTTCACTGACGCGAACCTCCTCGAGGATATCAGTGACTCCGTGTGGTCCGAGAACAGCATGGAGGACGCCTACCTCCAGGGTGTCAAGGACGCGGCCCAGCCCGCCGGGAACTACGTGACGGTCCCGCTCAACATCCACCGTATCAACAACCTCTTCTACAACGTCGAGGTCGTCGAGGAGGCTGGTGTCGACCCGACTGCCCTCGAAACGCCCGGCGACGTGGTCGACGCGCTGCAGACAGTCGACGAAGCCGGCTACACCGGGATGGCACACCAGACCGGATCGCCGTGGTCCAGTTTCCAGATGTTCGCGACTGTGCTTCTCGGCCAGACCGACGCCGAGACGTACAGCGCTGTCTTCGTCGACGGTGAAGTCGACGCCAACAGCGACGCGCTGGAAACTGCGGTCGAGACCACGCAGTCCTACCTCGACTACATCCCGAGCGACGCCGGCTCGATTTCCTGGACCGAGGCCAACAACCAGGTCATCAACGGCGAGGCGGCGTTCCTCCACCAGGGCGACTGGGCGGCCGGGACGTACATCACCAACGATCTCACGTACGGCGAGGAGTGGGATCACGTGGCCTTCCCGGGAACTGAGGGCGACTACGCGCTGAACATGGACTCGTTCCCGTATCCGGTCAACAACCCGTCGCCGGAAGCAACCACGCTGTGGTGTCAGTTCGCCGGCACGACGGAAGCACAGGAGATCTTCAACCCGAAGAAGGGGTCGATCCCGCCACGGACCGACGTGAACACCGAGCCGTTCAACGACTTCTCCCAGGACCAGATTTCGGACTTCCAGGACAGCGAAGCCCAGCCGCCGTCTGTCGCACACGGCCTGGCCGCGCCGCCGTCCGTCATGTCGTCGCTTGAATCCGCCATCTCGTCGCTGAACTCCGGGAGCAACCCGTCGAACGTCGTCTCGCAGATGGCTAACGCCTACCAGTAACACGCGCGATTCGTTTTACCGATTTACGACGGCCTGAACGCCTGAATGCACGGCGGTCAGTGACCTTCGCTGGCAAGGCTTTCGCTCATGAGATATAGTCACATGACTAGCATGTCGAAGCTCCTGATACTGTCTCATGAATAGAGTGCCGAAGTTCTTAGTACCCGACTCGCAAACCCCCCCATATGTCCAGTGACGACTTGGAAGCATCGCTCGAACAGGTGATTGCACGGTTCAATCTCGGCGAGTACGAGATTGCTGCCTACCTGGCCGTGCTCCAACACGGCGAGTTGACAGCGTCGGAGATATCAGAGAACACGGATATTCCGCAGCCGCGAGTGTATGATACGGTTCGGAGCCTCAGCGATGTCGGGCTTGTGGAACTCAAGGAGTCCCGCCCGATGAAAGTTCTGGCAATCGACCCCCGGGAAGCCTTCGAGGGGATTCAGGACTCGCTTGACGACCTCGTGGAAGATCTTTCCTCACGCTATACGGCCCCCGCACGGGAACCCGAAGCCGTCTCGCTCGTCAAATCCAGGCCGACGATACTCAGGTACCTCGAAGACATCATCGAGACGGCCGAGTACGAACTGACGCTGTCACTGACGCCCGCGCTGTTAGAGCGGTTCGAGGACAGGCTCGCAAAGCGGAAGGGGTCAGGGATCGCTATCGAGATCCTCATTTCACCGGGCGTGGAGGCACCCGACCCCTCCCGGTTCGATTACCAGTCCATCGCGACGACGGTGAAGGCCCGTCGTGGGATCACGACGCCGGTCGTCGCCGTCGCGGACGGGAACTACTCGATGTATGCGACCCGCGAGAGTGTCCGCGGCGACACGGATCGGTACGGCGTCATCTTCAACCGCTCGGAACTGGGGTTCCTGGTGTCCGGGTTCCTCAATACGGTGCTGTGGACGACCGCGGAAACCATCGCGAGTGACGGGGAGGGGTTGCCGTTCCCGCGCCGCTACGGGACCATCAGGCGGTGTATCTCCGACCTGACGACGCTGGACGGGGAGTTCTACGCGACCATCGAGGGCCGGGACGTAGAGACTGGCGACCACCGGGTCGTCGAAGGGAAAGTGGATCAGGCCTCGTTCAGTTCGAACCGCGAGGTCGCGACGATGGTCGTCGAGACAGCCGAGGGGCCGGTCGAGGTCGGTGGCCAAGTGGCTGCCTTCGAGGACATCGAGGCCTACGAGATCCGTGTCGGAACGGACGAACCGCCGGCGAACTAATCGAACACGTCGGGACGAGGCGACAGCGGAGACAATGAGTACCGTGGGCGGGCAACCCACGGTAATTGCATGACCCTTCGGGCCGGCGATTTATGTCAGAGGCACGATATCGCCGGGACCCGAGTGCTGCAGTTCCACATGACCAACGTACTCTATCGCGTTCAGCGGGGACGTGGTCATATCGTGGACAGCAATGATGAGTCCGTCGTGCGTGATAAAAAAGATGGGCACATTGCGTGCAATAATATCCGTTCTGCGGAGGAATGATTCAGCTACCGCAGAGTATTCCAATACAAATGGAAACTGATATGTGTGTGAAATCGGAGCTATATCGTATGGGGACACCATGGGTGTAGAGCGTATCCAATACGTTCGAACGTCGTCCGTTCGGACAGATCTCATCACCGCGCTGTGTCCCGAGGATAAGCCCACCGACGAGCTGTTATCGGTACTCGACGCGAGTGAGTCAGCGATCTACGACGCCCTCTCGAACCTCAAGGGGCGCGGCCTGGTTACCTCGATGGACGACGGCTGGCGGCTCACTGGTACCGGCCGTCTCGTCGCGGATACGATTCACCGTCAGGAACTCCTCGAAGATCTCTTGGCCGCCGATGCCGAGTACTGGGAGCTCCACGACACGTCGGTCCTGCCACAGCCGTTCCGGCTCCGACTTCCGGAAATTGACGCCTACACGGTCGTCAGAAGCACACAGACCGATATCAACCGTCCCGTCCGGGAAGTCGTCACCCGCGTCGAGAGCGTCCAGCATTGTGACGTAGTCTCGCCCGTGTATCACCCCGAGTACGAGGCGGCGATGCCTGACACCCCCGACTCACGGCTGCTGTTGAGCCACACCGTGATCGATGAAATGCAAAACGCGGAGTCCGTGTCGGTGGACGTTGACCGATATACAGAAACGGAAATCCGCGTCACGGCAGTCCCGTACGCGCTTGCCGTCGCCGAAGACTGGATGATTCTGACACTCCCGGAGATCGATGGCGACTGGCCGTCGGCGAAGATCGTCTCCGAAACGGATGCCGCGATTTCGTGGGCCACTGATCTGTTCGCGTGCCTCTGGACGGACGCGACCCCGATGGAGACGTATCTCGACGACCACTGATTTTGGCAAACCTAAACATTCAAGAACCGTGGGTACTGACGCATGTGCAATGGCTATTCAGGGCTCACGCGCCGATGAAACGACCGCCTTCACGTTCGACGATCTCGCGGTCGTCATGGGGACGTACAACGAAGAAGAAGCGATCGGCACCGTTCTCGACGACATCGAGACGGTGACCGACGGGCGCGCCGAAGTCGTCTGTGTCGACGGGTCCAGCGACCGAACGCCCGAAATCGCCCGCGAACACGGGGCGACGGTCATCGAACAGGAACCGCAGGGATACGGCGTCGCAGTCCGCGAAGCTGTGCTGACACCCGACCGACCGGTCGTCGTCACGACGGACTGTGATGACACGTATCCGATGGAGCGCCTGCCCGACTTCCTCGACGAGATCAACGACGGGGCCGATGTCGTCAGCGGCGACCGGCTGTACTACGGAGCCGAGCAGATGCCGGCGATGAACAAACTGGGCAACGAACTGTTCGCCCTGCTGGCGAGCGCGCTCATGGGCAAGCGCGTCCACGACACGACAACGGGGATGCGCGCATACCGCCGTGAGGTCCTCCAGAAGATCAGGTGGACCGAGAACACCGGGCTCTCGGCCGAACTGCTCATGCGCCCACTGATGCGCGGCTACGACGTTCGGGAGCGCCCTATCGAGTACGACGAGCGGAAGGGCGAGACGAAACTCGACCCGTTCTCGGGCGGGGCCGCCATCGCCAAGTCCATCGTTCGCGTCGCGCTCGAAGAACGGTTCCGGTAGGCTGCTCGCGCACTCGAATGGGAATCGCGTTACCGGTCGCTCGGCGGCTGCTGATAGCTCCTGGTCCCGCCGGGGTGGCCCTGCGGGTTCTCGATGCCGACGAGTTCGCCACCGGTCGGTGAACTGTACAGCGCGAACAGGAGGTCGTTGACGAGGTAGTAGCGGACGCGGTGTCTGGGGTCGCCGTGTGGGTCCGGATCGGATGTATGGACGCCCATCCCCTGCAGCGTCTCTTCCTGCGTCTCAGCATCGACAGCCACGAAGTTGGTGTCTTCCCACTCTCGGGTGTACGTATCCAGATCCGCGACGGCAGCCGCCATGTCGATGGCCCGTTCGGGGTCTGCATCGGTGCGCCCGGCCAGGTAGCTGTCGACGAACTCCCGCACGCCCGTCACCTCGCTCGGATAGACGATGTCAGCGACGGCGCGGTACGTCTCGCGCTCGTGGTTGCCGAAGGTCGGTTCGGTGGCGTCACCGGCGTCTGTGGCTGACTCTGGAGCGCGCTCGTCCTCGGAGCGGTCCCAGGTGAGCGCGGCCGCGCCGCCGGCGACGGTGACGCCCGCTGCACCGAGTGCTTTCAGCGCGTCGCGTCTGGTGAGTTTGTACTCAGTCATCGGTGAATATTACGTATCTTCGACTGTGGTTGTCGCGTTCATGCCGATTCCATCGCGGTGCGTGCCCGGGACGTACGCCGCCTCGCCGCCACAGCGGCGCTGGTCCCGACAGACTTCGAGTCGGGGTGTCAGTGCCCGGACGCCCTCGTCGGTCTGATCGACCGGCAGTTCGGCCCGGTATTCGAACCCTGCGCCGGTGCCGTAGTCGACGAACATAATCAGCGCGACCGTTCCGTCCGCCGGCGTCGGGACGCTGACCTGGTCCTCGACGCCGTCGCCGGTGAGCCGCGTCCGGTCCTGGTCGGTCGAGAGCTGCAAGTCCAGCGTGTCGGTTCCGGTAACAGTCGCGTAGTCGTTCTCGCCCTCGCTCGTGAGCCGGATCGAGACCAGCGCGGCCTGTTCGGGGACCGATGCGGACACGTCGGTCCGGACGGTCTCGCCTTCCGCGACTGACACCGGCTGGAGCCGCGGCTCGACGGGCAGCCCCAGATACGGGACCCACTCGCCGCGGAACACGTAGCGGTAGTAGGTCCGGTCGGGGTAGGCGTCGAGTACCTCGAACTGGCGGTGTTGCATCGCGTACACGGTGTCGCCGTCGAAGCCGGGATCGTTGCGGACCGACTGGAACGGATGGTTGAGCCAGTCGCCGTAGGGCGTCGGGAGCAAGACGAGGCTGTTGTCGAGGTCCCGCTCCTCGAAGGGCTCGTAGGCCTGTGCTAACTGCTGGGTGACCTCGTAGTTGTCCGAGACCGGCTCGGCCGCCGTCGTGACGGCCGCGCCGCCGCCCAGCGCCGCGCCACAGAGCGCTACCGCGAGCAGGGCCGGCCGGACCCGGTCAGCGCTGACCCGCTCGGCGATTAGCTGGTGGGTCTGTCGAGCGACCGCGACCACGCCGACGGCACCGAAGGCAGTCAGCGGAACGAGCATGTCGACGTGATAGAACGGCCCCAGGAAGGAGACGAGGCCGTCTGTGGGGTCCGAGAGGTCCCCGAGCATGTTCACGGTGCCCCAGAAGTAGCCGTTCCCGAGCGGGACCGTCAGGAGAACACCGGCAAGGGCCGCCTGTCGGCCGTCGATTCCGCGGCGCGCGACGGCCCCGAGTCCGACGGCCGCGGCGAGCGTCCCCAGCGGGCCGGCGACAACCCACTGGGTGACGAGCTTCCAGAGGAGTTCGGCGTTCGCGTCCAGCGACATCGCCGGCGTGAACTCACGGGAGTAACCCAGAATCTCCCGGTGTCCAAAGCCCGGTCCGTCCTGCGGGGCGAACACCTCATAAGGGAACAGCAGCGCAGAGCCGGTGACGACGTGGTTGTACGCGAGCGTCGCGGCGACGCCGGCGAGTCCGCCGACGGCAGTCAGTGACAGGCGCTTGAACCGCGTCGGATCGCGTGTTCGGAGCGACCACAGCGCGTGGGCGATGAACGGCGTCGCAAACAGCACGGCTGTGTACGGTCGCGCGAAAAACGCGGTTCCGATTGCGAGCCCAGCACAGGCCGCCGTCGTTTGGCTCCCCGTCCGGTCGGCGTGGAGATACGCCGCGGCGAAGCCGAGGTTCCAGAGCGTCGTCGGCACGTACGAGAGAAACACCGAGGCCTCAACGAGGAACAGCGGCGACCCGAGCATGAGGAGGGTCGCCACGACGCCCGTTCGAGCGTCGAACGCCTCGCGGACTGTGTGGTACGTCAGCGCCAACACGCCGGTCGAAATCAGGCCCAGGGCGATGCGATAGCCGCCGAGCAGTTTCCCGACGGCGAACATCGCCGCCGGAACCGGCGCGTATTTCGGGTACAGCCGCCCGCCGTCGGCCACGAAAAACCACGGCCGGAACGACTCCTCGACCGGCGGGTAGATGAACAGTTGTCCCTCCAGCAACATCGCGGCCTGCTGGAGATAGACGCCCTCGTCGTGGTTGGTGGTATGATGCGGAAAGACGACGTGGGCGAGCGCGAAAACGGCGAGGCCACCGACCAGCGCCACCAGCCCCGCCTGTACCCCCGGGCGGCGCAATCGGTTCATTCCGTCGGATACCAGGCCAGGTCGTGGTCCGCGACCAGGTCGACCTCGACGGGCTGGCCGGGCTCGAACGTCTCGACGTGGTTGTGCATGCAGTGGACAACGTCGCCGCTGTGGAGTTCGACCCGGTAGACGAACGACGGGCCGTTGTACTGGCGGTGGACGACGTAGCCGTCGGCCTTGGACTCGTTCGTCGGCAGCGCCTGCAGGTCGTCGGGGCGGACCAGTACGTCGACCGTGGCCCCCTTGTACGCCTCCACCGGGCCGTTCAGCAGGTCCACGTCGAACGACCCCAGTCCGGTCTCGATGCGGTCGTTGGTCACCCGGGCCGAGAGGAAACTCGCCTGTCCGAGGAAGCTGGCCACGAAGCGGCTCTCGGGGTTCTCGAACACTTCAGCCGGGTCTCCGACCTGTGCGATGGTCCCGTCGTTCATGATGGCGACGCGGTCGCTTATCGACAGCGCCTCCTCCTGGTCGTGGGTCACCGAGATGGCGGTGACGCCGGCCCGCTTGAGGATCTTGCGGACCTCCTCGCGCATCTCGACGCGCAGGCGCACGTCCAGGTTCGAGAACGGTTCGTCGAGCAGGAGGACATCCGGTTCCGGGGCCAGCGAGCGCGCGAGCGCGACGCGCTGCTGTTGCCCGCCCGAGAGCTGACTCGGCATCTTGTCGTGATGGGATGCAAGATCGACCAGGTCGAGCAGTTCATCGACCCGCTCCGTGACCGCCTGGTCGTCCATCTCACTCAGGCCGAAGGCGATGTTTTCGGCGACAGTGAGATGCGGAAACAGGGCGTAGTCCTGAAACACGATGCCGATGTTTCGCTCCTCGGGCTTTCGGAACGAGGAGCCGTCGGCGATGACTTCGTCGGCGATAGAGATCCGCCCGTCAGAGGGGCGTTCCAGCCCGGCGATCATCCGGAGTGTGGTCGTCTTCCCACAGCCCGACGGCCCGAGCAGTGTCAGCAGTTCGCCGTCTTTGACATCGAGCGAGAGGTTTTCGACGGCGACCTCGTGACCGTAGTCCTTGGATACATCGTCCAGCCGAAGGACGGTCCGGTTCGGGTTCGCTACCGCTGCGTCCACGTCGTCGAAGTCCGCTGTTTGCTGTGTGCGTGTTTGTCGAGACATTAGCTTGTGTCCTCCCGTCGAAGAATGACCAGCATGGAGAGTCCGGAAAGGGCAACGAGCACGAGGGCCGGAACCGCTGCCTGTCCGTAGTAGCCGGCACCCTGGACGAGCCAGATGTACGTGACGAAGGTTTCGAAGCCCGTCGGGCGTAACATCAGCGTTGCCGGCAATTCCTTCATGGTCGTCAGGAACACCAGCGCGGCCCCCGCGGCGATACCCGGCGCGACGAGCGGCAAGACGACTTTCCGAAACGCCGAGAGCGGACGGTAGCCCAGCGATCGCGCGGCCTCGATGTACTTCGGATCGACCTGGAGAATCGAGGACTCAGTCGTCCCGACGGCCTGCGGGAGGAACCGAATCACGTAGGCGAACACCAGCAGGATGACGCTCTGATACAGGAAGGGGACGTACCGGAGTCCCAGGTACACGAGCGCCAGCCCGAGGACGACGCCCGGGACCGCGTAGCCGATGTATGTGGCCCGTTCGGGCAGTGACGAGACACTGGAGGTCCCCCGCGCCGAGAGGTACGCTATCGGGAGCGCCGCCACGACGCAGATGGCGGCCGCGGCGGCGGCCAACCCGACCGAATTCCAGGCGAACGATGCCTGGAACGTGAAGCCGCCACCGCTGTACCCGGTGCCCGAGCGGAGGAGCCACTGGAGCAGGATGCCGACCGGAAGCACCAGACACAGCGACGCGATGGCACCGCAAAACAGCAGCGCTGGCCCCTTCCAGTACCCGAGCCTGATGAGGCCGGGCCGGCGCGAGCCGCTGCTGACGTAGGCCCCGTCGCGGCCGGCGCTGATACGCGATTCGACCGCGAGGATGCCAAGCGCCATCACGAGCAACAGCATCGAGAGCACGGAGGCATAATCCAGCCGCCGAGCCCCGAACTCGTTGTAAATCATCCGCGTGAACACGTCGTACTGCATAATCGCCGGCGTTCCGAAGTCAGAGAGCGTGTACAGCGCCACCAGCAGCGCACCGGCGGCGATACCCGGCGCGATCTGTGGCAACGTAACGCGGCGGAACGCCTCCCAGCGCGTGTGGTTCAGCGTCCTGGCGGCCTCGACGACGGTCCCGTCGAACGACAGCAGCGACGCGCGCGTCGTCAGAAATACATACGGGTACGTAAACAGTGTCAGTACGAGGATTGCGCCGTGGAGGCCGTATATCTCCGGGATCTGTTCGATTCCGAGCGGCGAAAGCAGGTCCGCGAGCTCGCCGCGGGGCCCGAACGCCGAGACGAAGGCGAAGGCCCCGATGTAGCTCGGGACGACAAGCGGCAACGCGGACGTAATCGTCCAGAAGCGTTTGAACGGCAGGTCGGTCTGAACGGTGAGTATTGCCAGCGGGACGCCGATGAGAATCGACGCAGCGGTGACGCCAGTCACTAGCGCCAGCGTGTTCAGCGTCACCGAGACGGTCGTCTCGCTCGTCAGCAGTTCGACCGCACGCACGAACTCGATTTCGCTGGCCCGGAGGAACAGCCACACCAGCGGCGACAGCAACAGCAGCGAAATGGACAACGAGACCACTGCGAGCAGCGTGTGGGGAGACGAGTCTCGTTCCGAGGTCGTCGCCTGCTCTCGAAGCCGCTCGTAGCGGTCTTTCGTGCCCATGTTAGAGGACGCCAGCGTCCCGAAGCAAGTCGACGGTTCCAGCCACGTCGGCCAGCTCGGTCAGGTTGATGTCCGGCGGGTTCAGGTCGTCGATTCGCGGCAGGTCCCCGACCGGTGCAACGCCCGGAATCATCGGATACGCGAAGGTCCGGGTGGCGAAGAACTCTTGAGCCTCCGCCGAGAGGACGTGCCGGACGAAGTTCGACGCCAGGTCCGCGTTGTCGGTTCCGTTGATGATTTCGAGCCCGGAAACGTTGACCAGCGCCCCGGCGTCACCCTCGGTGAACGCGAGGCCGATAGGCGCGTTCTCGCGGGCGGACTGGACCCGGAGCGTGTAGTAGTGGTTGGCGAAGCCGGCGGTCAGTTCCCCGTCGGCACAGGCGTTCGAAACGCGGAACTCGTCGGGGTAGGTTTCGATGCCGTGGTCCTGCATCGCTTGGAGCCACGCCCGCGTCTCGTCGTCGCCGCGGATGAGCCGCATCGCGGTGACGAACGACTGGAACGCGCCGTAGCTCGGTGCCCAGCCCATGCTGTTTTCGAGCGCGGCCGTCTCGGGGAACTCCTGAACCGTCGACGGGATGTCGGATTCGGATATCTGGTTCGTGTTATACGGAATCGCCCGGGCGCGACCGGCGATGCCGACCCAGCGGCCCTCGCTGTCCTGGTAGGCTTCGGGGACCGTCGAGAGGGCCTCCTCGGGGAGGCTCGCGGTCGCACCGGCGTTCGCAACGGCGCCGAGCGAGCCGGCGTCGATTGACATGAACACGTCGGCGGGACTCGCGCCGGCCTCGTTCTCTTCGATAATCGTGTTTGCGAGGTCACTGGAGGCTTCGAGACGGTGGTTCGCCGTGAAATCAGGGTACAGCTGTTCGAACAGGTTGATCAGGTCGAGATACAGTCCGCCCTCGCCACCACCGAGATACAGCGTCAGTTCGCCGCTGAGGTCCGGCAACTCCTCGATGGACGTGCCGCCGGGGGCGTCTCGCTGTGCTACCAGCGGGCCGGAGCCACGGAAATCAGCAAGGGATATCTGGCCGGTTCCGCTATCAGTACCGGTACCACCATCGCTGCCCCCGTCACCGCCGCCGCCGCCACTGAGAAGGCCGGAACAGCCGGCGATAGCTGTTGCCGCAGTAGTGCCGCTAAGGGCAAGGAATCGTCGGCGTGACTGCGTCACGGTACGTCCCGTCGTATCGGTAGAATCACTCATTATTTGATTTAGGGTTGCCTAAACAACTTAGGCCTTTCTAGTCGTCCGCGGCTGCGGGGACCTGTTCCGTCGCGGCGTTCTCCAGTTCGTCGAGACACGCGAGCCAGTCGAGCATGAACTCCCCGCAGTAGTTAACGAAGGCACCGTTTTCCCAGTCGCTGAAATCGCCCTCGCTCATGGCCGTCGCGATGTCCTCGAACACACCAGCGTAGGAGTCGGCGTCCGCGCCGGCCTCGTCGACGATTTCCCAGACGTGTTCGTTGAGTTCGAGCCCGTGGACCTCGTTGGTCAGGTCCGAGAACGTCGAGCGGGGAGCTTTGTTGTGCTCACACAGCGGGTCGCCGTTGTAGATCTGCTTGCCCAGCACGTCGCAGGCGCGCTTGAGGAACACGCCCGACCAGATGTCGTCGAAGCGGCCCACGTCCCACTCGTTTTCGTCCATCGGGAGCTGGTAGAACGCCGGGATGACCTCGCGGCGGAAGGCGAGGTTCATCGAGCAGACGGTGAGATACTGGCCCTCGGCGGCGACGAAGTCCTCGCCGAAGTCCTCGGCGCTAGTCCGGGTCTGGGCCTGCCCCTGCAGGTCGCCGTCCATCAGGATGCGAACGGCGTCGAGGTCGGGAACGTTCGTCCAGAGGCCCTGGGAGGCGACCACGTCGTCGACCTGCGTCGCCGCTGTCGACACCGTCTCGTCCATCGCGGCGTAGGGGTAGCCACGCGGGTACAGCCCGTGTTCATCCTCGTTCTGGTAGAGCACGTTGACCCACTGCTCGTCGGAGCTGACGGTCTCGATCTCGCCCTCGAAGGCCAGGTTCTCCATGTGGGTGCCAAAGAAGTCCGCGTCCTCGTGTGGCAGCGTGTCGTCGTCGATGAACACGCCGTATTCGTAGTCGTTGGCCCACATGTAGAGGAGGCCAAACGACGTTTGGGCGTGGCTTGCTTCGGGAATAAGATGAGCGTACTCGCTCGCGCCGTGGTCGGCAAACCACGTCTCGCGGGCGGTTCCGTCGTAGACGGCACCCTCGACACCCTCTTCGTCGAGCATCTGTTCCATCGCGTCGGTGTCACAGAAATCCTCGGTGATGAGTACGACGAACAATCGGTCCAGATCGAACCCGTGATCCCGGGCGTTCTGGAAGTACGACCGCATACATTCGTGGTTTCTGATCGTCGGCACCATCACGCAGATGTCGGCTGTCATGTACTGGCCGTATCTCTTTAGGCCATCCTAAAAGAGTTGGCGTTCTCCGCTTTTGCTGCCCTCGTGGAAGTGTTTTCTAGCCATAATGATGCTGATATTCTACTGTCATTATATTCGACGGTCGTCGTTTAATGTTGTATAGGGGGAACTATTATCTGGCTGTGCTTTGCCAGATTAGGTGATGAGCGTACGAAGCAACAGGGCTCCCCTCGAACACAAATGAACCTGGACAATCAAACCTGTGTCGTCACCGGGTCATCGCGCGGTATCGGCCGCGGAATCGCCAAAGACCTAGGCGCACACGGGGCCAACGTCGTGGTGAACTATCGGTCCTCGGACGCGGAAGCCCGTGCCGTTGTCGAGGATATCCGCGAGAACGGTGGCAACGCTATCGCGGCCCAGGCCGACGTGGCGAAACTCGACGAAGTGCAGGCGATGCGTGAGACGGTCGCCGACGAGTTCGGTCCCGCGGACGTACTCGTCAACAACGCCGGTATCACCATCGACAAGAAGTTCGAGAACATGACTCGCGAAGACTGGGACACGGTTATGAATGTCAATCTCGGTGGCGTGTTCAACGGCACAAAGGCTTTCTACGATGACATTCGGGACGCTGAACACGGTCGTCTGATAAATATCTCTAGCGTTGTCGGCCAGCAAGGCAACATCGGGCAGGCCAACTACGCGACGACGAAGTCCGGACTGTTCGGCTTTACGCGGACGCTTGCCCTCGAACTAGCGCATACGGGTTCGACCGCGAACTGTGTCGCGCCGGGATTCGTCAAGACCGATATGTTAGATGAGGTGCCCGAACGCGTGCAGGAGAAGATCCTGCGAGAGATCCCACTCGATCGGTTCGCACGCGTCGAAGACATCGCCGGAATCGTTAGATTCGTCGCAAGCGAGGAGTCGAGTTACATGACCGGACAGGTACTCGGCGTCAACGGCGGCATGGAGTGGTAACATGAGTCAACAGGAAGAACCAGACGACGAGAGCGAAACGCCCGACGACGCGGTCGAAGAGCTCAGACGGAAACGCGCCGAGGCCGAACTTGGCGGTGGCGAGGCCCGTATCGAATCCCAACACGAGAAGGGCAAGATGACCGCCCGCGAGCGCATCGACTTCCTCGTCGACGACGGGACGTTCAACGAGGTCGATCCGTTCGTCGAGCACCGGTCCACGAACTTCGGCATGGAGGAAAAGCGCTTCGCCGGCGATGCGGTCGTCACCGGCTACGGCGAGGTCGACGGGCGGAAGGTGTTCCTGTTCGCCCACGATTTTACCGTGCTCGGCGGCTCGGTCGGCGAGGTCGTGGCCGACAAGATCTGTAAGGTGATGGACAAGGCCATCGAGAACGGTGTCCCCGTCATCGGGCTCAACGACTCCGGCGGCGCACGCATCCAGGAGGGCGTCGACTCGCTGGTCGGTTTCGCCAAGATCTTCGAGCGCAACACCAAAGCGAGCGGCCTCATCCCGCAGATTTCGGCCATCATGGGGCCGTGCGCCGGCGGGGCAACCTACAGCCCGGCGCTGACTGATTTCACCTTCATGGTCCAGGACACCAGCCACATGTTCATCACCGGGCCGGACGTGATCGAAACGGTGACCGGTGAACAGGTGTCCAAGGAGGAACTCGGCGGTGCGGGCTCCCATTCGACGAAATCCGGTGTCGCCCACTTCTCGTATCCCTCGGAGGAGGAGGCCCTGGAGAACATCCGCCGTCTCCTGTCGTACCTGCCGGCGAACAACATGGAGGACCCGCCCCGTGTCAAGCCGTGGGACGACCCCGACCGCGAGATTCCCGAAGTGACCGACATCGTCCCGTCAGCGCCGCGCAAGCCCTACGACATGACGAAGGTCATCGACTCCATCGTCGACGAAGAATCCTTCTTCGAGGTCCATGGCAACTGGGCGCGCAACGTCGTCATCGGCTTCTCGCGGCTGGACGGCCAGTCGGTCGGCGTCGTCGCCAACCAGCCCCGCGTGAGCGCGGGAACGTTAGATATCGACGCAGCAGAAAAGGCCGCTCGGTTCGTCCGCTTCTGTGACTCGTTTAACATCCCCATCCTCACGCTCGTCGACGTGCCCGGATTCATGCCCGGCACGGACCAGGAACACAACGGCATCATCCGCCGGGGCGCGAAGTTAATCTACGCCTACGCCGAGGCGACGGTGCCGCTGCTGTCGGTCGTCGTGCGGAAGGCCTACGGCGGCGCGTACATCGTCATGTCCTCGAAGTTCCTGGGCAGCGACGTGAACTACGCCTGGCCCGGATCGGAGATGGCAGTGCTGGGTCCCCGGGGCGCGGTCAACATCCTGTACCGGAACGAGATCGCGGACGCCGACGACCCGGATGCCAAACGGCAGGAACTGATGGACGAGTTCCGCGACGAGTTCGCCAACCCGTACGGGCCGGCGAAGCGTGGCTACCTCGACGATGTCATCGAACCGAAGGACACGCGGAAGCGACTCATTCAGGACCTCGATCTCCTGGGGCGCAAGCGCGAGGACACCCCGCCGAAGGATCACGGTAACATCCCACTGTAAGATGGCGGCGCGTGACTCATCACAGCCGAACGTGGAGGCAGCGCCCACCGCAGACGGCACGGCAACCGATGACTTGTCGCTATCGATACCTGCCGACGCATCCCAGGCGGAGGCAGCGGCTATCTCTGCCGCTGTCAGCGCGTACGTGACTGACCGGCAGCGGGCCGCTGTGGCAGCACACCAACGTGACTCGGTGGAATACGCCGACGAGTGGACGCTGGCCGGCCGGCTGGCAAGCGTGGGCAAGCGCCGCCAGCCGACGAAGGTCGAACGAGGCGAGGAATGGAAGGCGGCGGCGCGAGCGCCGTATTAGGATTCAGTAAACGCCTGCAGTACTTCGAGGTCACGGGCGGTCCGCATGAACTCCGACAGCGACCGTTCTGCCCCGCAGCCGTCACAGTCAAACGCCGTGTCCGGGGCCGGGAGGTCGGACACGCGTTCTTCCCACGTCACTGAACATGCCGGACACTGTAACTGGAGCCAGGCCTCCTGCATATTTGTGCGTGGCTAGCACACACAAATATATCTTGTGTGGATTTTCAGTTTCAGGGCCACCGTTTGTCGATGCCAGTTGGTTTTGGCGTGCCTAAATATGGGAAGGTTTAAATGCTTTAGGCAAGCCTAAAACAGTATGAACCGACGAGGTTCGACCGCCAGCGCGTCGCCGACATCGTCGCCGGAAACCTGTAAGGCCGAGCCATGAACCGAGGACCCCGACTCACATGCGAACATCCGAGGTGCCTGCAAGGAGGGATGCGTACGGTCGGGGTCGGGGCGTTCTGTACCTGTACCGACGGTGCTGGTATCGGGCAAAGAGCGACCACCGCTGTCGACGCCTGTCGGTCCCCGACCGAACGCGGCACTGACACTGTCCCACGTTTCGAACCGAACCCGACTCAGTCACAATGGTAGGACGAACACTCGCAGACATCCGCGACAGGCTCTCGGACCTCAGCGTCGCTGTCGGTCCGTATCGCGTCGTGAGCGCCAGAACGGGGACGCCGCCGTTCCCGGTGTCGGGCATGCAGTTCCCGGACCGCGAGACGGCCGCCGAAGCGGCCAGCGTCGCGACCGCCTACCGAAGCGCTCTCCGACGATATGACCCGCGGGTCACCGTCCACGGCCTCATCGTTTGTGAGGCCCCGTGGGGAACCGACGCCGTCAGGACCGCCCCGCCGTCGCTCCCGGAGTACTGCCATACGGTCGCCGGAGCGCTGTTTGAGGTGCTGTCGGGCCGCCACCGCTCCGTCGAGCAGGCGGTCATCGACAGCTATCTCAACGCGGCCGAGGAGACCGAGAACCGCGAGCGACTCTGTCTGGCGATGCTCGAAAGCATGGCCGAGGCCGTGGCGGACCGCCTCGACCCGGCGGTGCAGGCGGACACATTGCGTGAAGCCGCCGGCCAGTTACCGAGAAAGCAAAGCGGACCTGCACCGGTACGGGACGCCGTGTCCGACATCGAAGCCGCGGGCCTGGTCGATACAGCGACTATCGAACCCGCGGCCGGTGGCCCGGGCCGCTGTCCGAAATATATCACATTACGGAACTATCGGCCGACGCTGTCGGACCTTCGCTGTCCGGTGTTACCGATTGCTGTCGAACTGCTTCGACGAACGAGTATCACGCCACAGATGGCCAAAGCAGAGCGGACTGCGGACGGCTGGCGGTTGCTCGTCTCGCTGGCTGGTGACCGACCTGCGGAGGGGCTGTCGGTCGTCACAACGACCGCCTGAACATTCATCTGATCCGATAGGTCAGACCGTAATAAATACACGGTACCCCTGTGACGACACGGGTATGGAAGTCGCAGTGATCGGCGCGTCAATGACGAAGTTCGGGCAACGCGACGCCTGGATCCGTGAGTTGCTCTCCCAAGCCGGTGAGGAGTGTCTCACGGATGCCGGCGTCACACCCGATGACGTAGAGCACCTGTACGTCTCGAACATGGCCAGTGGCGAGTTCGAGGGGCAAACGGGAATCATGAACCTGCTGGCCCACGATCTGGGCGTGCTCCCGGCCTACAGCGAACGGGTCGATCAGACCTCCTCCTCGGGTGGGGCCGGCATCTACGAAGCCTGGCAGTCCGTCGCCAGCGGGGCCAGCGACATGACGCTGTTGGTGGGTGGGGAGAAAATGACCCACAAGACAACGGGGCAGGCCACCGACATCATCGCCTCGATCACTCATCCGGACGAATACAAACACGGCGTGACGCTCCCGTCCTTCGCCGGGATGACCGCCCGGCACTACCTGGAGCGGTTCGATGCCCCCCGAGAATCACTGGCCCGCGTGGCGGTCAAGAACCACAAGAACGGTGTGGACAACCCGAAGGCGCAGTTCCAGAAGGAGATCACGATGGAGAAAGCGCTGGAGTCACCCATCATCGCGGACCCGCTGCGGCTGTACGATTTCTGTCCGATCACGGACGGCAGCGCCGCGCTCATGTTCACGACCGAAGAGCGGGCCAAAGAGATCACCGACGAGTACGCACTCGTCAGCGGCATCGGCGGCGCGACGGACACCCACGTCGTCCACGAGCGCGACGACCCGACGATCATGGGCGGGGTCGTCGAGTCGAGCAAGCAGGCCTACGAGATGGCGGGCCTCGGTCCCGATGACCTCGACGTGGCGGAACTACACGACATGTTCACGATTCTTGAGTTCCTCCAGCTGGAGGGCATCGGCGTCGCAGACCAGGGCACAGCCTGGGAGCTTGCCATGGACGGTGCGACCGCAAAGGACGGCGACCTGCCGATCAACACCTCCGGCGGGCTCAAGTCCAAGGGCCATCCCCTCGGCGCGAGTGGGGTGGCTCAGGGCGTCGAGATCTACGAACAGCTCGTCGGCGGAGCCGGCCCGCGACAGGTCGAGGCCGACACCGCGCTTGCGTGTAACGTCGGCGGCTTTGGCAACTGTGTCATCACCACCATCATGGAGGCCGCAGAATGACGCTGGAAGCAGGCATGTGCTCGAACGGTCACGTCTCGTACCCCACGCACCCCCGCTGTCCGGAGTGTGGCGAACCACAGCAAGAGACGTTCGATCTCGCGGACCGAACCGCCGAGGTCGTCACCTGGACGCATTCGACAGCGACGCCGCCGGGCGTCCGCGAGCCCAACACGCTGGCAATTGTCGAGTTCGATATCACCGATGTCGCCGACGCGAGCGACGAGTTCGTCCGCGCGCTCGGGCAGGTGACGACGGACGAAGTCGAAACCGGCGACGCGGTCGAACCCGTCTACACCGAGGAACTCCGCGACCCCGACGCGGGAATCAAAGTGCCCGAGAGCCAGGACTGGGACGGCTACCGCTGGAAGCCGGTCTAATCAGCCGTCGTCGCCCTGTCGGGTGATCCGCCTCTGCCGCCGGTGAAATCCTCTCCTGGTCCGCGATATTGTTATGGCCGAGACTGGAGAGACTACCCTCTCGCTCGAAGGACTGCTGTCGAAAAAGGCACGAGGCCCCTGGAGCGGACCGCGCTTGTTCCGTGCGACCGTCTCAACATCGCCGAGAACGTCGCGATACACTATTTTCCGTCCTCGTTTTCACTCCCGCTATCGCCGTCGTCGCCAGTATCGATATCGTCCTTTATCGACCGTAGCTCGGCGTCTACATCGACCGGTACGTCTGTCGCCTGACCGGATTCGTCGTCGCCCGTCTCGCCTGGCTCGTCGGCCAGGCGCTCCTGGATCTGTGTCCGTAGTTGTTGGGCTTCCTGAATGAGTTCGCGCGCCTCCTCGTCTTCGGGCGTCCCTTCGACAGCGCGCTGCAGGTCCGTCAATGCGCCGTCGAGACGGGACAGCGTGGCCCGGCTCAGATCACTCGCGCGCTGGCGCATTTCCCCGGAGGCAGAGCCGGTCGAAGTCGGCCGGCCTTCGGCCATCCGGAGAGCGCGCCGGAGCAGCTTCAGCGCCTCGATGTTGGTCCGCAAGACGAGAATGATTGCGGGAATGGTCACGTCGCTTGTGAACCGGAGGAGCTCCCCCGGCGTCGGCGGCCGGGGCAGGCCGCTGTCCGTCGTGGGTTCGACCTCCGTCTCTAACTCTTGGAGCGTCGTAACGAGGTCCGTAATCAGGGCGGTGAGGTCGTCATCGGAACTCATACCCGTCCCTTGTCGCTTCGGGTACTAAAGACCGCGCCGTTTGCGACCCTGTCTACCCTGATATGCTATCTCGCGTTGCTGTGGACGGTGGAACCGCTAACTGATTAGGCCAACCAAAACCCTTTTGACTTTAGGGGTACCTAACTCAGATAATGCCATCCCAGACGGACGATGTCGAGGCCTCAGAGGACCGCCCGGACGTATCAGCACTGGACAGCGGCGCTGACAGAACCGTGTTCACCGAAGACGGAAACCGAGACGGCTGGATCTCGACTGACGTAACCGTTGCCCTCCACCGGTAGTCCGTTCCGCCCTCTGCCTATATCTGGTTCCTCTCTGCTGTATTCGTACTCGTAGCGACCCGTAGCCGACGCTACGTCTTTACACGGGCTGGAAATGAGAATCGGATAGGGGTAGAAGAAACGGAAACAGGTCGTTTTGTGCCGACGCTAGTCCAGGACCAGCGTGTCGTCTTCGAGGTAGTGCTCGATGTGGTGAGCGTCTTCCTCGGTCTGGACGATGATCTCTCGGAGGATCTGCGCCGTCGCGTGGTCGCCGAGGTTCTCCGCGAGGTCGATGTGGTCGCGGAGCGACTCGATGACATCGCCGAACATTTCGAGGTCGTTTTCGAGCGACGTTCGGATGTCGTACACGTCCTGGCCTTCCGGTTCGACTGACGCGTGTTCTTCCTGTGCCTTGCCGCCGGCGATCGGCGTGCCGCCGAGGGCCTGTGCGCGCTCGGCGATCTCGTCGGCCGCCGCCTCGGCGTTCTCTGCGGCGTCGCCGAGGAACAGGTGCAGGTCGCGGAACTCAGCACCCTCGACGTTCCAGTGGTGCTTGCGGAGCTGGTGGTACAGTGTGTACGTGTCCGCCAGATCCTGGTTCAGCGCGCTGATGACCTGCTCGGACTTCTCCTTGTCGAGGCGGAGTTCGTTCTCTTCGACGGTCCCGAACTCGCGTCGGACGTGCTCTTGAGTTGCCATAGTCATCTTATTGTACAGTGGGAAGCCACTTAAAGATTGTTTTGTGAAAATATGTTTTCGGGAACCCAAAAATTATGTTCTGAGATAGAATAGCCGGTTACCTAAACTGAAATATTATCCGATAATACCAACTATTTTTCCAGTCAGCGCGCTCCACCTGATATAAAAATGGACGGTCCTACTCGGACGACTGCCGGGAGACGACGAGTGCAACGGCGTTCTCGTCGATAGCGTCGCTGTCAACGGCTGTTTCGCGGAGTACCTGCTCCTGGTGGACCGCGACAACCGCGGCGAGCAGGTAGTCGTCGAGTCCGAGATGGGTCCCGTACTCCTGCCAGACCGTTTCCCTGACGGCCATGAAGAACGTCTCGGGCGTGCGATGCAGCACGGCCTCGTCGAAACGTTTCCGCCACTCGTAGACGAGATCCTCGACCCCGGGGTTCTCGCGCATCGTCCGCTGATGGTCGGCGAGCGCGGACCGCAACTGTTCCTCGTCGACGTTGTTCGTTCCGGCGACGCCACGGATCACGTCGTCATCGAACGGTTCCAGGAGATCAGTCTCAGTCATCGGGAGCGCTACGGGGGTGACGAACAAAAACGTCTTCACACCGAAATCGCGGTAATGAATCGTCTAGATTCCCGCTTGCTGGGAGTTCCCCACAGCTATATTCCGGACCCAGTATAACCTCCGAGTAGAGGCATGGGACGACTATCGACGTTGTTTGCGCCGGAACGTGTCGCAGTGGTCGGGGCGACCGATTCGGAGGGATCCGTCGGTCATGCGGTCACCACGAACCTGCTCGCTTCGTTTACAGGGGAGGTCGTGGCCGTGAACCCGAACAAAGAGACGGTGCTTGGATTGTCATGTTATGATACCCTCACAGATCTGGAAGACCCGGCGTCAGTCGACGTGGCCGTCGTCGTCGTGCCGCCGACGGTTGCGGTCGACGTTATCGAGAGCGCCGGCCAAGCGGGAATCGAAAACGTCGTCGTCATCACCGCTGGCTTCGGTGAGACCGGCAGCGACGGTGCCGAACGTGAACGACAGCTCCGCGAGGTGGCCCGCGAGTACGACCTGAATCTGGTCGGACCGAACAGTCTCGGCGTGATGTCGACTCCCGTCGGCCTCAACGCCACGTTCGGCAACGAAATGGCCAGCGACGGCGACATCTCCTTTATGAGCCAGTCGGGCGCGTTCATCACCGCCGTGCTGGACTGGGCCGCCGAGCGCGATGTCGGCTTCAAAGACATCGTCTCGCTCGGGAACAAGGCCGTCCTGGACGAGAGCGATTTCGTCGCCGAGTGGGGTGACGACCCCGACACCGACGTGATTCTGGGCTACCTGGAGGACATCGACGACGGCTCGTCGTTCGTCCAGACGGCCCGCGAAGTGACACAGGACACGCCGATCGTCCTCGTCAAGTCCGGGCGCACGGACGCGGGTGCGAGCGCGGCGGCCTCCCACACCGGTGCGATGGCTGGGTCGGAGCGGGCCTACGAGGCGGGCCTCGACAAGGCCGGAACGCTCCGAGTCGAATCCGTCCAGGAGCTGTTCGACTACGCCCAGATTCTCGCCGGTCAACCGCTCCCGGACGGGGACGAGATCGCTATCGTCACGAACGCCGGTGGTCCCGGCGTGATGACGACCGACGCCGTCGGGGACTCGGGCCTCCAACTCGCCCAGTTCGGCGACGAGACGTTCACCCGGCTCCGCGAAGAGATGCCCGACGAGGCAAACATCTACAATCCGGTCGACATTATCGGCGATGCCCCGGCGGACCGCTTCGAGACGGCACTTGAGACCGTGCTTGCGGACGACAGCGTCTCGATGGCCGTCGTCGTCGCCTGTCCGACGGCGGTTCTGTCCTTCGAGGAACTCGCCGAGCGGGTCGTCGAACTGCAGGAGCAGTTCGGGAAGCCCGTCGCGGCGACGCTGATGGGCGGGAAGTCCGTCGACGCGGGTGCGAACGTCCTCAGCGAGGCGGGCGTGCCGAACTACTTCGACCCGGCCCGGGCTGTCGGGAGCCTGGACGCGCTCAGACGCTACAGAGAGATCAAGGCGACCGACTACGAGGAGCCGACGACCTTCGACGTGGACCGCGAGCGCGCACGCGAGGTGATCGAGTCCGCGGCTCGGCGCGGGTCGAACCGGCTCGGCGTGGAAGCGATGGAGCTGCTCGATGCGTACGGGATTCCGACACCACAGGGCGAGGTCGTTTCCTCGCCCGTCGAAGCGGAGGCCGTCGCCGAGGAAATCGGCGACAACGTCGTGATGAAAATCGTCAGCCCGGACATCCTGCACAAGTCCGACATCGGCGGCGTCGAAGTCGACGTTCCCGTTGAGGACGTACGCGACACTTACGAGGATCTCGTTGTCAGAGCGCGCAACTACCAGGCGGACGCGACGATACTCGGCGTCCAGGTTCAGGAAATGGTCGACCTCGACAACGGCGTCGAAACGATTCTCGGGATGAATCGTGACCCGCAGTTCGGACCACTGTTGCTGTTTGGCCTCGGCGGAATCTTCGTCGAGGTGCTCGAAGACAACACCGTCAGTGTCGCCCCAGTCAGCGAGAACGAGGCCGCGGGGATGCTCGACGACATCGACTCCGCGCCGCTGTTGCGCGGTGCCAGAGGGCGCGACCCCGTCGATGAAGCCACACTCGTAGAAACCATCCAGCGGCTCTCACAGCTCGTCACTGATTTCCCGGCTATCGTCGAACTGGACATCAACCCCCTCGTCGCGACGCCCGACGGGGTGCAGGCGGTCGACCTGCGACTCACTCTCGATCAGGAGCAACTATGACCGACACGAACACGCTACTCGTCACATCACTAGAGGAAGGCATCGGCAAAACGGCGATCACGCTCGCGCTCGCGACGCGCGCCAAGGACGCGGGCTACAACGCCGGCTACATGAAACCCAAAGGAACGCGGCTCCGGAGCGCCGTCGGCAAAACGCGGGACGAGGACCCGATGCTCGCCCGCGAACTGCTCGATCTGGAGACTGACCTCCACGAGATGGAGCCCATCGTCTACTCCCCGACGTTTATCCAGGAGGCCATCCGCGGCCGTGAGGACCCCGACGACCTCCGCGAGCGACTGCAGGAAAGCATCAAGACGTGTTCGGACGGGACCGACTTGCTCTTCGTCGAGGGGAGCAGCGACCTGGCGACCGGCAGTATCGTCGACCTCACGGACATCGACATCGCTGAACTGCTTGACGCCCGCGTGCTGTTAGTCACTGGCTACGGTACCGCCAGTGACACGGACGAGATCCTGTCCGCGGCCCGGGCGATCGGCGACCGACTCGACGGCGTCCTGTTCAACGGCGTCACCGACGCCACAGTTGACGAGGTCGCTGACGACGTAGTGCCGTTCCTCGAAAGCGAGGGGATTCCGGTCCACGGAATCTTGCCGCGTGACCGCTCGCTCGCCGGTGTCACCGTCGCTGATCTCGCCCGAAGTCTCGGCGCGGATATCCTGACCGGGGACGCCAACACAGACGTGCATGTCGAGCGGTTCAGTGTCGGCGCGATGAGCGGCAGCAGCGCGCTCGAACGCTTCCGCCGGACGCGCGATGCCGTTGTCGTCACCGGCGGCGACCGCTCGGAGGTCCAGACCGCCGCCCTCGAAGCCTCCGGCGTCAAGGCGTTGCTCCTCACGGGTGGGTTCCAGCCTGCCAGCGCGGTCATCGGACAGGCAGCCGAGAGGAACATCCCAGTGCTGTCAGTGCAGTCGGACACGCGAACCACCATAGACAGAGTCGAGGAGGTGCTCCGAACCGGCCAGACGCGCAACGAGGCCACAGTCGACCGTATGCGGTCACTACTCGATGACGGCGTCGATGTCGAATCGCTCCTGTCGATCGATCTGTAATACCACCGTTTCGGCTGGGCGTTAGTCCGTTCCTAACGGAACACGGGGACGTATTACGGCGAAATCTCCAAGTGAAACGTACCTTACTATTTTAGTGATTGGTGGTGTAGTGGCAAGTGGAGCCTCACCGGCTCCGTAGTGTCACACGACGGGGGTTTGCCCCCGTTCTATCCCCTTCGTTCGACCACGTCTCGACAGCTACCGCTCGATAGCCGGGTCCAAAACCGACGCCGGGAGCCGTTCGCTAATCCCGTCGATCACGCCCGCAGACGACTCGGTGTCCAGTGGTGGGACGGTCCAGACGGGGGCGTCGGTCATTCGCTCGATGACCGCGGGGTTCGTCCGTTCAGCGGTCGTCGCTCCCTCGTACTCGTTGAGTACGACACCGACGACGGGAACCCCGCGCCGGCGGAGCGCCCGGGCCGTCAGTCCCGTGTGATTGAGCGTTCCCAGCCCCGAACGGGCGACGACCAGCGCCGGAAGCCCCACGTCTGTGACGAGGTCGACGACCTCCCGGCCGTCCGCAAGCGGGACGTGCAGGCCGCCGATGCCCTCGATGACGGCCGTTTCGCTCGTTTCGACGGTATCGATGACGGCGTCGCGGATCGACTCGTAGGAGAGCGTCACGTCGGTTTCGGATTCCCTCGCTGCAACTTCTGGGGCCAGCGGTGGCGACAACCGCTTCAGACAGACCGCAGCCTCGGGTGTGCCACAGATCGACTCGACGAACGCCGCGTCGTCGTCCGGCGGATAGCCGGTCTGGCAGGGTTTGACGGCGACTGCCTCCGTCTCTCGCTCTCGGAGCCAGCCTGTCAAGCCGGCCGTCACGACCGTTTTGCCAACGCCAGTGTCGGTACCGACGACGAACACGCCGTCGTCGCTGATTTGGGCCGCCGTCTCAGTCGGTTCTCGGCAGCCCGACCCGTCGCTCATAGTACGCCCACCGCCGCACCAGCGGACTGGAAGGCGTCGAGACACTGCGCGATGTCGTCGGCGCTGTGGGTCGCCATCGGCGCGACCCGGATACGGGACGTGCCCTCCGGCACTGTCGGCGGTCTGATGGCAGGGGCGACGACCCCGTGGTCGCGTAGTCGCTCGGCCAATTCAAGCGCATCCCCGCGGTCGCCAACGACGACGGGGAGAATCTGCGTCTCGCCCAGCACCTCGTAGCCCATCGTCTCCAGACCGTCCCGGAGCGTCGCCACGGTGTCCCAGAGTTCGGTCGCACGGTCGGTCTCGCGAGCGATTCGCAGCGCTTCGCGGGCCGTCGCAGCACTGGATGGGGACAGCCCCGTCGAGAAGACGAACGACCGCGCGGCGTTCAGCAGGTACTCGACAAGCGCCTCGTCGCCAGCGATGTACCCGCCCTGACTCGCCAGCGCCTTCGAGAGGGTCCCCAGTTGCACGTCCACGCGGTCGCTCAGTCCCTTGTGCTGGACGACGCCACCGCCGCCGTCGCCGAACAGCCCCGTCGCGTGTGCTTCGTCGACCATCAGCCATGCGCCGTACTCGTCGGCAGCGTCGGCAAGTGGCGACAGCGGCGCGATGTCCCCGTCCATCGAGAACACGGAGTCGGTGACGACGAGCCATTGCTCGTCTACGTCGGCCTCGGCTGCGCGCGTTTCCATCTTGTCTCGGAGGTCCTCGGGGTCGCAGTGGTCGTACACCACCGTCTCGCTCGCCCCGACGCGACAGCCGTCGATAATCGAGGCGTGGTTCAGTTCGTCGGAAAAGACAACGTCGGGGGCCAGCGCGTCGATAGTCCCGATGTTGGCCGCATAGCCCGACGAAAACACCAGTGCTCGCTCGGTCCCCTTGCAGGCCGCGAGGTCCCGTTCGAGTGCCCGGTGGACTCGCGTATCACCGGTGACCAGCCGCGAGGCCCCCGCGCCAGTGCCGACGGTGCGTGCGCCCAGTTCGGCCGCTCGCTGGACCCGACCGTCGTCGGCCAGTCCGAGATAGTTGTTCGAGGCGAAGACGACCATTTCGTCGCCGAACGCCGGCGGACCGCCTTTCGGGTCGTCGGCGAATCGGGTTCGCGCCGAGACGGATTCGGCAACCTCCAGATGCCGGCGGAGATTCCGCGCGTCGCGCTGTTCGAGTCGCGCGTCTAAGTCGAAACCATAAGTCATGGAAAACAGAATCAGGCTGTCTCAGAATCCGGGCATCAGGTCGGCGGGGCCGAACACGCCGTAGTGGCCGGCGCGGTTGTTCCGGACGCCGGCCTTCAGGTAGCCAAGCGCCGGGCCGTTGACGTTGGCCTCCATGCTCGTCGCGTCGTCCAGTTCGAAGGTGTTCGTGCCAGTCTCTCCATCGAAGGTCGTCCCGGTCACGCTGACCGTCGTCGTGGTCGGCTTTTCGTCCGAGCGAACGTCGAGAACGCCGCCGACGTGGACATCCTCTGCGTCACAGATGCCGGCCCGTTCCAGCAGCACGTCGTCGGCGTGTTCCATGTCGTGGAACTCCAAGACGCCGTCGTGGTCGTCGATGAGCGCCTCGATCTCTTCCTCACTCATCTCGCGGGCCTGTTCGATGTCGTAGCCGTCGAGGTGGGCGATGTCCTCCCGGACCGTCCCGCGGTTGTCCTCGTAGCCGGACTTGAGGCCGACACCCCACCAGATTTCGACCTCCTCGACCTCCACAAAGGACTGGGCGGCGAGTGCCGCTGCACCGGTGAGGAAGCCGGGGGTCGCGCCGGCCCCGCAGACGAACGTGATACCGGATTCTTTCAGCAGATCCTCGCGGTCGTCGAGCATGCCGATGACGCGGGAGCGTTTGAGCACGTCGATCAGCACGCCCTCGTAGTCGGCCTCGGCGAAGCGCTCAGCCACGCGCGGGATGAAGTCGTGTTCGAGGTTCGGCAGCGCCAGCAGGACGGCGTCGATGGTATCGCTTTCGGCGATGATGTCGTCGATAGGCGTCTCCGTGGGTTCGCCCTGTGAACTGGCGACGATGCCGGCCTCGTCGCCGTGCTGTTTCACGCCGCCGCCCTCGACTGCGGCCGCACCGCCGTCCGAGGCGTAGTCGTCCGTCGGTGTCGCCGGCGTCGAGTCGGACGCCTCGTCCGGCCCGCTCGCAATATTTCCTTCCGTCGCCTCCAGCAGTTCGCCCACGTCGAGGCCGTCGTGGTCGACAGCTACACCGTTGCGGTCACAGGCCGCGACCGCGGTGAGGCCGTCTTTGTGCTGTGAGACTTCGAGCGTCCGCCGTCCGATGCCACCGGTGCCAAGCACTGCAAAGCGTATGTCGTCCATTGTCAGTCGTCGGATTTGAGCTCTGATTTGGTCTGTGCTGTCCCTGCCGCCGTCTCGGTGTCCGTCTCCTCGGCCGCGCGTTCTTTGACCGCCTCTGGGTCGAACTGGTTGGCCTCGGTGTTTGGCTCCAGTCCGGCCGCGTCCATGATTTCGAGGTCGTCGGCCGCCGACTGTCCCTCCGTGGTGAGGTAATCACCAGTGAGGATGCCGTCTGCGCCGGCCTCCAGCGCGGCGACCTGGCCGTCCGTGTCGAGGTTGACCTCGCGTCCACCGGTCAGGCGCACGCGGGACTCGGGGTGGAGCAGGCGGTACACCGCGATGGTCTTGACAACCTCTTCGGTCATGATGTCCGGCAACCCCTGTTCGGCCAGCGGCGTCCCGGCGACCGGGTTCAGGATGTTGACCGGGAGCGAGGAGATCCCGATGTCCTGCAGGGCCATCGCCGCGTCGACCCTGTCGGTCGGCGTCTCGCCCATGCCGAGGATGACGCCAGCACAGAGGTCCATACCGGCGTTCTTGGCGACCCGGAGCGTCTGGACCCGCTTCTCAAACGTGTGGGACTGGACGATTTCCGGGAAGTACCGGGGCGAGGTCTCGATGTTGTGATTGTAGTGATTGAGCCCCTCGTCGGCGAGAATCGCGGCCTCCTCTTCAGTGAGGATGCCGAGGCTGGCGTCGACCTCCACGTCGGTCTCGTCACGGACGAGTCGGATGGCTTCGAGCACCTCTTCCCACTCTTCGGGACGGTGCTCCTTCGAGACGCCTTTCTCGGCGAGGACGATACCGAACCGCTGTGCGCCGTCGCGTTCGGCGCGTTTCGCGGCTTCGAGTATCTTCTCCGGGCCGAGAAAGCCGTAGTTGTCGATGCCGGTGTCGAAGTGGACCGACTGGGCACAGAAGCCACAGTCCTCCGCGCAGTTCCCGGCTTTGGCGTTTACGATCGAACACGCGTCGACGGTGTCATCACCCAGTTTCGTGCGGACGTAGTCGGCCCCGGCCGCTAAGTCATCGACCGGCTGTGCGATGAGTGCCAGTCCGTCCCGGCGGTCGAGGCGCTCGCCGTCCAGCACGCGTGCGACGGCGTCGTCTACCGTTCGGTTGCCCGTCTCGTAAACCACACTCTGACTGTCGGTTGACGATTGCATAAAGATTCGGGTGGGTCCCTTGCTCGACGTGTCAGTCGCGGGGGTATTGTTTTACAGGCCCCGCCGTTAGGACCGCGTATGGCTGGTTCGACGGAGACGGCAACCGAACACGCCACCGAAGACGCCCACGAACACCGGAGTCGCTGGCCCCTGATAGCTGCAATCGGCGCTGCGTCCCTGTACCTGGGCGTCGGATTGGTATTCGTCGGCCTCGATTTGGTCCCGTCCGTGGTCCCGATTGCACTCGGCGGCGCTGGTGCGATTGGCTTGCTGGCCGGGCTTGCCGGGTGGGCCAACGAGGCGTTCATCGCCGATTACGTCCGGCACCGCGGGGACAGCGATTCCGATCTGTACGCCACGACGATGATCCTGTTTCTCGTCTCCGACGTAGCGACGTTCTCCGCGGGGTTCGTCTACTACGCGTTCATCCGGGCCGGCGCGTGGCCGCCGACCCATCTCCCGCCGCTGCTTGGCTCGCTCGTGGTCATCAACACCGCCTTGCTGCTGGCAAGCAGCGTGACGCTCCACTACGGGCACGAGGCGCTGGAGCACGGGAACCGGCGGCGGTTCCTCGGCCTACTCGGGGTGACACTCGCGCTCGGCGTCGTCTTCCTCGCCGGGCAGGTGTACGAGTACTACGAGTTCGTCGCCGTGGACGGCTTCGGAATCGACTCGGGCGCGTTCGGGAGCGCGTTCTACGGCCTGACCGGCCTCCACGGCCTCCACGTCGCACTCGGGGTCCTCCTGCTCGCTATCGCGTTCGGGCGTGCACTTCGGGGCCATTACACGCCCGAGCGGGACACCGCCATCCGGACCACGTCGCTGTACTGGCACTTCGTCGACCTCATCTGGGTGTTCCTCGTCGTCGTGCTGTACGTCGGGGCGGCCATCTGAGAGCCGACGCGACCGCTCACTCGGTCCGTCCGGCCCGCTGCTCCAACCGTATCAGCCGCCGGTACAGCGGCGGGGCCAGGACACAGAGGAACCCGAGCGCGATGGCGAACACGCCGAGGGGGAACTGTAGCGGCGCGGCCGCAAAGCAGGTGTTTTCGGCGACGATGGTCACGTAGTACTCTCCTCCTTCGTAGGTAACGATAGCCCCGCGGCGGAAGGCGTCGGCGTTCGACAGGTCGCCGACAACCTGCACCTCGCCGACCGGGTCGTCTATCGCCGTTCGGAACGCGTCCTGCTCGGCCGACGACAGGTTCTCGAAGGTCAGTCGCGGGAGTCGCGGTCTCGGCTCGTCCCCGCCGAACCGCTCGGCCGTCTCCTCGGGTGATTCGACGCCGATGGTCGGGTTCCCGCAGTTCTCCAGGTCCGGTTCGATGAGCGCGTAGCCGCCTGGTACGGCCCCGGCGATGCCGACGGCGATGAGGAGGACGCCGACAAACGGTGCGACATACTGGAAGACGAACGAGTCAGTGCCGGCGCTCATCAGTTATCCGCCTCCGTCGGTCCGAGTCCGGAGCGCTTCGTCTGATTTGAGGTACTGGAAAGTCACTGTCAGCCCGATGCCGTACGCCCAGTGTGAAACGAGGACGAAGGCGAGATAGCCGACAAAGGCGAGCCCGCTCTGGCCGGTGTAGAAGGCGATGGCGAACCCGCTTGAGATGATCGTCGCAAACACCAGCCCGGTCTCGAACAGGAGCCGACCCGGGAGATATTCCGAGAACGCGAGGAAGATCAGCGGCCAGGTGACGGTCCCGCCCACGAGGAACAGGACGGCGCCGATGGCTGGGCTCGCGGGCAGACCGACCAGCTCGGCGATTTCACCGAAGGAGACAGGATCGAGGACGCCAATGAGTATCGCCGTGATGAGCCCGCCGCTCATCAGCACTGTGCCGACGAACCCACCCGCAGCGGCCATCCAGGCGTTCCGTGAGACGGTCTGGGCAACGGTGCCGACGCCGCCGGCCAGCCCGGTCGGCTCGCCCTCGGGCGCGTAGGAGCGCCGCGTCGTCTCGGGTTCAGTCGGTTCCATGTCGTACTTCTCTATCATGCGCTGCTCGAACCACTGCCACTCGCGGGTGAACTGGTTCGTCGCCTTCAGTCCCCACGGGTCCGTTGTCGCCACCGGCGAGCCACGCCAGTAGGAGACGAGCATGTTGTAGAGCCACAGCAGGGCGCTGAGGCCGATGATGTAACCGCCCACGGTCGCGATCTGCTGGGCGAACTGATACTCCGGCGGGTAGATGGCCTGTCGCCGCGGGAGTCCCAGCCCGCCGATGACCAGCAGCGTCATGAACGTCACGAACGAGCCAAAGACGATGAGCAGCGACTGGAACGTCGCCAGCCGCGTGTCGTACCACCGGCCGGTGATGAGCGGGTACCAGTAGTAGCTCGCGGCGATCATCAGGAACGGGATGATGCCGACGACGATGAGGTGGAAGTGGCCGACGACGTAGTAGGTCCCATGGTAGAGAATATCAATCGGGATCACGGCGAGGAACACGCCGGTGACGCCGCCGATGATGAACGTCCCGATACCGCCGGCACAGAGGATAAACGGCGCGGTCAGGCGAATGTCGCCCTCCCACATCGTCGTGATCCAGTTGAATATCTTGATGGCGCTCGGGACGGCGATGGCGATGGAGACGGCCATGAAGGAGAGTTTGACCCGCGGGTCCGCGCTCGTCGTGAACATGTGATGTGCCCAGACGCCAAAAGAGAGGACGCCCAGGCCGAGCGTCGAGTAGACGATGAACTGGTAGCCAAACAGCTTCCGACCGACGAACTTCGGCAGGATGGTGCTCATCAACCCCGTTGCCGGGAGGAAGAGGATGTACACCTCTGGATGGCCCCAGAACCAGAACAGGTGTTGCCAGAGTATCGCGCCGCCGCCCTCCGTGGCGAAAAAGGCGGTCCCGAGGTTACGGTCCAGTAGCAGCATCACCAGCGCACTGCCCAGCAGCGGGAACGCGAACAGCGCGAGCCCGCTGGTGACGAGCATGTTCCACGAGAAGATGTCCAGATTCGCCCAGGTGACGCCCTCATCACGCTCGTAGACGACCGTCGCGATGAAGTTGATGGCCCCCACGGTGGTGGCGATGCCACTCAGGTGCAGGCCGAGCAGCAGCATGTCGATCTGCGGGTTGGGTTGCTGGACCGACAGCGGTGCGTACAGCGTCCAGCCGATGCTCACCTCTCGCATCGTGAGGAAAAACCGGATGGTGTCCGCCGGGAGGACCAGGTTCAGAATCTGGCCGAGCACCTGCATCATGAGCCCCAGCCGGACCATGATGAGCGCCGGCGGCAGGAGCCAGAAGCCGATGGCGTTGACCCGCGGGAACGCCATGTCGTCCGCGCCGATGAGCAGCGGCAGGACGTAGTTCCCAATGCCGAAAAAGACCGGTAGGACGAAGAATATCAGCATCGTCAGGCCGTGAGTCGTAAACAGGGCGTTGTACGTCTCCGGCGTCCAGATGTCCGCGGGGGGCGTCAACAGTTCCGTCCGAAGCATCATCGCGTCCATGCCGCCCCACAGCGCCGCGACGGTTCCGAAGGCGATATAGAGCAACCCGATATCCCGGTGGTTCGTCGTGGTCAGCCAGCGATACACCTCGGACTGGATTCGCCCGATCTCGAACTCGATTTCCTCCCGGGTCGTGTACCCGCCGTCGCTCTCCGGGCGGGCCTTTCGTCGCTCCCAGACCCACACGAAAAGCACTGTCAGCGCCAGCACACCCAGGGCAGTGCCCTCGACGATAGCTCTGTTCAGCATTCGTCTGTGCGCTTCCAGAGGCGAACAGTCGTCGTCCGGTTCCTGGCGTCCATTACCTTCGAATGACAGTTGAGTGATTATAAAAGTACGCGGCAGATCGGGTTCGGACAGCACGACCCGAACTGTAAACTACAGACAACTTATTTGACAGCGGGGTTAGAATAGCGACCTAATGGGTCTTCGACGGCACGTGTTCAGGCTCTGTCTGCTTGCCATCGGGCTTTCGCTGCTGGCCGCCCCGGCCGCGGCACAGTCGGTTAACCGGGCGGCTATCGACGAACTCAACGCGCAACTCCTGTACGTCGCGCTGCCGCTGACACTGTTCGTCGAACTCACGCTCGTCTACGCCATCTACCGGTTCCGGGACAACGACGATCCGCGGCCGACGGTCGACGACCCCGCACTGGAGATCACCTGGACGGCCGCGACGGGCGCGATACTCGTCTTCGTCGGCGTCTCGGCGTTCGTCGTAATGGCCAACCCCTACATCACGCCCGCGGCGGCACAGGCGTCCACCGACGGTGACGCCTTCGCAAACGATACGGAAATCGACGTACTCGCGTACCAGTGGGGGTGGGAGTTCTCCTACGGTGAGGCCAACGTCACGACCGAAGAACGGCTCGTGCTTCCGGCCGACGAGAATGTCACGTTCAGGCTGCGGACCACGGACGTGATTCACGCCATTTACATCCCGCAACTGGGTGTCAAGCAGGACATCTTCCCCAGCCAGACGATGACGGCGCGGACCCGCGCGACAGAACCCGGCGAGTACCGGCTGTACTGCGCCGAGATGTGCGGGGCGGGCCACAGCAAGATGAACGCCACCGTGGTCGTCAAGAACCAGTCCGCCTACGACGCCTGGATGGAGAATCAGACAGCGGCGGCCGGATAGCGGACAGCCAAACGGGGTATAAAACGGCTCAGTACAGGTCGTCGAGTTCGTCGGCGGTGTGGCTGTGAGACTCAGCCGGGAACGCTCCTGATTCAACGGCATCGATATATTCGTCGACAGCGTCGGCGACTTCGCTTCGAACGTCGCCGAACTGCTCGGCGAACGGCGGGCTGGACTCGGAGAGCCCGACCACGTCGGTGAACACGAGCACCTGCCCGTCGCAGTCGCCGCCGGCCCCGATGCCGATGGTCGGGATGTCGACGGTTTCGGTGACTTTGCCGGCGAGATTGGCCGGGATGTGTTCGAGCACTAGCGCGAACGCGCCGGCGGCCTCGTGTTCGCGCGCGAGGTCGAGGATTTCCTCGGCGTCCTCCCGGGCCGTCGCCTGTCTGGTGTAGCCGGTCTGGTTGACGCTCTGGGGCGTGAGCCCGAGGTGGGCCATCGTCGGGATGCCCAGCTCGGTCAGCCGCTCGGTCAGGTCGACCGTGTGTGGCCCGGATTCGAGTTTGACGGCGTTTGCGCCCTCCTCTTTCAGCATCCGCCCGCAGTTCCGGATACTCTCGCCCTCGTCCGCGCCGAAGGAGAGAAACGGCATGTCGGCGACGACCAGGGCGTCGTCCGTGCCGCGCGCGACGGCCCCGACGCGGGAGGCCATCTCCTCCAGCGTGACCGGTAGCGTGTCGTCGTGCCCGAGGATGGCATTCCCCATGCTGTCACCGACGAGGATGGCATCGACACCGGTGTCGTCGACGATGCTCGCGGTGACGGCGTCGTACGCGGTCAGCATCGTGATCGGCTCCTCGCCCGCCATCGCCTGCAGGTCCCGGACCGTTGGCATGTCCGAGCGGGGGCGCGCCTGCCTCTTACCTGTTCGGGTTGCTCGCTTCCGCCTGTTCGTGGTCTTCACTTCGCGTGCGAAACCGCAAGGGGCTTGCCACCGCTGGGGGAAACACAGACCGTGCCAACAGTCGAGAAGACGGACCCGGACGGCGTGGACTTCGGGTGGGTAATGCAGGTCACGTTCGTGACGACGATCCTCGTCGGCTCGCCGCTCGTCGTACTCGCGTCGACCGCGGTCACGCTCCCGACCTGGACCGCACGGGCGATGTTCGCGGTCCGCATCGGCGCGCTCATCTGGTTCCTGACGGCTGTCTGCGTCTACTTCTACGCGCGATACCGGGCCTGATCGAACTCGCTGGCCCACTCGAAGGCCATCCCGGCCCGCTGAGCGGCCGTCGCGTCGCTCTCTGAATCGCCGACGAACACCGTCGCGTCGGGGTCGACACCGAGTTCGTCGGTAATCGCCAGCAGGCCCTCCGGGTCCGGCTTCGATGATCCGACGGTGTCACGGCCGACAACCGGGCCGACATAGCTGTCGAGGTCGTGGACTTCCAGCGCCAGGCGGCACGCCTCCTCGGCGTTGAGCGAGCAGACGCCGACGGGGACGCTGTGGGGGAACCCGTCGGCGAGTGGCAGCCGATCTGAGCTGCGCGCGCCGGTCCGTTCGTGGTCGGTGATGGCCGCCTCGACGGCGTCACGGTGGCCGGTTTCCGAGGATAGCGTCAGCATCTCCCAGAGGTCACGGGTTCCGGGGTCGACGTTCCGGTCGTGCAAGAGTGTCGATACCTCGCTGGCCACGGCGTCCCAGTCGACAGCCAGTCTGACGAGCGTCCCGTCCAGATCGTAGATGACGGCGTCGTGTGTCACGCACGGTGGTTGGGTCGACACCCGCAAAACCGCTTCGCCCCGTCCGCCTTACTCCAGTAAGTCCCGCGCGATGATGTTCTGCTGAATCTCGCTGGTGCCCTCGTAGATGGTGGTCACCTTCGCGTCGCGGTAGAAGCGTTCGACGGGGTAGTCCGTGGTGTAGCCGTAGCCGCCGTGGATCTGAATGGCCTCGTTGGCCACGTCGACCGCTGTCTCGCTCGCAAAGTACTTCGCCATGCTGGCCGCCGCGCTCGCTCGCTCCCCCCGCTCCAGTTGCTCTGCAGCGTCCCACGTCAGCAGCCGCGCCGCCTGCACGTTCGTCGCCATGTCAGCGAGCTTGTGCCGAATCGTCTGGAACTCGCTGATGGGCTGGTCGAACTGCTCGCGCTCCTGGGCGTAGTCGAGGGCTTCGTCGAGTGCTGATTGTGCGAGGCCGACGGCCTGGGCGGCGATGGCGACCCGACCGGTGGTGAGAATCGACAGCGCCGCTGCCAGCCCCTCCCCTTCCTCGGTCAGCCGGTACCGCTCGGGAACACGAACGCCGTCGAAGTTGAGCGCGGTCGTATCGCTCGCGCGGAGCCCGAGCTTGTCCTCCTTCTCGCCGACGGTGAGCCCCTCGGTGTCTTTCGGCACGAGAAACTGCGTTATCGAATCCGGGTCCTCGGGGTCGGTCTTCGCAAAGACGATGACGACGCCGGCCCGCTCGCCGTTGGTAATCCACTGCTTCTCGCCGTCGATGACGTACTCGTCGCCGTCTCGCCGGGCGGTGGTCGACATCTCCCGCGGGTTCGAGCCGGCCTGTGGCTCCGAGAGCGCGAACGCACCCACCGGGCGGCCGTCGACCATCTCCGGGAGCCAGTCGTCTTTCACTGCCTCGGAGCCGAACTGCGCGATACAGGAGGTTGCCAGACAGTGGACCGACAGCGCCGTCGCGACCGCGAGCGAGCCATAGGCGAGTTCCTCGTTGACCAGCGCGTACGTGGGTTTGTCCGCGTCGAAGCCCCCATACTCGGCCGGCGTCGTCAGCCCGGTGATGTCGATGGCTGCGAGGCCGTCCCAGCAGTCCTCGGGAAAGGACTGCTCGCGGTCGGCAGCGGCGGCTGTCGGGCGGATGTCTTCGACGGCGAACTCCCTGACGGTGTCCCGGATAGCGCGCTGTTCGGCGGAGAGGTCCATACCGACTGTTACACCGGAGGCGGCAAAATCTTCGGGGTCAGCGCGATTCGACGAGGTCGATGTCGAGATACTCCTCCAGGGCCTTGATGACGGAGCCGCCGACGTTCGCCTGCGTCGCCCGTCCCTGCTCGACGGCGAGGATGTCCGCCTCGTCGAGGTCGAGTTCCTCGGCGAGTTCGCCGGTCTGGAGCCCCTCGTCCTGGCGCGCCTCGGTCACGCGCTCGCCATACTTGCTGACCAGATACGGCAACTGGTCGTCGTCGTAATCAGCGCCGTCTTCCCAGTGGGAAGAATCGGCTTTCTGCGTGTCCTGTATCTTCGCCGCGTTCTGTGCGGCTTTGCGTTTCCGGTTCTGGTCGTCGCGCGAGCTGTCGCCGCCTGCTGGTCCGTCGGTCTCCCCGTGGTCACGCGCACAGCTGTCACACACCTGCAGGGACGCCCCAGCGACGTTAGCGGTCTGGAGGTCGCCGCTGTCGCTACCGCAGAGTTCACAGCTCCCGCCGGCGCTGTCGCCGCCACTGCCGGTCGAGTATTTGGCCATGCCCCCCGTAGCGGTTTCGTGATATTTCAAACGTCCGGTTCGAGAGAGTGACACACCCTCCCGGGGCGCGCCCAAACGAAAGCGCTTTTATTGACCCACCGGGAACGATTGAATGCACTCAGTAAGAGCGCGCGTGGGTAGCCAAGCCAGGCCAACGGCGCAGCGTTGAGGGCGCTGTCCCGTAGGGGTCCGCCGGTTCGAATCCGGTCCCACGCATTTCTACTGAACGCGAACAACTCGTGAGCGTTCTGCAAATCGAATGGATCGAATTCGAAGCACGGAACGAGCGAACGGAGTGAGCGACGTTCAGACGGTTCGAATCCGGTCCCGCGCATGAACGAACGAAGTGAGCGAAGAGCAGGACCAGAACGAACCCTGCAAGGAACGCGCAGCGAACTGTTGTGAGCGAGCATTTCTTGCTCCGGTTCGAATCCGGTCCCACGCACTCTCAGAGTGCCGGTGCATTCCCTTGGGACTGCACCCACGCAAACGTACTGCGGACACAACGCTTCCAGATCGTTCTGTGTCCGTCATGTCGTCGACAAACCGACTGACAGATGCGACCTGAGCGATTTCACTCCCCGCTTACCGCATCTCATCGAGCGCGACGGCGTGGTCGATGTCGACCGAAATCCAGTGGGTCGGGAGCTCCTCGTCCCGGTCGCTGAAGACGGTAAGCTCCGTCGGGTTCTCCGCATCGTAGACTGCGTGGTGGAAGCGGGCCGTTTCTGCGGGGCGAACAGACGAGTCATGGAGTGGGTAATAAACTGACATCGTCGGTGCCTCATTTGAAACGACGCGGACACACATCATAAGCAGCAGTTGCGATTCCTGCACCGTGAGAATCAGCGCTGTCGAGTCCAGCGGCAAGGGGCGGGTGGAACCGGTTGGTGCGCCAGCCTACTGATATGGAAGGCCGGATTCGAACCGGAGGACGACTCGTTTCACTCGTCTTCCAGGGTTCGGAATCCGCTGGCGATGCTGCTGCTCGCGTATTGCTCGCAGCAAGAATGCGCGGGACCGGATTCGAACCGGCGGACCCCTACGGGATAGCGTCCTAAGCGCTACGCCTTTGGCCTGGCTCGGCAACCCGCGCGCACCAGTCGGTATCCGCGTTGGCGTCAAGAAGCCTTCGCTTGCGGGCGACGAAGGTTTAGGTACGGTGGGGGCCAACGGGCTGGTATGTACCGCGCCAGTGACCGAATCGAGCACGACGAGTGGCTTTCCGACATCGAGGCGGCGGCGGACAGACTCGACCTCGGAACCGAGGCGCGGTCCCACGCGGTCGACCTGTTCCTCTCGACGGTCCCAGAGGAAGACCGGTCGAAGCAGGCGACGCTGGCGGCGAGCGTGTACGTCGGCGCGCTGGTTGCTGACGAGGAGCGGTCCCAGTCGGCCGTCGCGGAGGCGACGGGCGTCTCGCGGTTGACGATTCAACAGCGCTGGAAGGACCTGTTAGAAACGGCGGGGCTCGAAGCGCCGGGCTGGTAGCTACGGGATGTTTTCGCGGCCGGTTCGTTGCGGCGTGAGATTCCCGTGTTCGTCGATCTCGCCCTTGACGATCCGGGTCGAGGAGATGATGTCGCCGTCCTCGGCGTGGACGTGCGGGACGACTTCGATTTCGAGCGGGTCGTGGCCCCGCTCCTCGCGGATTTCGTTGATGCGGCGGCCGCCGGTCTCCGTCTCGGGGGAGACGACGAGCGCGTCGAACTGGGGTTCCGTGGCGATACCCGTCGGTTCCGTGAGTTCCCGGACCTCCCACTCGCGGTCGTGGTCTGCGGCGAGCGCGGCGAGTTCGTCGGCGAGCCGTGATTGCCGGTCGCTGAACGGCCGGACGTGGCGCTGGTCGTGGCGCGTCTTCGGCGCGAGGTCGTCGCTGGTGAGTCCGACTGTTACGTCCCCGAGTTCGAATGCGCGTTCGAACAGCGCGCGATGCCCGTCGTGGATCGGGTCGAACGTTCCCCCCAGCGCGACATTCATATCCCGGGAAACGGCACGGGCAGGTTTAGTAATATCGAATCACGAAACGGCTCGTCGGAGCCGAGGTTGATTACACGTCGTCGTCTTCGTCCGCGTCCCCGGATAGGTCCTCGCTTGCGTCGGCGTCACTCTCGGATGCGTCCTGGTCTGCGTCCTCGACGGAAATCGTCACAGGCTCGTCGTCGGGTTCCAGCGTCGTCTCGCCGCCGATGTGGTCGTCGAGATTGAACACCGTGTTCAGCTCCGACTGGATGTCGCCGACGATGGTGTTGACGAGATCGCTCGGCGAGATGGCGCTGTACTCGTAGGGGTTGTTGCCCGCGCCGTCGCTCTCGCGTTTCTGCCGGGTCACCACTTCCTCCTCGGTAAGTGCGGCCAGGGCTTCGCGGACCGTGCTGGGGTACAGGCCGGTCCCCTCGGCGATCTCCTCGCTGGTGCTTTCGGGGTGTTGTCGCAGGTGGACGTAGATCCGCGCCCGGGTCTCCGTGTCGAGTACCCACGCCAGCAGATCAACGATTCCCTCGTCGAACTGCTCGATTGCGCGGTCCGCCTCCTGTTCGATTCGCTCCCGGACATCCGTGTCCTCGGGGTCGTCGTGGTCGGTGTCGTCTGCGGACATGCGTTGTCTCTGTGAGGACAAAAGCTACAGCTGGATAAAAACCCTTGGCACGATTCGGTGCTGTCAGTGCCACTGAGTGGCTACAACCGCAGCGAGTCGGCGAGCGCCACGACGCCGTCTTCCGTACGCAGTCGGCGCTGTCGCTGGGCTCCGCTTTCGCGCTCGTAGATCTCCCACAGCCCGTCGATACCCAGCCGATCACTCTCCATTTTGACCAGTTCCTCGATCGAGCGCGTCGTCGAGAGGTCCCGAGACAGCAGTTCCGCGGACTGGCCGTGACGGATCGCACGCCATTTGTTCTCATCGAGGAACTCCCGGCGGAGGCGGCGACCCGATTCGCCGTCCTCGTAGCGCTCGGCGAGGTCGATGACGAGTTCGTGGACGTACTCGACGAAAGCCAACACGCGGTCGGGGTCGGCCTGTCCGTCGGGGGCGCGCACTTCGACGGTGCCATGACCCGAATGCGGTCGCACATCGAACCAGAGTTCGCCGCGGTCGTCGATGCTGCCCGTTTCGAGCATCCGCCGTTCGTAGGCCTCGAAGGCGTCGTAATCATCGAAGGTTGTCGGCATCCCCGTGTTGGGCAGGGCCTCGAATATCTTCCCGCGGGCAGATTGGAGCCCCGTGTCGAAACCGTTCCAGTACGGCGAGTTTGCCGACAGTGCGAGCATCAGCGGGAGGTGCCAGCGGAGCTCGTTCGCCACCCAGACGGCCTTGTCGGCGTCGTCGACGCCGACGTGGACGTGGAGGCCTGCGGTCGTGTTTCGGTGCTGTGGATACTGGATACGATCCAGTTGCGATTTGTAGCGGGGCTTCTCGGCGTGTTCGAGTTCGCGCCATTTCGCCAGCGGATGCAGACCCGCCGCGGCGATACCGAACCCGTTCGCTTCGGCGTGCTCGACCAGTGCGTCCCGCACCGACCGGAGGTGTTCGCCGGCGTCCGCCGGGTCGTCGATGCGGGGCGTCTGCGTCTCGATGACGCACTTGAACAGTTCGTGGTCGAGCCGGCCGTCGAGAACCGTCGGCGGCTCAGTCTCGTAGACGAGTTCGTCCGTGCCAGATGTCGGGCGACCGAACTCGTCGACGACGTAGAATTCCTCCTCGATGCCGAGTGTCCCCATGTGGGTAAAATGCTCAGCAGAACCCGTCGCGTCCATTGATGTGCACATCGGAATCGACCCGCTAAAGCCTTCCGTCCCCGCCCGCTCGGCCCGCACAACTGGGTTCCGTTCCGGGCAGTTCTCGCAGTCTGAGTCAGTCCGACAGCAACTGCCAGTCAGTCCTCACGGGGCCGGGCAACGACACCGAGGTGGTCCTCGTGGTACGGGTCCAGCCGCGCTGTCTCAAGCAGTTCGTACGCCGAACTGAGTTCCTCGCGGACGCTGTCGAACACGGCGTCGGGGTCGGCCGTCACGTCCTCGCTTCGGGCCTTGATGGCCGCGAGCAGCCGCCCGTCATCGGTCAGGAACCGTTTGTTGAGCGTTGCCACGCGGGCCTGGCCTCTGGTCGCCACGTCCTGCACGACGACATCGACCGATTCGACGACGTGGGCGTAGCGCTCGGGCTTGCGTGCGTCCTTCAGTAGCGGGAAGAGATTCTGTCGACTCTCGGCCGCGTCCAGCAGTTCCCGCACGGGCCGGGGCGCGAACTCGACGGCGTAGGTCGGGCCGCCGAAATCCGCGACGTGGCTCACGGTCGTCCCGGCCGCCGCGCCGAGATACAGGACGGTCTCGCCGCCGTCGAGACCGGTGTCCATCCCGTGTTCGAGCATCGCGCCGAGCTTCGAGCGGTGGGGGTCCCACCGCCGCCAGTCGCCGTCAGTCCGCTCACCATACACCGGTTGTCCCTGCGTGGCGAGGCTCGTCTCACCGCCGAAGTCGTGGCGCTCGACGCCGGCCGGGAGCGTCATTCGTCGCCCTCCTCGGCTCGGGCCTGAATCCGCTCGATGCGCTCGTCGAGTTCCGCCTGGAGTTCCGGCCGGCGGTCGCCGCTGTAGTGGTCGATACGGGCGGCAATCGAGAGCTTCCCGGCGAGCGCGCGCGCGGCCGACCCGCGGTCTTCTCGGCGGGTCCCGCGCACGTACTCGTGGGTGAAGATGACGCCGTGTTTCGGCGACGGGGCGTTCCCTTTGAGGTGGGCGAACAGCGCGTCTTCCGCGCCGAGGACCTGCACGGTCCCGCTGGGTTTCTTCGCCAGCGCTTCGAGGCCGCCGGCCAGCGAAACGAGGCGGGCAGCAAGCACCGGCCCGGCCAGCATCGAGAGGTTCGGCGCGACGGCGGGCGCGGTCCGCTCGATGTACGTCCGCAACGAGTCCGCTTCGTCGGCCAGGTCGGCCGTCTGCTCAGCGAGTGCCCGGAGCGCCCGGTCGCCCTCGTCTTCGTCGTCCCGGTCGGCCAGCGAACGTGCGTACTCGATACCGCTCCCGCTGTCGCCGTGTCGGCTCCCGCCCCATTCGGCGACCCGCTCGGCGAGTTCGTTGGCCGTCCGCTCGCAGTCGGCCATCGCCCGGACCGCGTGGACGAGCTGCTGGTCGTCAGCGCCCTCCTGTTCGGCGACCGCCGCGCCGGTGGCCGCCATCGTCACCTCGTGCAGGCGGTCGTAGTAATCCGCCTCGTCGTCGGCGAACCCCGCCTCGACGGCCTGCTGTGGCCAGTCCTCCGGCGTGTCGGCTCGCCCGGCCGTGATCTGTTCGACGGCGGCCGCGTCGTCGTCCGGGTCCAGCCCGGCGAACCACCCGTTGCTCATGGCCGTGTGTGCACGCCCGATGCGAAAAAGTGGCCCGGTTAGCGTCTCGAAAGCACCGTCGACCTGTCGGCTGCCGAACCGGCCTCAGCGCATCCCCGGCGGCGGGCCGCGGTCCCGCGGGTCGTCGTCATCGTCCTCCTCTTCCAGGTCGATGCCGGCCTCCTTGCGCCGGCGAATCACCGCCTGCAGCTGCCGGTAGTAGTACAGCGTCCCCACGACGCCGATAGTGATGGCGATGGCCGACAGGCCACCGAACAGCCACAGGTCGCGGTCGAGGTAGTACCGGACGATTATCTGATCCGAGGTCACCTCGTCCCAGCGGATCACCTGCTGGCCGTCGACGGTCTCGGACTCGTAGCCGCCCGGACTGATCCGGGAGAGGAACGGAATGCCGGCCCCGGTGTTGGGCGGGAGCACGACCGTGTACGAGCCCTCCCCGCCGAGCGTCGGGGAGCCAAAGCGCTTGCCGGTCCGGCCGACCGAGTACCCGACCTTCCCGGAGACGTTGGCGGGGAAGGAGACGGTAGTCCGCTGGCGACTCTCCGAGGCGGAAAGCGAGGAGTTGGCGGCGCTCACGACGGTGCCATTGTCGTATCTGAACCGGAGTGCGCTGATGGGGACGCTTCGCTCGCGGCCGAGACCGTCGACGGTGTACACGTCGAACGACGACTCGTTTTCGACGGCGTAGACGGCGGTGTATTTCGACTCCTCGATAACGATGGTCCCGTCAGCGGACGTGTTCCAGTCGTAGCTCGCGTTCTCGTTCAGCCGCTCCGGGTCGACCTCATCGGAGCCGAAGAAGCCGGTACAGCCCGAGAGGGCGACCAGTGCGAGAACGGCGACCAACAGGAGATGGCGGCGTTTCATAGCTCGGAAGTCAGGGCACGATTGCCAGCAGCTCTGACGGCATGTACTGCCCGATGTCGGCGAGCAGCCCCGGCGGATCGGTGTCCGGGTTGCAGATGATGCTCTGTTCCAACAGACCGATGCGTTCGACCGTGACGATGTCCTGGGCGTGGCCGGCGCGGTTGACCGTCGCGCGCGCCTCGGAGCGCGTGACGCTGTTTGCGTTGATGCGGCCGTTGCCACGGGTCCACTCGTAGAGGCGGTCCTGTTCGACCTCGGCGAGGCTTGCTGGGTCGCCAGCGACGAACCGGAGCGGGAAGTGCTGGACCAGTCCGAACCGCTTGCGGATCTGGCTGGGCGTCCCCTGTCCGAGCCCGAGCTGGTCGGCCGGAATCCGGACCGTCTGTCCGAAGCCGACATCGAGGACGAACCCGTCCTCGTCCCAGCTGTCGAGAGTTCCGACGTACGTCTCGCCGTCCTCGTGGTCGGCGACCATCTCGCCGAACTCCTCGCGCAGCAGGTTCCTCGCGACCGTCTCGTCGGGGCCGTCGACGGTGACCGACGGGAACTCGTCGTCCCGCAGGCCGATGTCGTATTCTACGTCGAGGTCGCCGAGTTCGTTGCCGACCATCGAGCGCAGCCCGTCGAGCGTACGGTCCCGGGCGTCGCCGGCGACGTACACTTTTGTACCGAGAACGACCATCAGGCTTCCACGTCCACGTCAGCGTTCAGTTCGTCTCTGAGCTCCTCGATGCGGTTCTCCATCGCCGTGACGAGACGGGTGTTCTCCATCGTCTCGACCTGGTTGCCACATTCGGGGCACTCGAAGCCGAACTCCATCGCCTCCCCGAACTCGAAGCGGATACCACAGTGTTCACAGAGGTAGAACTCGTTTTCCCGCTCGTACTCGCGGCGCTCTTCGAGGCCGTCGAGCAGGCGGTGCATCTCCTCCTGGAGCTGTTCGGGAATCTTCTCGTACTGGAACGTCCAGAGGTACGTGAGCCACCCGGAGTCCTCGTCGCGGAGCCGACGGTAGGTAGCCAGATCGTTCTCGTAGAGAATAAACAGCGCTCTGCGCACGTCGTTCAGTTCGAGCCCGAGCTCCTCGGCCAGTTCCTCGTCGGTCACTTCGCCGTCCGGCGGCGCGGCGGCGACCGGCATCCCTTTCGGTCCGACCAGCTCGTGGAGGTATTTCTGTATGACGGGGTCCTCCAAGAGTTCCTCAAAAGCCATTACCCGCACATCCGGGAGTCATGTGGTTAAAACCATCGGGTCGTCCTCTCTCGAACGGACGATCAGTGGGCTGGTTACAATCGTGAACCCTGGCGCACGCACTCTCTGTCACTCGATCCGTTCGACTGCTGTCTGACAGGAAGCACAGGTCTCCTTGTCGATAGCGACAAACACGGACTCACAGGACGGACACTCGTAGAGATTTGATTCCGGTTCGTCGGCGACCGCGCCATCGCCGTCCTCGCTGTCACCGGTCGACCTGGCCCGGGCTCGCTTGTCGGCCACCGTTCTGGCCTGGGTTCCGTCGTCCGACTGTCCCTTCCCACCCGAGAGTACGTCTGACACGGAATCTTTGATTTTGTCTAACATCGTGCGTTGTTACAATATACTAGTCATTTGTATTAGTTTAACAGCTGTGATTTTATACTCGGTGACAAATGCCACCGAATCCTCCGGCGAGAACGCTGACGAGGGTCAGAGTTCGTCGAATGGCCGCGGTGACGCCTGTTCGTACTCGATCACGTCGAATCCGTCGTACGACTCACGGGATAGCTCAGTCCATTCTTCGCCCAGGTCCGGGAAGTAGCGGTCCCCCTCATTGCGCTCGTGGATACGGCTGAGGAATACCCGGCCGGCGAACGGGAGAAAGAGGTCGTACACCGCCTCGCCGCCGATAACGTAGGTGACCGGCGGCGTGTCACTCGCTCCAGCGGCGTCGCTGCCGCCCCCGAACTCTTCGGACGCGGCGGCGCGGGCGGCGGCCTCGACAGCGTCTCTGGGTGAGGTGGCGTACTCGACTGTCTCACTTTCAGCACGCCGACTTTCGTCGCTCGTCAAGACGACGGTGTAACAGTCGGACAGCGGGTCCATCGACTCGAACGTCCGGCGGCCGAGGATGACCGGATGGCCCGCGATACGGTCCTTGTACTGGCGCACGTCCTCGGGGTAGTGCCAGGGGACGCCGCCGTCAAGCCCGATGACGTTGTTTTCGTCGGCGGCAACCACGAGGACCAGTTCTGTGTTGGGTGCAGTCATTTGTAGCCAAGTGCCTCTAGTCGGTCATCGAGCGCCCCGGCAAACTGTGTGTCGGACGCGTTCTCGAACTCTGTGTAGCCGTCGAGCGGCGTCGCAATGTCCACGTCGGTGTACCGGTTGCTGTCGAAGTGATCGCGGACGACTGCCGCGTCGATGTCGCTGTCCTCGGCTGTGCCGGTCCGGCCCTGCATAAGTGACTCGTGAGCATTATCGCCCCACGCCGCCTGTTTCCGGACCTCGTCGCCGGGCCGGTCCCGATAGACGAGGCGGGCGTGCTTTGCGAACGGTGTGGCGTCCCCACAGATCCGCTCGGCTTCCTCGCGCATCGCCGGGCCGATAGGGGCCTGGGACGCGACGACGGTCCCGCTCGGCGGGACAAACGCCGGGCCGTCTGCGTGGCCCTCACTGAGCGCAATCGTGCGGACAGCGTCGGGGAACCGACGCAGCGTCGCCAGGTCGGTGACGCGATGCCCGCTGCGCTGCCCCGGTGCGCGGACGACAAGCGGGACGTGATACATCGCGTCGTGGGTCCCGATGCGGTGGCTGACGGCCGGTGGCTCCGCGGGAATCGCCGTCGGTTCGCCGAAGCCCTCGCCGTGGTCGCCGGCAAAGACGACCAGCGTGTCGTCGAGGACGCCCTGCTCGTCCAGGCCGCGAATCAGCGTCTCGAAGATGGCGTCGGCCTGCCGGACCGCGCCATCGTAAATCTGTTCGAGGATGCCGGCAAAGCCCAGCGACAGGTTCCCCGAAAGAAATTCCCAGTGCCACTTGAACCCCATCGATTCCTGAAGTTCACGGGAGCGTTCGTCGCTCCACAGGTCGTACTCCGCGAGCGGCTCGTAGGGGCGGTGAGTGTCCATCAGGTTGATGCAGGCGGCCCACTCGCTCTCACGACCCTCTATCCACTCAAGCGCCCGGTCGGCGTACCAGAAGCCGTTGGGCCAGTCGCCGAGCGAGCCGTTGGTCTCGTAGGCCGAGTCGTACTGTTCGGGGGAGCCGAGGGCCGCCTCAAACGCGCCGTCGAGCCCGGACTCGTGGTCGGTCAGGAACGGGTTGTCGGAGAACAGTGCCGTGTCGTAGCCCACCGCGGCCAGATCCTCGAAGACGGTGTGGCCGGCGTCGAGTTCGGCGGTGTGGTCGACACCGTGTTCGTGGGTCTCATAGCCCGTGAACATGCTGACGTGGCTGGGGACAGTCCAGTTGCTCGGACTGCGGGCCTGCGTGTACACCGTCGCCTCCTCGGCGAAAGCGTCGAGAAAGGGCGTCGTCGCCCGTCGATAGCCCAGGACGGAGGTGTTCCGGGCGCGGAGGCTGTCGGCGACGACGAGCAACACGTTGTGACGCGACATCTGCGCGGGAGTTAGCGCCCGGGACTAAAAGGCCCGCGGCACAACTGCGTGGGTATCATTCGTCGTCGGGGTCGACGACGTGCTTGCCGGTCTCCTGCGGGACGACCACTCTGTCGGGGTTTTCCCACTCGCGGTCGAGTTCCCGGCCCTCGAACAGGCGGTCGAGGAAGACCGCCAGTGATGCGACCTCGGAGTGGGGCTGGTTGGTGACGCCGACGTTCCAGTCGGCGTGTTCGTACACCTCGAACGGGACTTTTTCAGCGCCGACGACGACCAACAGCGGTTCCCCGGCGTGGGTCGCTTGAATGTCAGCTGCCACGTCCTGGACTGGTTCGCCGTACATCGTCAGGTGGACGACGCTGCCCTCGAAATCGCGGATGAGGCGCTTCGGTTCCTCAGTCGAGGCCACGTCGAAGGGGCCGCCGAAGCGGTCGGTGATGTCGATGACGGTGTCGGCCTGATTGCGGGCGGCGTTGGCCAGCACGACCTTATCGGCTCCGAGCGCGCGGGCGGTCAGGCCCACGTGGGTCGTCATCCGCTCGTCCCGGCCGGGCCGGTGGCCCAGTCGCAGCACCGTCACCTGCGGTGAGTCTTTCATCCGTCGCTCCGTGCCGCTTCGATGGCTGATTGAACCGGTTCGTAGGCGATTTCGCTCCACTCCACGCGCTCGTCGTTGACGAACATGGTCGGCGTCCCCTCGACGCCGCGGTCGATACCGGCCTCGCGGTCGCCGGACACTGTTGGGCGGTACAGCTCACCGGTCGCGGCCGCCCGGACCGTCTCGCCGTCAACGTCCAGCCCCTCCGTGAGGTCGGCGTAGGTGTCCGGCCCCAGTTGGTTCTGGTTCGCGAACAAGCGCTCCGAATAGGTGAAAAAGGCCTCGTCCCCGGCGTTGTCCTGCACGGCGCGTGCGGCGCTGGCGGCCTGCCAGGACACGATATCGTTAACGGGAATCGGGAAGTCGTGGAACTCGTAGCGGATGGTGCCATCAGTGAGGTACTCGTCGCGGACCTGCGGGTAGACGGACTCCGAATAGGTCGCGCAGTGTGGACAGGCGTAGTCCTCATACACTGCGACCGTCACGTCGGCCTCGGGGTCGCCCGCCACCGGCGTCGACAGGGGCTGGCCCGGGATGGGTGTCGGCGTCTCCGTTGTTCCGGTCGACTCCTCCTCTGAGCTGCCGCCGGAACAGCCGGCTATCGCGCCGAGGGCGACGGTCGTCGCGGAGAGTAAGCCGCGGCGAGTGAATCGAGTCATAGCCGACTCTCACAGGGGAAGCTATAAAACGACGTTGTCATCCGGGACGTACCTACCGACTCCACCGGAATCGGCCGCGACCACAACGTTTTTTCTCGCCTGGGAAGCATCGCAACCATGGACGTATCAGAGAAGCGAATAGTCGTCACCGGCGGGGCGGGCTTTATCGGGTCGCATCTGGTCGAACGCCTCGTGCCGGACAACGACGTAGTCGTCGTCGACAACGAATCTAACGGGCAGTCCGAGTGGGTCCACGAGGATGCCAGCTACCTCGGTGGCGACCTCACTGACCCCGATGTTGTTGCCGAAGCTATCACGAGCGACGTGGACCTCGTTGTCCATCTAGCGGCGTCGAAACTGGTCGACACGGACACGCCCCGCCGACAGTTCGAGGACAACAGCGACATCACGTACAACATCCTCGAACGGATGCAGGAAGTCGGCGTCGAAAACCTCGTGTTTACGTCGTCATCCACCGTATACGGCGAAGCGCCGCGGCCGACACCGGAGGACTACGCGCCCCTCGAACCCATCAGCGTCTACGGCGCGACGAAACTCGCCGAGGAGTCGCTCGTCTCGACGTACGCCCACAGCCACGACATCCAGTCGTGGGTGTTCCGCTTTGCCAACATCGTCGGCCCGCGCCTGCGCGGGGCGGTCATCCCCGATTTCATCGAGAAACTCACCGAGGACCCGTCGACGCTGACGATTCTCGGCGACGGCCGGCAAGAGAAGTCCTACATGCACATCTCCGAGTGTATCGACGCGATGCTGTTCGCCGTCGAACACGCCGACAAGGACCACAACGTGTTCAACCTCGGGACGCGGACGACCACCTCTGTCGACCGCATCGCCAGCATCGTTGCCGACGAAATGGACATCGACCCCGAGTACGAGTACACTGGCGGCGACCGCGGCTGGACCGGCGACGTGCCGCGGATGCGCCTCTCCGTCGACAAGCTCTCGGCGCTGGGCTGGGAGCCAGCACAGTCGAGCGACGATGCGGTGCGGCAGTCGACCCGAGAGTTGCTTGAGGAAATCTGAGCGGGAGTCAGGCCGGGTAGGTCCCGTGTAGTTCCGCTTTGCCGACCACGTGGCCGCTGGCCGCGTCATAGGCGTCGTCTTTGTCCGCGGCTGGGGAGAGGTCGAGCGTCGTGTCTAGCGCGTACAGCAGGAACCGGTAGGTGTGTTCCCGGTCGGGCGGGTTCGGGCCGCCCCAGCCCACCTCGCCGAAGTCGTTCTGGCCCTCTGTGGCCTCGTCGGGGTCCCAACCTTCGGGAACCTGGCCGATATCCGGCGGGATGTCCCAGACGACCCAGTGGTCCCACACCGTCCCGGCGGGCTCCTCGGCGTCGGGGTCGTCGACGATGAGCAGGAGCGACGACGCGTCCGACGGGACGTTCTCGATATCCAGTGGCGGATTCGTGTTCGCCGCCGAGTAGCCGTGGTCCTCGGGGATGCGCTCGCCGTCGTCGAAGGCCGGACTGGTGAGGATCAGTTCTCCCATACACTGGGATATGACAGTCAGGCACAAAAACGTCGTCCCGGCAGCCATTTGCGGCTCCGGGCCGAACCGCGGGACGTGCAGGTCGTGGGCTACCGTGCGCGGGTTGACGAACACGCCGGGCTCCTGTTAGCTACGGAGGGGAGCGTGACCACCAAGCGACTGGACCCGGGAACGGAACTTGCCTACACGCTGGGCGAGCGCCACTGCGCCGGGGCGGTCGACGGCGACCGGCATTTTCACTGCAACAACGACTCCGCGCCGTACTGTCCTGAACACACAGATATCTGGCCATGTGCGCGCTGTACCGGGGACTGCGACAAGCCCCTCGAAACCTGCGACGAGGAACACGCGGTGTATCTGGCGGCGTTCGCGCCGGATGTCAGCAAGGTGGGCGTCACCCGCTCCTGGCGACTGGAGACGCGGCTCCGCGAGCAAGGTGCCGACAGAGCGGCCCACCTCCGGACCGTCGCCGACGGCCGCATCGCCCGGCAGGTCGAGGCCGATATCGCCGCCGAACTGGGCGACCGCGTCAGAGTGCCCACGAAGGTATCTGGATTCGATCAGTCCGTCGACGCCGACTGGTGGGCGTCGCTGTGTGAGCGCTACGACCCGCTGGCGACCTACGAGTTCGAGTACGGCCTTGACTTCTCGGACCGGCCGATGGCCGAGACGCTGGCAACGGGGACCGTCCGAGGAACGAAGGGACGGGTCGCCGTCTTAGAGAACAACGGCAGCGTCTACGCCGTCGACCTCCGACAGCTCGTCGGCTACGAACTCACAGACGGCGGGACCGACCGCGATCTCCAGTCGAGCCTGGGCGCGTTCGGGTAACACTGCGGGACGAACGCTACAATTCGTGTCGGGACATGCAGAAAACATTTACTGGCGGCTGCTGCCCTCTCAGTTGTGCGACGTGAAACCCTCCTGACCGGTGGCGTGGCCGTGGTCGTCCTGGCCATGCTCATCGGTGCAACAGCGGTCCCCGGCGCGCTCTCCGAACCCTCCGAGGACGTTCGCGAGAGCTATCTCGACCTCCGCGAGACGACCATCGAGCCGGCGTCCGTCGACGGCCAGACGGTGACGCTCTCTATCGACGCCCGGCTTTCCCACCACGGCGGCCCCGCAGAGAACGTCACCGTGGAGACGCGGGCCATCGACGCGGACACCGGCCTCGTTGCGACGACGACGCGACAGACGGTCGGGGAGATCGACGGGGAACGAGAGGTATCGGTGCGGTCGAACATCACGGTCGAGCGAGCGGGCGGCTATCGGATCGACACCATTGTCTACGAGGACGGCGACCGCGTCGCGACCGGCCAGCAGTCGGTCCAGAACGTCGATGCCCTCACGCCAGCGTACGCCCGGAGTGCCGTGACCTTCCAGCGGTTCGAGAACGCCGGTGTCCCGCTCGACTCCATCGCCTACCGGATCGACGGGGTTTCGGACAACCGGACGACGCTGAACGTCTCGGTGTACGTCACGAACGCCGGCAACACCCCGTCTGAGGACCTTTCGCTCCGCCTTCGGGCGCGGCAGGCAGACTCGAACGTCATCGCCGACGAGTCGACCGTGCGGGTCGGTCAGATTCGTCCCGGGCGGACAGAAACCATCAGAACCCAACTGACGGTGCCTGACGACTACAACTACTGGCTCGACGGCATGCTGCTTTCGGACGGCGTCATCGTCGGAACGGAGAGCGCCCCGGCGAACCTCCATCCGACGGATCGCCTCCAGGCGAACGAAACCAGGCAGGAAGTCGGCTTCCAGTCCAGCGACTTCGAGCAGGACCGGCCGCAGGAACAGGGCATGGACGAACCACAGCAGACCTCGGCCGATGGCCCCGGATTCACGGCACTGATCGGCCTGCTTGCGGTCCTCGCAAGCGCCCTCCTCATCGCACGGAGACAGACCAATGAGTGACACCGCAAACACCGACACAGTGGCACAGGACATCGACGCGGAGACCGGCGGGGCTGTCGACGAGGCCGATGGTGACGAGGCCGACGACAACGGGCCGGCGATAGCGGTCTACGCGCAATGGGCAGTGTTCGCCATCCTCACTCTCGTGGCGCTTATCGCGACACTGCAGTTCTACTTCTCCGCGTCCTCGGCAATCGATACGTTCGTCACCGACAGGTACCGTCCGCTGTTCAGCGCCGCGTTCAATCTCGCGGTGGTGCTCGTCTGTGGGCTCGGCCTCTCGGTGCTGGTCCGGCGACTCGCCTGAGGCTGTCTATATCAGGTACCCACAGTCGGCGTTTCAGTAACCCGAGGTTTCAGGGACGTGTCAGCCATACGTCGAGAGGTACCTGCATGACCCGACGACAGTCGACGCGGCGACGGTTTCTGGTGAGTTGCAGCGCCATCGCTGGCGCTGGTCTGGCCGGCTGTACCGGCGGTGAGGAACCGACCGAAACCGACCAGACGCCGACACCCACCGCTGACAGCGATGGTGGTGCCGAACCGACGACAACAGCGACCGAGGAGCCGACGGCGACAGACACCGAGACGGCGACGCCGGACCAGGCGGCCGTCGAGACGCTGGTCTCGGTCGGCGGCGACCGCGTGCCCGAGAACATGGCGCTCGGTCCCGACGGCGGGCTGTACTTCGGCATCACCGCCGGCGAAGTTCGGCGTGTCCCCGCAGACCAGACCGGAGACACTGGGCTCTCCCTCGACGACACGGAGCAGGTCGCCACCCTCCCGGGCGCTATCGGCGTCGAAACGGCCCCGGACGGAACGGTGTACGTCGCCGTCGCCACGCAGGACGACCAGGCGGGCGTCTGGGAAGTGCCGCCCGACGGCGAAGCGGCACAGCTCGTCGGGATCAGCGGGTTCCCGAACGACATCTACTACGACGCCGACCGTGAGCGTCTCCTTGTAACCGAGTCCCGGAACGGCGTGGTCTACGCGGTCACGACCGACGGCGAGCGGTCGACCTGGCTGGACGACGACCGCCTGGACACGGAGAGTTTCGGCGCGAACGGCATCACCCGCGGCGGCGACGATGATATTTACGTTGCGGTGACGCGTGCGCCCGAAGAAACTGGCCGACTGCTCCGCGTTCCGGTCGAATCGGACGGCACTGCTGGCGAGGCGTCGCTGTTCTTCGAGGGCAGTGCGATCTTCGGTGCCGACGGGATCACCAGTCGGGACGGCGACATCTACGTCGCGGCCAACAGCCAGAATCGCGTCGTCCGGGTGACTGCGGACGGAACCACGGACGTGATCGCGACTGGAGACGACGGGCTGGTGTTTCCGTCGGATGTCCTCTTTGGAACCGGCGACCAGCGCCAGTCGCTATTTATCTGCAACTTCGCAAACCAGTCCCCCGAAGACGGCGCGATTCTCCGGACTAGCGTCTCCCAGTGACCGACCGCTTGTCGGGATCCACAGCGGGCTGTTCCCGGACGACAACCCTTTTCAGCGGCCCAACCAAACCCGAGCGTATGGCAGACGATGAACCTGAAGACGCTGAGGAATCGGCGGACGCGACCGAAGAGGGCGGCGAGGAGAAGTCCTTCCGCGAGCGGGTCGAAGAGATCCGACAGCAGCGCGCCGAAGAGCGCGAAGAAGGCGAGGGCGACGGCGAGGAGATGAGCCGCGAGGAGCGCATGGAAGAGATGATGGGCGGTGGCGGCGGTCCCGGCGGGATGGGCGGGGGCAACCCCTTCGCACAGATGATGGGCGGCATGATGGGCGGCGGCCCGGGCGGTCCCGGTCCGGGTGGCCCCGGCGGCATGGGCGGCGGCCCGCCAGGACAGCCCGAGGAATCAGGCGGTAGCGACAACGAGGAACTCACCCGCGAGATGCGAAAGCTCCGGGACGAAGTCCACGACGTGCGACGGTCGCTCGACCGCATCGCCGACGCGCTCGAAGACTAACGGCGTCGGTCCGCCGACGTTCTCAGTGCGCTACCGTTTCGAGTAGCGCAGCACGTTCTAACCGTGTTCGCTCAACCCGAACAGTGGTGCGCTAATTGAATACCCGTAATTGCTACGTATCGGTAAACGAGACGCCGGTGATCTCGAACCGCGCGCCGCCGTCGGTGCTGTCGCCGACGCTGATCTCCCAGCCGTGTGCCTCGACGACCTGCTCGACGATACTCAGCCCGAACCCGGTCCCTGCCGCACCTGTCGAGTAGCCGGCTTCAAACACCGCCTCCCGGTCCTCCTCGGGGATGCCGAGGCCGTCGTCTGCGACGTAGAACCCGTCGTCTAACGCCCCCACGGTGACGGTCACGTCCGCGCCGCCGTGCTCGACAGCGTTCCGAACGAGGTTCTCGAACAACTGCTTCAGGCGGCTCTCGCTGGCCAGGACGGTCCGGTCGATGTCGGTGACGAGCGTGGCATCGGCCGTTTCGACGGTCGTCCAGCAACTTTCTACGAGCGACGCGAGCGCGACCGGTTCGCGGTCGGCTACGGCCTCGCCGTCCCGGGCCAGTGTAAGCAGGTCCGTTATCAGCGTGTCCATCCGCTCGTGTGCCCGCTCGATGGCCGCCAGATGTTCGCTCTCGTGTTCCTCGCGTGCCAGTTCCAGTCGTCCCCGTGCGATATTCAGCGGGTTCCGGAGATCGTGAGAGACGACACTCGTGAACTCTTCGAGCCGTTCGTTTTGCTGTCTGAGTTCCCGTTCGTGGTCGCGGAGCCGTTCGGTCCCTTCCACCTGAGTGAGCGCGCTGGTGAGGTTCCCAGCCAGAAGCTCCCCAAGGATAACGTCTTTCTGGTCGAACGCCGCGGCTGTTCCCGAGCCGGCCAACAGGATTCCGTATCCGCCAAGCGGGAGATACAGTTCGCTTTCGATTGGCGTGTCCGGATTGTAGACATCCGGGTCGGCGTGGACATCATCGACGGCGAGCGCCTCGCCGGACTCGAAGACGCGCCACGCAATGCTGTCCCCGGGCGTGAAGGTCGGGAGATCGTCTAGCAGGCCGTAGATCCCGTCGGCGGCGGCGACCGGTTCGAGAGTCCGTTCGTCCTCGTCGTAGAAGTGAATCGTGTTCGCTTCGAGCCCCAACACGGTGCGGGCCGTCTCGACGCCGATCTCGGCGACCTCTTTGCGCGTGTCGGCCTGAAGCAGGTCCTGCAACGACTCGCTGAGGGCTGCGAGGCGGCGCTCGTGTTCCTTCCGCTCGGTGATATCCTGCTGGAACCCGACGTAGTTGATGACCGTTCCGTCGTCGTCCCGGACGGGGGCGATAGACACCTGATTCCAGAACATGGTTCCGTCCTTCCGGTAGTTCTGGAGTTCCACCGACACGGGTTCCTCCGCGTCGATTGCCCGCCGGATCGCGTCGACCGGCTCGGGGTCCGTCGCTTCGCCCTGCAGGAACCGACAGTTCCGGCCCAGTACTTCCGACTCCGTGTAGCCGGTCATCTCCAGAAACTGCCTGTTCACGTAGATGAGGGAGTTATCTTCCCCTCTGGTAGTAATCGAGATACCGACCGGGGCCTCGTCGATTGCGCGTTTGATCCGGGAAAGCTCCTGTTCGTCTTCCTGGCGGTCGGAGATATCTCGCACCGTACAGACCAGTTCTCCCTGGTCGGTCAGCGCGAGTACGTGGTCCTCGGTGAACGTGCTCCCGTCAGCACGGAGGCCAGTCGTCGTCCCGGTCCAGTACCCGGTTTCCTCGACAGTCGGGACGATCTCCTCGTAAATGCGCGGGATGTCCTCCTCCTGATACAGGAGTTCCCAGTGTTGGCCGATCATCTCGTCCGGTTCGTAGCCGTAGAGGTCCGCGTACGCTTCGTTGACAAAGATGAACTGCCCGTCTTCGTCAAGGATGCTGATCCCCTCCTTTGCGCTCTCGATGGCATGGAGGTGGCGGTTACGCTCGCGTTTGACTCGCTGGGACTCCACCGCGTTCGTGATTCTGTTTGCCAGCACCGTGTACTGGTCGGTACCGCTCTCTTTCTGTAGATAGTCAGTGACGCCGGCCGAAATCGCGTCGCTGGCGATTTCCTCGGAGCCTTTGCCGGTGTAGAGAATGAACGGGAGCGTGTCGGACTCCTCACGGACGGCTTCGAGAAACTGGATGCCGTTCCGGTCGGGCATGTCGTAGTCGGAGACGACACAGTCGATGTCGCTGTGTGCCAGGATGTCCAGCCCCGCTGTGGCACTCGTCGCTGTCTGCACGACGAACCGGTCGTCCTCGCGCTCGAGAAACGACGCCGTCATCTCGGCGAACCCTGGCTCGTCGTCGACGTGGAGAATGTGAATCGGATCAGGGGTCGTTGTCATAACTATGCCCGTTACTCCCGCATCACAGGTGGGTGACTTAATAGATTACCCTCAAACGCGTAAACCGGCCTCTCGTCGCCGTTGGTGAGTGGTACCTGCGTTCGCTCGAATCGCATTAATTATGTATAGTTGACAGTTTCGGCGTGATCCTGTTTCACGTAGCTACCCCTGGCCGACCATATCGTCCTCGTCGTCCCACTCCTGCTCGCGGAGTTCGTACTTCTGGACTTTCCCGGTCGCTGTCGTGGGCAATTCCTCGACGAACTCCACGCGGCGAACGACTTTGTAGGTTGCCAGTTGCTCTCGGGTGAAGTTCCGGAGGTCCTCGGCCGTCACGCCCGGGTTGTCTGGATCACCTGAGTTCGGGACGACGAAGGCTTTCGGCGTCTCGCCCCACTCGTCGCTTGGCGCGGGGATAACCGCGACATCGCTGACAGCGTCGTGTTCGTAGAGCGTGTCCTCCAGTTCGATGCTGGAGATGTTTTCACCGCCGGAGATGATGATGTCCTTCTTGCGGTCGCGGATGGCGATCATGCCGTCCTCGTCGACCGTCGCCAGGTCGCCCATGTGGTAGTAGCCCTCGACGCGGTCCGAGAAGGCCTCTTCCGTTTGTTCGGGCTTGTTCCAGTAGCGGTCCATTACCTGATTACCGCGGACGACAACCTCGCCCAGCGTCTCGTCGTCGTGGGGCACGTCGTTGCCGTCCTCGTCCACGACCCGGACTTCCGTTCCGAGGTAGCCGATGCCCTGGCGCTTCTTGACGCTGAAACGGGCGTCGCTGCCGTCCTCGAAGAACCGCCGGGCATCGGAGGTCGTGATGAGCGGACCGGTCTCGGTTGCGCCGTAGACGTGTTTCAGATACCAGCCGAAGTCGTCTTCGACGGTACGGATGACGGCCTCCGGCGGCGCGCTGCCGGCCGTTGCGATGCGCACGTCGTTTGCTCCTGTCGTCTCGATGTCGCCGTCGTGGTCCGCGTAGCGGTCCGCGAGGATGTTCAACACTGTCGGCGCGCCACAGAGATAGGACACGTCCTCGGTCCTGATGGCGTCGAAGATGCCCGCCGCGTCGACGCCGCGGGTACAGACGTGCTTCGCGCCCATCCCCGTCACGGAGAAGATGTGGCCCCAGCCGTTGACGTGGAACATCGGCAGCGTCCAGAGGTACACGTCGTCGTCCGAGATCTCCTGATGGAGCGCGACGACGTAGGCGTGTAGCGTCTCGGTCCGGTTGGTCCGACAGACGCCCTTCGGGTCGCCGGTGGTGCCGGAGGTGTAGTTGATGGTGATGAGGTCGTCCTCGGCCATCTCGGGGCGCTCGTAGTCGGTGCCGGCCGCCTCGATAATCTCATCAAAGGATTCCCAGTCGCCCTCGACGGCGTCCGTGTCGTTGGTCACGAAAATCTCCGTCGGCACCTCGTCACGGACAGCCTCGATTTTCTCTGCGTACTCGTAGTCCGCGTAAACGGCATCGACTTCGGCGTCCGAGAGAATATACTGGAAGTCGTCCGGAACCAGCCGGTAGTTCAGTGGCGTGTGAACCGCGCCCAGTTGCATAGACCCGTAGGCCGCTTCGAGGTGGTAGTGCGTGTTCGGGTCCAGCACGGCCACCCGGTCCCCCTTCTCGATGCCGCGAGCGGCCAGCGCCGCCGAGAAGCCGTCGGCTCGCTCCCCGAACTCGCTGTACGTGAACCGCTCCCCAGTCGTGGCAACGATGGCCTCCTCATCCCCGTAGTATTCCCGCGCACGGTCGAGAAAATCCGTGGTAAGCAGTGGCTTGTGCATCCCAGACTACCGTATGGTTAATTATGATATAGTGGTTGTGATACACCCCCGCTATTGCTGTCACGTGTACCGTTCATATTTGGGGAGCCTGCCGAACCACAGTCGCTTTGGGGATAGCGTCCCCAGTTTTCGCCAATGAGTACAGCGACGGCAGACGTGTCGAAGCGGCGGGCGTGGCTGATGGCTGCGCGGCCACAGACCCTGCCCGCCGGAGCCGCGCCGGTCATCGTGGGGATGGGGCTGGCGGTCCACGCCGGCGTTTTCGCCCCGTTGCCGGCGGTGGCGGCGCTGGTGGGGGCGCTGCTGATTCAGGTCGGAACGAACTTCGCGAACGACTACTACGACGCGGTGAAGGGGGCCGACACGAATGAACGCGAGGGGTTCACCCGTGTGACCGCTGGCGGTCTCATCGACGCCGAGGAGGTCAAGCGGGCGATGATACTGACCTACGGGCTGGCCGTCGTCGTCGGCAGCTACCTCGTCGCGGTGGGTGGACTCCCCATCGTTATCGTCGGCCTCTCGGGTATCGCCGCCGGCATTCTCTACACCGGCGGCCCGTTCCCCTACGGCTACCGCGGCCTCGGTGACCTGTTCGTGTTCGTCTACTTCGGCCTCGTCGCGGTCACCGGGACGTACTACGTGCAGGCCGTTGCGAGCGCCGGTGATATCGGCACGTTCCCGATGGGGCTGCCGCCGGGGTCGGTTACTGCTGCCGCCATCACGGCGAGTCTCCCCGCCGCCGGTCTGTCAACGGCGATTCTGGTCGTCAACAACATCCGGGACCGCGAGACGGACCGCGCCGCCGGCAAGAAGACGCTGGCCGTCTATCTGGGCTACGGGTGGAGTCGGGTCGAGTTCCTCCTGATGGTCGGGATGGCCTACGTCGTCCCGGTCGTGTTCGCCCTCGACAGCCAGTACGGGCTGCCCGCGCTCGCGCCGCTGCTCACACTGCCGCTGGCGGCGACGGTCTCAAAAACAGTGCTCACGCGCACCGACGGCGAGGCGCTGAACCCGACGCTCGAACGGGTCGGACAGACGCTGTTCGCCCATTCGGTCCTGTTCGCGCTGGGACTCGCCGCCCCGCAGTTACTATGAGGGTCGAACCGTTTTCCCTGCCGCTGTCCAGCCCCCTATCCACCGCTCGCGGGACTATCAGCGACCGCTCGGGGTTCGTCGTCCGCTACGACCACCGCAGCGAAACCGGCGTCGGCGAAGCGACGCCACTCCCGGGCTGGACGGAATCGGTCGACGACTGCCGGCGTGGACTCGACGACGCTGCCACTGTCGCAGCCGACGGCGGGCACACGGACGTTCTCCTCTCGCTCGATGCCGCCTCGGTCCCCGCCGCTCGCCACGGCTTCGCAACCGCGCTGCTGGACGCCGACGCCAAAGCCGACGGCGTGCCGCTGTACCAGTGGTTCGATTCCGACAGGCAGTGCGACCGCGTTCCGGTCAACGCAACGGTCGGCGACGGGTCACCGACTGAAACAGCTGACGCGGTCGAGCGGGCGGTCGAGGCCGGCTACGACTGCTGTAAGCTCAAGGTCGGGAAACGGACCGTCGATGAGGACGTGGCGCGCGTTCGGACCGTCCGCGAGCGCGTGGGCGAGGACGTGACCCTTCGCGCCGACGCTAACGGCGCGTGGTCCCACGAGGAGGCCACGGAGGCCTTCGACCGACTTGCCCCGCTGGACGTTGCTTACGTCGAGCAGCCGCTCCCGGCGGACGACCTGGCTGGCCACGCTTCGATCCGGGGCAACGGCGTCGGCGTCGCGCTCGACGAATCGCTCATCAACCGCCGCGTCGATAGCGTGCTCGACGCCGACGCGGCCGACGTGCTGATACTGAAACCGATGGTGCTGGGCGGGCCGGGCAACGCCCACACGCTGGCGTTGCGGGCCCGCGAGCAGGGCGTCGAGCCGGTCGTCACGACGACCATCGACGCCGTCGTCGCCCGCCTCGCGGCGCTACACGTCGCGGCCGCGGTTCCCGACATCGGGGCCTGCGGCCTGGCGACCGGGGACCGACTCGCTGCCGACCTCGCACCGGACCCGACCACAATCACAGATGGCGCGATGTTGGTCCCGCAAGAAACCGGCCTCGGCCTGGACCCGGCGGAGGTGGGGCCGGATGCGTGACCCCGTCGAGTGGCCGACCAAAGACCTCGTAACCCACCGCGCCGACGCCACGCCCGACCGGACGGCGATGGTTGCGGCGGACTCGGGGAACGCGGTCACCTACCGGGAACTCGACGCCGCTGTCGATGCAGTGGCTGCTGCGCTCGACCAGCGAATCGACAGCACGGATGCCACCGTTGCGACGCTTCTGCCGACGCGACCGGCAGTGGGCACGCTCCTGTTCGCGGCGATGCGACTGGGCGCGACGCTTGCGCCGCTGAACATCGAACTGGATACGGAGACACTCCGAGCGCAACTCTCGACGGTCGACGCTGACCTGCTGGTCTGCGGGGACGGCACTGCTTCGCTGGCCGCCGAAACGGCCGATTGTCCGGTCGTCTCCGTCGATGAAGGTTTGTCTGGGGCGGCAGCGACAGACCACGGGCCTGCGGACGTATCGGCCGACGTGACCCCGGCGACCCTCTCCCGGACGGACACCCAACTCGTCATCTTCACCTCGGGGACCACGAGCGAGCCGAAGGGCGTTCGACTGACAGTCGGCAATCTCGTCGCCAGCGCCGTCGCGTCCTCGTACCGGCTGGGCGTCCTCCCGGATGACCGCTGGCTGGTCTGTCTGCCGACCTACCACATGGGCGGCCTGGCCCCGTTCGTCCGGAGCGCGCTGTACGGCACCGCCGTCGTTGTCCAGGGCTCCTTCGACGCCGACGCGACACAGCAGGTCATCACAGAGCACGGGGTGACGGGCGTCTCGCTCGTCCCGACGATGCTCTCGCGGCTGCTTGAGGCGGGCTGGGAGCCGCCGGCCTCGCTCCGGTTCGTCCTGCTGGGCGGCGGCCCGGCCAGTGAGTCGCTCATCGAGCGCTCCCAAGCACGCGGCGTCCCTGTCTATCCGACCTACGGGATGACCGAAACCGCTTCGCAGATTGCGACGGCCCGACCAGAGACGGCGTTCGAGCACTCCGGTACCGTCGGCCAACCGCTCGTATTCACCGACGTGACGGTCGTCGCGGACGGGGAGGTCGGTGGCCCCGGCGACCGTGGCGAGATAATCGTCGACGGTCCCACGGTGACGCCGGGCTACCTGAACGGCGAGGGGGAGGCGTTCGGCGACCACGGGTTCCGGACCGGCGACATCGGCTACCGGGACGCGGATGGCCGCCTCTGGGTCGAGGGCCGGGTCGACGACCAGATCGTGACCGGCGGGGAGAACGTCGACGCGAGCACGGTCGCCGCAGCGATCCAGGCCCATCCCGCGGTCGAGGATGCGGCCGTCGTGGGCCTCTCCGACGACGAGTGGGGCCAGCGCGTCGCCGCGCTGGTCGTCGGGGACGTGACGCCCGCGGCCGTCCGCGAGCACTGCGCCGACCGCCTCGCTGCCTACGAGGTCCCGAAGACGATTCAGGTGGCCGAGGCGCTCCCGCGGACGGCTTCGGGGACTGTTGACCGGACCGCCGTCCGGTCGCGGCTCTCCGATGGCGATGAGTCAAACGGCTCAAGCCAGTAGCCCGCGGTCACGGCCAAGCGGTTTTCTACGTCCGCGGCGTACGGTGTACCGTGTGTACTATCGTCCTCGCGTGGCAGGTGTTCGACGGCACGCCGGTCGTAGTCGCGGCGAACCGCGACGAGCGACTCGATAGGCCGTCACAGCCGCCACAACAGCGCCACTGGGGAAGTCGCGTCGTTGCGCCGGCCGACGAGGAGGCCGACGGGACGTGGATCGGGTACAACGAACACGGCCTGCTGGCGGCGGTGACGAACCGCTGGGTCGACGCCGACCTGGCCGGTGACCGCTCGCGCGGCCTGCTCGTCCGGGACGCCCTGAGTCACGAGAGCGCGGAGTCCGCCGCCCGCGCCGTCGAACAGGCGACCAGAGAGGCCGAGTACGAGGGGTTCAATCTCCTGCTGGCCGACGAGACCGCCGCTGTCCTGCTGGAGTGGGACGGCCAGCTGGCAGTCCGGAACTTCCAGCCCGGGGTCCACGTGGTCGTCAACGTCGGCGCGGACGGCGACTACCGGATTCCCGCCCAGCGGCCCGACACCGGCGAGGAGCAGGCCACCAACGCGACGCGGCTGCACGAGGCGCTCGCTCCAGAGCCCGCCGAATCCGTCGACGAGTGGGTCGACCGCGCGGGCGAGACGATCAGCGACCACGAGTACGGCGTCTGCGTCCACGGCGATGGCTTCGGCACGCGGTCGTCGTCGCTCATCACGCTCGGTTCCGACAAGACGTATCGGTACGCGGACGGGCCGCCCTGCCGGACCCCCTACCGCCCGGTCGAAGGTCAGATTTAAGCGGCCGACTCACGGTATGCATAACACATGAGTTCAGCAGCCTCGGAGGCGGACCTTTCTGACGGCGAGCGGGCCGGGCTCGAACTGATTCGAGAGTCCGGCGGCATCCACCAGAGCGACTTCTGGAAGGAACTCGATGTCTCCTCCCGCAAGGGGAGTCGCATCGTCGAGTCGCTCTTCGAGAAGGGCCTCATCCAGCGCGAGGAGACGGTGTACGAGGGCCACAACACGTATTATCTCACGCCGGCGGCCCGCGACCTCGATTTCTCGCTTCTGATGGCCGGTGACCAGCTCTCGCCGTTTATCGGCGACGAAGAGGTCGACCCCCACGACGACACCTTCTCGCAGTGGGTCATGACCCTCGCGTACGAGGACTGAGCGCGCGGTTTTCCGTTCCAGTGGCTCAGTAGTGCCAGGGCACGTCGTCGAAGTCCGGGTCGCGCCCTTCGTTGAACGCGTCCCGACCCTCCTGGGCCTCGTCGGTCATGTACGCCAGCCGCGTCGCCTCGCCGGAGAACACCTGCTGGCCGACCATCCCGTCGGAGTCGAGGTTGAACGCGTACTTCAGCATCCGCATCGCCGTCGGCGACTTCTCGTTCATCCGTCCGGCCCACTCGATGGCGGTGTCCTCCAGTTCTTCGTGCGGGACGACTTCGTTGACCATCCCCATGTCCGCGGCTTCCGCGGCGTCGTAGGTCTTGCCGAGGAAGAACACCTCGCGGGCCTTCTTCTGGCCGACCTGGCGTGCGAGATACGCCGAGCCGAAGCCGCCGTCGAAGCTCCCCACGTCGGGGTCCGTCTGGAGGAACTTCGCGTGCTCCTCGCTGGCGAGCGTGAGATCACAGACGACGTGCAGCGAGTGGCCGCCGCCGACGGCCCACCCCGGCACGACGGCGACGACGGGCTTGGGAATGTGTCGGATCTGGCGCTGGACTTCGAGGATGTGCAGCCGGCCGACGTTCTCGGGCGCGTCGTCGGCCACGCCGTCGTTCGTCTCTCGCGGGTCGCTTTGCTCCCCGCTCGCTGTGTCCGAGTCGTCTGGCGACTCGCGGTATTCGTAACCACTTTCGCCCCGAATGCTCTGGTCCCCGCCGGAACAGAAGGCCCAGCCGCCGTCTTTCGGTGACGGCCCGTTCCCGGTGATGAGGACACAGCCCACGTCGGTCTGTCGCTTGGCGTGGTCCAGCGCCGTCGCGAGTTCGTCGACCGTTTCCGGCCGGAATGCGTTGCGCTTCTCCGGCCGGTCGAAGCCGATACGGACCGCACCCGTGTCGGTCGAGCGGTGATAGGTGATGTCGGTAAAGTCGAACCGGTCGATGGCCGCCCATCGCTCCGGGTCGAATAGCTCAGAGACCATACCGTGGCTCGGGACGGCCCTCGCAAAAAGATTCCTCGTCTCATTTGAGAGCAAACGCTTTGGTTGCGCGCACGAGAACGGGCTAGCGATGCCCTCCACACCGAACAGAAAGGCGGCCGTGGGGATACTTGCGGGTCTCTCCGTGGCTATCATCCTGTACAGCCTGCTTATCGTCCAGCAGATTCTCCTGGGGCTGATTGTGGCCGTGGTCCCCTGGTTCCTGTATCTGGTCGTGCGATTCGTCTTCATTCTCGAACGCATTGCGACGGCGCTGGAACGGATCGCCACGGCACGCGCTCAGGAGTCGGAATCGGGCGGGGTTGGACCCGACGGGGACTATCAGCGACCGTCGGAGTCCTACGAACGCGCCACAGAGGCCGAAGGGGGCGTCGAGAACGAGTGAGAGAGCGCGGTAGCTGGCAGTTGGCGTCGGCCGCTCGCTGGCAGGTGCTACGCTCGGCATGACGGAGACGTTCTACGAGCTACTGGGCGTTTCAACCGACGCTTCGACGGCGGCCATCGAGGCGGCCTATCGAGAACAACTGAAGGAGACCCACCCGGACGTGAGCGATTCGGCCGACGCCGGTGAGGCCACACAGCGGCTCATCGAGGCCCGCGACGTGCTCACCGACGAGGGCGAGCGGGCGCGATACGACCGGCTGGGACACGAGGCGTACGTCGCGGGCAAGACCGACGGAGCCGACGGCGGCAGCGACGTGGCCGAAGCGGCGCGACGGGCGGGCTACGGGTCCGAATCGGCCACTGACCAGACCGAACCGAGCGCGGACCAAGGTACGTCTCGGACCAGCGCCCGGGAGCGGGCACGGCGCGAACGGGCGGCCAGCGACCGCGTCGCGGAGGACGAACACGGAGGTTCGACCGCCGAACCCGGTGACGCACAAACGGACGATTCATCCGACGAGGCGACAGACGAGACGGCGACCGCGACGGAGACCGACGACGCCTGGGACCCCGGGACTACTGCGACGAGTGGCTTCAGCGGGGTCGGCGGTGGTGGCACGGCCTGGAATTCGTCATCCTCGTACTCCGTCCGCCAGACCGACGCCGTCGCACGCGGGTCGCTTCTGGAGATGCCGACGGGTCGGGAGCTGACGCTGTTTGCCATCACCTTCGCCCTCTACCCGGTGATGCTGTTCAGCGCCTTGCTCCCGGCGTTCCCGCTGTGGGTCAACGCGACAATCGGACTCTGTACCCTCTTCATGGTCGGCTACCTCCAGTCCGAGCCAACGATTGCGATCATGGTGTTCGGAAGCTGGAGCCTGACGACGACCGTGCTGTTGCTCACGTTGAACATCAGCGCGTTCTCGCTCATCGGGGCGCTCGCGTTGTCGGGAACCTGGCTCCCGTTCGGGCTCTCGCTGTTGACGGCGTCAGTGTTGCGGCTCTGAAACCCGAGAATCAGTCGTCAGCGAGGGTCGCTGCAACGTGGTCAGCCAACTGTTCTCGGACCGCGTGGCTGTCGCCCGCGTCGAACTGGACCTCGATGACCTGCGTCCCGTCTCTCTGGACCGACTCGCCGAACCGCTCGCGGAACTGCCGGCGGTCGGTCGCCCGCTCGAACTCCAGCGCGTAGAGCGCTTCTGTCGGCTCGAAATCCAGCCCGTGTGGCGTCCGGAACTGGTCCTCGAAGGTGGGGTGGTCCTCGATGGGGAGCATGTGGAAGATGCCGCCGCCGTCGTTGTTGATGAGGACGACCGTCGCGTCTACGTTACAGCGACCGAGCGCGAGCAGGCCGTTCATGTCGTGGTAGTACGCCAGGTCGCCGGTGACGAGCACGAGCGGGTCCGTTGTCGCGCTGCCGGCCCCGAGCGCCGTCGACGTGATGCCGTCGATCCCGCTGGCTCCGCGGTTGCCCAGCACGGACAGGTCGGCGTCCCGTGGCCGGCCGAAGCGGTCCATGTCCCGTATCGGCATGCTGTTGGAGACGAACAGCGTGGCCGGGTCCGGAGCGAGCGTCGTCACGTCCGCGAGGACGCCGCCTTCCCAGTACGAGTCCGTGACGAACTCCTCGACTGCGTCCCAGTGGACGCGTTCTGCCGTGGCGAACCGTTCGCGCCACGTCTCCGCGGCGCTGTCCATGTCCTCGTCGGCCAGTGCGCTCGCGGTCGCGTCGGGGTCGGCAACGAGCAGGTCCGTCGCCGTGAACTCGGCTTCCGGCCAGCCGCCGGTCGAGTCGACGACGAACTGCCGGCAGTCGGCGTCCCGGAGGTACTGTCGGAGCGGCTTCGAGGTCGGCGACGCGCCGAAGCGGACGACGACGTCGGGGTCGCCCCACTCGCTGACGCCGTCGCTGCCGAGATAGCCGTCGTAGCCGCCACAGACCGGCACGTCGAGGCGGTCCACGTGCGGGCCGAACCGCAGGTCCGACAGCGGGTCCGCGAGGACGGGGAAGCCGGTCGCCGACGCGAGCCGTTCCAGCGAGTCGGCACCGAGTCCCTGGTCGGCCGGCCCGGCGACGATGAGGCCCCGTTCGGCGGTTCGGATTGCGTTCTGCACACGGCGCACCGTCACTTCGTCCGGTGTGGCAACGCCCGCGCTCGTCGTGACGAACGGGCCGTCGCGGCCGGTTTCGGCCGCGTCGTCGCCGCCCGCCCAGTCGTCGGGGACGCCGGCCGGGTCGTCCTCGGGTACCGGCGTCGGTTCCAGGGGCTTCCGGAACCGACAGTTCAGGTGGACTGGTCCGGGATCGCTGCCGGTACTCTCTGCGAGTGCGCGGGCCGCCGTGGTGCGTAGCATCCGGACCTTTCGAGGTTCGGCCTCGGGTTCGGGCATGTCACGATACCAGCGCACGGCGTCGCCGTACAGCTTCTCCTGGTCGACGGTCTGGTTCGCCCCGCTGTCGATGAGTTCGGGTGGGCGGTCCGCTGTCAGCAACAGCAGCGGGACGCCCGACTGGTTCGCTTCGATGACCGCCGGGTGGTAGTTCGCCGCGGCGGTGCCGGAAGTACAGACCAGCGGCGTCGGCTCGCCGGTCCGGCGGGCTCGACCCAGTGCGAAAAACGCCGCCGACCGCTCGTCGAGATGCGAGAACACTTTGATGTCGGGATGCTCGGCGAAAGCGACCGTCAGCGGCGTCGAGCGACTCCCCGGCGAGAGACACACCGCGTCGACGCCGCCTGCGGCGAGTTCGGACACGAGCGTCTCCGCCCACAGCGTGTTGACGTTGGGGGCAGTCATTCCAGTTCGTCCAGTATCGGGCGGTATTTGAGCTGGACCTCGTCCCACTCGCGGTCGGGGTCGCTGTCCGCGACGATACCCGCGCCCGCGAACAGGGTAGCCTCGCGCTCCGTGGCGACGGCCGAGCGGATGCCGACGGCGAAGGTCCCGTTACCGGCGGCGTCGACCCACCCGATGGGGGCGGCGTACCAGCCGCGGTCGAACGCCTCCGTCTCGCGGATGGTCCGCAGCGCCGCGTCCGGCGGCAACCCGCCGACGGCCGGCGTCGGGTGCAGCGCTTCGACCAGCGAGAGGACGTGTTCGTCGTCGTCGAGTTCGGCCGTTATCGACGTGCGGAGGTGCTGGACCGTGGCGAGTCGGCGGATGGTCCGCTCGCCGATGCGGACCGTCGAGGCAAACGGTTCAAGCTGGTCGCGTATCGCGTCGGCGACGAGCTTCTGCTCGTGGCGGTCCTTCTCGCTGTCGAGGAGTTCGGCGGCGAGCCACTCGTCCTCGGCGGGCGTGTCGCCCCGGCCCGTCGAGCCGGCCAGGGCCTCCGTGCGGACGGTTCGCCCGTGGACCGAGACCAGCCGCTCGGGCGTGGCCCCGAAGAAGGTGCCGCCAGACTCCGGCGACAGCATGAACCGATAGCAGTCCGGGTACGTCCGGGAGAGCCGCGCCATCACATTCGGGACCGATAGGTCAGTCTCTAGCGCGACCTTCAGACTCTGGGCGAGGACGACCTTCTGGAGATCCCCGCGGTCGACACTGGAGAGGGCGGCAGACACCTGATCGCGCCAGCCGTTCTGTGTCGGCGTTCGCTCCCGGTGTGAGATCCCCGGCGGTGGCCCGGGATTGCACTTGGAGTGGTCTGCCAACCGGGCCTGCCATTCGTCGAGCAGTGTCTCCGCCTCCGCGGCGGCTTCGGGTCCAGTCGCGGTCGCTGTGAGCCAGGCGTCGTCGTCCCTGACGGTGACCTGTATTTCGGGGAGGAAAAACGCCGCGCCGGGAAACCCGTCCCACGGGGAGTCGGCCCCCTCGTGGTTCCCGTTGTGGAAGGCAAACCCGCCGAATGCGCGCGGTCGGGCGACGCTCGGCAGGCCGTCGGGGACCGAACAGTCCTCGAACAGCGCCTCGACCGCCGCCTGCACGTCGCTGAACCGCGACTGCCCGCCGGCAGTCACGGTCGCCGCGCTCCCGCGGGCCGCGATTGACTCTGTCCCGGCCGCCCAGAAGAACCGGGGGCGGGCGTCCGTTTCGAGGACCGCCCGCATCGGTGCGTCGTCGAGGCGACACCCGCGTGCGACGACCGTTGTCTCACCAACCGTCGTCCCGTCACCACGCAGTGGTTCCATCAGCCATGCCTTAGGATTGCGCACCTTTGAGCCTAACTATACGCTCGATTCCGGACGACTGAGTCTGTCGGACCGTCGTCGTGTTGTCGCCAATTCCGGACCAGCGTAGGCGGCAGTTTGGACTGGCTACCAGGGATTCTCTTTCGAGGAAATTAATCTCCCAGTTCCCAAACCTCGTCTCTGCGTTCTACAATTGTAATTCTGCAATCTGCGAACACACCCCCGTCAAGTTTAAATAGGGCATAGTCGAAGCCCCCTATGTTGCGATGCCTAAGGTAGAGATCAATATCCCGGAACACCTGGAGATGCAGATCGCGCAGCTCGTCGAAAAAGGCGAGTTCCTCAACCGCGAGGAAGCAATCGAAGATCTCCTATCGACCGGGCTCAAGGCGTACAAAACCTCCGGACCACAGGACGAAGACGAGGAGCCAGGGTTCGAAGAAGACGGCATGATGGGTCACGACGACGAGTACGTCTTCTGAAAATACAGGCGTGAGAGTCTGGTATCCCTTCTCAAGCAATTCTTATGCAGGAGCCACCACATAGTCGTAGCCATGCACAAAGACGAGCTTCTCGAACTACATGAGCAGATGGTGACGATTATGGAGTACTTCCGCGACGACATGGACTCGGTCGACCCGTCGCTGTTTGACGCCTACCAGGAACTCGACGTGCGCCCCTCGGACGTACACAAGTCAAAGAGCGAGCACAAACACGCCGTGTTCGTACTCGGGAACTCCCTGGCGACGGCGATGAGCGAAGACGAGTTCTCGGACGCGGGCCGGGTCAGCAAGCGGATGCAGGAACTGGCCGAGGACGCCGAGCGGAAACTGTAGGCGACGCCGAACTCGCTCTCTCTCGTCTTTACTGCGGCCGTTCTTTCTCCTACTCCGTCTCGCCGTCGAGTTCGGTGAACAGTTCCGGGTCCGTCCGGAACTTCAGGACGTTGTGAACGACGGAGTTCCGGACGTTCTGGATCACGTCGCCGTGTTCCTTGTAGAAGTCGTGTATCCAGCGCGATTCGGCTTTCCGGCTCGGGAACATCATCACTGACTTCCACTGATATTCGCCGTCGGAGAGGAAGTAAAACAGCGTGTGCCGGTCGTCGCGGATGGACACCATCGCGTCGTGCCAGGAGTCCGCGAAATGCTCGGGGTTGAATTTGAACTCGAACAGCGCGAAGTTGAACAGCTCCTCGTTCGGAACAATGGTCTCACGGAAGACCCCTTCGTCGCGCATCTTCCGGATCGATTCGCTGACGGTCACGTGGGACACGTCGATGTCGTACTTCGAGTCCAGCAGGTCCGCGATCTCGCGGGACGACCGCTGGGGATCCGCCGCCAGCTCACGCAAAACGTACATGTCCCGCTCGGTGAACTCCCAGTCCGGTGCATCGCTCATCCTGTGGCCTCCATAGTAGCAGTGGTGCAAGCGCGGCCAGTCGCGCCGTCGGTGGCTATTCGTGTTAGCGTGGGAAAAATTGTGGATAACATCTGTCTGCTATCGAACGGTTGCTGAATCAGTGGTGATGGGAGCCTCCGTAATTACTCTACTGGCCCCGAAAGTCCGGGTCGCGTTTCTCGACGAACGCAGTCGCGCCCTCTTCGTGGTCGGCAGTCGTGAACGCGAGGCCCTGTGCGGTGGCCTCGTTTTCGAGCGCCTGCTCCAGTGAACTGTCCAGGCTACGGTTGACCAGCCGCTTGGCGTGACTGAGTGCGACTGTCGGTCCCGAAGCGATGTCCTCAACGAGCTCCGATGCCTCCGATTCGAACGTCTCCGCGTCGAACACCTGCGTGAACAGCCCGAGTTCGTGGGCGGTCTCGGCATTGAGGAGTTCACCGGTAAAGAGGAGTTCCTTGGCCTTGTTCGGGCCGACGATCCGCGGGAGGAAGTAGGAGACGCCGGAGTCACTCGCCAGCCCGACCCGACGGAAGCCGAAGCCGATCTGGCCGTCGGTGCTTGCGACCTGCAGGTCACAGGCGAGTGCGAGCCCCGCGCCAGCGCCGAACGCGGGGCCGTCGATTTTCGCCACGACCGGGAGCGGACAGCTGTGGACGGTCCGGATGGCCTCGTGAAGCGACGAGACAACCAGTTCGACCCGCTCGGCCGGCGGCTGGTCGCCGGTCACCCCTTCGAGCATCGCGTCGATGTCGCCGCCGGCACAGAACGCGGAGCCAGCGCCCTCCAGTACGACACACCGGGCGTCGCTGTCGGCCACCGACTCGAACCGGTCGATGAGTGTCTCTGCGGTCGCTTTCGACAGCGCGTTTCGTGCTTCCGGCCGGTTCAGCGTTACTGTGGCTACGTCCCCCTCCGTCGACACCGTCACGGTCGCATCTTCCATGCGTGTGCGCTCACCCGGCTGGAAGATAACAGTGGTGTCCGTCACCACCTGCCAGACCAACATCGTTTGGCGGTACCTTTTGGCGGGACTGGACCGTGGTACGTGTATGCGCCTGCACTGGCATCGCCGTGACCTGCGGGCGGCGGACAACGCCGGCCTCGCCGCGGCGACTCCGTCCGACCCGGTCGTTCCCGTGTTCGTCTTCGACAGGGCCGTGCTCGATCACGCGGGGCCGCCGCGGGTCGCGTTCATGCTCGACGCCCTCGACAGCCTGCGCGAGTGGTACCGCGACCGCGGGGGCGACCTCGTCATCGCCGAGGGCGACCCCACGGCCGTCCTCCCGGACCTGGCAGCCGAGTACGGCGCGGAGAAAGTCACCTGGGGGAAGGATTACTCCGGGCTCGCACGCGAGCGCGACGCCGCCGTTCGGCAGGCACTGGACGACGCGGACGTGGCCCGCGAGGCCGTCCAGAACGCCGTCTTGCACGAACCGGGCGAGATAACAACCAACGACGGCGACCCCTACAGCGTCTTCACTTACTTCGGGCGGAAGTGGCACGACCGCGAGAAAGAGAACCCCTACGACCCTCCGTCCGCCGATGCGCTGGTCGATGTCGACGGCGACGCGCTCCCGACGCTTGCGGATCTGGGCTTTGCGGAGCCAGAGGCAGACGTGCCCGCTGCGGGGACCGACAAAGCCCGGTCCCTGCTCGATGCGTTCCTCGACGGGAATATCTACGAGTACGAACAGCGCCGGGATTTCCCGGCCGACGACTGCACGTCACGGCTCTCGGCCCATCTGAAGTTCGGGACAATCGGTATTCGGCAGGTGTACGACCGCACCGAGCGGGCAAAAGAGGGCGTCGGCGGGGACCGCCGCGAGTCCGTACAGGAGTTCCAGTCCCAGCTAGCCTGGCGGGAGTTCTACACGCAGGTACTGTTTACCCACCCGAACGTCGTGGCTTCGAACTACAAGTCCTACGAGAATCCCATCGAGTGGGAGAACGACGACGAACTGCTGCAGGCCTGGAAAGACGGCGAAACGGGCTATCCCATCGTCGACGCCGGGATGAGACAGCTCCGCGAGGAGGCGTACATGCACAACCGCGTGCGGATGATCGTCGCCTCCTTCCTCACCAAGGACCTGCTCATCGACTGGCGCTACGGCTACGAGTGGTTCCGGGAGAAGCTGGTCGACCACGACACGGCCAACGACAACGGCGGCTGGCAGTGGGCGGCCTCGACGGGGACCGACGCCCAGCCGTACTTCCGCATCTTCAATCCGATGACCCAGGGCGAAGACTACGACCCGGACGCCGAGTACATCAAGGAGTACGTCCCGGAACTCCGGGCCGCCGACCCGCAAGTCATCCACGAGTGGAACGAGTGTTCGCTCACACAGCGACGCAACGCCGCGCCGGAGTATCCGGACCCCGTCGTCGACCACAGCGAACGCCGTGAGCAGGCCCTGGCGATGTTCGAGCACGCCAGGGATGACGAGTAGGTAGTTTCATTCCGCTTCACTGTACTCTCCTGAAGACTTACACACGAAACAGAGCCGCTGCATGGCATCACAACAGCGGCCTGTCGCGGCTCTGTCTCCCTGTCCATGCAGGATGATAACGAATGGCTCCTAAACGTTTAACAGGCAGCCGCGCGACAGATATTGATGGAGGCGTTTTCATATGTCCGAACATTCAAATCCCGAGCTGCCACCGCTCCCGTACGACTACGACGCACTGGAGCCACACATCTCCGAGCAGGTGCTCACCTGGCACCACGACACCCACCATCAGGGGTACGTAAACGGTCTCGAAGCCGCCGAGAAGACGCTCGCTGAGAACCGCGACGCCGGTGACTTCGGATCGAGCGCTAGTGCGATGGGCAACGTCACCCACAACGGCAGTGGCCATTATCTCCACACGCTGTTCTGGGAGAACATGGACCCCAACGGCGGCGGCGAGCCGGACGGCGAGCTCCTCGACCGCATCGAGGAGGACTTCGGATCCTACGAAGGCTGGAAGGGCGAGTTCGAGGCCGCCGCATCAGCCGCCGGTGGCTGGGCGCTGCTCGTGTACGACCCCGTTGCCAAGCAGCTGCGCAACGTGCCGGTCGACAAGCACGACCAGGGCGCACTCTGGGGCTCCCATCCCATCCTCGCGCTCGACGTTTGGGAGCACTCCTACTACTACGACTACGGCCCCGCCCGCGGCGACTTCATCGACGCCTTCTTCGAGGTTGTCAACTGGGACTCGGTCGCTGAACAGTACGAGAACGTCGTCGGTCGCGTCGAATAAGGGGCAGTACTCGACGTTTTTTCACGGACGTGTCGAAACGCTGAGAACGTTCTGGGTCGAACGGGACTGGTCCGCGGTTACTATCGGCAGCGGTATCGAACAAATATCGCTGTGATAGCATTATACCACCGGAAAACAGTGTTACGGGAGGATACAGTTTTATAAGAGGGGAATCAGTGGTAACTGTTATGAGTCGCGATACCAGCCGACGAACGTTCTTGAAGCGCACTGGGGCGGTAAGCACAGTCGGTCTGCTCGGTGGGTTGGCAGGCTGTTCGACCGAGCAAACCGGCGGCGACGGCGGCGACGGTGGGACGACCGGAACCGGAACCGATTCCGGTGGCGACGGTGGTTCGGACTCACCGGACATTCTGATGGTCGTTGGCTACCCCCAGAGCGGGGTGCAACTGTTCAAGGACTTCTACGCCGATTACGGCGACGACGCTGCCGACATCCTCGTCACCGACGGCTTGCAGGACGGGGAACTACCGAGTAACGTCGGCGACGACATGTCGAACGTCCGCGGCACGGCTCCGTCGGCGGCCGGTCCCGGCGTCGATACCTTTACCGAGCAGTTCACCTCCGAGTTCGATCGTGAGGAGGCCGGCGTGTTCACCTCACAGGCCTACGACGCGACGGTGGTCCAGATTCTCGCGAACGTGATGGCCGGCGAAAACGACGGCCAGGCCATCCGAGACCACATGCGCGTCGTCGCCAACCCTGGCGGCGACACGTACGGCCCCTCCGATTTGCCGGCAGCCGTCGAGGCGGCCGCTGCAGGCGAGAATATCCAGTATGAGGGCGCATCAAGTGCCGTCAACTTCGACAGCAACGGTGACATGGCCTCGGCGCAGTACCAGGTCTTTGGCTTCCAGGACGGTGGCGTCGAGACGCTCAACACCGTCGACTTCAGCGCCGGGGGCGACATCCCACAGCCGGAACCGAGCGGTTCCGGAAGCGACGCCGGTCGGACGATCCAGTTCGGTGTGCTGATGCCCGAGACCGGTGACCTCGGCTCGCTCGGCAGGCCCATCCGTGATGGTGCGTTGCTTCCGGCCATCCAACTGCAGGACCAGGTCGACTTCGAGTTCGATTACCAGGTGGGCGACACGCAGACCCAGGCACAGGCTGGTATCGACGCGGCCAACTCCCTCGTCAGCGAAGGCTATCCGTCGATTACAGGCGCGGCCAGTTCCGAGACGACGATACAGGTCGCCCGCAACGTACTCATCGACAGCGGCGTCGTCGGCTGTTCGCCGGCCTCCACGTCGCCGACGATCACCGACCTCGAAGACGATGACTACATCTTCCGTACCCCGCCGAGCGACGCCCTGCAGGGACAGGTTCTGGCACAGGTCGGTGTGGACGAACTCGGTGCCGCGACCGCATCGACGCTGTATGTGAACAACAGCTACGGCCAGGCGCTACAGGAGGCTTTCGCCGGCGCGTTCGAAGCAGAGGGCGGAACTATCGTCAACCAGGTCGGCTTCGAGCAACAGCAGTCGTCGTACACGTCCGAGATCAACAGCGCGATGAATCAGTAGCGGGCCGTAAACACGCTGTTCTTTGCTATCCGCCGAGGAAGTCCTGTCGCACCTGCTCGTCGTTGAGCAGCACAGTTCCCTCGTCCTCGTAGCGGTTCTGGCCCTGGACGAGGACGTAGCCCCGGTCACACCGCCGGAGGGCTTCCTTGGCGTTTTGCTCCACCATCAGGACCGCCGTGCCGTCGTCGTTGATGCGGTCGATGCGGTCGAACATGTCCTCGACCAGGTCCGGGGCCAGCCCGGCGGAGGGCTCGTCGAGCAACAGCAGGTCCGGGTCGAGCATTAGCGCCCGGCCCATGGCGAGCATCTGCTGTTGGCCGCCGGACAGCGTCCCGGCCGATTGGTCGGACCGCTCCCGGAGAATGGGGAACCGCTCGTACACGTCCTCGATGCGGTCCTCGGGCACTTCATCGAGGATGTACGCGCCCATTTCGAGGTTCTCGCGCACGCTCAGCGACCCGAACACGTTCCCGGTCTGGGGGACGTAGCTAATCCCCTCGTAAATGATCTCGTCGGGGTTACGCTGGCTGATGTCGGTCCCGTCGAAGATAACCTCCCCGCCCATGTAGGTCGTCAGGCCAAAGACGGACTTCATCACTGTCGACTTGCCGGCCCCGTTCGGGCCGACGATGACGACGTATTCGCCGTCCGCAACGTCCATGTGGACATCGTTGAGAACCTGCAGGTCGCCGTAGCCGGCATCGAGGTCCCGGATCGCCAGCAGGCGCTCGGCCGGGTCGGGAAGCGAGACAGTCTTGGACTCCGTCGCGTGCTGGCTCATACGTCACCTCCCAGGTACGCCTCAAGTACCCGCTCGTCCGACTTGATGGTCTCGGCGTCCCCTTCGGCGAGAACGTCCCCCTGGTGCATGACGATGATGTGTTCGCAGTTGTTCATGATGACATCCATGTCGTGTTCGACGAGCAGGAAGGTCAGCCCCTGCTCCCGGCGGAGTTCGTGGATCCGTTCCAGCAGTTTCTCTTCCAGCGTCGGGTTGACGCCGGCCAGCGGTTCGTCAAGCAGAATCATCTCGGGATCGGTCATCAGGACCCGGGCCATCTCAAGCAACTTCCGCTGGCCGCCCGAGAGATTGCCGGCGTTCTCGTGGGCGAGGTGGTCGATCTCGAAGAACTCCAGCGTCTCCCACGCGCGGTCGCGCACGGCCCTCTCGTCTTTGATTACGTCGCCGCGAAGCCCGGGCGTCACCGACCGGACCACTGACTCCCCGACCTGTCCGCCCGGGGCAAGCATCACGTTCTCCAGCACGGTCATGTCGGACAGCTCGCGGGCGATCTGGAACGTTCGGACCAGGCCGCGGTTCGCGAGCGTGTAGGGCGGGAGGCCGGTGATGTCCTGGCCGTCGAAGGTGACTCGACCGCCGGTGGGCTCGTGAATGCCTGTGATGCAGTTGAACGTCGTCGACTTGCCGGCCCCGTTCGGGCCGATGAGGCCAGTGAGCGACCCCTCGGCCACGGAGAACGTCGCGCCGTCGACCGCGACGACGCCGCCGAACGCCTTGCGGAGGCCGTCGACTTCGAGCAGTGGGGACTCGATGGCGTCGCTCGTGACGGCCGGTTCCTGTCGATCCGTAGCGTCGGATTCACTCATCAGTCTCACCTCCGGATCCGGCCTGTGGTCTGTCCAGGCTCACGCTCGTCGCCGGTTCGTTCCGGTGGCCGAGCAGCCCGTCGGGCTGGTTCTGGATGATGTATATCAGGACGACGCCGATGAGGACGAACCGGAGCGTACTGACGTTGCCGACGGTGTATGCAAGGATCGGGAACGGGTCGAGCGACGCGAGTCCAGCGACCGCGTCGACGATGTTCCCGGGCGCTCTCGTGCCACCGAAGGAGATGTTCTCGCCGAGCCGGGCCGGTAGATAGAACAGCAGTCCCGAGAACGTCGCCGCGCCGAGGATGCTGCCGGTATTCGATCCGGAGCCGCCGATGATGAGGGCCGCAAACACGTAGAACGTGATCGTCGGTCTGAACTGCTGTGGGCTGACGTAGCCCGCCTGTCCGCGGAACAGGACCCCGGCCAGCCCCATCAGCGCACAACCGATCATGAACGTCTTGATCTTGAACAGCCGGGTGTCCTTGCCGAGGGACTGGGTCACGGTTTCGTCCTCGCGGATCGCTTTCAGCACCCGGCCAAACGGTGAGTTCGTGATGCGGGCGAGCACCCAGTAGCTCGCGCCCATCACCAGCAAGAGGATGATACCGTACGTGAGATTCGCCAAGTTCGGCCCGGAGACGCCGACACTCTCGGCGGCAGTCACGAGCGGCTGTCCGATTCCGTTGATGAGCCCCGACGCAACGTCGTTCGCGGACTTGAACGAGATGCCCGTCGCGCCGCCGGTGCCGACCGGAACTCCGAACAGCGAGAACTCGGCAAGACCGTCCCAGTTGACGACGAGTCGGATGATCTCGGAGAACGCGACCGTCACGATAGCGAGGTAGTCGGCCTTCAGTCGGAGCGCCGGCAGCGCCGCGAGGCCGCCGATGAGGGCGGCCATGACCATGCCACCGAGGATGCCGACCCACAGCGGGAGGCCCAGCCCCGGGACCGCGCCGGCGGCCGGGTCAGTCGGCGCGGTGAGAATCGCCGTCGTGTACGCGCCGACGGCCATGAACCCCGCGATGCCGATGTTGAACAGCCCGGTGTATCCCCACTGGAGGTTCAGCGCCAGCGCGAGGATGGCGTAGCCGCCCATGAGTACGGTCACGCTGCCGATGAAGCCGGCAGCGAGGTTCGCCCACTGCGCCCCGCCGACAGCAATCGCCAGGAGGAGCATCACAGTCCAGATACCCGCGATGAAGCCGACGACAAGCCCCACGTCCGGGAGTTCGTCGAGTCGGTCCCGGACGGAGTCGACAGCGCTCATGCCGTCGACACCCCCCCGAAGATACCGGACGGGCGCAACAGCAAGACGACGATGAGTACCAGGAACGCGGAGGCCCGCGTCAGCCCGGAGGGCAGCCAGATCAGGGCCAGGCTGTCGACCAACCCGATGAGGACGCCACCGGCCATCGCTCCGTATATTGACCCGATCCCGCCGACGATGACAGCCGCGAAAATGAGCAGCAGTAGAACCCAGCCGAAATTAAACGAGATCGTCCCGCTTTCGAGCACGAGCAGGTAGCCACCGATGCCTGCCAGGCTGCCACCCAGAATCCAGGTGAGCCGGATCACGCGCTCGGTCGGAATCCCGGTCACGCGCGCAAGATCTTCGTTGTCGGCCATCGCCCGCATCGCCTTGCCGAGCTTTGTCCGCTGTAACAGCAGGTGGACGCCGAGCATCAACAGGAGTGACACCACCAGCAGCGTGATCTCGTTATCGGTGACTGAAACCGTAGACAGAACCGTCACCCGGAGCCCGCCGCTTGCGACCCCGCTGGTCTGTGTCCCGAAGAGGAATGCGATGAGGTACCGCATTGCGAGGGCGACGCCGATAGACGCGATCAGGAGTGAAATATTGTCCGCGTCACGCATGGGGCGGTACGTGAGGCGGTCGACGAGCAGGACGATGCCGACCGATCCGACGCCGGCGACGACGAGGCCGAGAAGCACCGGGAACAACGTCGAAACGGTACTCAACTGTCGGCCAGAGTTGAGCATGAACAGTTCGGCGATCGGAGCGCCGGTTCCGAGACCGGCGGTGATGTACGCGGCGACCCACCCCAGAAACGCCCCGGCAGTCACCGTATCCCCGTGTGCGAAGTTAGCGAAATCAAGGATGCTGTACGTCATCGACAGGCCAATGCCGGCGAGTCCCACGGCCAGGCCGACGAGCAGTCCGTCCACCACCATCGAGAGCAACGAGCCCACGGTGAGCGAGCCACCCAGCAACTTCGCCCCGAGGAAGAACACAGTTGTCCCGGCGAGCTTTGCAACCAGGTCCAGCAGGAGGAAGCCGGTGACTGCGGCCACCACCACTGCCCCCGGTCGGTCACCCAGTACCGTCCGACCGTCTCTCGCGAACTCAGCAATTCCCATAGGTTACCGTTCGTTGGACCCTCCTCTCTAAATAACCCTCCGGAAATTCGTGCGAAATGACGGTGTAGAAGCCAAAACACCGGTGTAGAAACAGGAATCGTCCCATCCCAGTGTCAGGTATTGACCGACAGGTCAGTGGCCACACCGAACTGGCAACCGCGTTCAGCCAGCCAGGACACAGCGACGGCTGTTGTAGCGGCAGCGAACGGAGTACAGGAGTCGCAAGTCCAACCAAGCCAATTATCAGCTATCTGAATAGTCGACATATCGAAAACCACCGGACTGCGGCCTGATACTGGCGTAGAACAGGACTATTCACAGCGCTTTTATGCGGTCCATCGATGATATACGACAGATGATACGCCTGGTCGTCGCCAGTTTCATGCTGGTTCTCGTGTTGGGAAGCGGTGCCGCGCCGCTGGCGGTGTCACAGCCGACCGACGAGAGCGTCGGCGTCCAGACGCCCGACGGATTCGACCGGACGACGTTCCAGGTCACACTGTATCAGAACGGGTCAGCGAGGTGGGCGATTATCCACAGGACCCCGCTCGTGAACGATTCTGAGCAGGAGTTCGAAGAGTTCGCGGCGGAGTTCGAGCAATCCGAACAGCCGCTGTATCAGAACTTCGTCGAGCAGTCCACGGTGCTGACACAGTACGGGACGAACGTGACGGGGCGGAACATGACCGCGACCGACTACGAACGCTCGGCGTCGGTCGACCCGCTGCAAAACACCGGGACGGTGACGATGTCGTTCCGGTGGCGTAACTTCGCCGTGGTGGCGGGCGACTCCGTAGTCGTCAGCGACGTGTTCGACGGCGGCTTCTACATCGGGCCGAGCCAGTCGTTCGTCTTCGAACGCGGTCCCGGGCTTGCGTTTGGCGACGCCCAGCCGGCACCGGACTCACAGAGCGCCCCCGACTCGCTGGCGAACAGCGAGAGCGTCACCTGGAACGGCGAGCAGTCGTTCAACGACCGCCGGCCCTACGTGGAACTGACACCGCGCGAGACCGGACAGAGCGCCGGGTCGGAGCGCGGGACCACGGTGGCCGCTGACGCGCCGGACGAGTCCGGCAGCGGCCCATCGTGGCTGCTCCCGGCCGTTGTCATTCTGATCGCCGTCGTGGTCGGCGGTGCGGCGGCGTGGCGGTCCGGCGCGCTGGCAGGGGTGCTGGGAGCCGACGACGAACCGCCCGCTTCGGCACCGTCGGAGGCGGCGGACACGGAGCAGTCATCGACGGCTGCGCCGGCCGGCACGGCAGCGGGCACGGACACGCCCGACGAACCAGCGGTGCCCGACGAGGAACTCCTCACCGACAGCGACCGCGTCCGCAAGCTGCTTGAGGAAAACGGCGGCCGGATGAAACAGGTCGACATCGTCGACAGCACCGACTGGTCGAAGTCGAAGGTGAGCATGCTCCTCTCGGACATGGAGGAAGCGGGCGACATTTCGAAGCTCAGAGTCGGCCGGGAGAACATCATCAGCCTCGCCGGCCAGGAGCCTGACGCCGCCGGGTCGCCATTCGATGACGAGTGAGAAACCAACACAGGGCGGGGCTGAAACGCAATGATTATACGTATCTCCAATCTACGGATTTGTGTACGCTCCGTTGGTGTAGTCCGGCCAATCATATCACCCTCTCACGGTGATGACTAGGGTTCAAATCCCTGACGGAGCATTTCTCTCCGATTCTTTCCCGAGCATCAGCAGCCGTATCCAGCGACCGACAGTATTTGTGTCTTCCAGTCCAACCAGGCGGTATGCGCGTCGCGGTAGTCACCGTCGGAGACGAACTGCTCAGTGGCGAGACGGTCAACACGAACGCCGCGTGGCTGGGCCAACAGCTCGCGGAGCGTGGCGTCACTGTTGCCCGGACGACGGTCGTCCCCGACGAGATCGCGGATATCGCCCGCGTGGTCAACGAATACCACGCCGAGTTCGACGCCGTCATCGTCACCGGCGGCCTGGGGCCGACCCACGACGACAGAACCATCGAGGCGGTCGCCGCGGCGTTCGGGCGGGATGTCGTCGAGAGCGAAGAAGCCCTCGCGTGGCTGGAAGAACACGGCGGCTACACGCGTGACGATCTGACCGACGGGACCGGTGAAGTGCCAGAGGGGTCTCGCGTGCTGCCCAACCACGAGGGCGTCGCCCCCGGCTGTGTCGTCGAGAGCTGCTACGTCCTGCCGGGCGTGCCCGCGGAGATGAAGCGGATGTTCGAGGAAGTTGCGGAGGAGTTCACCGGCCAGCAGCGGTACGTCCGCACCGTCGATGCCGACGAGCCCGAGAGCGCCCTGCTTGACCGACTGGCGGAGGTCCAGGAGCAGTTCCCGGTCAAGGTCGGGAGCTATCCCGGCGACCACGTCACTGTTCGGTTCGAGGGGACAGAGGAGAATCTGGTCGAGGAAGCGGCCGCCTGGTTCAGCGAGCGCGTCGAGTCACCGCCGGCCGAGTGATTAGCGGTAGAGGTGGTTCAGCCAGAGGAAGGTCAGGAGCAGGCCGCCGAGCGTGATGGCCGCGCCGGACGCGTTGATGATCCCTGCCTGAACGCCACTCTGGAGTACAACTGACATAGCAGTGGCTTCTGTGCGGGGTGGCTTGAAAGGCACGCTCCCGGGTCGCTTTTGCCGCGGGGTCGCGTAGGGACGGTGAATGCGACGAATCGGTGTCGTGGTCAATCCCATCGCCGGGATGGGCGGCCGCGTCGGCCTCAAGGGCACTGACGGCAAAGTCGCCGAGGCGCGCCGCCGCGGTGCGGAGCAACGCGCACCGGACCGCGCACGGGTAGCGCTCCAGTCACTCGCCGAGGTGGGGACAGACGTGGACCTGCTCACCTACGGCGACCCGATGGGTGCGGAGATCGCCCGCGACGCTGGATTCGACCCCACGGTGGTCGGCTCCCCGGCGACCCCCGACGAGACGACCAGCGAGGACACACGGGCGGCGGTCCGGGCCTTCGCTGAAGCGGACGCGGACGCGATTCTGTTCGTCGGCGGCGACGGGACAGCCGTGGACGTAGCGACAACCCTTGACGAACTGGACGCGGATATTCCGATTTTGGGCGTTCCGGCGGGCGTCAAGGTGTACTCGTCGGTGTTCGGCGTGTCGCCACGGGCGGCCGGGCGCATCGTCGCCCGCTTCTCCGAGACTGAGCGCGCGGAGGTCAACGACATCGACGAGGACGCCTTCAGAGGCGGGGAAGTCGTCACCGAACTCCGGGCTGTTGCGACGGTCCCCGTCGCGGACCAGCGCCAGTCGGCCAAGCAACTGGGCGGCGGCAGCGTCGAGTCCCTCGCCGAGAGCGTTGCCGACGCCGTCGAAACGGGCGTCACGTACGTTCTCGGCCCCGGGAGTACCGTCGGGGCGATCAAGGAACACCTCGGGTTCGACGGAACGACGCTGGGCGTGGACGTGTGGCGCGACGGCGAAGTGCTGGTCCGAGACGGGGCCGAATCGGACATCCTCGACGTGCTCGGCGACCGGAACGTCATCGTCGTCTCCCCCATCGGCGGTCAGGGGTTTGTGTTCGGTCGGGGGAACCAACAAATTTCGCCGGCGGTCATCCGGCAGTGTGACCTCGAAGTGGTCGCCTCGCGGCGCAAACTGGACGGCATCGGCACGCTCCGCGTCGACACCGGCGACCCGGACCTGGACGCGGACCTGCGGGGCTGGATTCGGGTCCGAGTGGGCCGACACGAGCGCAGACTCGTCGAAGTCGTCTGAGGACCCGCCGATAGCAAGAAGCCATGATATATTCGACGCGCTATTTTATCATGTATAGTCAAGATTAAGGTATCTGCCCTCCGAAATAGGACATATGGAAACGCGGAAAGTCCAGCGATTGGGGCCGTCGACGCTCGCGATGACGTTACCAGCGGAGTGGGCCAGCGCACACGACGTTGAGAAAGGCGACGAAGTGTCACTGCGAATGGGCGGGAAAGGCACGCTGACAGTCATGCCAGAGTCCGTCCAGACAGAGGAATCGGAGGCTATCATCCACGCCGAGAACCTCGATGCCGACTCCGTCGAGCGGGCTATCGTCGCCCAGTACGTGCTTGGCCGGCGCGTCATCCACGTCGAAGCCCCGGAGGGCGAGACACTGGAATCGTCCCACATCAACGCCGTCTACAACGCCGAAACCCAGCTCATGGGCCTCGGCGTCATCGAGGAGACGCCCGATCGGATCGCGATTCGCTGTTCCGTCGACCCGGAGGACTTCACGCTGAACAACCTCCTCGAACGGCTGGAATCCACCGGTTCGACGATGCGCAACGAAGCGGTGAAATCCCTCGCCCACGGCAACCCCGACCTCGCTCAGCGGGCGCTCAACCGTGAGCGCCAGGCCAACAAGATATTCGTCCTCCTGCTGCGGCTCATCTTCACGGCCTACCAGAACCCCAACCTCGCGCGGGCAATCGGCCTCGACGACGGCTTCCCGCTCATCGGCTACCGCTCGATCGCGAAGAACCTCGAACTGACGGCGGACAACGCCGAGGACATCGCCGAGATCGCCCTGGAGACCGAGGACCATTCGCTCAACGTCGATAGCTCGACGATGCGTCGCATCCGCGAGTTCACCGACCAGGTCAACGATATCACCGAACTGGCGGTCCAGGCCGCCGTCGACCGCAACTACGACACCGCGATCCAGGTCCGGGAGCTGTACAAGGACATCGGCGACAAAGAACACGAGATCCTGGACGACCTTCCGGAGATGGACAACGAGGCGCTGCTGGAAGTGCGTGAAGTGCTCGTCAGCCTCCAGCAGACGGCCGAGTTCGCGGTCCGGAGCGCCGAAATCGCGACGAACCTCGCACTCAACGAGGAGTCCGAACACACGACCATCGAGTGAGCGACGCTGGCCGTTGACTCCGGTCAGCGACCACGGCGACATCCCGGTTTTTCCGCCCCGGCTCCGAGTGCAATTACGGGTTCACTACCACGACAGGGTACTGTGAAAAACGCCTGTCTCTTTGACGGTCCGGAACGGAGTCCTCGTATGAAGCAGACCGTCGGCCCGTCGACGCCCGTTCACGTCGCGGTCAAAGAGGCCGTCGCGACGCTTGAGAACTGTCATCCCACCCAACTCGGGAGCCTCGGCCTTGTCGTCGACGCCAAGCGACTGGACGCCGTGCCGGGCACCTCATCCGGGGAGCCGCCGATGCTGTTCCACTACTGTGGCTACACGATCACGGTCGATGACACGGGGACGCTCCGGGTCGAGAACTGAGGGATAACAGAGCGGCAGTGCCAGCTACCCAAGCAGGCCGCCGTCGTCAGTTTCGGTCTCGGTTTCCATCGGTGTCTCAGTTCCCGATTCGGTCGCAGTCTCCGTCGGTATCGAAGTCTCGGTCTCCGTATCGGTGTCTCCACCGCCCAGTAGCCCGTTGTCCGTTTCGGTTTCCGTGGGTGTCGGGGTCGGCGTCTCAGTCGTTTCGTTTCCGTCCGACGCGTCGTCGGCCGGCTCATCGTGGGGTTCGGCGCTCGTTCCGTTGCCGGTCGGATACGTCGCCTTGTTACCGAAGATGTCCGTCTCAATTTCCTGCTGGTAGTCGATAGAATCCAGGTCGACCCGGAACTGCTCGCCGCCGGCCTCCAGTACGAGGTAGAAGTCGATGTAGAGGTCCGTCCGCTGGTTGCGCTGGAGGTGAGACACCCACCAGCGGTCGAGGTTCTCGTTCTGGATGGCGGTGTTCGCTTCGAGTGTCGTCTCCTCGCCGGGGCTGAGGACGTAGCCACGATCCGTTTCGCCCTCGCCGACGGTCACGTCGTTCATCCGAATGGTGTAGCCGACTTTGGTGATCGTGTAGGGGTACGGCTTGGGGTTGTACACGTCGAAATCGAGGGCCAGCGGTGTCTCGGACTGGGTGAGGTTCCCCTGGTCCCACGCGCCGCGGGTCTCGTTGATGTAGAGCACCGGGTCCGAGACGAGCGGCTGATCGGCCTCGACGGGACGCGTCTCGGTGGAGTTGAACTGGCCGAGGAGGTCAGTCTGGATGGTTCGATCCTGGCCGAACGACACTGACCGACCGCCGAGTGTCGAGGACGTGACGGTGGCGTCGATACCGACTGCCGTCGTCTCGCCGTTGTCGATGTGGGTGACCCACCACGGCGGGATGCGGTCGTTTTGCATCTCGGTGCTGAGTTGCAGCGTCGAGTTGCCGGTCCCGATGCCGACGCCCTGCCTGTCGCCCTGTGCCATCTCCACGCCGTTCATCGAGACAGTGTAGGTAACCCCGACACCGCCCAGCTGGACGCCGACTGGGTTGGGATTGTTCACGGTCAGATTCGTCGCCACAGTGGTCGTCTGGTTCGAGACATCCGCGAAGTGATTGTCGACGGACTCGACGCCGGGTGTGCCCAGCACGCCGAGCGCGACGCTGCCGCCCACAGCAGCGGCGGCCACGACGATCAGGACGCCAACGATTTTCAACGTACCCATAGTTGCTCCCCACTCTTCGACGGGTGAATATATGTCCTGTGGCCCCAGCCCGAATGAACTAAGTGGGCAACACCGAAAGCGTCGTACATGAGTTCCAAGGCGTCCAAAAGCGACAAGGGAATGGGCCTGGCCCTGTTGTTCGGGCTCGTCTCGGTCGGCGCGGCCGTGGCCACAGCAACTAACAGCTACAACTACGCAATTCTACACGCACAGGAGCTTGACACCGGAAATTTGCTCGTGACATCGGGCGGCGCGTTCGGATTGGCGATGCTGGCCGCGGCCGTAGCGATCGTGGCGATTCACGCCTACGACGCCTAACGTCGGTATCAACGCAGAGACTGTGAAGGGAACCGTTAAAAACGCTGAGAACTATCCTCTAGTATGGCCGATTACAGCGAGGAAGACCGACGCATTCTCGAATATCTCCGGGACAGCGTCTCGCGTGGGGAGAGCTACTTCCGCGCGAAGAACATCGCTGAGCAACTCGGCCTCTCGTCGAAGCAGGTGGGAGCGCGGCTCCCGCGCCTGGCTGAAGAGGCCGACGAAGTCGAGATCGAGAAGTGGGGGCGCGCCAGGTCCACAACATGGCGCGTCACGCCGACCGGATAGCCGCCCCCGGATTTTACACACTGTGACAATCGGTGGTTTCATCGGCCAGTAGTCCACAGTACCTTCTATGACTGTCCGGGTCGAGCGAACGATGACTGTGCCGGCCACACCGGAGCGTGTCTGGGAATTCATCACCGACCCGGACAAACGGGCCCGGCCGATCAGCGTCGTCACTGATTGGGAAGTCATCGACGACACGCACGCGAACTGGTCGATCAAGCTCCCGATTCCAGTGGTCAATCAGACGCTCACGGTGAAAACCGAGGATGTCGAACAGCGCCGCCCGGAGTACGCCCGCTTCGTCGGTCGCTCGAAGGTGATGACCGTCCAGGGCGAACACGAACTCGAAGAGATGGCCGACGGCGGGACGAAACTGACGAACCGATTCATCGTCGACGGAAAGCTCCCGGGCGTCGAGCGCTTTTTCAAGCGGAACCTCGACGACGAGATGCAGAACCTCGAACAGGCGCTGCGGGACGACCTCGAAGTCGAAGCATGAGGGTCACGCTTGCCCAGATAGACGTGTCGTCGGACTCGGTCGAGACGAACGTCGGCCGCGCGACCACAGCTATCGAGGACGCGGCCACGGACGGCGCGGACCTCGTTGTGCTCCCGGAGCTGTTCAACGTCGGCTACTTCGCGTTCGACCGCTACGCTCGGGAAGCGGAGGGGCTGGAGGGCGAGACACTCAACCAGATCCGCAGTGTCGCCGCGGACCACGGCGTGGCGGTGCTTGCCGGGAGCATCGTCGAAGACCTCGAAGCCAGCGCCGACAGCGGCTTCGACGTGCCAGCGGACGAAGGGATGGCAAACACTGCCGTGTTCTTCGACCGCGACGGGGAGCGACAGGCGGTGTACCGCAAACACCACCTGTTCGGCTACGACTCGGCGGAATCCCAACTGCTCGAAGCCGGCCGGACGATTCCGACCGTCGACTTCGAGGGGTTCACAATCGGCATCACCACTTGCTACGATCTCCGGTTCCCGGAGCTGTACCGGCATCTCGTCGACGAAGGCGTGACGCTGACGCTCGTGCCGAGTGCGTGGCCCTACCCGCGGGTCGAACACTGGAAGCTGTTCGGCCGCGCCAGGGCCGTCGAAAACCAGCTGTATGTCGCCGCTGCGAACGGCGTCGGGCAGTTCGAGGACGCGGAGCTGCTTGGCCGGTCGACGGTGTACGACCCGTGGGGGACGACACTTGCCAGCGCCGACGACGACCCAGCGCTGGTGACTGCCACCCTCGACCCGACGCGGGTCGACCAGGTCCGCGCGGAGTTCCCGGCGCTTGCGGACCGCCGGACGGACTGGTCGTAACTGCAGTCGCCGTTTTACAAAAAGCGACTTTTGAGCGTTCGCCGTCGTTATGGGGCTTTCAGAACGACTACGCTCCGTATGCCTTCGCGAGTCAGGGTCCTCGCTGTCGTCGCTCTCCTCCTGTTGGCCGGCTGTGCCGGCATGGGTGGAAGCGGCGATGCGGGCGGGGCAGACGGCGGCGGTGACGGCGCACAGATGTCCGACGGCGGCGACGGATCGAGTCAGCCCGAAGCGGCTGATTCGGGCGCAAATGCGGGTGATAGCGAGAACGTCCAGGCCAACAACGCGATGACCGACCGGGCGATCATCCGTAACGGACGGATGGTCGTCGAGGTGGAGAACTACTCCACCACGGCCGAAGCAATCGCCGCCCGCGCTCGCACCTCCGGCGGCTACGTGAGCGACTCGAACCGCGAACTCCACCGCGACGACAACGAGACGTGGTACACGGGCTACATCGTCGTCAGAGTGCCCAGCGAGGAGTACGAACCGATGCAGTCGATGGTGAGCGAGCAGGGAACGGTTCGCTCCGAGGAGACCACGACGAAGGACGTGACCGACAAGCTCGTCGATCTCGAAGCGCGGCTGACCAACCTCCGGGAGCGCCGCGACCGACTGCGGACCTTCTACGAGCAGGCCAACAGCACGGCGGAACTGCTTCGCATCGAGCAGGAGCTATCGTCGGTCCAGAACGACATCGAGCGCCTGGAAGCCCAGAAGCGCTCGCTCGAACAGCGGGTCGCCTATTCGACGCTCCGCGTCGAGATTCACGAGCCAGCACCTGAGCCGTCGGCCCAGCAGGTCCCGTATCACGAGCGGTCGCTGGTCTCGGCGTTCCTCTCCTCGGTGACTGACGTGTACGTGTTCACCCGCGGCCTGCTCGTGACCGCCGCGAGTCTCGCACCGTGGCTCGTCGTCCTCGCCGTTCCGGTCGTCGGCGGCCGGCGGCTCCTTCGCGGTCGGTCACTGCCGCTGCTGGGCCGACGTGGCACGTCGAAATCGGTCACAGAAGACGGCGACAGCGGAAGCGACGACCCACAGCAGGAACCCGCTGAGGAAGCGACCGGTGAGTCGCCCGACGACGAGTCGTAACTGGTGTTGACACCGGGCCTTTTTTGCGTGTGCACTTGCTACGGGTAGCTGCCGGCAAGGCGCTTTTCACGTCGATGCCGGCGCTAACGCCCGTCTCGCTGCTCGGCCACTCGGCGTCGCTCGTCCGCCAAGGCTGTCCGGACAGCCTTTTCACTCCTTTCCCGGAGTCGCGGATGTCTTCGCCACTCCTCGTCTTTCCGATACTATTGACACAGACCCTCTCACCGGCAGGTACGTCAAAATCGGTCCCCGGAGCGGGCCGCCTGGGCTACCGCGACCGCTCCCGCTCTAGGGCTTCCTTGAAGTGTTCGGGCGTGATCTCCACTTCGTCGGCGTTCTCCGTGGCCTCTTCTGGCCCGTAGGCGGACGCGACCTCTCGGATGGCCAGCATCGACGCCTCGCGGACGACAGCCTCCAGCTGTGCACCGGAGAAACCGTCGGTGTCTTCGGCGAGGTCTTCGATAGCGACGGCCTCGGCGAGGGGCTTCCCGTCGGTGTGGACGGCGAGAATCTCCTCGCGGGCGTCACGGTCGGGATTGGGAACCTCGACGTGCTGTTCGAGGCGGCCCGGCCGCAACAGCGCGTCGTCGATCATGTCCCGGCGGTTGGTCGCGGCCAGTACGACCAGATTGGGATTCTCGGTGATGCCGTCGAGTTCCGCGAGTAGTTGCGAGACGACGCGCTCGGTGACCTCGTTGCCCTGGCCGCGGTGGCTGGCGATGGCGTCGATCTCGTCGAGGAAGATGATGCTCGGCGCGGTCTGGCGGGCGCGCTCGAACAGTTCCCGGACCGCTTCCTCGCTCTCGCCGACGTAGCGGTCCATGATTTCGGGGCCGGCGACGTGGATGAAGTTCACGTCACTCTCGCCGGCGACGGCCCGTGCGAGCAGGGTTTTGCCGGTCCCCGGTGGGCCATACAGCAGGATACCGCTCGGCGGGTCGGTGTTGGTCGCGGTAAACAGTTCACTGTACGACAGCGGCCACTCGATTGCCTCGGTCAGCGTTTGTTTGACCTCCGATAGCCCGCCCACGTCGTCGAAGGTCGCGGACGGCGACTCGGCGACGTACTCCCGCATCGCGCTGGGGTCGACGGTTGCGAGGGCGGTCTCGAAATCGTCTCGGTGAACCATACCGTCCTCGCGGTCGGCCCGGAGCGCGGCCATCGCGGCTTCGGTGGTCAGCGAGGCGAGGTCCGCGCCGACGAACCCATGGGTCTGTGCGGCGATGCGGTCCAGATCCACGTCCTCGTCCAGCGGCATGTCCCGCGTGGTCACGTCCAGGATTTCCCGGCGGCCGTGCTCACCGGGGACGCCGATTTCGATTTCGCGGTCGAAGCGCCCGCCCCGGCGCAGTGCGGGGTCGATGGCGTCGACGCGGTTCGTCGCGCCGATGACGACGACGCGGCCCCGGTCTTCGAGGCCGTCCATCAGCGTGAGCAACTGAGCGACGACCCGGTTCTCCATGTCGGCGTCCTCATCGCGTGAGCCGGCGATGGAGTCGATCTCGTCCACGAAGAGGATGGCTGGTGCGTTGGCTTCCGCCTTCTCAAAGGCCTCTCGGAGCCGCTCCTCGCTCTCGCCTTTGTACTTCGAGACGATTTCAGGTCCCGAGATGGTATCGAAGTAGGCGTCGACTTCGTTAGCGACCGCCCGCGCGATGAGTGTCTTCCCCGTCCCGGGCGGGCCGTGGAGCAACACGCCGCTTGGCGGGTCGATGCCCAGACGACGGAACTCCTCAGGTTCGGTGAGGGGCATCTCTATCATCTCGCGGATGCGGTCGAGTTCCTCGTCGAGGCCGCCGATGTCCTCGTAGCTCACTTCTGACTCCGTCTCGGCGGTCGGTGTGTTCGCCGTTGTTGCCTCGCCGCCCGACGGCTGGCTCGTGTCGCCACCGCTGTCGAGGCCCGGCAGCACGGTCACCGCCGTCGCATCGGTGACCCGAACCGGCCCCGACGGCGAGGTTTTGCGGACGAGGAAGGTCCCCAGCCCCTCGATGTGGGTCCGCTCGTCGGCCTGGATTATCTGGTCGACCAGCCGCTTTCCGACCAGGCTCTCGTAGTCTTCGCTGCCCGGCATCGGTTCGACCGGCTGGACGGCGATCTCGGTCGCTTCGGAGACCGACCCACTCGTCACGGTGACCGTGTCGCCGATGTTTACGCCGGCGTTCGCCCGGGTGTCGGAGTCGATGCGGACGAACGAGCCGTCGTCGTCCGCCGGCCAGACCTTCACGACGGTCATGTCGTCGCCCTCGATGATGACCGGCGACCCGCTCAACACACCGAGTTCGGTCCGTGCGGACTCCGGCAGCCGTGCGATGCCGCGCCCGGCGTCGCGCTTGTTCGCACCCTCGACGGTGAGTTCGACACCGGCGTCAGTGGACCCGCTCATGCCGCCTTCTTGCAATCCGACTCCCTTGAGGGTTCCCGTTGTGTCGCGGGAAAATAATATACGGACGGCCATCGGAGTCTCCGGTATGGTTGTCCAAACCGAGCGAGACGACATTACGTGGTACAAGTGCGAGACTTGTGGCCTGATGTTCGACGACCAGAGCGACGCGCGCCAGCACGAGGAAAACTGCGACGACGAGGACCCCTCCTACATCCAGTAACCGGTCCTGTCTCGCGGTCACACCTCTCCCTCACCGCCGGTTTCAGTCTTCGACGATTTCGAAGCTCCGCTCGCCGAGTTCGTCCTCCTCGAAGACGAACACGCGGCCGTTCGTTACGTCGTAGTCCACTTCGACCTTCGTCCGCATCTGATTGTCCCGGACCGTAACGCCCGGGAACAGTTCGTCCTCCTCGCCGTCGTCAAGGATGACCCGCCCGACGCCCGTTTCTTCGAGGATATCGTCGTGCGTGCGGAGGTCGTTGACGTACACGAGAATGCCCGACGTTTCCGTCTCGTCGGTTATCAGTACGTGCGTGTCCTTTCCCGGGCCTGTCTGGACGTTCCCTTCGACCGCCGTGGGGACGCCGCGATAGAACGCCTGGCGGCCGTCGAGGTACTCCACGACGACGCCGTCCTCGGTCAATTCGACCGAAACGGTGTCCGGTGCGATGTCCGACCGGTTGCTCATACAATGGCGTTCCGGCGGCGCGCTCAAAAGTGACGCGTTGTCCGCTTCGACCAATTTGCTCCCCGTGCAACCCACATCGAGCGGGGTGCGAAAGGGACTAGTGACTCGCCTGTTTCCGTCCCAACATGACGAAGACCCTCGTCGTCGGACTCGACGGAGCGAGCTGGGAACTGCTCGACCCGTGGATCGAGGCCGGCGAGCTCCCGAACCTGGCCGCGCTGCGGGACACCGGCACCTGGGCGGGGACGCGTAGCTGTCTGCCGCCCGTGACCTTCCCGAACTGGAAGTGCTACTCCTCGGGCAAGGACCCCGGCGGCTTCGGCGTCTTCTGGTTCGAGAATGTCGACCTCGAAGCGGGCGAAATCACCGTGATGAATGGGGGCGACTACGATACCGCCGAGCTATGGGACTACCTCAACGACGAGGGGCAGTCCGCGGGCGTCGTCAACATGCCGACGATGTACCCGCCGCGGGATATCGACGAACTCGTCGTCGCGGGCGGCCCGGACGCCGTCGAAGGCGAGTACCGGTCGATCAGCTCCGGCTACACCTCGCCGCCGGAACTGGCCGAGGAACTCGAAGAGCGATTCGACTACCGCGTCCATCCGGACCCGCTGTTGTCCTCGAACGACGAACGCGGCGCTGAGGTTGAGGCCATTCTGGACCTGCTAGAGAAACGCTTCGAGGTGGCAACGACACTCATGGACGAGCGAGACCTCGATTTCGTCCACGTGACGCTGTTCTATCTCAACGTCTTGCATCACTTCTTCTGGGACGACGAGCCGAGTCTGCGCGCATGGCAAATCGTCGACGAGTGGGTCGGCCGGCTCGACGACCGCGAGGACCTGAACCTCGTCCTGATGTCCGACCACGGCTGTGACGCGACCCAGACGGAGTTCTACATCAACGAGTGGCTGGCCGAGAACGGCTATCAGGTCCGGGACACGAGCGTCGACGCACTGCTGACCCGAATCGGACTCGACCGGGAGAACCTGCTCGCGGTCGCAAAGCGCGCCGGACTCGTCGACACGCTCGCCCGCGTCGTCCCGGAGTCCATCCAGCAACTCGTTCCGCAACGGGACGGCGTCAAACGGGACCGCAAGCTCGAAGCCATCGACTTAGAGCAGACGAAGGTCGTCGCCAGCGGACAGGGGCCGGTGTACATCAACCCCCGGTTCGACGTGGAGTCGGTCCGTGAGTCGCTCATGGCCGACCTTCGTGAGGTCGAAGACGAACACGGCCCGCTGTTTACGGACGTGTACAAGGGCGAGGACGTGTACAACGGCCCCTACGTGGACGCTGGCCCGGAGGTCGTCGTCGACCAGCGCCCCGGCGTCCACGTCAACGACGGTATCGGCGGCGGGACCATCCAGAGCGGTCCGGACCGCTGGGCGGCCGAGAACACGCCCTACGGCATCTTCGCCGCCAGCGGCCCCGATTTCGAGCCACAGGGCGAACTCGACCGGATCAGCATCCTCGACATCGCGCCGACGGTGCTGGCCGCCCACGGCTGTGCCATCCCGACTGACATGCGCGGCGAGATACTCCCGGTGTTCCCCGAGGACCCTGCCGTCGGGGAGCGCGACCCACTCAGTATCGAGGACGCGCTCGGAACCGATGACGGGGACGCCGTCGAGGACCGGCTGAAACAACTGGGATACATGGAATAGCGCCGTCCGTGATGGCGACTGGCGTCGAATGAGTGAACCCAATGGGATAAGTAGCCGCTCCCGATACACTCCGGTATGGTTAGCATCGATCTGAACAACAGCCAGCGGACGATGCTTACGACGCTGGTAAACAAGTATCAACAGACCGGTGAGGCAGTCACCGGCGAGACAATCGCGGAGGAGATCGATCGGAACCCCGGAACAGTCCGGAACCAGATGCAGAGTCTGACCTCGCTGGGACTCGTCGAGGGGATTCCCGGACCGACAGGGGGATATAAGCCGACCTCCGAGGCGTTCGACGCGATCAATCGCCAGCAGATAGACGAGGCCGAGAGCGTCGTCGTCGCCCACGACTACGAGCGGGTCGACGTGACGGTCGAGGAAATCAACCTCACGAGCGTCCACCACCCGGAGAAATGCCGGGCGCGATACCACCTCCAGCACTCGGTACAGGACTTCAGCGAGGGGCAGGCGGTCATCCTCGGTCCCACGCCCATCTCGAAGTTGGTCATCGCCGGCACGGTCGTGGCAGTCGACGAATCCAACAGCGAGGTCCTCCTCGACGTTGCGAAGATGGAAGCGCCGGTCGAAGAGCCGGACAAGTAAGCGTCTCAATCGGCCGCTGAACGGGCTGTTTCCGTGTTAGGGGTCGACGCGGTCGATCCAGAGGGTCGGCGTCTCTATCTCGTCTTCGGTCGGGAGTGTGTCCGGTGAGTCCCACACTCGTCCGGCCGCAGCGACGCCGCGGGCGTCAGCGACGGTGTCGAAGAACGCCTTCCCGCGTTCGTACTGCTGGCGTTTCATCCCGAGACCGAGCAGCCGCCGCATGAGCGACGCGATGGGGCCACGCCCCTGTCGGCGCTCGTCGACTTTCCGGCGCAGGTCGTCGTACTCGTCGTCGAAGGCACGGTCCATGAGCAGTTCCGCGTACCCCTCGACGGCGGTCATCGTGGTATCCAGTTCGCCCAGCGTCGTGCGGTCGATGTTGCCGTCGGTGAGGTTGTCGATGGCGTCTTCCATCGCCGTTTCGAGGTGGTCGGACAGCCAGGGAGCCGCGCCGAACTCCGCGGCGTGGGTGACCTCGTGGAACGCGATCCAGCGGCGGAAGCGAGCCCGTTCGACGTTCAACTGGTCTGCGACCCGGTGGATGTTGGGGCGCACGAAGTACAGCGCGTGGGCGTCGTTGTCCGCGAGCAAGACCGGGTCGTACTGGCCCAGAACGTTGTTCCCGAGGAAAGAGAGCGCAACGGCCATCGACCCGGTGTTGACCATGCGGGCGATGCCGGGGATGTACTCGGCCTGCTGTTCGATCGGTTCCATCACGCGGCTAAACGTGGCGACGTTAGCGTCAATCCAGTGGTGGCGGTTCTGGATCTCGACGGTCTCGGGCAGGTCAAAGGAGAGTTGGCCGACCTCCCGAACGCGGTTTCTGGCGTCCCGAACGTCGGTCGCGTAGCCGTCGCGTTCGGCCGTCTCGACGGTGAGGTCGCCTGTGTCCGTGGCTCCCTTCGCGGCGTCGGCGACGGCGCTCCAGTCGATGGGTCCGTCGCCGGTCGCGCCGGCGACAGCCTGAACGCTGTGGTATAATCCCATACGTCTGAAATGTGGCGGGAGAAAATAGGCCTTCTCCCTGTGAAACCGACCACCGGCGTTCGGTTCCTGGCTATAGTAGCCATTGAAAATCAATGCACATCTGATCGCACGACAGCAGGGCGATCAGTGTGTAAATCGTTTCAATTGTTACTATAGCGGAAAAACAGGACGACCGCCCCTACAGGTCTTCGTCGCTGTCGGACCCGCCGAGATACAGCCGCAGGACGAGCGCAACGACCGCAACGACACCGAGAACGGCGAGCGCGAGGCGACCGACGCTGCGGCCACCGCTGGCGTCGTCCGTCTCATCGCTCGTGTCGCTCGTTTGGGAGCGGGACCAGCGCGATTTGCTCGTCGATTCGTCGGCATCGTCCGAGGAACTGAACGGGGCGTTCGCGGTGAAATCAGCGCCGTCGAGATGCAGTTCGAGGAGGGTAAATTTCGCCATACTGACGGTTCAACGCCCCGACTCTTAGCCGTGGCGGTAACGGCGTCTCGCCGACACGTCTCCCAACGGCGCGCCGTCCGCTGTTTTCATCACCCAGGAGCAATAACGCCGGGTATGGACACACAGCGACGCGAATTTCTGGAATCGCTTCTGACGACCCCCGGCCCGTCGGGGTACGAGGCCGACAGCCAGCGGGTGTGGCTCGACTACGTCAGCGAGTTCGCCGACGAGGTCCGGACGGACGACTACGGCAACGCCGTCGCCAAGGTCGAGGGCGGCGACACGACCGTCGCGCTCGCGGGTCACGGTGACGAGATCGGCTTCATCGTCCGCGACCTCACCGACGACGGCTTCGTCAAACTGGGCCGTATCGGCGGCTCCGACAAGACCGTCTCCCGCGGGCAACACGTCACCATCCACACGGCCGACGGACCGGTTTCCGGCGTCGTGGGGCAGACCGCGATTCACCTCCGGGACCCGGAGGACGAGTCCGTCCCGGAAATCGCCGAGCAGTACGTCGACGTGGGGGCCGAGGACGGCGACGAGGTGGAGTCGCTCGTCGACCGCGGCGACCCGGTGACGTTCGTCCAGACGCTGAGCGAACTGGAGAACGGTCGGCTGGCGGCCCGGGGGATGGACAACCGTATCGGCATCTGGGCGGCCGCAGAGGGGCTTCGACGCGCGGCGGAATCCGGCGCGGACGCGACGGTGTACGCCGTCTCCACGGTTCAGGAGGAGGTCGGCGTGCAGGGCGCGAAGATGGTCGGGTTCGACCTCGCGCCGGATGTCGCCATCGCCGCGGACGTGACACACGCGACGGACTCGCCGGGCTCGCCGGGCAAGGCCGCGACCGGGGTCGAACTCGGCGCGGGGCCGGTTGTCGCCCGCGGGAGCGCGAACCACCCCGTTGCCGTCGAGGCCCTCCGAGAGACGAGCGACGAGGCGGACATCGACATCCAACTGCAGGCGACGGGCATCCGGACCGGGACCGACGCGGACGCCTTCTACACCTCGCGGGGCGGGATTCCGTCGGTCAACGTCGGCCTGCCGAACCGCTACATGCACACGCCGGTCGAGGTCATCGACCCCGACGACCTGGACGCGCTCGCGGACCTGCTGGCCGGCTTCGCCGTGCGAGCGGCCGACCGAGCGCCCTTTAGCGTCGACGTGTAGGACAGCGGAGCGGTATCATGTGTGTCACCACGCAAACGGTACGTTTAAGCGGCCGTCACTATCCAAACCGTACATGAGTGGACGACCGCTGGATGTACTCGAAGCGTCCCTCGGTGAGACAGTCACCGTACAGCTGAAGGGTGGCGAACTCTTTGAAGGGGAACTCACCGGCTACGACCAACACATGAACCTCGTCGTCGAGGATGAAGACACAACGATTATACGCGGCGATAACGTCGTCTCAATTACTCCATGACTGGCGCAGGAACTCCGAGTCAGGGCAAGAAAAACACCACGACACACACGAAGTGTCGCCGGTGTGGCGAAAAGTCGTATCACACGAAAAAGAAGGTCTGCTCGTCGTGCGGTTTCGGCAAGTCGGCCAAGCGGCGTGACTACGAGTGGCAGTCGAAAGCGGGCGAATAACACACTCAACACAAATGCACGAGAAGTGCGGCGTTGTTGGCATCTCTTTGGAGGACCGTGACGCCGCCCGACCGCTCTACTACTCCTTGTACGCGCTCCAGCACCGCGGCCAGGAATCGGCCGGTATCGTCACCCACGACGGGTTCCAGCAGCACAGCCACGTCGAGATGGGACTCGTCGGTGACGCCTTCGGCCCGAGCGACCTGGAATCGCTCAACGGCTCGCACGGCATCGGCCACGTCCGCTACCCGACCGCCGGGAGCGTCAACAGTAGCTGTGCCCAGCCCTTCTCGGTCTCGTTCAAGTCGGGATCGCTGGGGCTGTCCCACAACGGGAACCTCGTCAACGCCGACGAGATCGGCGACGAACTGGCCGACCTCGGCCACGCCTTCACATCCGACGGCGACACCGAGGTCATCGCCCACGACCTCGCGCGCAATCTCTTAGAGGAGGACCTGGTTCGGGCAGTCAAGCGGACGATGAACCGCATCCACGGGTCGTACTCGCTGACTATCATGCACGACGAGACAGTGCTCGGCGTGCGCGACCCGGAGGGGAACCGGCCGCTGTGTATCGGCGAACTGGAGGACGGCTACGTGCTGGCCTCCGAGTCGGCCGCCATCGACACGCTCGACGGCGAACTCATCCGGGATGTCAAGCCCGGCGAACTCGTCGTCTTGCACGCCGACGGCACCGGCTACGACACCTATCAGCTCGTCGAGCCCGAGAACACGGCCCACTGCTTCTTCGAGCACGTCTACTTCGCGCGACCGGACTCGACCATCGACGAGAGCCTCGTCTACGAGGTCCGGCGCGAACTCGGCCGGAAGCTCTGGGAGGAATCCGGCGTCGAATCGGACGTGGTGTTGCCGGTCCCCGACTCCGGGCGCGCCTTCGCCTCCGGATACGCGGAGGCCGCACAGAACGACGGCTCCGACATCGAGTTCGCCGAGGGGCTGATGAAAAACCGGTACGTCGGCCGCACCTTCATCATGCCGACTCAGGACGAACGCGAGCGAGCTGTCCGGCTGAAGCTCAACCCCATCAAGTCCACAATCGAGGGGAAGAGCGTCACGATCATCGACGACTCCATCGTCCGCGGGACCACGTCGACACAGCTGATTCAGTTGCTGAAAGACGCCGGGGCCGATGAGGTCCACGTCCGCATCGGCGCGCCGCCCATCGTCGCCCCGTGTTACATGGGCATCGACATGGCCTCCCGCGATGAACTCATCGCCGGGAACCAGTCCGCCGACGAGATCCGCGACGAGATCGAGGCGGACTCGCTGTCGTACCTCTCTATCGACGCTATCGCGGAGACGCTGGAGACGAGCCGGACGGACCTCTGTCTCGGCTGTGTCACCGGCGAGTACCCCTACGATATCGACGGCGAGGCGACGGACCGCGACGTGGTCCGCCCGGAGATCGGGACGCAGTCGAGCCCGGCCGACGACTGACAGGGTACGTCTCGACAACCGGCCGCGGGCTCTTTTTGCGACGCTGGGCCGCTACCACACCAGATACAGCATCGCGTACACCGCAATTCCCATCGAGAAGGAGACCAGCCATAGCCCCGCGGCCAGCTTTCCGGCCCGCGGGTGGTTCGTCGACGGCAACTCCGAGACCGGGTAGGTGTAGGCAAGCAGGAGGACGTAGTACACCGCCGGGATAGCGAGAATGGCGAGCAGGATATGCACGGCCAGAAACGGCAGATAAAAGTAGGTCTCGACGACCGACGGACCGGTGAAATCCGTCGGTCCGACAAGCGTTATCCGGTAGAGGTACAGTACCAGAAACAGGGCGAACAGACCAAACGAGGAGACCATCAGTTGCCGGTGTCGGGCGACATCCCCGCGGCGGATCGCCCGGATACCGCCGACGATTGTTCCGATAGCGAGGGCGCTGACCACGGCGTTGGCGTGTGGGATCGCCCCCAGCACTGTCGCGGGGGCGGCGGGGAGAATTGACGGTGGGATCGCGCCGAGAACGGCCCCGAACACGAGCGCGAGCGACACGACCGTCAGCAGGCCAGTGAGTGCTGGCACGCGATACCGAGCCTGGAGATCCATACCCCCAACTGCGGACTGGATGCAAAATACGGTTTCGAGTCGGGTATCGTGCGACACAGCAGCTATCGTGCCCGTTCAATCAGTCCGAACTCCGGTCGGCTTTCGCTGACGGCTGTTCGACGCCGATAACGTCCAGCCGCACTCGTTCGGACGACCCGTCGCCGAGTGAGATATCCCAGCCGTGGCCGCGTGCGATCTCCCGGATGACAGCGAGGTGGAGCCCCGCACCCTCGTCAGTGGACCCGTAGTTGAGTTCGAACGCTCCCTCGCCTTCGCCGGCCAGTGGCCGGCCGGCATGTTCGAAGCGGAACCCGTCCGCCGTGTCGGCGACCGTGATCCGCACGCCGTCACATCGGTCCGTGGCGAGCCGGAAGAAGTTCTCTGCGAGCTGGCAGAGACGGTTGCGGTCGGCCAGTACCGTCCCAGGGCAGTCGATTTCAACGGTCGACGTACCGGTATCAATGGCGTTCCACGCGTCGCTCAGCACGTTCGAGAGCGCCACCGGCTCGACGGTGTACTGTCGTTCGCCCTGTCTGGCGATTTCCATGAGGTCGTCGATGAGAAACGACATGCGGGTATGACTGCGCTGGATGGCGTCGAACTCCTCGGCATCCGTCGATTCGGCGAGCAACTCGACCCGCCCCATCGCTGCCTGGAGCGGGTTCCGCAGTTCGTGTGAAATGATCTGTGCGAGCTCCCGTAACCGCTCTTTCTGGTGTTCCAGTTCCGTCGTCCGCTGTTGGAGCGCGTCTTTCGTCTGGCTCGCGTCGATTGCCAGCGCGATGTTGTGGCCGACCTCCCGGAACGTGTCCTGTTCTTCCGTGTCGAAGGTGTCGACGCGGTCGGCGTACACGGCGAGGACACCGTACGAGACCCCGTCGTACACCAGCGGGACGGCGAGAACGCGGACACAATCCCGCTCCAGTGCCTCCGTCTCGTCTCCGACCGCGTCCGGGTCGATGTCCGCAACGACGAGTCGCTCCGCTGACTCGGCCCGGAGCAACGGCTCCGGGGCGGTGATCGTTACGCGGCCACGCTGTGAGCCCAGTGCCCGAATGACAGGCCTGTCGTGCTGACAGGTCACAGTACAGGCTTCGGTGTATCTGGACGTGCCCGCAAGCACCGCAGTGACATCGCGTTCGATATCCATCCGGGACTGCGAGCGGACGAGTGCCTGATTGACCAGCCGAACGGCCTCGTTGAGCTGTTTTCGTTTGCTGGCTCGCTGGCGGGCCGGACTGGATGCGACAGCGGCGTCGACCTGTGCCAGAAGCTGTTGGAGGGCGTCGTCGACTGTTTCGGGAACGTAACCGAACACGTCGCGGCTGTAGGCCTCACGGGCGATATCGCCGTTGGTCACTTCCGCGAACAGGACGACCGGGAGTTCAGGGTGGGTTTGCCGCAAGCGTTCGATGACGGTCAATCCACCGAGGTACTGTGTCCCGTCCGGCTTCTCGACCTCGCAGTTCGTGACCACGCAGTCCGTATCGTAGTCACCGAGCGCGTCCTCTGCGTCACGAACCCCTTTAACTTCGTGGACAGTGAGACCACTGTCCCGGAGAAACGAAATCGCGGCCCTGTCCTGGTCCGTGCTTCGGACAAACAGGACGGTGGGCTGTGACTTCATCACCCTTCCGAGGAGACACACACATAAAGAAGTTACACCCGATCTATCGCGGTGAGTGACAGGACTTCCGCAGCGATACCGTCGTTGACGCCGGGGGACGATTTATGCTTCTGGCACCGAATCCTCCGATAATGGCACAGCAGGGGCTGGAGACGTATCGGACCCGGCCGGCAGTCATCGATGCGGTCCGGTCTCTCATCGACGGTGCCGACGAAAGCGTCACCCTCGCGGTTCCGAAATCCGCGCTCGTTACATTTGCGCCGCAACTCAGAGCCGCTATCGAGCGTGACGTACTGGTGTTAGTCCTGGTCCACGGCGAAACGAGCGCATCGATACCCGCATACGACGACATCGCAACGGCGGTCCGGACAATCGGGCACGGGATCACGCCGTTGCTCGTGACTGCCGACGTAAAACGTGGTCTCACCGGACACGTCCGCGTTCTAACGCAGTCCGATGGAGACTACCGGGCGACCCGGTTCGACAACGAGAACCTCGCTCACGACGAATTCACGATGTTCCTGGGCACCCACTGGCTGATGGGCACGGAACGCTACGTCGCCAGCGTTGGTTCGTTCCCACAGACGTTCTCGGCGTTCGAATTCGCCGTTCTCACGGCGGCGCTGGCACTCCGTGACGAGATACCGATCACCGCGACCGCACAGGTGGTCTCGACCGCGGACCGGACGGAGACGACGATCTCTGGACGCGTCGTGAACGTCCGCCAGAGCCTCGTCTATCCGGCCTCAAGCTCGAACCCGGCCGAACGGTCGCTCACTGTCGAAACCGATGACGGACGGGTCACTGTCGGTGGGAGCGGTGCCACGAAAGAGAGATACGAGTGCCGCGAAATCACGCTTTATCGAGCCGACAACTAGCCAGTCCGGCTCGCTGTGTTGCCATTCGTCTGTGTTACCATTCGTATTCAAAGCGACTGAAAAGTCGAAAATATCCGCTACCGGTCCGACCGCGCCGTCACCAGTCCGTTACTGGAAGGTGCGGCTGGCCGTGCTTTCGTCGGTGACGCCGGGTTCGGCCCGGTCGAAGCGCTGTTCGATCTCGTCGTAGCGCTCGCGGGTCTCCTCGGTGACGCTGGGGCCGACTTCTTCCAGTGCGTGCTCGAAGTGGTCCATCGTCACGCGGACGTTGCTGACGCTGTCGCCGATCTCCTCGGGGTCCACGCTGTTGATGAACTCCCGGGTCGCGGCCATCGACGCCTCGCGGGCGACCGCTTCGATGTCCGCGCCCACGTAGCCGTCCGTGCGGCTGGCCAGGTCGTCGAGGTCGACGCCGTCGGCCAGGGGCTTGTTCCGGGTGTGGACATGGAAGATCGCACGCCGGGCCTCCTCGTCCGGGACGGGCACGTGAACGTGCCTGTCGAGCCGTCCGGGGCGCAGGAGCGCGTCGTCGATGAGGTCCGGTCGGTTCGTGGTCGCGACGACCACAACGTTCTCCATGTCCTCGATGCCGTCAAGCTCCGTCAGCAGCTGGGAGACGACACGTTCGCCGACGCCGGAGTCGGTCGTGCCGCCACCCCGTTCGCTTGCGATGGAGTCGATCTCGTCGAAGAACACCACGGTCGGGGCGTTCTCGCGGGCCTTTGCAAACACTTCGCGGACGCCCTTCTCGGACTCGCCGACGAACTTGTTCAGCAGCTCCGGCCCCTTCACGGAGATGAAGTTGGACTGGGCCTCGTTGGCGACGGCCTTCGCCAGCAGCGTCTTCCCCGTACCGGGCGGGCCGTACATCAGCACGCCCTTGGCGGCTTCGAGGTCCATCGACTCGAACACGTCTTCGTACTCCAGGGGCCACTGGATGGTCTCCCGGAGCCGCTCCTTGGTGTCTTCGAGACCACCGACGGAATCCCAGGTAACGTCCGGAACTTCGACGAAGACTTCCCGGAGCGCGGAGGGCTCGATGCCCTTCATCGCCTCGCGGAAGTCCGTATCGCTGATCTCCAGCTTCTCCAGTACCTCGGCATCGATCTCGTCGGATTCGAGGTCGAGTTCGGGGCGGATGCGCCGCAACGCGTTCATCGCGCTCTCTTTCGTGAGCGAGGCGAGGTCCGCGCCGACGAAGCCGTGGGTGTTCTCCGCGTAGTTTTCGATATCGATCTCCTCGGAGAGGGGCATCCCACGGGTGTGGACCTGCAGGATCTCTTTGCGGCCCTTCTTGTCCGGGACGCCGATCTCGATTTCGCGGTCGAAGCGACCGCCACGGCGCAGCGCTGGGTCGATATCGTCGACACGGTTCGTCGCGCCGATGACGATGACCTGCCCGCGCTCTTCGAGCCCGTCCATCAGGCTGAGTAGCTGGGCGACGACGCGGCGCTCCACGTCGCCCTGGGTCTCACCGCGCTTCGGGGCGATGGAATCGATCTCGTCGATAAAGACGATGGCAGGGGAGTTCTCCGAGGCCTCGTCGAATATCTCGCGGAGTTGCTCCTCGCTCTCGCCGTAGTACTTCGACATGATCTCCGGGCCGGAGATGGTGGTGAAGTACGCGTCGATCTCGTTGGCGACGGCCTTGGCCATCAGCGTCTTCCCCGTGCCGGGCGGGCCGTGCAGGAGGACGCCTTTCGGCGGTTCGATGCCCAGTTGCTGGAACAGCTCGGGGTGGCGCATCGGCAGCTCGATCATCTCACGGACCTGTTCGAGTTCGCGGTCGAGGCCGCCGATGTCCTCGTAGGTCACGTCGGGGGTGTCGCTCGCTTCGGGCGCGCCCTCGCCGCTGTGGACCTGCTCGGCGGGCATCTCGCTGACCTGGATGTCCGTGGAGTCGGTCACGACGACCGTGCCGGAGGGCTCAGTCTCCGCGATCTTCAGCGGGATCTTCTGGCCGGACATAGAGGAAAGGGGTCCGAGACCGAAGCTAACGGGGACCGTCTGGCCCTGCGTGACGGCCTGGCCGCTGAGGTTGTTGCGGATCATCGGCCCGACGTTGCCCCGAACCCGGAGGTTCTGGGGCAAGGCGACGGTGACCGCGCTCGCGGGGTTCACGTCGGCCTTTTCGATGTTGACGTGGTCGTCGATACCGACGTTGGCCTCCTGGCGGAGTTGCCCGTCGATACGGACGATGCCCTTCCCCTCGTCTTCGGGGTAACCGGGCCAGACACGGGCGACCGCGCGGGTGTCCTGTTTCCCCTCGAGAACGATGTAATCGCCGTTCTCGAGTTCGAGTTCGTCCATCGCGGCCCGGTCGATAGCCGCGAGGCCGCGGCCGGCGTCTTTCTGTTTGAGTGGTTTAACAGTAAGTTTCATCAGTAATCTCCCTCGTCTTCTGACAGTTCGATAGTGAGAACCCCGTGATTGATAAACGCTCGTGCGTCCCCAGCGGGGATCTCCTGTTCGTGCTGGTGGCCGTCAGCGACGACGATGACGGTCCCGTCAACCACATCGACACTCGCATCGGCGGCAGGTCCCACGTCCGCCGCGAGGACGACGACATCGTCGTACTCGAATCGGCGGAGGGGCGTCTCGTCGAACAACTGCTGTTCTGAAGTCATGCTAACTCAAAGTAAGCGTGATAAGTATATAAACCTATCGCTAAAATGCGCTATACGGCGGGAAAATACACGTAGTTGCTTGAATGCGGTTCACACCGTATTTGGGCGCGGCAACCTTTTATCCACACCGCTTCCCAACGGTGTCGCATGGAGCGGGTCAGCCACCGCGGGCGAGTCACGGCGTACAGACGGACGCGATCTGATAGCGGGGGACCGACGACGCTGTACGTCCACGGCAGCGGCGCGACCCACCGCGTGTGGGGCCGCCAGTACGCCCCATCCGGGCCGGCCCACCCCGCCGTCGCGCTGGACCTGTCAGGTCACGGTGACTCCGACGATATCGACGCCGACGCTGGGACCGCGACGCTCGACGCGTACGCGGACGACGTGGTGGCTGTAGCGGGAGAGACGGACGCTGACGTGCTGGTCGGCAATTCGCTTGGCGGAGCCATCGCCCAGTGGGTCGCACTGGAGCGCGAGTGGACGCCGGAGGCGATGGTGTTGCTCGGCACCGGCCCCGAACTACCGGTGTTCGAAGGGCTGCAGGAGTGGCTGGCAAGCGACTGGGAGCGTGCCGTCGAGTTTCTGCACGAACGGGACCGGCTGTTCCATGACACCGCCCACGAGGCCGCCCCTCGCTCCCGCGAGCAGATGAAGGCGGTCGGACAGACGGTGACCCGCCGCGATTTCATGACCTGCCATCACTTCAGTGTGCGCGACCGACTCGGCGAGATCGAGATGCCGGTCCTCGCTATCTGTGGCGAGCACGACAAACTCACCCCGCGTGCGTATCACGAAACGCTAGCCACTGAGATACCGAACGGCGAGGTGTCGTTCGTCCCCGACGCCGCGCATCTGGCGATGGTTGAGCGAGGCGACCTGTTCAACGACATCGTCGGTGGGTTCCTTGAGGACGTGGGCCGAGCGGTTTGAGAGTGACTGCGGCGCCTCTGTCGAAACCCGCAACTGCCGACAGGGATCGGTCCTGAATACTGCGGGTAGGCACCAGCCCGCAAGTGTCAGAGTCAATCAGGATTGCACACCCGCTGTTGACAACCATCTGTGCTGCTTTCGGGGACGCTGCTCGTCCTGACGTGGAAGAGACCGGCCTTGAGGCGAAAATGTCTCCGAAAACCGGGCCGCTGAAGATGCCAGTCGCCGCGGTCGCTCGTCAAAACCACCATTAGGGCAGCCGGTGAACGTATACTTGATGGACGAACCGCTCGACCGAGTCGCGTTTCTCGCGAACTCGCCGAACCGCATTCGCGTGTTAGAGACGCTGGCGACGGGCCCGCACACCCGAGCGGAGCTCGCAGCCCAGACGGACGTGGCCCGAGCGACGCTAAGCCGCATCCTCTCGGAGTTCGAGGACCGGGAGTGGATCGAGCACCCTCGCGACAGGTACGTGGCGACGCCCCAGGGCGTCCAGCTCGTGCGGGCAGTCCGGTCGCTGACCGAGACCGTCGAGGCGCTTGACCGACTGGGTGAACAGGTCCAGTGGTTCCCGATTGAACACGTCGACTTCGACGTGGGCGAGCTACACGACGCCACTATCGTCCGGCCCGACGCGACGGACAACGTTCGCCCGCTGACGCGGAGTCTCGAACACATCCGACAGGCGGAGACGGTCCGGCTGGTGGCAAGCCAGCACGCCCCGCCGGCGCTTGCGGCGCTCTGGCAGGCGACGGTGGTCGACCGACGCCTCACACTCGATGGTATCGTGGCGACACCGGTCTTCGATGCGATCCGCGACTCCGAGACGGACGCCCAGCGGATGCGTGAGATGGTCGCCACAGACCGGGTCCGCTTCTTCCGTGGCTCGGGGTTGCCGGCGTGTAACTGCGTCGACAACGACGGGACGATCATCTTCGCGCTCCGCGACGACAACGGCGCGTCACAGGCGCTCGTCGAAACCGAGTCCCAGGCGGTACGCGAGTGGTTCGACGCGTTCTTCGACCGCCACCGCGAGGCTGCGGCCCCGATCACGGCGGCGGACCTCGACGAGTGAGGTTGCGAGCGGACGCCAGTCCCACCTGCCGTGGAGAGCGACCCCCGCTTCGGGGGCGCGGGGCTCAATCGTCCCACACTGTGGGAACATTCTCAGCGCGTATCGTTATGTTCCTCCAGGGAGATTGACAGGCACTCGACGTGCCGGGACGCACGCGACGAACCCACTATGCAGCCAGAAAACGACGATCAATCGCCCGTATCGCCAGAAACACCAGCCACGTCGCGCCGGACGCTCCTGCGAGCGTTCGCCGCCGCCGCCACCTTCGGGCTGTTGGCCGGTTGTAGCGGTAGTGAAACAGACGACGGAGACGACGATCAAGCCGAAACCGACGCGGAGAGCGCTGGCGAGACGCCTACTTCAGGGGGCGGGTCCAACACGACGCCCGATACGAGCGGGTCCTCGTGTGCCGGCATAGCGGGGGATCCGGCCCCGTTCGAGACGGCGGGAACACCGTTCGTGTTCAGTTTCGAGTATCCCGGGACGTACACCGTGGCCGAGCCTATCGCCGCACCGACCGGTCGCTCACAGCCCTTCGAAAGCCCGGCTGTGACAGTTGACGAGACGACCGGGTCGGCCACCCTCAGAGTGACCCAGTTCTACACTCCCCGGCCTGCGTCGGCGGTCGAGACGTTCATCAACGACAGGGTCGGCGATTCGAACGGCCCGTTCGCCGTCGTCGGGGAGCAGGAGTACGACGGCGAGGCGCTGTCGGTGGTCGGCACTGCTGGGGCGGACTCGCTCCCGCTGTACGAACTCCACCTCCCGTATGCGGTGGACGGGACGCGTAACTACTTCCGAACGGGCATCGAGATTACGTCCTCTCTCGTCGAGTACGACGACGAGGGTGACCAAATCCTGTTCTGTCTGTCGGAACTTGACGAGGCAGCGACCACAGTGCTCGACAGTCTCCGGCCCAACCCCGAGACGACGATCATCGACGCCGCCGGGCTATAGCTCCGTGTCACCCCGACCGACCAGTCCGTTAGAGCGGGCGTCACAGGACCCCGTAATCCAGAACGACTGATTCCAACAAGACCACAGGGGAGGGTTATTCTCCAGGGTAGAACCACGGCCCGAGCGCGAAAAACAGCAGTGCGATGCCGAGCATCGCCCGCGGCCCCGCCCGGAACAATGCCGCTGGCGCGACGACGGCCACCGCCTGGACGACGCCCATCGGAATCGCGTGCTTGGGGCCGGGTTTCGGATAGTCGAAGGGTGCGACCATCGCAAGCGAGAGCCCCAGCGCTCCGACGCTCAGGACGAGCGGATCCGTAACGCCACTCAGATACGCCGTGGCGATAATGATGCTCCCAAGCGTGTTCGGCATTCCCGGGCGCTCGTCGGGTGAATCGAAGTACGTCGAGTAAAACGCCGTCCGAATGATCGAGCACACGACGTACGCCGAGGCGAGCAACACGAGACCGACGAACACGGCCGGATGGGCGGACTCGATGCCGCCGTAGGCGTTCGTCAGCAGCACGTAGAGAAAGAGACTCGGTGTCGCACCGAAAGAGACAACATCGGTCACGGAGTCGAGCAGCGGCCCGACCGCCGAACTGTCCCCGTTCCGGGCGACGATACCGTCGACGGCGTCGGCGATGACCGCGAGCAGGATCAGCCGAGCGGCCAGATGCGGGTCGGCGAAGGCGATGGCTCCGGCGACGAACCCGACGACGGCGTTGAACAGCGTCACCGTGTCGGCGAGGCTCAGTCGTCGCCGTATCTCGAAGCCCATGGTTCCCCGGTTGGCCACGGCGTATATGAAGGACTCGAAAGCGAACGCCCCGGGCCAGGGGTCGAGTGGCCGGCGATTACTCCTCAGGCAGGTCGTGGCCGATGACGAGTCGGGCCGCGGTGGCACAGGTCCCGACGACCAAAATGACCAGTTCCCACCCGCTCCGGGCAATGGGGAACACGCGGTCGACGTTTTCGGGTTCCGCCTGTCCCGGGTTCGGATCGACACCGGTGCTCATCTGCACCTCGCTTGAGTTGCCCATCGCCTGTGTGGTTGAGCCGCCGCTCCCGCCAGTGCTTCCAGCAGCGTTCTGAGACGTTGGTTCGGGCAGTTCGACGAACGTCTGGACGATACCGCGCTGGCTCGACAGTTCCAGATGGCCGCTAAGCTGGTAGAACTGGTCGTACAGCGGCCAGAAGAGGTTCGCGCCGCCCGTAATCAGGTCCAGCAGTACGTGCCCAACCGCGTACACGACGACGCAGAACCAACTGACTCGAACGCCATAGGCTCCCCAGCGATTCCTGATGTACGACTTCTCGCGGAGATGGAGGTCGATTCCGATGAGAAGCGCCAGCAGTGCCGGAATGACGAGGTTCGTCGTCGCGGCCCGGTGACCGGCCTGCCAGTAGAGGCCGATGAAGGCGTCGATATCGGGGAACGTGACGACCAGTATCGACAGCAGGAGCGACCGCCTGTCGAATGCGGCGCCCAACAGTGTCGCGGCGAGCAGCCCCACGAAGGCATAGTGAACCACCAGTGAAGGCATACAGAGAGAGCAACACTACCACGGAGATGAGCGTTGTGGTGGGCGCTATCAGAATTAGAAACCACTCCATCTGATTAATATGGACACAGTAAATACATTGTTAGTGGGGACCCGGTGGGGTGGACCGGCACCCATTGACACTTCTGTGGCCGGAAGTCACATGTCGAGTCACAAACGCGAAAACGAGAACCGTTCAGTCTGCCGTGATCTCTTGCTGTGCCGGGGCCGCCTCGTCTTTCATTGGAGCGACGAGCCTGTAGCCCCCGTACAGGGCCAGGACCAGGAGGCCGGCCAGGACCAGCCCGGTCCGGAGCGTCGGGTCGACCATCGGGGTCGCGATGACCTCGCCCGCGTCGTTCGTCAGCGGTGCCGCGCCGTATGGCTTACCCGCCAGTAGCTCCACGATGCCGAGGACGACGACGCCCAGCAGCAGCAGTCCGCCGCTGAGTGCCATCGCCGCTTTGTCGATGATGGTGGTGTGTTGTTGCATTTGTGGTCACCTCCTTACCCGAGCAGGTACCGGAGCTTCGGGTGTCGTTTGACCAGTTTGGTCTTCTCGATGAGCGCGTCCAGGCCGTAGTAGCGGCCAGTGGCCAGCACGATCATCGTCATGAACAGCAGCAGGCCCATGAAGTCGCTGTTGACCAGCCCGTGGCCGAAGCCTGCGTTGCCGATCCAGAACAGGGCCATGAAGAAGACCCCGAAGACGGAGGCAAGCCTGACCAGCGCGCCGACCATCAGTCCGAGCCCGATGAACGTCTCGCCCAGCGGGACCATGGCCTGAATGAGCCAGCCAAGGTGTTCGCCCATCAGCACGGGGATCGGACCGAGTGCCGTGCCAGTCATTTGCTTGAGATACGTCGGCCCGTAGGTGTAGGCCAGCCCGTCCTCGATGAGCTTCGTTACGCCTGCGTGGAAGAACCACCAGCCGGTTACGACACGCAGGAACGCCAGCCAGTACGCGGTCCAGGCCCCGCCGAGCTCGAACTCGAACTCGTCTGCCAGGGGGTTCGCCGCTTGATAGGACATCTGTGTCACCTCACATGTGTACTTGAGCGAGCAAGGAGCATATAAACGGCAGTGCGTTCCCAGCAACTGAAAACCGCTCTCAAGGTTCGAGAAGCGAAATATCAGTGATTCTGGGTATACCCACCCGTTCGGCTGTGGGTTTTTATGTGCTATTCGCTGGAGTGTCAACTGGTCCCGGGCCACCGTGAGGTTCAAACCCCCGATGCAACTACGCTATGACACCAATGGTACTCGAACTGACGGGCAAACACACAACAGCGCGAGTGATGGTCGACGACGAGTCGCTCGTCGAGGCGGGGTGTCGGGAGCAGATCGAGACGCTCATCGACCACCCGGCGTTCACCGAGCCGGTCCGCATCATGCCGGACACGCACTGGGGGGCCGGCGCGCCCATCGGCTTCACGATGCCGCTGGGCGAGCGCGTCGTCCCGAACATCGTCGGCGTCGACGTGGGCTGTGGGATGGCCGCGACGAATCTCGGCTCCGAACTGCCGCTGGAAGACGAAGAGCGCGAGCGCCGTGTGCGCGAGGTGGTCCCGATGGGCCGCAACGTCCACGACTACGACGACGCCGTCCATCTGGTCGAGGAGTTCCCTTTCGAGCGCGCGAACCGCGTCTTCGAGCAGTTCGACGCGGCCTACGCCGAGCGGTTCGGCGAGCATATCGACCCCGTCGAGTTCGACTTCGACGGCTACGACGAGGCGTACTTCGAGGCGCTGTGTGACCGCGTGCTGGCCGACCAGCGCCAGGGCATGGGGTACATCATCAAGAGCGCCGGCACCCTGGGCGGCGGGAACCACTTCGTCGAGTTCGGCCAGGGCCGCGAGTCGGGGGACTACTGGCTGGTCATCCACAGCGGCTCACGCTACCTGGGCAAGTCCGTCGCCGAGTACTGGCAATCGACGGCGACGGACCGCCGGACCATCGGTGACATCCGCGAGCAGATTCCCGAGGCCTACGTCGAGTACCTCAAGTTCGACCCCGATACCGTCGAGTCGCGGGACCTCTACGCCTGGGTCACCGGCGGCATGGGTGAGTCCTACATCCGCAAGGACCGCCTCCGCAGCGAACTGGACGGCAAGGAGATCGAGGAGGCCTTCGACGCGCTGGGGCAGGTCCAGGACGCCATCCACAGCAGCGACGACGAGGACCGCAACACGGACTTAGACTGGCTGGAAGGCCGGGAGGCTCACGGCTACCTCGTCGACATGCTGTTCGCCCAGCAGTACGCCCGCTGGAACCGCGAACTGATGAGCGACGCCGTCTGTGACGCTCTGGGCATCGACCCCGTCGACCGCTTCCAGTCGATTCACAACTACATCGATTTCCGGGATCTGACCGTCCGCAAGGGAGCGACGCCGGCCCGCGAGGACCAGCGGCTGCTGATTCCGTTCAACATGGCCGAAGGCTCGATCATCGCCCACGGGAAGGGTAACGACGAGTACCACCAGACCGCCCCACACGGCGCGGGCCGCGTGATGAGCCGCCGGCAGGCCCACAGCGAGATCGACATGGACGAGTTCGCCGCGGCGATGGACGGCGTCTACTCCGAGTCCGTCATCGAAGGCGTCCGCGACGAAGCGCCGATGGCCTACAAGGACGCCGACGCGATCCTCTCGGCCATCGAACCCACGGCCGAGGTCGTCGAGTACGTCGACGCCGTCCACAATCTGAAGGCCACGGAGTGAGCTGACCTGTTAGGTTGGCAGAAAGTGATTTGCGCACGAAGGCCCTGTGTTCCGTATGACCATTCTCGTGGCTATCGCCAACGATTCGGTCTCCCCGGCAGTCATCGATACAGCGGTTCGACTCGCCGACGGACTCGACGAGGAACTGTACGTCGTCCACCTCGTCGACGAAGACACTGCCGACGGCACGGCCAAACAGCTCCGGGACGAGATGCGCGAGCGGTTCCGCGATGCCACTGTCGTTGCAACCGTCGCCATCGAACACGTCGGCCGGTCCGCGATGCGGTCGGGCACACGAATCGGCAACGAACTGGTCGAACTCGCGGCCGACGTGGACGTGGACCACATCGTTATGGGCCACGAGCCGAAGGGGTTGGCCGGCCGGCTCCGGGAGGGTGACGCGACGCTCGCCGTCATCGACGCTGCCGAGGTTCCCGTTACCATCGTCCCCGAGGGCCACGCCCAGCCAGAGCAGTAGCGCCCTACAGCCCCAGCTCCCGCCCGAGGACCATCCGCTGTATCTCGCTCGTCCCCTCGCCGATTTCCATGAGCTTCGCGTCGCGGTAGAACCGCTGCGGGGCGAAGTCCGTCGTGTAGCCGTAGCCGCCCAGTACCTGCACGGCGTCCTCGGCGACCTCCCGGCAGATCTCGCTGGCGTCGAGTTTCGCTAGCGAGGAGAGCCGGGTCACGTCCTCGCCCTGGTCGTACATCGTCGCGGCTTTGTGGGTCAGCAGCCGCGAGCGTTCGATTTTGCGGTCCATCTCGACGATCTTGTCCCGGACGGCGTCGAACTTCGAGATGGGACGGTCGAACTGCTCGCGCTCGGTGGCGTAGGACTTTGCGGCCTCGAACGCCCCCTGTGCGAGCCCCGTCGAGAGCGCGGCAATAGAGATGCGACCGCCGTTGAGCGTCTTCAGCGTCTGCTCCCAGCCGTCGCCTTCCTCACCAAGCAGCCGATCCGCGGGAATCCGGCAGTCGTCGAACTGGAGTTCGCAGGTCGGCGAGGCGTTCAGCCCCATCTTCTCCCACTCGGTCGTCACTTCCCAGCCGTCGTCTTCGGGAGCGACGATGAACGTCGAGATGCCGTCGTAGCCCGCTCCGGGGTCGGTGACGGCCTTGACCAGCACTGACCCGGCGACGGAGGCGTTGGTGATGAACTGCTTGGTCCCGTTGAGCACGTACTCGTCGCCGTCCCGCTCGGCCGTCGTATCCATGTCGCTGGCGTCGCTTCCGCTACCCGGCTCAGTCAGCGCCCAGCCGCCGAGGTGCTCGCCGGTAGCGAGCGGCGTGAGCCAGCGGTCCTTCTGGGCGTCCGTGCCGAACAGTTCGATTGGCTTGCTCCCAAGCGAGGTGTGGGCCACGTACGAGAGGCCGATGCTCCCGGAGACGCGCCCGAGTTCCTCGGCGACGAGTGCGTACATCAGCGTGTCCCCGCCCAGCCCGCCCCACTTCTCGCTGATCGGGACGCCCATCACGTCCAGATCGCCGAGGGCCTCGAAAATCTCCGCCGGGAAGCGATGCTCGTCCTCGATTTCCTGGGCTATCGGCTGGATCTCGTTCTCGCAGAACTCGCGTATCGAATCCCGTATCATCCGGTGTTCGCCCGGCACGTCGAACTCCATACCGAACGTAGGGCCTGTGTCACTAAATACCACAGGGCCAGACACAAGCCATTTGCCCGTCCACGGCGTCGCCTAGGGGGAATGGCGTTCCGGCGACTCCTCCGCGGGACGGTCCCCTGGGAGCAACTCGAAGGCGTGGCGCGGGCGGTGATAGACCGCTACGACGAGCCCGCGGCTCACGTTGCGTTTCTGGAGGCCGACAACTGGCTCTCGACGCCGCTGGTCGTCAACGACCAGTGGTTCGTGAAGGTCATCACGGAGCAGAACTCGCTCGTCCACACGCTGCTGACCGCCGGCCGCAATATCGGCGCGTTTTCCTCGGGGACGGAGGGCTTTTTCGAGCACTTCGGGACGCCCTACGAGATGGCGGAACACGAACTGGCAGCGACCCAGCGGATGCGGGAAATCGGCGTTAACGCCCCCGAACCCATCGAAGCCTTCGAGTACGACGGGATGGGCATCCTCGTCCTGGAATACATTCCAGACTTCGCCCCGCTGGACGAACTGTCGCCGGCCACCGTCGAGCGACACAGTCCCACGGTGTTTGACTTCCTCCACCGGATGCACGAGGACGGGCTGGCACACGGCGATTTCCGCTGTGAGAACGTGCTCGTGGCCCACGACGACCTCTACTTCATCGACGCGACGAGCGTCCGCGAGGCGGCGATCAGAGACGCCCGCGCCTACGACCTGGCCTGTGCCCTTGGCGCACTGGAGCCACTCATCGGTGCGCCGGCCGCCGTCTCGGCCGCGGCGATGCACTACGATACGGCAGAGCTACTGGCCGCGGAGGAGTTCCTCGATTTCGTCAACATACGTCCGGATCACGACTTCGCCGCCGCCGAAATCCGCGGGGCCGTCGAAAAGCGTGCGTAGCACCGCCTCGAAACGGTCTCAGTCGGCCGGCGCTGCCCCGACCGCGCGGCTTCTGGCGACGACGCCGATGCCGACGAGGACGACGACCCCGCCGGCGACGGTCGACGGACCGGGGATTTCCGCGAGCAACAGCAACGCCAGCAGCGCGCTCCCGACCGGTTCGCCCAGCAGCGAGACGCTGACCATGCTCGATTCGACGTGAGCAAGCGCCCAGTTGAGGACGGTGTGGCCGAACACACCGGGGCCGACCGCCATCGCAAAAAACAGCGCCCACTCCCGCGGCGGGTAGCCGGTGACGGGATGCCCCGATGCGACGACGAACCCCAGCAGACAGACCGCGGCGACGCCGTAGACGACGGTCACGTAGGGGATGAGGGGGAACCGCTGGCGGAGCGACCGGCCGGCGAGGACGTACCCGGCGGCCATGACGCCACCGACGAGGGCCAGGGCGTTGCCATAGAGGGGGCGCGGACCGATGGCACCGCCGCCGACCAGTTCGCCGACGGACATCACGACGATGCCGCCGATGGCGACGAGGATGCCCGCCGTCGTGCCCCGCGTGACGCGCTCGTCCAGCAGCGCCCACGCTCCGACGGCGACGAACAGCGGCTGGCACTGGACCAGCGTGACCGACGCCGCGACGCTCGTCCACGCCAGGCTCTCGAACCACGCGGCGAAGTGAACCGCGAGCGCGACGCCCGTCGCCGCCGCCGCCAGCACGTCCCGCCGGGAGAGTCGCCCGAAGGCGGCCCGGTGCCGTCCCAGCGCCAGCGGGGCCAGCAGTGCCGTCGTCAGCAGGACGCGGTAGAAGGCTGCGACCGACGCCGCGGCCGCGCTCCAGCGGACGAGAATCGCGCTCGTACTGACCGCCAGCACCGCAACAGCTAGAGCGATTCGTGGGTCGATTCGCGGCTCCGTCACACCCATCTCGCTCCGTTGTGCTGTGGAGAAACCGCGGCCGCATCGGTTACTGCGACGGCGCGCCTACTCATCCTGTGGCAGTATCCGACACGGGAATAAAGAAACACCGGAGACCATAGTCGGGGCCGGACGGAGTGCGGATGAGGGTGTGTTACCCTTCGAGCAGTTCCTTCGTCTTTCGATGGCGGTACCGGAACATCGGCTCCATCCCGAGACAGCCGAAGGGACCGAATGCCCGACCGAGCGGGCCGCCGGGCAGTTCGAACTCCACGTGGTCGTGAACGAGCGTTTCCCTGTCGCTCAGCGCCCGAAACGTGTGCGTGTGCTCCCAGTGGGGGAACGGCCCCTCCGCCATGGCGTCGCGGAACATCGCTTCGCCGTCGCTCTCTTCCCGCGCCACGATGTTCGAGACCCAGCGCTGGCGCGGGGGAATCCCGAAGGGCTTGATCGAGGAGACGACGACGGAGCCGGCGGTCAGTTCCTCGGGGTCCGGTTCGCCGTCCGGTCCGCGCTCTTCCTCGATACGGATGTTCATCCAGTCGGGCGTCAGTGCGACCAGGCCGTCGCCAGTGGCGTGGAATTTCCAGACCTCGGACAGCGGGGCTTCGACGCGGACCTGCCGCTCGTAAATCTCCATACGTTCAGTAGGGGCAGCGCGGGCAAAACACCCGCGATAGCCGCGACCGGTTTCGAGCCCAAGTCAGGGCCAGATGCCGCCATCCTCGGCGGCCGCGACGACGCGCTGGATAGCGACGACGTACATCGCCGTCCGGAAGTTCGGCGCGCCGGTCTCCTCGTAGGTCTCGACGAGGTCATCGAAGGCGTTGGTGATGATGGTCTCCAGTTCGTCGTTGACCCGCTCCTCGGACCAGTAGAACCGCTGGCGGTTCTGTACCCACTCGAAGTACGACACCGTGACACCACCGGCGTTGGCGAGGATGTCGGGGAACACGGCCACGTCGCGCTCCGTGAGCACGTCGTCCGCGTTCGGCGTCAGCGGACCGTTCGCCGCCTCGACAACCATGTCGGCCTGTACGTCTTCGGCGAGGTCCGCGTCGATGGCGTTTTCCAGCGCCGCCGGCACGAGCAGGTCCACGTCCATCGTCAGCAGGTCCTCGTTGGTCAGCTCCTCCGTTGCATCCTCGTAGCCGGTCAGCGATCCGGTCTCGCTCTTGAACGCCTTCGCGTCGCGTGCGTCGATGCCGTCGGGGTTGTAGACGGCACCGGACGAGTCCGACACCGCGACGATGTTCGCGCCCAGGTCCTCGATGAGTTTCGCCGCCACGGAGCCGGCGTTCCCGTAGCCCTGCACGGCCACCGTCGCGTCCTCGATGTCCTTGCCGAGATAGTCAAACGCCTCCCGTGCGGTGAGCATCACGGAGCGACCGGTCGCCTCGACGCGGCCGGCACTGCCGCCTGACTCCGGAGCCTTGCCGGTGATGACGCCGGGCTCGGTCGTGTTCTCCAGCGTCTCGTAGGTGTCTTTGATCCAGTTCATCTCTCGTTGGCCGGTGTTGACATCCGGCGCGGGGATGTCCCGGTCCTCGCCGATGATCGGGCGGAGTTCCGTCGCGAACGACCGCGTTATCCGCTCGATTTCGTCGGCCGAGTACTGGCGCGGGTCGATCTGGATGCCGCCTTTCCCGCCGCCGTAGGGGATGTTGACGGCGGCGCATTTGTACACCATCCAGCCGGACAGCGCCTTGACCTCGTCGCGTGTCACCTGTGGGTGATAGCGGATCCCGCCCTTGTACGGTCCCCTGTCGCCGTTGAACTGGGACCGATACGCGCTGAACACTTCGACGGAGCCGTCGTCTAACTCCACCGAGAGATTCGTCTCTAGGACCCGCTCAGGGTGTTTCAGCCGTTCGAGTACGTCAGTCGAGTATTCGAGGTAGTCCGCCGCGTCGTCGATCTGCTCCTGTAAACTCTCAAATGGATTTACCTCTGTCGACATACTGATACTGACTGGGACTGTGGGGAAAAGGGTACCGCCGTCCATGGAATGCCCCGTGCCAGGAGATACCCACGACGGAACGAACCGATCACTCGCGGTCGATGCCGGCGCGTTCGACGATTCGCAGTGCCTGCTTGACCTGCGGTGCGTCGATCATCTCACCATCGACGACGAACACCCCACCGTCGGCGGCGTCTCGGGCATCGAGTATCCGCTCGGCCCACTCGACCCGCCGCTCGTCGGGCGTGAACGTCTCATTGATGACCGGGACCTGCGCGGGATGGATAGCGAGCTTTCCGTCGTAGCCCAGTTCGACGGCCGTCTCGGCGTCCGTTCGCAACCCGTCGAGGTCGTCGAAATCGGGGTAGTGCGTGTCGATAGGCGACACGCCGGCCGCTCGCGCTGCGAGGACGACGTGCTGGCGTGCGTGGCTGACTTCCCACCCGCTATCCGTCCGTGTCGCGCCGATATCACCGGCCAGGTCCTCGGCCCCGAACACGAGCGCATCGGTCGCCGCTGACGCAGCGATTTCCTCCGCGTGCAGAACGCCAGCGGCTGATTCTACCAGCGCCAGCACCGGAAAGTTGACGCCGTGGGACCCCAGCAGCGATGCCAGCTTCTCAACGTCCAACGCCTCTCTCGTCTTCGGGAGCATCACGCTGTCCGGGGCCGGGCCATCGAGGACGACATCGAGATCGGCTTCGGCCCCCGACCCGACGGGATTGACCCGGACACACAGCTCAGGAGCCGCCGGCATCACGTCAGCAATCGCCTCGCGGACTGTCTCTCGTGCCGACGGTTTGGCATCGGGAACGACGGCGTCTTCGAGGTCGTACACGATTACGTCGGCCTCGCTCGCCGCGGCTTTCCGTAGTTTTTCCCCGTCATCGCCCGGGGAGAACAGGACACTTCGGCGGGCCATACCGGCCCTACGTCCGCACCCATGGTAAGTGATAGGCGGCCCCGCGGTGCAGGTCGGAGTGCGTTGGCACTCCGAGCCCGTGACCCCGCGATCCGCCCCCACGGCTAAGAGCCGCCCGCGTCTGTTCCCAGCTATGCCCGGCAAACACTACGAGGAGTTCACCGAGGGCGAGACCATCGTCCACGAGAAGCGCCGGACCATCAGCGAGAGCGACAATCAGCGGTTCTGTGACCTGACGATGAACCAGCAGCCGCTCCACCTCGACGCCGAGTTCGCCGCCGGGACGCAGTTCGGCGAGCGCCTAGTCAACGGGCTGTACACGATGTCACTCGCTGTCGGACTGACGATACCCGACACCACTGACGGAACCATCGTTGCCAACCTCTCCTACGACGCCGTCGAGCACCCGGCACCGGTCGTCCACGGCGATACGATCCGCGCGGAAACGACGGTTCTGAACAAGCGCCTGACCAGCGACGAGGAGCGGGGTGTCGTCACGATGCAGGTCGATGTCTACAACCAGGACGATACGCTCGTCTGTACGTTCGAGCGGACGGCGCTGGTCCAGCGAGCGGACGGGTGAAAACGGTGAATAGAGCCGCCACAGTCCGAGACGGTTACAGGCTGACCAGCAGGGCCGCGTTAATCAGGACGGCACCCACCCATGGGAGCGCGAGGCCGAGCGGGACAACGACACCGCGTTGCGCACTCAACGCCCGGCGTATCAGCCCCGCCAGTCCCAACACGCCGACCTTCGTCAGCGCAAGCACGGCGATTCCGAATGTCTCTATCGCGGCCCGCATCACCGGGTTCCCCTCGTGTAGGCCGTGCTGGAGGCCGACGTGTGTCAGCCACACGTCGACAACGAGCGTGGCGACGACCACCAGCCATAGTTCTCGCTCGACGCTTGCGAGTTCGTCGAGCAGGGCGCTACACCACCCGTCAATGGTCCCTATCGAGACCGTTCGGTCCGTTGTGAACACGTCACCCTCCGCGACCACGCCCCCACGTGGTCTGTGATTCTGTTTTCACGCACCGTATTAAATACACGCTTTCTACTGTTGAAAGAGAGTGATTAGGGGCTGTTTACTGCCCGACAAGCGTCGTATTCGGACTGGTCTGGTTGTCGTCAGAGAATCGTGCCGTGTTTCTTCTCCGGCCGGTCCTTCTCGACATCCTCGTACAGGTCGAAGCGGGCGGCAATTTCCTGGCGCAGGTCGCTCGGCGGGACGATTTCGTCGATGACGACTTCGCTCGCCATCCGGTGAACGTCGATGTCCTCACGGTACTCCTCGCGGAGTTCCTGCTCGCGCTTGGCGCGCTCCTCCGGGTCGTCTATCGCGTCCAGTTTGTTCGCGTACACCGCGTTTATCGCGGCTTCGGGACCCATGATAGCGATTTCGCTGCCCGGGAGCGCGAGGGTCGCTTCGGGGTCGTAGGCGGGGCCTGACATGGCGTAAATGCCCGCGCCGTAGGCCTTCCGGACGACGACGCACTGCTTCGGGACGGTGGCCTGCGAGGTGGCGTAGATCATCCGCTTGCCGGCTTCCAGAATGCCCTCCTTCTCAACCGAGGAGCCGGCCATGAACCCCGGCGTGTCACAGAGGTACAGCAGCGGGATGTTGTAGGCGTCACAGGTCCAGACGAAACCGGCGGCTTTGCGGGCCGAATCGGGGAATATCGCGCCGGCCCGCTGGCTCGGCTGGTTGGCGACGATACCGACCGGTCGGCCGTCGACCCTGGCGAACCCGGTCAGAATTTCGGCTCCGTACTGTGACTGCAGTTCGAAGAAGGAGTCGGCGTCGACGACGCGTTCGATGACCCGATGCATGTCGTAGCCCTTGTTCGGCTCTGCGGGAATGACCGAGTCGAGGCCCGCGGGGTCCACTGCGGGAGCGGCCCCGTCTCTCTGTGGTGGTTTCTCGTCGGCGCTGTCGGGCAAATACGTGATGAGTTGTGCGACCAGTTCGCGGGCGTGTTCCTCGTCGTCAGCGACCAGGTCCGCGCTGCCGGAGTGGCGGGCGTGCAGGTCCGGTCCGCCCAGCGTTTCGAGGTCGATGTCCTCCCCGGTGACCATCTCGACCATCCGGGGGGAGGCAATCGCCAGCGCGCTCATCCCCCGGACCATCACGGTGAAATCGGCGAACACCGGCGTGTAGGCCGCACCGGCGATACACGGGCCGTACAGCACACAGATCTGCGGGACTGCGCCCGACAGCAGCGAGTGATTGTAGTAGAACTTCCCGATACCCTCGCGGTTGGCAAAAAAGCCCCGCTGCTGGTCGATTCGGCCGCCCGAGGAATCAACAAGGTAGAGCAGCGGCCGGCCGCTATTCAGTGCGCGCTCTTGCAGTCGGAGGAACTTCTCGACGCCGTGGCGGGCGATTGACCCCGCCTTGACGGTGAAGTCGTTGGCGGCGACGTGGACCTGGCGGCCCTCGAAAGTCCCCGAACCAGTGACGAGGCCGTCAGCCGGCAGGCGGTCGTCCCCGTCGTCCACGTCGGGACTGCTGGGGTGCCACGAATCGAAGTTCGCGAACCGGCCGTCCTCGAAGTCGAGGCCGTCGTCGCCGAACCAGAGTTCGAGCCGATCGCGGACGAACAGTTTTCCCTGTTCTTCCAGGCGGTCCCGGTACTTCTGTGGGCCGCCGCGCTCGATGTCGTCGATTTCCTCACGGAGGCGCTTTTCGCGGTCCGTCGGTTCCGCGTCCGTCGCGTTGTCGTTCGGGACCGCTTGAGATGTCTCACTCTCGTCGGTCACCTCACGGACCAGCGTGGGGGTTGCCTCGTCGCCGACGTACACTTCGACGGTTCGACCTGTGTGTTCGGCGACAGCGGCTGCGATAGCCGACGCCTCCTCGCGCGTAGCCTCGGCTGCGATATGGACCCTCATACCATACCCAACGACCCCAGGGGTCACAGTAGTTGCCCCGCGTTCGATTATCACGTCTCGTAATGATGGCGCACCATTGATATCGGCTGCCGGAGTAGTCATGCATCATGAGCGCCATCGGCCACGCCCGAGAGGCACCTATGTCGACCGGGCGTCGCCGCCGGTGGCTCCCGCTTTTCGCCCTCCTGCTTGCGGTTCCACTGCTCACAGCGGTCGCTGCGGGCACCGCCGCGGCCGACGACACGGACCCGCCGGAGTGGGGCAACGCAACGCGTGGCAACGCGACGACAATCGACGTGTTTCTGTACGATAACGGATCGCTGGATACCGATACGATCGAGGCGGACGATTTCAGACTGACCACGGGTCGGATCGAAAACGTCTCGGTCGCGCCGATAAACGCGACGGGAGCGAACCGGTCCGGTGCACGTGTCTCGCTGCTGCTAGCGAACAAAGTGGACACCGACAACGTCACTGTCAGGCTCCGCGATACCGGTCGGATCACCGACGAAGCGGGCAACCGACTCCCACACGAGTCGGTCACCGCGACCGGGATGGATTCTGTCGTACCGAAGTACCGTTCGTTCGAGGTACGCCGCGTCAACAGTTCGACCGCCCGTCTCGCCGTCGGGGTTCACGAACCGATACGGCAACTGCAGATATCCATCGGCGGACAGTCGATCGACACGCTCAATATATCCGGGTTTTCCGAACGCACTGGGAACACGATTACCTACACCCGGGAGTACAGGTTCCCGGAAGAGGGGGAGTACTCCCTGCTTTTGCTGTCGGTGACCGATAGGAACGGGAACGACAACTCCTTCAGCCGCCAGCAAACCTTCCTGTATGACGGGTCCCCGCCGAACGTCACCATCACCGGTCCGGAGAACGCGACGGTCGGCGAGTCGGTGACCTTCTCTGCGGCGAATTCAACGGACGATCAGGGTGTCGATTCGATCCGGTGGCAGGTGGGGAGAGAGACGATTCTGACCGGTGAGAACATCACCGTCGCGTTTGCAACCCCCGGCAACCACGAGGTGACGGTGTCAGCCGCCGATCCGCTCGGGAACACGGAGACCGTGACCAGCGTCGTGTCTGTAACAGGGGACGGGACCGCTGGGAACGTGACCGTGCGGCGGCCGAACGCGACGACAGCGAATATCTCGGTGAACGGGACGGGCCAGTCCCAGCGGATACAGCCCCCAGACGGCGCACTCGTCAGCAGTGAGAACGGGACACTGGAGCGCCTTACCGTGACGTTCCTGCGCAACGAGTTAGCCGAACTCACCATCCGCTCGCGCCGCCCCGCCTCGTCGTTCGCGGCCGCGACGGACCACGCCGGCCTCAGCCGGTTCGACATCGACCACGGCTCCGTTCCGGCGGCGGACGTGACGTTTACATTTACTGTGCCCCGGGAGACGCTGGAAGCGACCGGTGTGGAGCCACGTAGCGTGACATTGTTCCGGAAAAACGACGGCTGGTCGCCGTTAGCAACTGAAATCGCGTCCCGGGGCGAATCACAGATTGTCTATCGAGCCCAGTCGCCGGGGCTCTCGACGTTCGTCGTGGGGGCCGAACGGACGACAGCAACGGACGCAGAAGCGGCGGCCGCCGAGTCGGAGCCATGGACTCCCGAACCCGAGACGACCGAAAAACCGACGGAAAACACCGGACAGCCGGATATCACGGTCACGAACGCGACAGCCGTTCCATCGACACTCGGCCCGGGCGAGCGGACCGTCATCACTGTCGAACTGACAAATAGAGGCACAGCGAGCGGCGATCATCCCGTCGTTGTCTCGCTCAACACGTCGATACTGACGACGCGAACGGTGACAGTGCCGGCCGGCGAGACGCGAACAACGGAGTTCGCCCGCACGGTCCCGGAAAACGCCACAGGGGATCTGACTGTTGACGGGCAACGCGTCGGGAACGTGACCGCTGCTGGCGGCGGCTTACCGATTCCGGCGCTGCCATCGCTCGGTGTCCCGAACCCGCGCTCGCTGTGGCCCGACGGCATCGTCGGGACAGTGCTGGGCGGACTACTGGGCGTCGCTATCGGTCTCTATAGCCTTCTCAAAGGGTTAGCGATCTATCTCGGGTACTGAAACGAAAACCGCAGGTGTCAGTCGATGTTCGATTCGAGACGGTCGATCAGGTCGTCGTTCCCGAGATACAGCGGCGTTCGTTCGTGTAGCTCGTCGGGTTCGACCTCCAGCAGTGACTGTTCGCCGTTCGAGGAACGGCCGCCGGCGGATTCGAGGATGTAGGCCATCGGCTGGCCCTCGAACTGGAGCCGCAGTTTCCCTTCGGGGCGGGACTCCAGTTCCGGATACGAGAAGACACCGCCGTAGGTGAGAATCTGATTAATGTCGGCGACCATTGCGCCGCCGTAGCGGAGTTTGAGTTCGTGGCGGATCTCCTCGGCGTAGGCCGCGAACTCGTCGGTCCAGGAGTCGATACCGCCGCCGAACCCGAACACTGTCGGGTCGTCCGGGACCGTTACGTCGTCGTCGACCATCCGCTTGTCGCCGTCTTCCAGGATGTACTCGCTGACGCCCCCCTTTCGAGCGACAACCATCGAGGTTATCGGTCCATAGATGACGAAGCCGGCGGCGAGCAGGTTAGTGCCGACCGTCGGCGGGCGCTCGCTGTAAACGCCGAAAATCGTTCCCATCCCGCTGTTGGGTTCGAGGTTGCTCGACCCGTCAAGCGGGTCCATGGCGACGTGCAGGCGGCCGTCCGTGGCTTTCACCTCCGCACGCTCCTCGCTGGCGTAGGTGGCGACGCCGTCGATACCGAGGAGCCGCTGTTCGAACAGTTCGTCGGCGCGCAGGTCGGCCGCGAGCTGGTCGTCCCCGCTGGGGTTGACGGAGTTGCTCTGGCCGCGGTGGTCGGCAACGGCACGGCGAACGTCCGGCGTTGTTTCGACGATGCCGTCGATGACTTCAGTAACCGTCTGCTCGGCTTCGGTGGTCGAGGTGTCGAGTGACTTGCTCATTTGTCAGATGTAGGGGGTTGTCCGGGCAGAGACCGGAGACGCGACGACCGGTCGAATTATTCGTCTGAACTTGCTGCCCGAAGGGTCTCTCATCACCAAATCGTTCTCCGGCACACCATAAGTATCTTTTCGCTGACATTTACTACAGTTCGAGTGAATCTTCGAGCGACCGTCAGCGATTGCCGCTAAGTGTGTGACTCCGTGACTCGGCTGTGGGCTGGTGTCTCGTCGGCTCACTACCGTCGGCAGACTTACACGACGGCCGGCCGAAGGTGGGACCATGCACCTCGAAGCAGTGGACACCGTCGGCGTCGTCGGGGCTGGGACGATGGGCAACGGGATCGCCCAGGTCTCGGCGACGGCCGGCTACGATGTCGTTATGCGCGACGTGTCCGAGGAGCTACTCGCCGGCGGGTTCGAGGACATCCAGGCGAGCTTCGAGAGCCTCGTCGCGCGCGGGACAGTCACGAAGGCGGAAGCTGAAGCGGCGACGGACCGCATCACAGGGACGACCGAGATGGACGACCTCGCCGACGCCGAGCTCGTGGTCGAAGCAGTGACGGAGGACATGGGGATCAAGCAGTCAGTGTTCGCGGATCTCGACGGGATCTGTAAGCCGAGGACCGTACTCGCTAGCAACACTAGCACGCTGTCGATCACGACTATCGCCAGCGCCACTGACCGGCCCGAACAGGTCCTCGGATTGCACTTCATGAACCCCGTGCCGGTGATGAAAGGCGTCGAACTCGTCGTCGGCGAGAAGACCAGCGACGAGACGGTGACGCTGGGTCAAGAGTTCGCCCACGACATCGGTAAGGAGACCTGGGAGGCCGACGACAAGCCCGGCTTCGTCGTCAACCGCGTGCTGATGCCCTGGATCAACGAGGGCGTCCGCGCCTACGACGAGGGCGTCGCCGACAAGGCCGACATCGACCGCGGGCTGACTCTCGGGACGAACGTGCCGATGGGGCCGCTCGAACTGGCCGACCACATCGGCCTCGACGTGGTGCTCGACGCTTCCGAAACCCTCTACGAAGAATTAGGTGACCGCTACAAGCCGGCGTACCTGCTCAAGCGGAAGGTCGCGGCGGGTGACCTCGGGAAGAAGTCGGGCCGGGGTTTCTACGACTACGAGTGAGCCGCCTTCGATGATGACCGGCGACGACGACAGTGGCGGTTCGAGTACGATACCCAGCAACGGGCCCGCCGTTGGCGAACAGTAAAGACCCGGCCCGCGTTAGATTTTGCCATGGACTTCAGTGCCACACAGGAACAGCGACAGATACAGGAGATGGTCGCGGAGTTCGTCGATGAGGAGGTCAAGCCGCGAGCGGCGGAGATCGACGACACCGACGAGTTTCCGTGGGACCTCGTCGAACAGATGGCCGACCTCGGCCTGATGGGGATGCCGATTCCGGAGGCCTACGGCGGGGCCGAACTTGACTATCACAGCTATGCGATGGCGCTGGAGGAGATTTCACGCGGGAGCGGCGGACTCGGGACTATCGTTGCCGCCCACATCTCGCTGGCCTGCAACATGATCTACGAGTTCGGCGACGAAGCGCAGAAAGAGACCTTCCTCACGCCGCTGGCCGAAGGCGAGGAGATCGGCGCGTTCGCCCTCTCGGAAGCGGGCGCGGGCAGTGACGTGCCGGCGATGGACACGACCGCCGAACCGATAGCGGGCGGGGACGCCTATCTGGTCAACGGCGGCAAGCTCTGGATTTCGAACGGCTCCGTCGCCGACACCGTCGTCCTGTTCGCCAAGACCGACCCCGAGGCCGGCAACAAGGGCATCTCCTCGTTCATCGTCCGGCCCGAGGAAGACGACGGCTTCATCGTCGAAGGCACTGAGCACAAACTCGGCGACAAGGGGTGTCCGACCGCCGAACTGCGGTTCGACGACATGCGTCTGCCGGCGGACCGCCGCCTCGGCGAGGAGGGCCGCGGGTTCGTCCACGCGCTCAAGACGCTCAACGGCGGGCGCATCACCATCGCGGCCCGCGGGGTCGGCATCGCACAGGCCGCACTGGACGAGGCGCTGCGCTACGCCCAGGACCGCGAGCAGTTCGACCAGCCCATCAGCGACTTCCAGGCTATTCAGCACAAACTCGCGGACATGGACACGAAGACCCAGGCCGCCCGCCTGCTGATGCACCAGGCCGCCGACAAGAAGATGGCCGGCGAGTCCTTCGTCAAGGAGGCCGCCCAGGCCAAGCTGTACGCGTCCGAGGTGTCCCGGGAAGTGGCGAACGAGGGCATCCAGATTCACGGCGGCTACGGCTACACGAAGGACTTCCCCGTCGAGCGGTTCTACCGGGACGCCAAGCTCAACGAGATCTACGAAGGCACGAGCGAGGTCCTTCGCAACACTATCGCCAGTGAGCTGCTCGACTAGGGAAACGACAGCAGCCCTTCGACGACGACCGCACGCGTGAAATAGAACCGCTTGCCGTCCGCGCGATAGCGGTTCGCGCTGATGGTGCCCAGCGCAAGGAGCACCGCCACGCCGACGGTGGCGGCGAGCATGCCGACGATAACTGGTTGCTGTTTGCCCGCGCGTGCGAACACGTACGTTGCGATGCTTGCGAGCGCCGCGAACGGGAGGGCGTCCAGACCTGCCAGGAGGAGTGACCGGGACAGGGACATATTTTCACGCTATTTCGCTCGCCGATAAAAAGATACCGCCACCCCTGATTCGCGGTGGTCGCCACACAGAGCCCTATCCGTCCTCGCCCAGCGCCTCGCGCATCCACTCGAACTGGTCTCGAAGCCGTCGCTCGCCGGCGTCGGTCAGCGAGTACTTGTCGGCGATACCGTCCTCGCGGTGGGCGACGAACCCGGCCGACTCCAGCGCGTCGAGCGCGCCGTAGAAGCTCTTCGGTTCGATTCGTGTGTCGTAGCGGCGTTCAAGCCGCGTCTTCAGCCGCTGGCCGGAGAGTTCGCCGTCCTCAGCGGCGGCCAGCAGAACGCACATGTCGCGCCGGCGGCCGCTCTGGAGCCACTTCGCCATAGGTGTCCGGTCACAGCCGCCCGGTTTCGCGTTTGCGGTTCCGAGCGGACCGCCAGGTTCGCATACCCCCACTCCCTAGGACCGCCGATGACTGACTCCGAACTCCCTGTCGAGGCGTCAGCCGACGGTATCACGGCCACCTACCGCGAAACGGCGGATGAACGGCTGCTGACCTTCGAGAGCGACACCGGCAGCGCCGCAATCGCCCAGAACATCGAGGGCTACGCGATGCTGAAGGTCCGGCCGACCGCCGACGGTGACGAACTGGAGCGGTACTACGGGTTCGACATGGCGCTCGACCACGCAGCGGAACTGCTGGGCCGGTCACCGCACGACCTTCCCGTTCCGGAGGCCGCCGCCGACATGGGAATGTAACGCTCACACGCTTGTTTTCGCGGGGTTGACGATTCTGGACTGTATCTCTGAGCAGTTGGTACGTATCTCGCAAAAATATATCTGCTTAGTTATCTTTTCACCATCCATCAGCTTCCCTGCTATCAATATTCATCTGTGACGAAAACAGACACATGCGAGCGTATTATAAACTGGTTTTAAAATACCATCCTGCTGAACACTTGCATGGTCGACTTTACTCGACGACAGGTACTCTCGAAATCGGTGGCGGCTGCGCTTGGGGCCAGCGTCATCGGTGTGGCAAGTGGTGACGAGGTCGAAGAATCCAACACAGACGGCGCGCCCAGCGTCAAGGGGGAACTCAAGCGGTTCTCCACGACAGCCTTTGGGGCCGAGGTAACGGGTCCGTTTGTCTTCCAGGACGGGTCACTGCTCTACAGTCTCCAGCATCCCGAGGGGGAGAACCCCGAACCGTTTGGCACCGCCGGCATCGGCTACTTCAGCGGCTTCCAGTTCGAACTCGACGGGAACAACGACGACTTCGACGAACTGTCGACGCCACAGTCCGAGGAAGAACAACGCCGGGTCCGGTCGGGCAACGGAAACTACACGGTCTTCGCCCACGGCCGAGACGAGATCAACGGCGGCCAGGAGCGCCTGGGCGTCACGCAGACGCCGGACGGGACCGACATCACCCTGGATAACTTCGAGGGGACACAGTACGGGGCCGCCGCGACGAACCCCGACTGCAACCAGTTCGTCCCGACGAACAAGGACGGGACCGAAGGCTACCTGTTCACCAACTGGGAGAACAGCCCGGGCAACGTCAGCAAAATCCCACTGAGCAAGACCCAAGGTGGCGAGTGGGTGGCTGACCTCGAAAACGCGTACAACCTGGCGAACACGGAGCCGCTTCGCGAACTCGGCGGCACGCGGATCAACTGCTACGGCGATCTGAGCCCGTGGGAGACGATGATCTCCTCGGAGGAGAACTACGCCCACCCGCGCGTCTCGCTGACCAACCAGGTCGGCGACATCGTCGATGCCGGCACCGGAAAGGGACTCATCGGCGGCTGCCAGTTCTGGAACCGACCGAACCCAACCGGCATCCAGAGCGCCGTCGACGACTACTACGGCGACGAGTCCTGGGGAATCCAGGGGTACTGGGCGCTGGACGGCGTGGAGTTCCTCGCGTACTATCTCGGTGCCGAGCAGTCGGACCAGACGGACTACCTCAACACCACCGAGCCGATCACCGACGTGTATCCGAACCCGTACCGCTACGGCTACCACATCGATTTCCGGGAGCCGACGGCCGACCCGCCACAGCCGATCAAATACTACGTGATGGGGCGGGCCTCCTGGGAAGCGCCGAACATTCAGGCCGACGAACAGACCGTCTACGGCTGTTCCGACGGCGACAGCAAGGGCATCTACAAGTTCGTCGCCGACGAGCCGATTCCGAGCTACGAGGACCCGATGGACGTGGCGGGGACGCTATACGCGCCGAAGATCACCAACGCACAGGCCAACGCCTCCATGGTCGGGACGCGCAAATCCCCGGCGCAGTACCCGCTCGACATCGAGTGGATCCCGCTGGGCCACGCGAGCAACGCGGAAATCGAGGAATGGATCGCCGAGTACGACGACGTTACGCAGGCCGACTACCTCGAATCCCACGCGGAAACCGACTGGGAGGAGGACCTCGAAGCAGCCCTCGAAGAAGCCGACCGGGCTGTCGTCGAGAACGGGAACCAGAACTACATCACGAACGAGGCAATCGTCGAGTGGGCCGACCAGTACTACACCGACGGCCCCGACAGCGTCGACGAGGAACTCCGCCGCGTTCCGTTCCTCGAAACCCGCGCCGCGGCCAAGGAGATCGGCGCATCCATCGAGTTCAACAAGGCCGAGGGCGTCGACAGCAGGGACGGCGCTGGCCCGGGCGACCCGGTGTATTTCGGTATCTCCGAGTTCAACGACGACCTCGCCAACGACGAGGGCGACATCCAGATGGATCGCGTCGACGGCGGCGTCGTCTACCGTGGCGAACTCGAAGCGGACTACAACATCTCGACGCTCGAACCGGTCATCGTCGGCCCGGACTTCACCGACGAACCGGAAGACGCCGACGACGCGCTCCGGAACGTCGACAACGTCTACGTGATGGACGACGGCCGCGTCCTCTGCTGTGAGGACGGCTTCGGCGGTCCGGCACGTTCCTACCCCAACGACTGTCTCTACGTCTACGAGCCGCCGGAATCCGAAGAAGACGAGGATGAGACTGGAGGCGGAGACGAGGAGGAAACCGAGGACGGAGACGACGAAACCGAGACACCCAGCAACAGCACTAAGACCCCCGGAAACAGCACTGAAACCCCCGGTAACAGTACAGACGCACCCAGCAACACCGAGACACCGGGGGACAGCACCGATGCACCGGGCAACAGTACTGACGCCCCCGGGAACAGCACCGATGCTCCCGGTAGCAGTACCGACACACCCGCCAACAGTACTGGGACTCCCCGCAACAGTACAGACGCCCCCGGAAACAGCACTGCCACTCCCGGGAACAGCACCAGCGGGAACGGAAGCAGCACTAGCACGCCCGGCAACGGCAACAGCAACAGTAGCTAACGAGTCGGCGCAACCGACTCAGTATCACTTGGACACACAATCCTAATTTTTGTACTACAGCAGACAATGACTCAAACCGACAACTCGAAGACAGTCACGGACATGGAGACGTATCGCCAGTACATCCTCGGCGTGCGCATTGTCGAGTGGACCACGACCGGTGGCGAGGTCCGGTATCGCTTCGAAGCCCCGGACCACCAGGGGATCGAGTTCGATGACCCCGAAACGGCGACGCTGTACGCCGACGTGTACTTCGACGTGAACGGCTTCCAGGAGGCCGGGACCGGCGAGCGTGGCGTCCCGCCGACGGTCATCCAGGCCGGTCGTGACACGCTCGTCGCCTACTTCCTCACCCAGGACGGCGTCGATGTCCACTGGGCCGCGTCGTTCTATGGCGAGAAACCGGAGAAGATCGAGCGATACGCCTCACGCGTCCGCAAACGGTCGAAGAAGATCCGCGAGGGGGCGAAAGAGCAGGGCCACGCCTGAGACGCGTCGGTGTCTGGCTCCCTGTGGGGTACTGTCACGGACCGTTCTACCACCAGACTGCGGACGAATCACTGGAACGGGAACTTTTTCCTGCCGGCAGTGTCACCGTAGGTCAATGATTGGAGGTCAGTGATGTCGGTCAGAGTCGACTGGCGACAGAGTGTCGCCTTTACCGGCAGCGTACTCAAGTACATTGCCGTCGCGATGCTGATACCGCTCACGATAAGCCTGATTTACCGCGAAGACATCGTCGTCTTTCTGGCCTCGATGGCCATCACCGTTGCCATCGGAGTGGGGCTGGAACAGCTAAATGACGACACGGACCTCGGTCCACGCGAGGCGCTCCTGCTGGTCGGGCTCTCGTGGGGCGCAGTGGCCATCGTCGGGGCTATCCCCTATCTCATCGCGGGTTACGGCACCGAATCGACGCTCCGGTATCCGGTCAACGCGCTGTTCGAGTCGACATCCGGGTTCACCACCACTGGCGCGACCGTTCTGGGGGAAATATCGACAGAAAAACACTCTCACGCGATTATGATGTGGCGGCAACTGACCCAGTGGCTCGGCGGCATGGGGATTATTGTCCTGATGGTCGCAATTCTCCCGGAAGCCGCGGTCAACGGCGCACAGCTTATCGAATCGGAAGCCCCCGGCCCGGAACTCCAGAAACTGACGCCGAAAATCGCAGAGACGGCGAGACTTCTCTGGCTGTTCTATCTCAGCTTCACTGTGTTGCTTGCAGTGCTTCTCATCGCCTTGCACTACCTCGGGTTCGCGCCGAATATGGACATCTACAACGCCGTCGCTCACGCGTTTTCGACGCTCCCGACCGGGGGGTTCTCGCCGCAAGCCGACAGCATCGCAGCGTTCTCGCCAGCCGTCCAGTGGGTTATTATTCCGTTTATCCTCATCGCCGGGACGAACTTCGCGCTGTTTTACTTCCTGACTCAGGGCAATTACGGCGCATTCGTCAGAAACCGGGAGTTTCAGGTGTATCTCGGTGCAAACATTGGGCTGACAGTCATCCTCGCGGGCCTGCTGTTTACCGGGTCCGCACCAGTACTCGAACTGGGTGGAACAACGGAGGGGGCCATCGAAAACTCGCTTCGGCAGGCGGCCTTCCAGATCGCGTCGTTATTAAATTCGACGGGGTATGCGACCAGTGACTTCGCGCAGTGGGGGACGACTGCACAGGCGCTGTTGCTGTTTGCCATGTTCATTGGTGGGTCCGCGGGGTCGACCGGCGGCGGTGTCAAAATCATCCGCTGGCTAGTCGTATTCAAGGGAATCCACCGCCAGTTGGTCACGACTGCCCATCCGAGCGCTATCAAGCCAGTCCGGTTCGGCGATAGCGTTATTGATGAGGATGTAATCAAAGCTATTTATGGCTTCACGCTTCTGTATCTCCTCACATTCGGCATCTCGACCGTTCTCATCATGTTCGACGCCAGTCGCGTCGGGATGGAGCTAACGCTGCTCGAAGGACTGAGTGCCAGCCTCGCGACAATCGGCAACATCGGACCGGGCTTTGGCTTCCTCGGCCCGTTCGGGAGCTATCTGTCGTTCCCCAGAACGTCGAAGCTCTTGATGATCTTCCTGATGTGGGTCGGCCGACTCGAAATAATCCCAGTGTTCGTGCTGTTCACAGGCGCATTCTGGACCGAGTAGCGACGCTCACAGAGGGGGACGCTATTTTTTTGATTCGTATCGATTGTGTGCGCCACAACCGTTTTACTATCACCGGCCAGTAGCTGTTGTATGGCACACGTCATCGACCAGTTCGACCATCCGGCCTGGCTGACGGCCGCCGGAACGCTCGCCGGGTACGGCCTCATCCTCCTGTTCATGTTCCTGCTGCTGTTCATCGTCCCGTATCTCCTGTTCCCCGCCTGAACCGCGCCAGTGCCGTCCGACGCTACTCGTATACAATCTGATTTCGACGCAATCCCCACGACTGCAGCCGTAGACCGACCCCACACAGGGTATCGCAGTTAGTAAATAGGTCCGTGCGGGAGTACACGACGATGGAAGGGAAGGCAGCAGCGCCCGCAGCAGGGACGGTCCTCAACGCACTGGCGACCGGTCGCGGTGCGGCGTTTGCTATCGACGAGTACACGACAGCCACCGTCGCGCTCTCGACCGAGACCGACGGTGTCACCGGCGAGGTCGCCGGCGCGCCGGACGCCGACACGCGGCTCATCGAACGTTGTGTCGAGTACGTCATCGACGCCCACGGCGGCCCACAGAACGTGGGCGTGCCGGCGGTCTCCGGCGGAACCGTGCGCACCGAGAGCGAGGTCCCGATGGCCTCGGGACTCAAGAGCTCCAGTGCGGCCGCGAACGCGACCGTCATGGCGACCCTCGATGCGCTCGATGCGACCGAACGGATGAGCCGCGAGGACATGGCCCGCCTCGGTGTCATGGCCGCCCGCGACGTGGGTGTCACCGTCACCGGAGCCTTCGACGACGCGTCGGCGTCAATGCTGGGCGGCGTTACCGTCACCGACAACGAGGACGACGCGCTCCTGGCCCGCGAAGAAATCGACTGGGACGTGCTCGTCTGGACGCCGCCGGAACAGTCCTTCAGCGCCGACGCGGATGTCGAGCGATGCCGCCAGATCGCACCGATGGCTCGCCTCGTCGAGGACCTCGCACTCGACGGCGACTACCAGCGGGCCATGACGGTCAACGGCCTCGCGTTCTCGGCTGCGCTGGACTTCGAGACTGACCCAGTGCTCGACGCCCTCGGGCACGTCGAGGGCGTCTCGCTGTCCGGGACGGGGCCGTCCTTTACCGCCGTTGGCGACCGGGCGGCACTCGAAGCCGTACAGGACGCCTGGGACGAGCGACCCGGCGAAACCTGGTTGACGACGACACAAACCGAGGGAACACACACAGTATGAGCACGAATCCGAACCCAGAGGACATGTCGCTGGACGAACTGCGCGACGAGATCCGGACGATCGACCGCGAGATCGTCGAGAAGATCGCACAGCGGACCTACGTCGCCGACACCATCGCACAGGTCAAAGACGAGAAAGGGCTGCCGACGACCGACGAACAGCAGGAGCAGGCCGTCATGGATCGCGCCGGCGACAACGCCGAACAGTTCGATGTCGATGCGAATCTCGTGAAAGCGATCTTCCGGTTGCTGATCGAACTGAACAAAGTGGAACAACGAGAGAGCCGATAGGCGATAGAAAGGCTGTTTTAGGGCTTTTAGACACTTTTTCGCCGGCCATGACGCCGAGCTTAGACGCTACCGTCCGAGTTTTGGGATCGATGAGCGACTGGAAGATTCGATCAAGTCTATCGCACACGCTGTCACGACAACTGCTGCGGGTTCCACGCTTCTTTCAACCGCTCTATCCTTAGCCCAGAGTTATTCCTCGTCAGATGGTTCGAGTGGGACTCGTTCGACCTCGATCTCTTCGTAGTCTTTCTCCGAAGAAAGTACGTCCATTTCCCGCGTCTCAGCAGTCGCCGCGTGGAACGCGTCGAACGGTGTCATTCCCTCGTCGTAGTAGTTGACGGCTTTCAGCACGACCTGTTTCTCTTCCTCGTTCCGCACGGGGACGAGTTCGAGCAGGTTTGCCACCAGCGGAACGTAGTCGAACTCGTAACGTTCCCGAGCGAGGAGGAGTTCGAGATACGAGAACGGTGACGTTTCAACATCGTATTCCGCGAGGGCGTCCTCTGCGGGGCCCTGCAACCAATCAGTATCTTTGGCGAGTGCGAGAAGGAAATCCGTTTCGACGTACACCGTCATCTGTTGCCGCCAGCTCCCTCAGCTTCGTCTTTCGCCGCCGCCTCGATATCCTCTCGAATTTCTTCGACGGATGCATCGTGAAGTTCGCCCGCCGCATCGCGGACAGCGGCGAGTGGGTCGTCCGCGACCGGAATCAGCTCGATCCTGTCCTCGTACATAACGATGTGATACTTTTGACCGTACTTCTCGCGCACCTCCTTCGGGATGTACAGCCGGCCCTGCCCATCTGTCTCTGTTGACATAGCTGGTGCTACGTTACCACGTTCAAAGAATCTTACCACTAAATCCTGACTGGTGGTGTTCGGTGGGGTGTTTCAGTATCTTGTATGGTGAATTCCACTCATTTGAACAAGGTCGAACAGCGGGAATTCCGGTAGTACTAGTACGCCCAGAGCCGGTTGATCCGCGATTCGATCTCCGGATGTGCCGTCCGGAGCGTGTCGACATCGGTTTCGCCGTCGACGTTGATGACGTGGATTTCACCCCGTCGGCCATCGTACGCGTCCTGAAAATCGTAGACGACGCCGAACACGTCGACCTCGTCGGGAACGTCGTCGCTGTTGCTGAGGAATTCCACTTGCCTGTCGACGTTGTACTCGACGAGTCGGTTGATAGCAGCCGCTCGTTCGATATCATCGGGGAGCAGCTCCACACCGGGCGCAAGGTGTGGCTTGAGAACGCTAAGACAGTGCTCGATCCCCGCCGGTTCGTCGAGTCCATCCGTCAGGTCGTCGTAGGTCGCCGTCACCGCGCCACAGCCGGTGTGTCCGACGACAACAGCGGTTTCAGTCATCGTGTGTTCGATTGGATACAACACGTCACCGGACACCGCCTCGCCGGATGCGGTCCGTTGGATGACTCGGTTCCCGATGTTGCTACATGTAAAGAGATGGCCCGGCTCGTCGTTGCCCCACATATGGTCCTGAAGGACGCGCGAATCGGAGCAACAGACCGTGACAGCGTCCGGCGTTTGCGAGTGCTGGACGCTGTCGAACCGGTCCCGGAACGCCGCCGCGTGGTCTGCGTTTCCGGAAAGTAAATCGTACAAAAGCTGGCTCATGCGTGGGCAGATACCCGCCATGAAGTAAACTCATGGGGCTCTCATAGTGTTGTCTGCCCATCGTCAGCAAGAAATGGGGTCGGAGGGATTTGAACCCCCGTGCTACTACGTAGCACACGACCGCGTTGTCTCCTGATTTCTGGCCTCGGAGAGTTGCAGAGAACCGCGCCACAAACTGTCGGGTGGTCAACAATAGTCAAGGATTTGAACCCCCAATGATGGACCCAAACGTCGACAACCCCGAAGAAAAGACAACTCCCCGACAAGCCCGCAGACAATTCCTCAATGCCAGAAAAGGAGAATACAAACAATCCACCAATCGGTCATACGAGTACCCCACCAAACACTTCGTAGAATTCTGTGAAAAACACGGAATCGACACCACAGGCGAAATCAATAGCTACGCGCTGGAGAGCTGGAAAGAAGCCCGGAAACAAGAAGACCTGAAACTAATCACCGTCCATAACAATGTCAAACACGTCCGCGTCTTCATCCGGTGGTGCGAACGGAACCAACTGATTGAACAGGGAACCGCCGACCTCATGGACATACCTAAGGTCACAAACTCCCAGAGCGTCAGCGAAACCACAATAGAATTGGACCACGCCGAACAGGTGCTCCGCTACCTCAACACCTACGAGTACGCCAGCCGCCAGCACGCCGTCTTCAAAACCCTCTGGCACACTGGTTGCAGAGCTTCGGGGGCGATTGCCCTGGACCTACGGGACTTCAAGCCTGACCACGACGGAACCCCCATACTGAAATTTCGAAACAGAAAATCAACCGGGACGCCACTGAAAAACAAAGACGCCAGTGAACGGAACGTTGGAATCAGCGAGAACCTGCGGGATGTTCTCGTAGACTACATTGAGGGCAAGCGGCACGATGTGAGAGACGACTTTGACCGGAATCCCCTGTTCACTACCCGGAACGGTCGGGTCCGCCGACAGCGTATCTACAAGAACTACCAAAAAAAGGGCGGGACCATCTGGGGCTTGACCAGCATAATCGGGAGGTTGAAATATGGATAGATGAGGCAGACGAACCCGAATCAGCCCCAGATTCGTCGGATGATTCGCAGAAGCAGACCTCTCTCACAGGTGCTAAGACAGAGGACCAACCGTACGTGGTTATCCCCGATGACAGCCCATTCCGTTACCACCATGTCAATATGGACAAAACAGATGAAACGGAATGTGGTCTTCAGTTCGCGGACCGAGAATCACGAAGATTTAGCGAACCTTCCGACGCGTTTGACGAGTGCAGCGACTGCTCAATAAGAAGTTCGGAGGACATGACCAACGAACAGTTAATTCGCTGGTTCGGGGAGCAGGCTGGATTTGACCATAATGATGGTACTCCCACGTATATGAGTCAGGAACAAATGACCGCATTGAGAGACTATGTTTTGGAGCTTCAAGACACGGTAGAGTCAGAAGGAAAGGAAGATTCTGACGACATGATGGTCTTCAATTCTTAAGAAGCCAGAGTAGGGAATCAATCCGTTGAGCGGTTTAAAAAGTGTAATTTTCTTTTATATACTAATCTCTGTTTTATTGCAACGAGAACGGCGCAGTCTATCGATTCTCGCACCATAACATAGGTGGGTGTGTGTTGGGGTGCTATAACAACACTACTGTTAAGAAACACAGTACAGAGACACCAAGAACATAGAACAGTGGTGTCCCCAAATCACCCTTTACGCTGAACACAGTTTCTCGTAATACTCTCATCTGTGGGGTGTCAGAACGGGTTCTATTCTTCCGAGGGATATGGGCCAGATAACTCTCATCGTTGACTCTCAGTTCGTTTAGAGCCGACTTTTTTCGGCGTCTGAATACAGCGAGAAGCGGCCGGCGGGTTACCGTGGCTTAGGTGGCACTACCGCAGGAATGTCGTAGTATTCTACGATTCCTTTCAAATGTTTCCACGTTACCTCCAGGTCAAACTGGTCGCCGAATTGAGTTTCACACCACCCCCACGCGAGTGACCAGCCACCGATTGTGAGCAGTCGATTTGCAACGTTAGAGAGTTCAATATGACTGAGAGTTTCAATACCGTCATGTTCTGCTTGGTGCTGGAGTTTCGCAGATTCAGTATTCTGCTTCCATTGTGAGGTTTCGGACCGTCTGAATTTTCTCTTCCTCTTCAAGGTCGGGGCCTTCACGCTGGAACCAGATTTGCCGGTATTATACCCTTCATTCTCCAAGTAATGAAGCGCATCTTGACGGCACCCATCTTCTCCAGTCAAAATTAGGCCCAAGTCTGAGGCCTGCTGAGAGCTGGCCTGGAAGATGATTGAGCTACCACTTTTCCCGCCGATGATGACGACGTGGTCACCTGGCTGGTAGGTCCATTTTGTGTAATCGGTTTTCGAGAGTTGGAGAGGTGCATGTTCGTGGTCCTTGATGAATTCCTCACCGGCACAGCCTCGCGCCCCATAGAAGAACGCTGGAATCAAGACATAAACTGGTCTACCATAGCTACCGCCGGTAACCTCCTTTCGGCTGAATGGTGACCCCTTCACTTCCAAGACCGCAACACTCCGAGAGTCCCCCTTGGCGAGTGCATACGGCGAGAACTCTTTGGCGTTATACTGGAGCCATTTGATTGTATCTGCCGGGTTATTGGGGTATTGCTCTTGTTCAATAAGTGGGGTTCCAATGTCTCGTTCGTCCGATTTGAACTCCAGCACGGTCTTCTCGCTGTTGAGAACCCGGAACAAGTCGTAGGGTGGGTCAAGTGTTGTTTGTGAATCAACTGTCAGCGACCGATGCGTAGTGAACACATTGCGAAGCACCGCCTCATACGACTCGGGAATGACCGGTGTGGCTTCGTTGGTTTCCCGGAAGATACGGTCACGACCCCAATCGGGTTTTATTTCGACTTTCCGTAGGCCGGTATTCGCGTGTTCGACGCTGGGAAGCCGGAACAGTCGCTTGGCGTAGTACAGACCACAGTCTAACTCCGCGCCATTATCGGTACAGAACATTTCAGCCAGTTCCTTGAGCCGTTCCCGTTGGTCTTCACCAGAAACGAATCGGGGTACATGGACGTGAATCGAGCGATTTCCCGAAAAGTACAGCGTACATGTATGGAACGGCACGCCAAGATAGTCTTCAACGAACTCGCAGAACCATTCAATGAGGGTAGCTGGCCCTTCCTCGTGATACACGTCGCTCTCGATATGGACGGGGTAGAAGACGCGGTCGTCGGCTTCACACTCGTCTTGGAGTTCCGTTGCTATCGAGGTGTAACCCTTGACTTCGTAGCCGCTCTCGAAGTCACTTTGCCGTTCGTACTGCTCGCGACTCAAGAGGTACACTGGGCTGGCCGTCTCAGCGTCATTGGGAATAGACTCGAAGATGGTTCGAAGTTTCGGGGCGCGCGTCGGCCCTTTGTCGTCTGGAAACCCGTACTGAATACACGGGATATGCTCCCACTCGTCAGGGATAGTTTTAGTTAGCGTACTATTCGAAGCGTTGTTACTGCCGGATTTGCTCATTATGATTAGAAGTCGGGGTTGGTCCAAGCGAGAAGCGCGCCTTCCCGCTGAGTCGGAACTATAGTGTCGGAGAACTGGGAGTCGGATACACCAGATAATTCTTTTATATACTGGTTGGTCTGGCCTATTGTACTATCTCGCTTCCCTCTTGCATTTCTCGCACCATAACATAGGGGTCGGTGGTGTGTGGTAGTGGAATAGAGAAGAGAGACCCAGTTGTTACTCTGACCTACTCTCTCCTGTCGGGGTCTACTTCACAAGGTCGGCATGGCTGTTGCTGTTTCGGGGAGTCCCAATGTTCAAAGCCCCTACAGGCAGCTGTCCGGTCACCCCGATGATGGTCAGGTTCTCCTCAGCAGCCTCACTGAGACAGTCAACGGTTCCTTGCCGACCGTCGCCATCAAGAACATGCAGGCACTTCACGCTGAACTCGGGTCGTTGTAGCAGCTTTGAGTAAACCACTTTTTTGAACGAGGTCACAGAGAAGTATGCACCATCTCCCTCGACGTGAAAGCCAGTCTCTTTCTCATGAGGTTCCCGCTGAGGGTCTTCGGAGAACTGTGTACTGATTGATTCAACAGCTTTGCAACTCTTAGGGTTGTAGTTTTCTACAGACATGATTGTCAGAGGGGATGTGTAGTGCGCTATTCCTTGTTTGAAGGAACTACGTCAATTGAACAGCATCTGCATAAGCACGTGCAAGTTAGAACCTTGCGTTAGACTGTTCCAGTGGGTCTATCTGTTATTTTCGACAGCAGAAACAAGATAGAAGAGCGTTTCTCTTCCCTCTTATACAACTCTCGTCAGGGGTCTTAAACATATGCATTATTTTATAATTTTCATCTGATTTTGAGAGGTTGTAGTTAGGTCGCCTTCTCGCTGCCCAGAAACCATCCTCTACCTGATTCCTTTGTTACTGTACTAATCATAGAAATAGAAACAATCTATACCCGACAGACTATACTTCTCCTCCCATATCTGGGATAAGATGGTTTAGACACCACTGTTAGATTTGAATCAAACGACTTTGTTGAAATATCTACTAACTGATAAAAATTTTATACTTAGTACAGAGCGTGAATTCAACGGCTATTTTTCTTCAGACCACGCTTCATCGATATTGGATTTGAGGTCTTTTTCGTCAATTCCTTCTACATTAATTTCCACGCCTTCGGCTATAATATATTCTATATCATTATTTTCAGAAATATAGTCATACAATATATTAGCAAGAACTCCAAGAGTAATGCCAGAACCTACCTGTATGGAAACATCGACTATTTCGGTAGGCATAGGCGCGGACAAATCATAGCCTGATGAATACAGAACAGACACATCTGCATGCTCAGTGTGAGAACGAATTGCTTGATTTTCAGCATTTAGTGAAGATGCTAAACTTTCTGCTGCTGATGCAGTCCCTTCGGACTCAGGATTAAATATCAACTCCAACTTCAGCTCATCTGACATCTGTTGTTTCGCTTATGGTTGTAATGTGTAATAAACCATTACACTTGTCTGACTTACAACCTGGTAATAGATAGTTCGTATGTTGTATAAGCGCGCTATATTTACCACGACTACTAAAACGTCAGACTTCCTGAAAATTTCAACAGGCCCAATCAAACCCAAATCCGTGTATGGTCTGGGCACGTTCTCGCTGGCGCGCACTTTCTGGAAACGAATTTCTCGAAACAATTGGCCGGAAACGATTGTCTGACCGATAGCTCTATGCTGCTACTCTGTGAAGTCTAAATAACCACCAGACAGCGAGGGCGATGCATCGCTTCGGGGTTCAAATCAATTCTGGAATCTTCGAATTCTGGGTTGATGGGAAATCAGAATGCCGGTAGAACCGCTCGCAAGGCTGTTTCGAGCGTGAAACGCGAGAAATGGGGTCGGAGGGATTTGAACCCCCGATCGGCTGATATCTCCGTCCTGCGCCTCGGAACTCCAGAGGGTCATCGTTGCGAACCGGTGATCAGCCGGCCGCTCAGTATATCAGCCCTTGGAGTGTCGTCCCAGGCGCGTGGCCTCTGGAGTCAGCCGCCTTCCCGGACTAGGCCACGACCCCGCACTCCGGCGTAAGCCGACTCGCATTAAAGGGATTTCGATTGGCAGACGGCGGTCAGTCCCGGTCGGTGTCCGACCAGTCGCATTCCTGGCACTTGTAGCCGGTGACAAACTCCATGGCAGAGGGCATGTATCCCACGGAGATGACGTTCTCGCCGCATTCCGGGCAGTCATCGTCGGCGTCTTCGATCGGTTCGGCGTCCATGACGCTCTCGCCTTCGATCAGTTCGGCCAGGCTCTCCGGGGTCTGCATCCGCCCCTGCACAACGCGATTATTGCTCATACCAGAGGGCCGGGCCTAACGGGCCTAAAAGTTCCTCATCAGAGCCACGGGGCGCGCTCCTGGTCGGGTTCGTACTCGACAGCGGCCCCGTCGTCGGTCTGCTCGTCGGCGGCGACGCCCTGGGACGCGCCGCCGTCGGAGAAGGCGGCGGTGAGGTCCACGGCATCGGGGCGGTACTCCGTGTGGCGCGTGCGGGCGTTCTCCGGATCGAAGGAGAGCAGCGCCGTGACGGCGAGCACAGCCAGCGCCACGGGAGCGTCGGTCGGCATCACACCGAGGACGGAGAGGGCGAGCACGCCGAGGGCGACGGCGCTGCCGAAGCGGAAGCGGTCGATGTCGACGGCGTTGCGGAGCCATGGGCTCGCCAGCGCGACGGCGAGCGCGAAGCCGATACCGACGCCGGTGGTGGCGGCCGCCCGGAGCAACACGCCGGGCTCAATGGCAGTGACCAGCGTCGCGCCGGCGGGGTCGAGGCTCGCCAGCAGGCCGAGTCCGACGATGACGGCCGGCCTCGGCAGATACTCGCCGATACGCGCGCTCGCCGTCTGGGCGGCGATAGCGAGGATGACGAGGCCGGCGAACCGTTCGAGGGTCGCGAGTTCGACGACACCCGCGATGGTCGGGGCGAGCGCCGCTTCGATAAGGGCAATCGGCATCAGTACGGCTCCGATGATGAGCACCGAGCGCGCCTGCTGCCGGGGACCGCCTTCGAGTTCGGCCAGCACGACGGCGACCGTGGCAGACCCGCCGAACACCAGCAAGCCGACTTCGAGGACACCGGTCCAGGTCGACAGCGCCCCCGCGAGGACCAGCACCGGGAAGATGCCGTCGACTAACGGGAGGCCCATGACGGTCGCCAGGAGCCGGCCGCCGCGGCCGACCTGCTGCTCGATGTCGAGCGCAATCGGGTGTCTGGAGATACTCATGTCGTGTTACGGTCGAGCGTAACCCAACTCCCGTCGGGGGGTTCTCGCTCGGTCCTGACGGGCACGACAGAACTGCCAGAACTGTTTACCGAACCGCGTGAACGTTGTGTTGCCCGACGCTATCGGCGTCGTCTGACGGGCAGTACCGTTCCGCGCGAGTTCGGTGAGTCGCATGTTTATAATTATCCTTCATTCCCACATAACCGTTGCGTGAGAACTGGGCACACACGCCACCGTTTCTCCGGAATCGGCCGTCGTTTGTGGACGGATGTCGCACCTTTGAGGAGAATGCATGACAAATGAGGTGGTATGGGATGGTTTTCGGACGGTCGCTCCCTGTGTGAGTGTGGCACCGAGCCCCATGTAGCGCCGAGTCTCGCAACGTTTTTGCCGGGCCGTCGTGGACGATTTACATGGCGAACGATTCCGAGCCTTTCTCAGAGAAGCTCCGAGTACCGGAGGCGCTGACGTTCGACGACGTGCTCCTCAGACCCAAGGAGTCCCGCGTCGAGCCGGACGAAGCGGACACGGCGACACGGGTGTCGAAGTCCGTCGAGCTGACCGTGCCGGTGCTGTCCGCGGCCATGGACACCGTCACCGAGAGCGACATGGCGATCGCGATGGCGCGACAGGGCGGTCTCGGCGTCCTCCACCGCAACATGAACGCCGACCAGATGGCGACCGAAATCGAGCGGGTCAAACGCGCCGACGAACTCATCATCCGCGACGTGGTGACGGCCAGCCCGAACCAGACCGTCCGCGAGGTCGACGAGATGATGGAACACGAGGGGGTCTCCGGCGCGCCGGTCGTCGACGACGACACCGACGAAGTGCTGGGCATCATCTCCGGGACGGACATCCGGCCGTACCTGGAGGTCGGCGAGGACGACGCCGTCACGGACGCGATGACCGACGAGGTCGTCACCGCTCCCGAGGACGTGACCCCGCGGGAAGCGCTGGAGCTGATGTATGACCACAAGATCGAGCGCGTTCCCATCGTCGACGACGAGAACCGCCTCGTCGGGCTGGTCACGATGCAGGGAATCCTCCAGCGCCGCGAGTACGATCAGGCCGCCCGCGCCGACGACGGCTCGCTTCGCTGCGGTGCCGCTGTCGGCCCCTTCGAAATGGATCGTGCACAGGTCGCAGACGAGGCCGGCGCAGACATTCTTTTCATCGACTGCGCGCACGCCCACAACGCCAACGTCATCGAGAGCGCCCGCGAAATCAAGGCCGAAGTCGAGGCCGACGTGGTCGTCGGCAACATCGGCACCCGCGAGGCCGCCGAAGCTGTCGTTGACTTCGCCGACGGCGTCAAGGTCGGCATCGGCCCCGGTTCCATCTGTACGACCCGCGTCGTCACTGGTGCCGGGATGCCACAGATTACGGCCGTTTCACAGGTCGCCGACGTGGCGAGCCAGCACGACGTGCCGGTCATCGCCGACGGTGGCATCCGCTACTCCGGCGACGCCATCAAGGCCATCGCCGCCGGTGCGGACGCCGTCATGCTCGGCTCCTACTTCGCCGGGACCGACGAGGCACCGGGCCGCGTCATCACGATGAACGGCAAGAAGTACAAGCAGTACCGCGGCATGGGCAGCGTCGGCGCAATGAACGAGGGCGGCGGCGACCGCTACCTCAAAGACGACGAGGAGGGCGAGGAGTTCGTCCCCGAAGGCGTCGAAGCTGCGACGCCGTACAAGGGCTCGCTGGCCTCCGAACTCCACCAGCTCGTCGGCGGGATGCAGTCCGGGATGGGCTATGTCGGGGCCGAGACGATCCCCGAGTTCAAGCAGCGCGCAGAGTTCGTTCGGGTCTCCGCGGCCGGCCAGCAGGAGAGCCACCCACACGACGTGATGATTACGGACGAAGCGCCCAACTACAGCCCCGATAGCTAACTGCGCACTGATCCAGAAAGAACAGAACCGCGACCGACTACAGCGCCGTTTCGCAGGCCGGACTACACGCCTCTTTTTCGGCTGCGTTCGAGTCGGGGAAGGCTTTGAACGACGCACCACAGTTCGCGCAGTCGAACGTATCGAAGTCGGACATAACGGGCGGTCGTACTAACGCCGCGAAAAAAATTATTGCGGCCTCCCGGCGTCGGCAGGCTCATACGGATTGGTGGAAATTATTTCCGGAAAGTGCCGACACCGGGGTCAACACAGACCGGTAAACCGCTCCAACAATCCGTCTCAGTCGTAGTAATCCTCGTCCAGCGGGAGTTCCGTTCCGGAGGAAGTGACCTTGCCGACGGCGGTTTGCAGGGTCAGGGTCTCGCTACACTCGGGACAGATAACCGCCACGTCGACCTGTAGGGTATCGCCGGATTCGTAGATGCCCAGAACCTCCGCATCCGAGGCGTACAGATACTCCGCCGACAGTTCGTGCTCGTGCTCGCGAGCGTAGTCGTACGTCATACATCCCTGCTACACTCGGGTCTGTGTTGACGGTTTCGGCGACTCCCAGTAGCAGCACATACGGGCACCCCTCCCCAAGAGACGGCCATGAGCGACTACGAGATCAAGGTCGGCACTTGGAACGACCTTTCCGAGGGTGCGACGGCCGTCCGAAGGGCGGTATTCGTCGAGGAACAGGGCGTCGCCGAGGCCGAGGAACTGGACGGGAAGGACCCGGACGCCGTGCAATTCCTGGCCCGCGACGGGGAGTCTCCGGTCGGGACCGCCCGGCTTCGGTTTCCAGAGCCCACAGTTGGCAAGGTCGAACGGGTCGCGGTCCGCAAGTCACACCGGGAAGCCGGCGTCGGCTCGGCACTGATGCGGGCCGTCGAGGACGCCGCTCGTGACGAGAACGCGACGAAGCTCAAACTCCACGCACAGACTCGGGTCGAGGCGTTCTACCGACAGTTGGGCTATGAGACGGTCAGCGATCAGTTCGAAGAAGCCGGCATCCCACATGTCGAGATGCGCAAGCGGCTGGATAGCTGAGCGGGGCACGCGGTGGACCAGCAAGCCGAGTGACCCGTCAAGGACACGGATGGCGTCACGGGCAACCGGGCGTAGCCAGCTTCTGCCGTATCTTATTCAAGTACAAACATGTTTCCCTGATTCGATCCTTTCGACGGTATGTTGCGACGAACCGAGAAGGTAGCCACCGCGAAGACGGTCGCTCGCATCGCCTACGAGAGCGACATCAGGTACATCGCGACATCGCTGGCGTACTACGCGTTCATCTCGCTGATGCCGGTCCTACTGCTGGTTCTCGTCGTCTTCGGCCGGCAACTCGGCGGCGTCATCTCGGCCTCGGAGGCGCAGTTCCTTACCCCCGACACACAGCAACTGGTGTACGAGGGGTTGACAACAGCGTCAGGACGGACAGCGGCGACTGTCCTCTCCGTCGTCGTCCTGGCGTGGAGCGGTGCCAATGTCGCCGTCGGCTTTCTGACAGTCGTCGAGCGGATCGAGGCCGCGACGGAGCGTCCCCTCGGGCGGCAGGTGTACGACGCTGTGACCGTCCTCGGGACGCTCTCGGCCACGGTTCTCGTCATTATCGTTCAGAGCGTAGGTTTGGCTCTCTTTGCGACCGGCCCCCTGAGCGTGGTCGCCGGGTTCGCCGTCCTGTTCGTCGTCCTGACCGTGACGCTGTTGCCCCTGTATTTCGTTCCGTCTCGCGTCGCCAGTACCCTAACCGATGCGCTCCCCGGCGCGATGACGACCGCTATCGGGTGGACCGTCCTTCACGCAGCGATTCAGTTCTTCGCCGCCAACGCCGGCCAGTACGCGATCTATGGCGTCCTCAGCGGACTGATACTCATTCTCACGAGTACGTACGTGGCCGCGATCGTACTGATGGTCGGTGTCGTCGTCAACGCCGTGCTCGCGACCGACACTGACGACCTCTACGACGTGAGCGGGTGAGCCTGTGGGTAGCACCGCCGAAGTCCGTCGAGAGCCCTCTTTCCGATGACCGTCTCGCTCGCTTTGGCGTCGATAGCTGGGAGGGACACAAACCGGACCAAGGCAGTCGGTATCACCCAGTTCGACCGCTACGGCTTGTCGGGTGCAAATCCCACAGCACAGCAGTCGCTCACGGATTTTTCGCCGCGAGTGTGCTCGACCAGGGATTTGAACCACGGTCGGACGTGCTCGCTTCGCTGTGCGCGACCTCCCTGTTCCAAATCCCTTCCTATCGAATTCGCGCCGCTCACGGATTTGTTCGCGGCGAAAGAATACGGGCCGGAAAGGATTTGAACCACCTGCACGCCGCTCACCTTCGTTCGCTCGTGCCATCGTTCAAACCCTCCGTTGCCGCTTCGCTCCTCACGAACTGTTCGTCGCAGAAGCGGGCCGGAAGGGATTTGAACCCTCGACCGACGGCTTAAGAGGCCGTCGCTCTGCCAGACTGAGCTACCGGCCCAGTGTACTCAATTCTCTGGACGGCCCGGTAAAATAGGTTTTCATTCGGACGCCTTGTGTCGGTCGGTCTCACGCCGCCCACCCCGTCGAACGGGGAGGTAGCGGTAGAAATAGCTGGCATTAAAGAGGCTCGACGCCAAGCGAACAGACACTAATGAGTACAGCCAGCGGCATCACGATGGCCTCTATGTCGACCTACGCCATCCTCGGGTGTGGGAGTGTTGGCCACGCCGTGGCGGAAGAACTCGTCGAGGAGGGGAAGGACGTACTCATCCTCGACGCCGACGAGGGGCGAGTCGAGGCGCTCCGCGATCAGGACCTCAACGCACAGCAGGCGGACATCTGCGAGGCCGACGTTGCCCAGACGGTCGCCGACCGCGATGTGGTGCTCATCATGTCCCCGGACGTGGACGCCAACGCCGAAGCGGTGCGAAACATCCGCGAATCCGGCGGCGAGCAGTTCGTCGTCGCCCGCGCTGACGACCCGGTATCGGCCGACGAACTCACCGAACTCGGCGCGGACGTGGTCATCAACCCCTCCGCGGTCATCGCGGACTCGGCGCTTCGGGCGCTGGAAACCGGCGAGCTGGAGTTCAAGGCCTCACAACTGGGGGACGTTATCGACGGGACCGAGGAACGCATGGCGATTCTCATTCACCGGTCGCCGGACCCCGACTCCATCGCCTCGGCGGCCGCACTGCGGGCCATCGCTGCGAGCCGCGATATCGAGGCCGACATCATCTACGAGGGCGAGATCGGTCACCAGGAGAACCGCGCGTTCGTCAATCTGCTGGGCATCGAACTGACCTCGAACGAGGACGTGGACCTCGACGAGTACGACACGTTCGCGCTGGTCGATGTCGCCAAGGGCGGCGAGCCGGCCATCGAGTCGGTCGACATCGTCATCGACCACTACGAGCACGAACACGAACTGGAACACGACGCCGCCTTCTCCGATATCCGGCCGAACATCTCGGCCACCTCGACGATTCTGACGAAGTACATCCAGGAACTGGACCTCAATCTCGACCAGAGCGTCGCCACGGCGCTGCTGTACGGCATCCGCGCCGAGACGCTAGATTTCAAGCGGGATACGACGCCGGCCGATTTGACCGCCGCGGCGTACCTCTATCCGTTCGCCGACCACGACACGCTCGAACAGGTCGAATCGCCGTCGATGAGTCCGGAGACGCTAGACGTACTCGCCGAGGCCATCCGGAACCGCGAGGTTCAGGGGAGCCACCTCGTCTCAAACGCCGGCTTCATCCGGGACCGCGACGCGCTGGCCCAGGCGGCCCAGCATCTCCTTAATCTCGAAGGGATCACGACCACGGCGGTGTTCGCCATCGCCGACGACACCATCTACCTCGCCGCTCGCTCGAAGGACATCCGGATGAACATCGGGAAGGTGCTGTCGGACGCGTTCGGCGGCATGGGCGAGACTGCAGGCCACTCCACCGACGCCAGCGTTGAGATACCGCTTGGCATCTTCACGGGACTAGATACGAGCGACGACAACAGAGATACACTGCTTGAACTCACTGAAGAAGCAGTCAAGCGGAAACTGTTCGAAGCGATGGGCGTCGACAGTTCCAGTAGCGAGAGTTCGAACGGAAACTAGGCGGGGACTTCCTCTTCTTCGTCGCCGGCCTCGGGCTGGCGAAGCCGTTCGACGATATCACTGACGATGACTACATCGCCGACGGCCTGGACCCATCGATACGGGATGATAACGCCTCGGGCCGCGTTTACGTCCGCGTCGAACAGTTCCGTGTTGAGTTGGTGGAGCGCCAGCCCCGTCACCTCTTTACGGTCCAGTTCCAGACGCAGGTCCTCGACCTCGCCGACAAAGACGCCGTTTTTCGAGTACACCTCACGACCCACGAGGGCTGTAATCTCCTGTGGCGGATTCTCCGTTCCCATACGACGGTGGTTGGTCGGGCGGCTTATAAAGTTTCTTTGCGAGTGAACAATCGCGTAGTTCGGCGTGGCAGTCTCGTCGGAGATTGGGACACCAGCCTCTGAACTGCCTCTGATCCGTCGTATCACTGTCCCTGAACAGGCAACCTCCACTCGTGCGGTCCGCGGGGTTTTTGCGCCGGGTTCTCGTTCGGACGGTATGCTCACCCCCGGCGACCCAGCCCCGGACTTCGACCTGCAGGGGACGGCAGACGACGGCGTCGGAGCCTACCGGCTGTCAGCCGCGACGAGCCATGCGCCGGCAGTCGTGGCGTTTGTTCCCGGTGACGACGCCGAGTCGCGGAGTCTCCTCACCGAGTTGGCCGAGACAGACTGGGCGAGCGTCTCGGACGCTGTCGCTGTCTTCGGTGTTCTCCCGGCTGGTATTGATGACTGCCGGTCGCTCGCCGCGGCGTTGTCGCTGCCATACCCACTGCTGTCCGACACGCACGGCGTGGCTACCCAGTTCGGTGTTCGAAAGCATGACGGGAGCGTTCAGCGGGCGGCGTTCGTCGTCGACCAGCAGTGTCGTGTTCGTGTCGCCACAGCCGTCGGCGATTCGGGGGAGACCGCGCCGGACCTCGATACGATTCGTCGCGGCCTCGCCGAGTTGTAGCTACTCGGCGCGTTCCAGTTCTCCGGCCAGCAAACCGAACAGGGACACGTCCTCGCGGTGACCGTCGCGTAGCCGTTCCCCCAGATCCGGGGTGAGCCAGTAGCCACAGAACGACACGCCAAAGGCGACCCAGCACTGCGCTGTGGTATGGGAACGCCGTTGGATTCACGCGAGCAACAGGCAACGGAGGTCGTCGACCGGCTCCACGAGGAATATCCCGATTCGACTATCTCGCTGAACTACAGCAACCGCCTGGAGCTGCTGGTCGCCGTGGTACTCTCGGCGCAGTGTACCGACGAGCGGGTCAACGAAGTCACCGAAGCCCTGTTCGAGAAATACGAGAGCGCCCAGGACTATGCCGACGCCAGCGAGGAGCAACTCGCCGAGGACATCTACGGGATCACGTTCCACAACAACAAGGGCGGCTATCTGAAGGGGATCGGCGAGATACTGTCCGAGGAACACGATGGCGAGGTCCCCGATTCAATGTCGGCGCTGACCGACCTGCCGGGCGTCGGCCGCAAGACGGCCAACGTCGTCCTCCAGCACGGCCACGACATCGTCGAGGGCATCGTCGTCGACACGCACGTCCAGCGTATCTCACGGCGACTGGGACTCACCGAGGCAGAGCGCCCGGAGGCCATCGAGCAGGACCTGCTCGACGTGGTGCCCAGCGACGAGTGGCAGCAGTTCACGCACCTGCTCATCGACCACGGACGAGCGGTGTGTGGGGCACGCTCCGCGGACTGTGAGGCATGCGTGCTCGCGGACATCTGTCCCTCGGAAAAAGGCGACAGCGATATCGACCTCGCCAGCGGCGAGGCGTGGTAGGCCGGTCACTCCGTATCTCCGTCTCCGAGCCGAACGGTGAGCACCGGCACGTCTGACGTTCTGACCACTTTCTCCGTGACACTACCGAGCAGGTACCGTCCGACCCCGGTCCGCCCGTGGGTCCCCATGACGACCAGGTCGATATCGTTCTCGGCGGCGTAGTCGAGGATGGCGCTATGTGGGACCCCACTCTCGACGGCGGTAACGGTGTCTACCGTATCGACCGCATCCGCCGCTGCGTCGACGATGGCCTCGGCCCGCTCACGGAGGTGCGCTTGGACACTGTGGTCTTCTCCGACCATGCCCGACTCTGCCATGCCCGGTTCCTCCGCTATCATTCCGGTCGAACCGGACGCTGGACCCGCCGCAGTCATCCCGATATGTGGGGATGTCGTGTCCAACACAGTCAGTATGTGTAGCGTCCCGTCGTAGGTTTCGGCGATGTCGCGGGCGTGCTCCAGCGCCACGTCCGCGCCGTCGCTGCCGTCCGTGGGGAAGAGGATCTGTTCGTACATTGTTACCACAGGCTGGATTTGACAGCCAACGATAATGAAACCGCCAGACGATTCGCAGAACCCGAGAACGCAGACGACCGGTCCGGATCCTGGCCCTCAAGCGACGTACCGGAGCGCGTACCGAGCGATACCGACCAGGTACGCCAACAGCCAGAAGATGACGTATCCGAACACGCCGATACGGAGCCGTGAGCGCCAGTGACTGAACGTCTCGTCGCCGATCTCGTCCAGCAACAGGTCTTCGTCGTACTCGTTGTAGAGGTCATGTTTCCGTTTCGCGCGGAAAATGCGGACAATACCCGTCCCGCCGAAGGCCAGCAGCGCGTACGCTTGCAGGCCAAGCATCGCGTGGACAGCGGACAGGCCACCGAGCTGGTCCGGGAGGCGCGGGATCATCCAGAACACCATCGGAACAGTGGTCAGCACCAGCCCCGTCGTGACGAACTTCAGGTGATGGACGAGCACGTCCCAGGTGACCGGCTCGGTTTCGATGATGTAGTACGCGCCGTACAGGAAACAGGGGAGGCTGAGCGTCACCGACAGTAACACGACAGTGGCTACGAGGCCGTCCGACACCATAGGCCGACCTAGGGACAGTGCTCGCTAAAGACTGCCGGATGCAGAAGGTCAGAACTTGTAAGCCGTCGCGGTCCGTACAGCCGGCCAATGGCCGACCCGGACTCTACGTCTCCCACGGAGGACGAGCGCGGGAACACCCCTGCGGACGCAGTTTCCGCCGAAACCGAACCCGGCGAGACCGAGGCCGAGAGCGGCGACGATGTACCAGCCGATGGCGACGACCAGGACCTCGATACGGAGGCCCTCCGGAAACAGGTCGAAGAAAAGTACGACTTCGACAACTTCGGCCCGGCGGACATGGCCGAAATGACCGCCGAAGAGTGGGACGTGGCCTTCGACGAGGATTCCTGGATCACCGGCGACGAACTCCTCGACCGGGTCACGCGGGACCTGCGGACGCGGGTAGCGAACCGCGATGTATTCGCTCGCATCGAGCGCCATCAGGACCCGCCGCGGGTGCTCGCGTACTCTGATGAAGGGTACGCAGTCGTCTACCCAGACGGGAGCCTCGAAGGGGAGGGGACGGTTATGCGCGACGTAAAGCCCACGGTCGCGCTGAGTTCGATGGATTCCTACGACGTACCGGATGAGGTCCCCGACAGGCCGCTTCCCGAGCCAAAGGAGGTCCCCGAGGGCGGCGGCGAACTCGGTAACTGGATGCTCCAGGCGATTGCCGGGGCGCAGTTTCTCGCCGGCTTCGCCTTGCTTGCGGGGGCAGTACTAGCGACCGCTGGCGTCGTCGGCAACAGGGGGACCAGTATCGCCCTGCTGGTGGTGGCTGGCGTCGCCTTCATCGGCGTCTCTCTCGTCCTCTTTTTCACCGTCGCAAACGCGAGGCTCTCTGACACGTTCCGGGCCGAGGAGTACCGGGACAGACTGCGGGCCATCGGACTTGAGGACGGCGAACGGCCGGAGTTCGTCCCGGAACTCGGCCCACAGAATACGGGGTCTGAAGACGGGGCAAGCGAGACCGACGAAGCCGGGTAATGACGGTTCCTGCGGGTGGTATTCGGTGGGTTTATACAAACTCAGTCCTGATTCCAGAGTGTATATGAACAGACGGGAGTTCGTCCGGACAGCAGGGGGGGCCGCCGGCGCAGCGGCGACCCTCAGTGCCACCGGCGCAGCCGCCGCACAGGAGGACGGCGGTGGCGGTGGCGAAACCGTCCCGGACTACGGCGGTTACCTGGATTCGGTCGGGAACTTCGACGGGTCGACCGTCGACGCAACCGGGCAGGACACGGCAACTGTCGAGGTCGGCGTGCAGGCCAACGGCGGCGCGTACGGGTTCGGCCCGCCCGCGATTCACGTCGACAACGGCGCAACCGTCCAGTGGGAATGGACGGGCAACGGCGGCGGCCACAACGTCGTCTCGGACGGCGACGGGCCGCTCGATTCCGGCAGTACGACCTCCAGTGCTGGCGTCAACTACGAGCACACCTTCGAGGAGGACGGCATCTACCCGTACCTATGTGTCCCACACGAAGGACTCAACATGAAGGGCGCTGTCGTCGTCGGCGAGGAATACCCGACACAGACAATCGGCGGCGGCGGTCCGGTCGAGGTCGACCCACACTACGCCGGCGTCCCGATCCAGCCGCATTACGTCGGATTCGGCGCTGGACTCGCGGTCATCATCCCACTGATCTACACGTTCTTCCAGCTGAAGTACGGCGAGTCGCCCCACACTAGCGGAGGGAACAACTGATGGCGTCCGAAGGCTCCACCTACGGCGATATCCACCGGTACGAACCGCCACGCGAGAGCACAGCGGCGGCCGTCGGCATCGTACTCCTGACGGTGATTCAGGTCGGTCTCGTCGGCCTGTTCACCTACGGCATGATCGCCGGCTGGGCGTCCGGTATCGGCACGACGTTGACTGTTCGCCTCATCGAGGCCAACATGTTCATGGGCGGTGTGTTGACGGCGATTTTCATCGACCTGTCGTTCATCATGCTGCTGTACCGCAAGGAGTTCCTCCCGGACGTGATGATCGTCAAGAAGCGCCGTCGCAAGTGGGAAGACCTCTACATCCGTCAGGAAGACGTGGACGGAGAGACGATGGCGGACGGCGACAAGTTCGCAGAGACATTCAAACGCGCAGTGTACCCATACTACAAGAAATAACATGCCACTTGATGAAGACAAATACCCGGCCGAAACAGGCCGTCGCCGCTTCGTAAAGGGCGTCGTCGGAAGCGCGGCTCTCTCCGGCGTCGGCGTCGGTGGCGCTGCAGCCGTTGACGCGACGACAGACGCCGCCGGCGAAGGTGGCGGGACGACCCCGTTCGTCGCCGTCGAAAACACTGACGGACCGGCCCCGCGCGGGATGCCGATCATCCCCATCGAAATCAACGGCGGCGAAATCAGCGGCTTCTGGCCGGAGTACGACGAGAACGCTGGCGCGGCTCTCGCACCGGACTTCGGCGGGAGCGGTATCGACTACTCCTCGCAGTGGTTCCAGTACTGTGGTATTCAGAGCACTGCAGCTATCTACCCGCAATCCGAGCGGAACAACACGTTCCTCAACGACACTGGGACCTTCTCCTGGCAGGGCGAGTACGAATCCGGCGCACCGCTCACGGTCGATATGTTCTCCGACTACCAGGAGTGGGGCAACGGCATCGGCGACCCCGGCGTCGGAAAGCCTGCAAGCGTCGTCTGGCGGACCAACAGCGAGGGCAAGAACGGCGCTCCGGTCCAGATAATCAGGTCGGTCGAAGTCGAGAAGATGGCCAACGGCGAGGGCGAGTACGCGAACCTTCCCGGAAGCGTTCAGTCGTTCGTCTCCGAGGCGACCGACCAGGGCTTCATCGCCTGGCTGAACAAGTGCACGCACTTCTGCTGCGTGCCCGGATTCAAGACCCAGGAAGGGAGTGCGAACTTCGGCGGCGCAAACTCGATCTACTGTCAGTGCCACCAATCAGTGTACGACCCGTTCAGTCCCGTGCAATCGACGTTCGTGGCGCTGCCACGCCCACCACAGACGGAGTAACCAATGAGTCTCGAACGCAAAGACGAACACGACCACAAAGGCTGGATGGAATCGCGCGAGCTGACGCCGGTCGAATCGGTGTATCTGACGGTGCTCATCTGGCTCGACAAGCGGCTGCGCGTCGTTGACTACCTGGAGATCCTCGAAGATCTCTACTACAAGGTCAACATGCAGATGCCGAAGAGCCACACGGAACAGTACAACCTCGACAACAAGTTCTGGTACTGGTACCCGCTGTACGCACTCGGATCGTTCTCGACGGTCGCGTACATCGTCGCCGCGATATCCGGCGCGTTGCTGGGCTTTTATTATGCACCAGCCGCCGCGGCCGCTGACGGGTCACCGACCGTCGCGTACGATTCGGTGCTGCTCATCATGGGACAGCTCAATCTGGGCTACTTCCTGCGCTCGGTCCACCGCTGGGCCGCCCAGATTATGGTCGCTGCCGTGTTCCTTCACATGCTCCGCGTGTACTTCACCGGGGCCTACAAGGAACCGCGCGAGCTGAACTGGCTCATCGGGATCGTCCTGATCTCGCTAACCCTGGTGTTCGGATACACTGGCTACCTGCTGCCGTGGAGCCAGCTCTCGTTCTGGGCCGGCCAGATCGGCGTCGAGATGTCCCTCTCCATCCCGCTTATCGGTGAGTGGGTCGCACAGCTGATGTTCGGCGGGTTCACACTCTCGCAGGCCACGCTACAGCGCATGTACATCCTGCACGTGTTCTTCCTGCCGTTCATCACGACTGCAATCATCGCGGTCCACATCGGCATCGTCTGGATGCAGGGGATCGCTGAACCACACTAATACTATGAGCGACAACGACACAGACGACGTTCGCACGGACGGTTCCGGCACCGGTATCGTCTCGCCGGACGACGAGACTCCCGCGTGGTCCGAACGCAAGGAGCGGACCCAGGGACTCTCCCGGCTGACTTACGAGTACTTCGAGCGGGCGCGCCGCGAGGACCAGGACCTTCGACAACAGTCGGACTACGTCGAGCGTGACGTGCTCGCGTTCCCGGCCTGGCCCCACGAGATGATGCGCAACATCGCGCTGACATCCTTCTTCGTGGGCATGATCCTGTTCGTCTCGGCGACACTGCCCCCGGAAATGCCGAACGCCGCCAACTCCAGCGTGACGCCGGCGATCATCCTGCCGGACTGGTATCTCTACTGGTCCTTTGGCCTGCTCAAGCTCGGCCCGCTGAACCCCGAACTGAGCATCCTCGGCGGCTCGAAGCTCATGGCTGACCGAACCTACGGTGTGCTGGCAAACGTCGTGGTCGTCGGCTTCGTCGCCATCGTCCCCTTCCTGAACAAGGGGTCCGCGCGCCGCCCCGTCGAGCAGCCGTTCTGGGCTGCGGTCGGGATGTCCGGCGTCATCTTCAGTCTGACCATCGCCGCGCTGTCCATCAAGAACCTCGTTCCGATGGACTCGCACCTGCTGTTCGACCTGACGTTCCTCGTTCCCATCGTCAGCGCCACCATCACCTACGCGGTGCTGAAGACGATGCGCGAGGGCTACATGTTCGATCTCAACCGCCGATACTACCGGCTGCGACCGCCGAAGTAATCGGCCGGCGACGCCGACGGGTTCGTTTTTTCGCCTGTTCTCCGCTCGCCCCAGAGCGACGCGTCTCGCCGCAGTAAAGTAGCTCCCGTCCGTATATAGGGCGATGACAGAGCGCGAGTCAGCGGGATCTGACGAGGGGTCCGAGCGGCGGGATGTCGTGGTCCCGCTCCGCGTGTACAAGGCCGTGACGGTGTTCTCGACGTTGTTTGCGATCGGCAGCGTCGTCGCCGGATTCATCCTCGTCGACGTGGCGACACAGCGGGCGGCAGCGCCCGCCTCGGAAATCGACGTTCCGGTCGGGATCGCTGGCATCGCCTGTATCCTCGCTGGCACAGTGGTCTATGCCTTCTCGACGCGGTTCCGAACCGAGGAAATGGGAAAGTCTAAAGACGACGCTACCTAACGTTCAGATAATGGCTGACGAGTTCATGAAGGGGTTCGCGTGCCTCATGGTCGGCGGACTGGGTTGGATGACCATCAAGGGCTGGTACAACACGCCGAGTTTCGAGGGGGCACAGCTCACCGGCGAACTTACCATCGAGGAACCGACCGTGTTCGATCAGATGGCGCTGTTCATGGGCGATGCGTTCTTTTGGTTCGCGGTTCTGGGCGCACTGACCTTCTGGGTCGTGCTCCCACTGGTCAGCGAGTTCCAGACGTACCTCAGCGAACGCTCGGCGTAACGGTCAGTCAACACCGTACTTCTTTCTACAGACGCTGATACCGGTCTCAGTTCGCCGTGTGGTCAGAAACCGTGATGCTGTCTTCGTCGCGTACTTGAATCCCGCGTGAACGAAGCGCCACTGCGAACTTTGTCGGTGACACCCCACTATACGCTGCTCCTTCTTCGAGTGAGAGTGTTTTCCCGCGATACAGTGTCAGTGCCGTTGTGAGGGATCTGTGTGACATCTTCGTCTACAACGACACAAACACGGTAGAGGTATTAAACTATTTCGGCATATACTAGACCAATCAGTCGTAGAAATAGCTATTTATTGGATATTCATTTTCAAAATAGCACAGAAACTGTATGATAGTGTACTATGAGTATGGAAATAGTCTGCAGACCGCATACGGAAGGCGTTGATACTGTCAGCTATACCATTGCGAGGTGCTTGTCATCCGAGTGTGGCGACATTCGTCGCAGACGTACAGCCGACAGCCAACTACCGATGTTCGCGAGTGACGGAAAAAGACGGAAACGCGGCGACAGGTTCAGACGATGGCGCCCCAGGGACCCTTGATGATCCAGAACAGACTCTGGTAGCCCGCGTACATGAACACCACGAGGGCGGCGACGATGGCCCCTTTCGGCCGTTCCAGTGGGATATCACGGCGCGCTTCGACTTTTCGGGACTCGAACTCGAAGAAGTCAGTGATGACTGCGCCCAGCACGAGTACGGACAGGACCATCCCGCCGTGATGATGCATCGTCATGTAGAAAAACGACAGGACGACCAGTGCGATGTTCGTGAACACGTGTGCCGGATGGCGGCTGAGCGCGTCCGCACCGTCGTTTTCGTACTGTTTGACGTGGCGTCTGTGGGCGAGCTGCCGGGTCAGGAAGTTGGCAACCACCACTCCGAAGATGATGTATTCGATGAGGAGCGCGCCGCCGACTGTGGGGCTCCCCAGAATGGTATCCAGTGGCCCGAAGAACGTTACGGATGGCTGCATATGCAAAGCTCTGTCCACCGTCCATTAGTGTCTTTCCAATCTCACTCGAATCTAGACTGGCTTTGGTCGACGACCGCGGTTCGAACGGGGGAGCCGAGCGAAATCGTGATACGCTCCTGATAGGTGACGGTCCGCGAGATCCGGTCATCGACCAGCAACTCCACAGTCGCCTCGTCGCGCTCAACCGAGGCACTGAGACCCGGAATCGGCAGCACCCAGTGGTCCGGGTCGGTCGCAAACGGCGCAATCGGTGCGACCACTGCCTGGTTCGACGGCGTCAAAATCGGGCCGCCGACACGGTGGGCGTAGCCCGGCGAGCCGGCGGCCGTGGCGATGACGACGCCGTCGGCCCGGAACTGGCCGATGCGGTCGGCCGTCGACGCGATAGTGAACTCGGAGATACGAGCGGCGTCGGCGGTGACGAGCGTTACGTCCCAGAAGGCCTGCTCGACCGCCCCATCAGGCATCGTTACACGGAGGACGGGGTGTGTTTCGACACGGGCATCCGAAAGCGCTGAGACGGCGTCGGCAGCGTCGGCCCGCGGTACTGATCGGACGCCGCGGCCAGCCGCAACCGGCAGCACGAGGGGGTCACCGTCGGCCCGTGCCACAGCAGCGACGGCATCCTCGCCGACAGCGACGAGCCGGTCAGTGGTTGGAACCGAGCCATCGCTACCCCGTTCGACAGCCACGCCGGCGTCTCGAAGTACGTCTGCCAGGGCATCGTCACCGACTACACCAACGGGGGTTCCCATCACCAGACAGTCCGGGCCGGCGGAAAAAAACCTGCCGCACTTCGCCCCGCTGTGTCGGCCTCAGATATCGAGGCGACGGCGCGCGTATTCGGCGAGAATCGGCACATCAGAGAGGTGGGTTAGCTTCGCAATTGCCCGACGGTCGCCGCCGTTGATCTGCCTGAGGGTGTCCTGTCCGGTACTCCGGAGGTCGTTCATCAGCTGATCGTACCGGTCGTTGGGGGCGAGATACAGCAGTTCCGTCATCATCAGGCGGGCGTTGTGCTTCGGAGCGACCTCACTGTGCCAGAGTTGGTCGTAGACAGAGAGGTTTTCGGCGGAGGTGTCGGGTTCATCCGGTTTGAGCGCCGAATCCGCCGTCGCGGCGGCGGCACGGGCTGACTTCATTCCCTTGTGGATGCCCTCGCCCCACAGCGGGTCGACGGTCGGGACGGTATCGCCGATAGCCATGAAATTGTCCGTGCTCATCGAGTCTGGGGGTTGAATGTGGGCCGAGCCGCGGTGGGCCTGCGTGCCCTCGATTTTTTCGGCGTCGTCGAACCGTGGATCCGAATCGAGCCAGTAGTCCAGATAGTCGTCGATGCCCATCCCGTCTTTCGCGTACTTGTCGTGCGATTCGTTCTGAATGTAACAGAGACCGACTTTCGCCGTGTCCTCGCCAGTGTGGAAGATCCAGGAGTAGCCACCCGGGGCGAGATCGTGATCGAGCCGGAGCATCATCGCGTCCCGGAGGTCGGCGTAGTCGTCGTGGTCGACCTCGAGGCCCTCGAACTCGTACTCAACGCCGATGGCCTGGTGGTCGCGCTGGAGGTCACACACGTCGAGTTTCTTCGCCAGCGGCGCGGCGGGGCCGGTCGCGTCGATGACGATGTCGGCGGACACCTCTTCGTCGCCGTCGTAGCGGACGCCGACGATCTCACCGTTCTCCATGATCGGCGCGGACACGCGGGAATCAAAGCGGTAGGTCGCACCCTTCTCCCGGCCTTCCGAGACGAGCCACTGTTTGAACTCCGCGAACTCGAGGACGGCCCCGGTCTGGTTGCGGACGTAGTGGTCGTTGGGAGACTCAAGTACGACGTTGTCTGTGTAGTTCATCACCACGTCGTCAGGGATCCCGAAGCCCGTCATCGCCGACATGAACGTCCCGGCAGTGGACTTGTTGCTCTGACGCGGGAACCCGTCTTCGGGCTCGGTTTCGAGAACAAGCACCTCGTAGTTTCGCTCCGCTAGATCACGGGCACACTGCGCCCCCGCAGGCCCGGCCCCGGCTATCACCACGTCAAAGCGCTCGCGCATGGTTGTGGGTATTCCCTGTCGGTAATCAGTCTTTCCGAATACACCGACAGCAGTCTCGAAAGGGTAAAGACGGCCCCACTACCATCACGGGAACACCCGGGGCGACATACAATGGTTCTCAAGACAGGCGCGGGCGTGCTCGCGGACAGACGGCGACTCCCCACGGCGCTACGGGCAGTGCTGGGATATTATGCGGATACTGGCGTCTTCGACGCCGCCAGCCTCTCACTGAAATCCGAGATCGACGACCGCACCGAGGCGATGGTCGACGACGTGACCGACCGCATCGAGGACGCGCTCGAAGACGAGTTCGGCCGTCCCGTCGACTTTTCCTACGACACGAAGCTCATCCTGCCCGCACAGCTGACGCTTGGCTACGTCTACCGCAAGGCCCGCCAGCAGGCCCCCGGTGACCCCGTCATCGATACCATCGCCGATGGGGTCCCGAAAGTCGACGAGACGGCCCTTGAACAGGGGCCGGCACAGGACCTCGCGCCCCGCGAGATGGTCGTCCGGGCCGAGCAGATGACCCGCCTCTCCATCGAGGCGCTCATCGACGGCGACATGCGCGACGCCATCAACGACGACGAGTTCGAGGACTTCGAGGTGGAGTTCGAGGCGGGCGAGGGCAACCCCTCGAAGGGACACGGTGAGCGAAGCGAACCGTGGAGCGGAAGCGAGGCCGACCGCCGCCGCGCCGCCGAAGTCGCCCAGTCCGCGCTGCAGTCTCATCTCGACGGCCTGTTAGCGGATATGCCGCCGGTCGTCGAGAGCGCTTATCAGTGGGCTGTCGACTACAGCGAGGCCCACCAGGACCGAGACGACCACTTCCGGGAACTGATGACCGCTGCGGAGAACGGCGACGAGGACGCGAAGACTGCCATCCGTGACGAGTACAAGTTCGCAGAGTATGACGAGGAGCCGGCGACGCTCACAGAGACGGAGAAGGAACTCCCCTACAGCAAGACCCAGTACGCCCGCGTCGGGGTGCTGTACGACGGCATGCTCGATCTCTATCGGCTTGCCGGCCTCGACATCGACGAGGAGTTCGCGAAGGCTATCGTCCTCGCCATCATCGGCGCGCAGGTGTGGCTCGACGACGTGGACGACTACGACGACGACCGCGCGGAGGGGCAGTTGACGCCTGTCACCGCCGAGTACCTGCTCGCGCCCGACGACGAAGCCGCCTATCGGCGCGTCGTCGATGTGACCGAACAATACCTCGACCTTGCGAAGACCTACGCGACAGCCGCAGACTCGCCGCTGACCGGCGTTGCCGTCGAATACATCTACCGTTCCGGCGACCCGGACGTGCTGCCCGGCAAGCCTGAGTAGTCGCGGGAGGAGGACGGTTCGGCTCAAGCGCCAGAGTTTATATCCCGCTGCCCCCACCGAAATATGAATGTTTCACTCGTGGGTGGGCCGACTCGCTGCGGTCGGCGTCCTCCTCGTCGCCCTCTTTGGACTGATGGTCGCGTTCGGTGCAATCACGCCGGCCCCGGCGCTTGGTGACTACCCCGGTGAGGAAGAACTGGCCCAAGACTACGACGGCCACGTCGGCGACTACGTCCAGGTGACCGGCACTGTGGTCGGGACCGACCCCGTCGAAATCGCTCTCGAATACGACTACACCGATGCCGGCGAGCGCCACAGCGGGACGATCACGGTCACGGTCCGCAATGTCGAGACAACCGTCACTGACGGCGAATCGCTGCAGGTGTACGGTACGCCTGGGCCGGACCGAACCATCACCGCCGAGAACAGCGTGAGCGTGCCGGCGACGAACTACACTGCGATGTACCTCGTCTCCGCGCTCGCCGGCCTGTGGACACTCTGGCGACTGGTCTGTGGCTGGCGACTTGACTGGCAGACGGGCGCACTGGTCCGACGCGAGGAGTCTCGCAGACCGGCCCAGGCACTCCTCGACCGGGTACAGGAGGTGCTTGCCTGATGCCGGACCTGCTGTCACACGCCTTCATCGCCTTCACCATCTGTACGCTTCTGTCACTGCGATACGACTGGCTCAGCGGCGAGTACGTCACCGTCGGGATGGCCGGGGCGTTCATCCCCGACATGGCGAAGATAAAGCTTCTCGTAGACGCTGCAACCGTCGAGGCAGCACTGGACCTCCCGTTCGGCTGGCTGGGCGTCCACACGCTTGGCGGGGCGTTCGTTTCCGTCCTCATCGGCACTGTCGTCGTGAACCGCGCGGACCGACGGCGTGTGTTCGGCCTGCTGTCGCTGGGTGCGGCCAGCCACCTGTTCGCCGACGCGCTCCTGCTGAAAGCATCCGGGCGCTCATATGAGGTCCTGTGGCCCCTGACGCAGTACCACCCGCCGACGCCGGGGCTGTATCTGAGCACGGATGTCTGGCTCACCGGCGTTACCGGAATCGTTGCAGTGGTGGCGTACCTTCTGGCGCGGTACAGGTCGTAGTGCCACTCCGGCCTCCGCACCTCTCACCGCTTCCCGAGTGCCGTCTCGAACACCCGTTGGGCTCGCTCGTAGGCGGCGTTTCGGTCGACGATTGGATGGCAGTAGTCCGGCGCGAGTTCCTCGCGTTCCTCGTCCGAGAGCGTGGGCCAGTCGACGATCTTGGTCGCCGGAACGCCGCGCAGTTCCGGGACGTACTCGGTGACGTAGTCCGCGCCGCTGTCGTACTTGTGCATCTGTGCGACGGGATCGAAGATACGCACGTCCACGGAGTCGGTCCCGGTCGAGGCCGTCCACTGCCAGCTGGCGGCGTTGGTCGCGGGGTCGTGGTCGACCAGTCGCTTACGGAAGTGTCGCGCCCCATCGCGCCAGTCAACGAGCAGGTGCTTCGTGAGGAAGGAGGCGACGTTCTGGCGTGGCCGGTTGTGGATGTACCCCTCCCGTTCGAGCTGGCGCATGCCGGCGTCGACAAGCGGGTAGCCCGTCTCGCCGCGCTTCCAGGCTTCGAAGTTACCCTCGTCATTTCGCCACGCTATTCGGTTCGGGAAGGACTTGTAGTTCTCCGACAGCAGCGTCGGGGTGTAGTACAGCAGGTGGTAGCTCTGTTCGCGCCAGGAGAGCTCATAGCGGTACTTTTGGATGTTGCGCTGGGCGTCGCCAGTCGCTTCCGTATGCCGTTCGGTTGCGTCCCGCCACATCTCGCGGATGCCGATCATTCCTGCGGCGAGATACGGTGACATACGGGAGACGGCGCTCGTGGGCCGTTCGACGGCGGCCTGCATGTCGTCGCGGGTGTCGCTGTACGTTTCGATGCCGTCGGCGAGAAAGCCGTCGTACCGCTCTCGTGCGCCCGCATAGCCCGCCGTCGGCAGGTCGATGTCCACATCTATGGTCGGCGCAGTCGTCGGGTCCGAGACGGCCACGAGCGAGTCCGAATCTGGACCGTCGACCGGCGGTAGCTTGTGGTGGGCCTGCCAATCGTCGTAGAAACGGCTGTGGTTCTCGTAGCGGCTATCAAGCCTCGCCGGGTCGACGAGGACGAGGTCGGTCAGCGATTTTGTCGGGAGTGCCCCGTCGACCCGCTGCTGGCGGTTCTGACGGACAGGCCGGTAGTGATCGTTGTAGTACACCCGGTCGGCATCGTACTCCGACACGACCTCCGAGAGAACGTCGACGGTAGAGCCGTCCCTGACGAGCAAGTCCCCGCCGTGGTCGCGGTAGGCCTGTTTCAGTGCCCGGACACCGTCAAGCAAGAACGCCCGCTGTCGCTTGCCGATGTTTGACAGCAGGTCCGTATCGAAGACATACACCGGCAGCACTGCGTCGTCCGCGGCGGCAGCAGTCAGCCCCCGGTTGTCGGGTATCCGGAGGTCCCGCTGGTGCCAGAAGACGTTCATACTGCTCGTTGGGGATGCCGGCATATGGGTTCGAACCCGATTCTATTGTGTGTGAGACCGGAGGCCACGACGCTGTCCGCGTTCGCTGGTACTGACTCGCGCTGTGGCCCCTACGCTGGCTTGCGGACGAGATAGCAGTACTGTGTGAAACTGAAGAACGTCTCCCCGCGGGCGTCCTGCTCCCGAAGGTCATCAGCCCAGGCACGGGCCGCCTTGGGGCCGATTGCCCCGTGGTCTGCCGCGTAGTCCTCGATGAACGTCATGAGATGGGCCGCGAAGGTGTCCTCGTCCAGTTGGGTGTTGACGATGGCGTTCGGTTCAACCCGGGAAACTGTCAGTCCGGCTCCGTGTAGCTGCGGAGCGAGGCGGGACCCCAACCGCGGGTGCTGGCAGTGGTCGTCGAAGGCGTCGAGAACTCGGGCCATCCGCTCCGGGTTCGGGCTCCGCCAGACCAGCGACGCGAAGTCGGCGTCACAGACGACGGCGGAGCCGCCGGGTCGGAGAATACGGGCCAGCTCCGCCACCGCTGTATCGACGGCCTCCAGGTACTCGAACACCTGTACCGCGACGGCCGCGTCGACCGATTCGTCGGCCATGGGGAGGTCCAGCGCATCACCCCGAGATAGCGTCACTTGCGACAGCGGACCACAGCGCTCCCGGGCGAGTGCGAGCATCGCCTCGCTCCGGTCGATACCGTAGACCTGTCCCTCTTTCCCGACTGCCCAGCCGATTTCCGCCGGCTCGAAACCCGGACCACAACCGATAGAAGCTACCTCGTCACCCGATTCGAGACCGAGCATCTTCCTGACCCGTTCCCGCCGCGCCGTTGCTGCGGGCGTTCGATATATGACTGCCTCCTGGCGCGCTTCCGCCTCGTCGTAGTCGAGTGTCCCGCCCATTTCCGCACACTGCTCATTCAACTGTCATAAATAAAACTGTTCGGCAGTGTTGCACTCGCATCAACTCGGTCCCGGGATTTAATTCTGAGAAATATCTCGTTCAGCAGTAACAGAACCGAAAGTAGCATACGGCGGCCTGCGGCCGCCGTTTCACGACTTCGCGGCGAACGCCGCGAAGTCGCCTTTTTCGCCCACGTTTTTATGCCGAGCGGTGCGCTTCGCGCACCGCTCGGCATAAAAACGTGGTCTAGTAGAACTCGCGGACGAGATCCATCGCGCCCTCAGGCGCGCCGTCTGGGATCTCGGCCATCGAGCCTTCGACGCCCTCGCGCTCCTCGAAGGGCACCGAGTCCTCGTCCTGGTAGAGGACGCCCATGTACTCCTTGTCGCTTTCGAGGATCTTGTCCTTGGCCTGATCGCGGTCCGACGGGTCGTGGTCGGTCTCGTCCAGGTCGACGATGGCGTCGCGGAAGTAGTCGTACGTGTCCACGTCGTTGAACGTCACACACGGCGAGTAGACGTTCACGAAGCCAAAGCCGTCGTGTTCGACGGCCTGCTTGACGATCTCTGCGTGTCGCTGTGCGTTCGAGGAGAACGACTGGGCGATGAACGTCGCACCGGAGGCCAGCGCCAGCGCCTTCGGATTGACCGGCGGCTGGTTCGGCCCGTCGGGCGACGTGGAGGTCTCGAAGTCCTCGCGGCTCGTCGGCGAGGCCTGGCCCTTGGTCAGCCCGTAAATGCGGTTGTCCATCACGACGTAGCTCATGTCGACGTTCCGGCGCACGGCGTGGATGAAGTGGCCGGCACCGATGGAGTAGCCGTCGCCGTCCCCGCCCGAGACCATCACTTCGAGGTCCGGGTTGGCCATCTTCACGCCGATGCCCACCGGCAGGGCGCGGCCGTGGACGCCGTGGAGCGCGTAGCTGTGCATGTACGTCCCGATCTTGCCGGAACAGCCGATACCGGCGACGATGAAGGTGTTGTCGGGGTCGTTGCCCGTCTCCGCCAGCGCCTTCATCATGCCGTTCATCGTCCCGAAGTCACCGCAGCCGGGACACCAGGTCGGTTGCTTGTCGGATTTGAAGTCTGTGAAGCGAACGTCGGAACTCATTGTGTTGCCTCCGCAGGTGTGTCAAGCGTTTGCTTGATCTCTGTCGCCAGTTCGTCCGCCTTGAACCGGACGCCGTTGTACTTGTTGATGCGCTGGACGCGTTCGAGGACATCGTGTTCGATGATGTCCGCGAACTGCCCCGTGGCGTTACATTCGACGACGATGACATCCTCGGCGGCCTCGATTTCCTCGGTGAGGTCCGGCCGCGGGAAGATGTACGGCACCGAGAGGAACCGCACGTCGTAGCCCTCGTCCTCCAGCAGCGTCAGCCCCTCGCGCAGGGCTCCCTCGTTGGAGCCCCAGGAGATGACCAGCGTGTCGGCGTCGGGGTCGCCGAACTCCCGGTAGTCGAAGTCCTCCTGTTCGCGGGCGGTCTCGACTTTCCGCTGGCGCTTGTCGACCTGCTCGATGCGAACCTCCGTGTCCTCGGTCCGGCGACCGAGTTCGTCGTGTTCGAGGCCGGTCGTCATGTGCGCGCCGTCGGTCGTCCCGGGGAAGGCCCGGGGCGAGACCCCGTCGGCGGCCGCGAAGTGGGCCTGGAAGCGGCCCTTCTCGTCGAGCCACGTGTCGATTTCGTTCTCGTCGACGACCTTCCCGCGGTCGATTTCGACCTCGTCCATGTCGAAGGTGTCGGGCGAGAACGTCTGCTCGGTCACGGCCATCGCGAGGTCCGAGACGAGGAAGACAGGCGTCTGGTACTTCTCGGCGAGGTTGAACGCCTCGACGGTCTTCCAGAAGCACTCCGAGACCGTGGTCGGGGCGACGACGAACCGCGGAATCTCGCCGTGGCCGCCGTACAGCGTCATGTTGAGGTCGCCCTGTTCCTGTTTGGTCGGCATCCCGGTCGAGGGACCGGAGCGCATCACGTCACAGATGACCAGCGGCGTCTCGCTGGTGGCGACCAGCCCGAACGTCTCGGTCATCAGGTCGATACCCGGCCCGGACGTGGCGGTCATGGCTCGGGCACCGGCACGCGCCGCGCCAAGCGCCATGTTGATCGCCGAGAGTTCGTCTTCGGCCTGGACGACCTTCCCGCCGAACTGGTCGACACGGCCGGTCATGTACTCCATCACGTCCGTCGCCGGGGTGATGGGGTAGCCGGAGTAGAAGCGACAGCCGGCGGCGATAGCACCCATGCCGATGGCCTCGTCGCCGTTGAGGAGCACGTAGTCCTCGTCGGTGGTCTCCATATCGTAGTCGAACTCGCCGTACTCTTCTTGGACGTAGTGCTGTCCCTTCCGGGCGGCTTCCTTGTTGTTCTCGACGATGGCTTCACCCTTGTCGCCGAAGCGCTTTTCGAGGCTTTCATCGAGGTTCTCGATGGGGAAGCCGGTGACCTCACACGCCGCGCCCAGCGCGACGACGTTGAGCATAATTGCCCCACCCGCGTCCTCCGCGAGTCGTTTCAGCGGTACTTCGAGCGCCGTCGCGTCGCCGGGAACCTCCACGTCCTGCATCGTCGAGCGCTCGCCGTCGTAGATGATGACGGAGTCCTCGTGGAGCTCCTCTTCGTTCTCGTGGATGGTGCGCTCTGTGAGTGCGATCAGGATGTCGAGGCGGTCGACGACACTCTCGACGCGGTCGACTGATGTCCGTACCTTGTAGGCAGTGTACCCACCACGGATGCGGGAGGCGAAGTCCTTTGAGGTGAAGACGTGTCGACCAGCCCGGGAGAGTGCCTGCGCGAAAATCTTCCCGGTGGAGTCGATTCCATCGCCGGCTTCGCCGCCGATGGCCCAGTTCAGGTCCTCTGGCATTATATCGCACGGGTAGCCAGCGTGGTAGGAAAAGCCTTCCGTAACCGCCCGCAAGCGGGAAACTCGGATCCGAGTTAATATTGAGATATTCCGTCTACCAACCGCCGTTATTTCTCGTATATCGGGACACGGAGGCTCCCCTTTCAGCATTATAGAACACGTGGCGACCGTAACCGCCTTGGCCGGTCACGGCAACTCCCAAGTATGGATGAACGAGTCCTCGACGTTGTCGTTGTCCGGGATGTCGGACCGGACACCGTGGCGATTGATTTCGAAACGCCGGACGCCTTCGACGCACAGCCGGGCCAGTTCGTCAAACTGACCCTGACCGTCGACGAGGAGGACATCTCGCGGTTCTACACGATTTCCTCGCCGACGGTCGAGGAAACCTTCGAGATCACCGTCGGTATCGACCCCGACGGCGAACTGGCTCCCCAACTCGGCGCGCTCGACGCCGGCGACGGCGTCCGCATCGCCGGCCCGTTCGGCTCTGATTACTACGAGGGCGAGAGCCGCGTCGTCGTCCTCGCTGGCGGTCCCGGCGTCGGCCCGGCCGTGGGTATCGCCGAGCGTGCGCTGGAGGATGGCAATGAGGCCGCCGTCGTGTATCAGGACGACGCACCGGTCCACGAGGAGCGACTGGACGCACTTCGGGACGCCGGGGCGCTCGTTTCGGTCATCGACGGCGACGAATCGCTCGTCGACCCAGTGGCCGAGGCCATTGAGGACGGCGGCCAGGTGTTCATCTACGGCTTCGCGGACTTCCTCGACGCCGCCACGGAAGCGCTGGAAGCCGCCGGTGTCAGTACCGACGACGCGAAGGTCGAGAACTTCGGCTAGCGAGGCCTACGCTTCGTCGCCGGCATCGGGCGACCGGACAGTCAGGACGGGCACCGGCGCGGTCCGGACGAGTTTCTCCGTGACGCTCCCGAGCAGGTAGCGGTCGATGCCGGTCCGCCCGTGGGTCCCGATAACGACGAGGTCCACGTCGTTGTCGTCGATAGCTTTGAGGATGACCTGATAGGGAATCCCGTGGGCGACGGCCGTCTTGACAGCCCCGACGCCTTCCTCGTGGAGGCGCTCCGACGCGGTGGCGACGGCGTCTTCGGCGACGGACTCCAGTTCGTCGATGATGACGGTCGACCCCACGTCGATCCCCAGCGAGCGCGTGTCCACGGCCGACAGGACGTGGACGGTCGCGTCGGTCTCGCTCGCGAGCGCCGCGGTGGGTTCGATCGCCGCCTCGGCCCCGCTGCTGCCGTCGGTCGGGAGCAGGATGTCCTCGAAGGCCACCGCACCCGACTCGGCGTCGGCCTTGACAGACAGGACAGGCACGTCGGACAGGCGGACCACTTTCTCGGTGACGCTGCCGAGCAGGTAGCGCCGGACACCGGTGCGACCGTGGGTCCCCATGACGACGAGGTTGACGCCGGTCTCGTCGGCGTAGTCGAGGATCTCGTCGTGGACGACGCCCTCCCGCACGGCCGGCGTCACGTCGATTCCGTCGGCGTCAACTGCGCCGGAGTGAGCGTCGATGAATGCCGCCGCCGGCGAGTCGCCGTCTCTGTCCCACTCGTCGTCGCGTGGTCCGTGTTCGTCGACCACGGCGAGGACGTGGACGGCCGAGCCGTACTGCTTTGCGAGGGTCACCGCGGCCTCGAAGGCCCGCTGGGAACCAGGGCTGTCGTCGATGGGGACGAGAATAGTATCGAACATCGCGTATCGGCCCGGTGTTCGCCGGCGAGTGTGATAAAGTGTCGTGACGGGAGCAGGTACGAGAGGCAGTCACCGGTAGAGCGCGACCTATTGACGCATGTTGTACTCCTTTCAGCCGATGGAGAGTCGCTTACCCACGCAGTTCGGTCTGCGAAATTCTGCTGTCGGCCCGAAATCGAGAATTCGGTTTTACCCCAGGTTTCGGACCTTCAGACGGACGGATAGGCCGCTCTGGTGATCTGCGTATCGAGGAGTCCAGTGGGAACGCGGCAGAAGACTTAGTACGCGCTGTGCCGGTTTTATCGCACGGAAAGCGTATGGTGCTTACTGAGGTGACAGGCGTTCTCTGTATCCTTGTCGGGGGATATGCATTGGCTCGGCCACTGTCGATCCGCAACTATCCAAGCGCAACCCAGTGGGAGTCAGAACCTGAAACGGCGAAACAGGAACAACGCGCATACGCCGCTATGACTGCGTTCTTTGCGATTCTGGGCGGTATCGTTCTTCTCATTCTCGGTCTACTTGGCTACGGTCCCTGAACAAAATGGATGGGACGGGCCATGGGGGCGCAGTCAGGGGATGGAAGCCGTGTCTGCCACCCGCACATTGAGGGAAAACACGGTCGACCTGGAAGCATGGCAACCGTCCGCCGACTCGTCATCGACGTGCTGAAACCCCACGACCCGCCGCTGATCGACTTCACCGAGCGCATTACGCCCAACACAGCGTCGCCGGCGTGACCGCCTCGCTGGTCGAGCGCCTCGAACACGTCCTCGACCGGCCGTGTGTGCCACGGCGTGGTACTCCCGTCGGGATACTCGTCGGGGTACCAGTCGAGCGATTGCGGTCCGCTCGCGCCGGCCGACTGCGACCCGGTGTCCGGCATCGACCGTTCAGGTGCCGCGCAGAACTTCCTCGCGGGCGGTCAGGTCGTCCGGCACCAGCCGGAAGAACTCGAAGGTGACCTCGCGGACCGGCCGGTCGAACACGTCGACGAGCGGGATGTCGACGCGCTCGAAGCCGTCGAGGACCTCGCTCGTGATGGCCTCGCGCGACGCGTCTTCGAGGCGGCCGCTGGCGACGACGCTCTTCGATGGCTCATCGCCGTCGTCGTATGTCACAAACGTCACCGGACGGCCGTCGAGATGACCCTTCTCGCTGTCGCGGTTGGCGGCCAGCCGGAAGTAGAAGACCGACTCCTCGGGGTCGTAGCCATACGAGACGGGGGCCGCGTACGGGGCCGTCTCCTCGTCCACCGCGAGCGACAGCACCCCCGTTCCGCCGACGCCGAGGAACGCGTCCCGGTCGTCGGCACTCATCTCGGCGCGGTTCGTTTCAGCCATGTATCAGATAACTCACCGGCGTTAGATAAAGCCCCACGCACGGCCGGGTCAACCCGGACGCTCGCGAACGGAATAAGACCTATAACGGTCGGTTGCCAACTGTTCCCATGCGCGAGGCAAGTCGGACGACGCGCCAGCGCATCGCTGACCAACTACGCGACGAAGCGATGGCCGCCGGGACAATCGCCAACGAGTTCGAAATACAGACCAGCGACGCGCTCACACACGTAGAGCACATCTCGAAATCCTTAGAATCGACTGACGAACAGCTCCTCGTCGCGCCGCCGGAGTGCGAGGAGTGTGGCTTCACCGACTTCGACGACCTGACGAACCGACCAAGCCGGTGCCCGGAGTGTAAATGCGAGGCCGTCTCGGAGCCGGCGTATCGAATAAGCTGAGTCCGGACACTACCGATTCCGACCGTTAGTTCCCGGAGAAGCCGATGCGACCGCGCGAGGAGAGGTCGTGGTCGCCCGACGGCCCCTGGTTTTCGAACTCGTATCGGTCGTCGGTGAGGTAGACGACGCCGTCCTCCGTGGTGATCGACACCTCTTCCAGAACCGCCCCCTCACAGGGACCGTAGTTGCACAGCCCCGAATCGGATTCGAACGTCGCCCCATGTTTCTCACACACCAGTTCCCCGTTGCGGACCGTCGCTCCGTCGCCCTTGTCCAGTCTGATGTCTGTCCAGTGGGGGCAGTAGTTCTCGAACGCGACGACGGCGTCGGACAGTTCGACGATGATCGCCTCCTTCGTGTCGAAGCCGTCCCGAACAGTGAACAGAAAGGTTCCGTCGTCGGGCACCTCGTCCAGCGCGACAATCCGGCTGTCCTCGTCCATAATAAATAGCGGTACGGCAGTCAGTCGTTTCAAACCGCCGGTCCCTGCTCTGACTATCGAACCCGTGTCAACTGTTATCGGGGTGCGCTGAGAACGCCACGCCATGGGCGACCTCGTCATTTACGGTTCGTACGGCTATACTGGAAATCTCATCACACGGGAAGCTATCGACCGGGGGTTGGACCCCGTACTGGCTGGCCGGAATCGGGACGAACTCACGGACCAGGCGATCAAACTGGGCTGTGAGTCCGAAGTCGTCGCGCTGGACGAGCCCAAGGTACTCGACATGGTCCTCGACGACGCCGACGCCGTCATCCACTGTGCCGGCCCGTTCAGCCGGACGTGGGAACCGATGGTGGCGGCCTGCCTGCGAACCGGGACGCACTACCTCGACATCACCGGGGAACTCGACGTGTTCGAGGCCATCCACGAGCGGGACAGCGAAGCACGAGAGACCGGGGTGATGCTCCTTCCGGGAACCGGTTTCGACGTGGTCCCGACGGACTGCATGGCCGCCCACCTCGCTGACCGGCTGCCCGAGGCCGACACGCTGGAGCTGGCGTTTCACGCCGAGATGGGCGTCTCGAAGGGGACTGCGAAGACGATGGTCGAACACATCGACGGTGGTGGGGCGGTGCGCCGCGACGGCCGCATCGAACGGGTGGCTGTCGGGAGCGAATCGCGCGAGATAGACTTCGGCTGGGGACACGACGACATGCACGCCGTGTCGATCCCGTGGGGCGACGTGTCGACGGCGTACCACACCACCGGCATTCCAAACGTCACCGTGTACATGTCGATGCCGCCCGCGATGGCCCGACAGCAGCGGTTCGCGGGGCTGTTCGCGCCCGCTCTCGGCTTCCCGCCGGTGCAAGCCACGCTCAAGTGGCTCATCGAGCAGACCATGGACGGACCTGACGCCGAGGAGCGTGCGAGCGACCCAACGTTCGTCTGGGGCGAGGCCCGAACCGACGACGGCGACCGGGTTGAGTCCCGGCTGCGGGGGCCACACACCTACGACCTCACCGCGGCGACAGCGGTCGAAATCACCGAGCGGGTCCTCGACGGTGACGCGCCCGCCGGGTTCCAGACGCCCGCTGGCGCGTACGGTCCCGACCTGATTCTGGCTATCGACGGTGTCGAACGCGAAGACGTTGCGTAAGTCTCATACGGACTGCTGTACCTGTTTTCTCCGACGGCCGCCCGACTGCAAGCGGCCAATACGGAAACGGCTACAGCAGTCCGTATCAGTAGTGACGGTCCTCGATGCGTTCGTCGAACAGCCGTTGAAGGAGTTTCGTCATCGGTCCGGACCCCACAGAGATGCCGTCGACGGTCGCGATGGGGCGGATTTCCCACGTCGAGTTGGTGAGAAACGCTTCATCCGCGTCACGCAGCGCATCGAGCGAGTAGTGGCCGGTTTCGACGGGGAAATCTTCGCCGCGGGCGATGTCCATCACCACGTCGCGGGTGACTCCCGGCAGCAGGTCCAGATCCGTACTCGGCGTCCGGAGGCCGTTGTCCGTGACGAAAAAGAGGTTGCTCGTCGCCCCCTCGGCCAGATTGCCGTCCATGTCCCGAATGAGACACTCGTCGGCGGGATTGCTACCGGCGGCGGCCTTCCGGAGTTCGAGCCGGCCGAGAATCCCGTTGAGGTAGTTGTGGGTCTTCGCGTCCGCCGGGACGGCCTCGCTGGGAATCCGCCGGGTCCGGACCGTCTGGACGGACGCCGGCCCGTCCCAGACGCGCTCGCCGTCGAGCCCGCCCCGCTGGAGTTCCTTGCAGATCACCACGACCGTCGGGTCGACATCGCTCCCCGGCGTGAGCTTCCCGGGCTGGACGCCCCGTGTGACCGACAGCCGGACGTACGCCTCTTCGATGTCGTTGGCCGCGAGCGTCTCGGCGACGCGCTCCCGGAGGTCGTCGGGCACGGCCTCATCAAAACCCAGCGTCTCGGCCGTCCGCTGGAGGCGCTCGCGGTGGGCGTCCCACCGGAACGGCTCGCCGCCGTAGGCTCGGAGCGTTTCAAACGCCGCGTCGCCGTACATGAACCCGCGGTCGCGCACCGATACCGTCGCCTCGTCCTCGGGGACGAGCGCCCCGTCTACGTGGTATTGCATAGCAGGCAGAAGTTCTCGATCATGGTCTTGCCGTGGTCGGTCAGAATGCTCTCGGGATGGAACTGGACGCCGATGTGCGGTCGGCTGCTGTGGCGAACGCCCATGACGACCTGGGACTCGTCCGTGCCGTCGGCGGTGACAGAATCGGACGCATCTGGCGTCCCATCGGCTCCGCCGGAGCCGTCTTCGCTGACGGTGTACGCCGTCTCGGTCAGCACGTCGGGGAGGTTCTCGCGGTCGACCGCCAGCGAGTGATAGCGGCCGACCTCAACGGGGTCCGGCAGGTCCGCGAACACGCCGGTGCCGTCGTGGGTAACCGACGACGATTTGCCGTGGACGACCGCCTCGGCGTGGCCGACGGGCGCGCCGTTGGCCGCACACAGCGCCTGGTGACCGAGACAGACGCCCAGCGTCGGGTATTCCAGCTCCTCGAAGATCGGCATCGAGACACCTGCGTCCTCGGGCGTCCCCGGCCCCGGCGAGACGACGATGCCGTCGGGGTCCAGTTCGCGGATGTCTTCAACGTCGATGGCGTCGTTGCGCCGGACGATTACGTCGTCCTCGGTCCCGCCGAGCCGCAGGACCACCTCGCCGACGTACTGGACGAGGTTGTACGCGAACGAATCGTAGTTGTCGACGACGAGGACGGTGGGGGCGAGCGCGTCGGGGTCACCGGCTGTCGCACCAGCTCCACTCATTGCTGATCCTCCATCGCCAGATCGACGCGCCGCCCCAGCGCCTCATCGACGGCGTTAATCAGTGCGCGGCCCTTGTCCAGCGTCTCCTGGTACTCTCTGTCCGGGTCCGAATCGTGGACGACGCCAGCGCCGACGCGGAGGTGGTACTCCTCGGCGTACCGGACCAGGGTCCTGATGACGATGTTCAGCGTCGCCCGGCCGTCGAAGCCGAACAGGCCGATAGAGCCGGTGTATGGCCCCCGCCGGGTAGTCTCCACTTCGTCAATTATCTCCATCGTCCGGGGTTTGGGCGCGCCGGTGATAGTCCCGCCGGGGAACACCGCGGCGATGGCGTCCTGCAGGGTCGCGCCGTCGCGGAGCCGCCCCTCGACGACCGAGACGAGGTGCATCACCTCGGAGTAGCGGTCGACGCGCCGGTAGTCCGACACCTCGACGCTGCCGAATGAGCTCACTTTCCCGAGGTCGTTGCGTTCCAGGTCGACGAGCATCGCATGTTCGGCCCGCTCCTTTGCGTCGGCGAGCAGGTCCGCCTCCAGTCGGTCGTCTGCTTCGGGTGTGCCACCTCGCGGGCGGGTGCCGGCGATGGGTTCAGTCTCGATTCGGTCGCCGTCGCGGTGCAGGAGGAGCTCCGGGCTAGCGCTGACGAGGTCGACACCGGGGAACTCAAGCAGAGCGGAGTACGGTGCGGGATTAACCGTTCGAAGCGCGTCAAAGGCCTCGACCGGGTGGACCGCGGCGGGGGCGCGAAGGCGCTGCGAGACGTTTGCCTGGAAGGTGTCGCCGTCGCGGATGTACTGCTTCACTGTCCGGACACGGTCGGCGAACTCCTCGCGCGTGCAGTCGCTCTCGAACGTTGCTTCGTCTGCCTCGACCGGCGGGTCCCCGACGGCAGGGTCGCCCTGTTCGGCCGCCCGAGCCAGATCAAGGGCGTGTTGCTTGCCGAACTCGTAGGCCAGTTCCGGCGTCTCGAAGTCGCCGATCCGCGGGCAGGCTGTCACGCGCAGCGTCACCGATTCATCGCGGGGTTCTTCCCATGCGGCGAAGCGGTCGTAGCGAGCCACCTGCAGGTTCGGGAGCGCGCGGTCGGCGTCGGCGCTGTCGGGCAGTGACTCCAGTTCCCGCGCCACGTCGTAGGATAGCCACCCGACGGCTCCACAGGGGTACGGCACGTCACAGTCGCCGCGGACCAATCGCTCGCCGTCGAGGAACTCGGTTAGCGCGCCGAGAGTCGCACCCGCTCTCGGATCGACCTCGCGGAAGTCCGCCGGGGCCGTCCCGAAGTAGCCCCAGCCCGACTGACCGCCGGTGGTCGCCAGATACACGCCGCCAGTCTCATCGCGCGCCCGCCGGTAGGCGAGAAACGGGTCGTCGACATCTACGCGGACCTCGACGGGGACGCGCGCCTCCGGGGACGCGTCGGCTGCGAGGTCGGTGAACGCGGTCCGGTCGGTTGCGACCGATGGCATTAGCGAACGAAAACAGTGCGGCGACTAATTCCCTTGCGGTTCGGCACAAACAGATGGAATGCCTGCCCCTCAGTAGTCTTGTGCTCGCTCGATCCAGCCCGAGACGCGACTCTCCGAGAGGTCAGTATCGGCAGCGATAGCAGCCGCGTCCGCTCCGGCCAGGTCGCCCACCGTCTCGATACCGATATCCACGAGTCGGTCGGCGTAGGCGGGTCCGATTCCCTTGATGTCGGTGACGGGCGCAGTGCTTCCCTCGTCTTCGGTCTCGGCCGATTCGTCGTCGGTCTCGGCCGTTTCATCGTCGGCCCCAGCCTGTTCGTCGTTGGCCGGATCCTCTTCAGCCGCAGCCGATTCTTCGGCAGCGGAGACAGCCGAATCATCGGCCCCGTCTTCGTCAGATGTCTCGGCCTCTGTGGCGGCGTCAGCGGTCTCAGCCGATAACTCGTCGTCGGCCGTAGCCGGGGATTCCGCGGTCGCCGCCTCGTCAGTGTGAGCGGACGTGTCACTCTCCGTGGCCGACTCAGCACCCGCAGTGTCGGAGGTCTCGGTAGTCGTCGCGGTGTTCGTCCCTTTGACGGCGTCCTCGTCTTCAGTAGAGGGCTCTCGTTCGACGGTCACGTCCACGTCGCGATTGGTCCCTGACGCGGATGACCCCGTCCCGTCAAGCCCGAGAGCGGATTTCAATTTCTGAAGCAGACCCATACATGGACGTATTTATCCCCAACACAAATCTCTTGCTGGTGGCCGTTTCGCTACAGGCTCTCGCGTAACTGCCCGTTCATCCGGTCTACAGGTGCGTCTTCGCCGGTCCAGAGTTCGAACGCCTCGACGCCCTGATACAGGAGCATCCACGCGCCGTCGACCGTCGTCGCGCCCGCGGCCGCCGCGTCCCGCAGCAGTCGGGTCTCGATCGGCGTATACACCGCATCGAGTACCGCGAGGTCGCCGTGTAGCGCGTCCGCGGGCACCGGCGTCTCGTCTTCCTCCATGCCCACACTCGTGCAGTTGACGAGGATGTCAGCGTCAGCGAGCAGGTCCGAAAGCGAATCGAGTCCGTGACCAGTCGCGTCCGGGACATCTTCGGCCAGCGCGTGTGCCTTCGATTCGGTCCGGTTCGCAATGTGGACCGACAGCCCCTCGTCGGCGAGGCCGAACGCGACCGCGCGCCCCGCGCCGCCAGCTCCGACGACGACAGCGGTTCCGGACAGCGACACGTCGTGGTGTGCCAGCGCCCGGACCGCGCCGACGGCGTCCGTGTTGTAGCCCGTCGGCGTTTCGCCGGTGAAATCGACGGTGTTGACAGCGCCGATCCGCTCGGCAAGTGGCGCGGGATCGACGGCGTCGAGTACGTCTTGCTTGAACGGAATGGTGACGTTGAGACCGTCGATTCCGAGCGTCGCTGCCGCCTCGATAGCGTCGGCACCGGAGTCGGCCGCCGGTTCGAACGTGACGTAGCGCGCGTCAAGATCCAGTGCTTCGTAGCCCGCCTCGTGCATCGGCGGCGACAGCGAGTGCCCGACCGGGTTCCCGATGAGACCGTAAACGTCCATACCAACGCCAGCGTCCCCCGGTGGTATGAACGCCACGCTCTCCCGCGAGTGGTCAGGGTGCTCAGCCGACACTTTCGCAAGCTTTTCAGCCGGACCCAGCCACATCTGAGGTAGTGAGTCGTCTTCGTCATCCGCTGGTGCAGGTCGCGGTAACAGTGTCTCTGACACTCGGCTGGGTCTATTTGTTCGTCACTGGTACCGAAGTCGGGAACGTGGCGACCGTTGCCGTCAGCGGGATCGCCGTCCTCGGGGCGTCGTTCCTCCTGGCCTGGGGAGCCGAGACGGCCGAGAAAGACGTGCCACGGTCGTTTGCCATCGCCGTGCTGGCTGTTCTCGCCGTGGCCCCGGAGTACGCTGTCGACGCGCTGTACGCCTGGAACGCCGGGGCTGGCGGGGCAACAACAGAGGCCTGTAGCCAACTTTCCGCACAGGCCATCGAGAACAGCGCGACGCCGCTGGCCCGCGCCTGTCACGACGCGAACCTGGCGATTGCGAACATGACCGGCGCGAACCGCATTCTCATCGGCATCGGCTGGGCCGGCATCGCCGTGTTCACTGTCTGGCGCGCCGCGAAGACGCGGGACCCCGCAGTAAAGAAACGCGACGGGTTCCTGAAAGACGCCGTCCAACTGGACACCGACATCGCGACCGAAATCTCGTTTCTCTTCCTGGCGACGCTGTGGGCGTTTCTCGTTCCCTTCGGCGGCGGTATCGGTATCTTCGATACGCTGTTTCTGGTCGGTCTGTACGTCACGTACATCGGCCTCGTCCTCAAGTCCGACATCGAACACAGCGAGCACACCGTCGGCGTCCCGAAGTACTTCCAGGAGTGGTCGCTGCCGTGGCGGCCCATCGTCGTCCTGCTCCTGTTCGGCTACTCTGGCGCGATGATTTTCACGGCCGTCGAGCCGTTCGCCCACGGACTGGAAGAGATCGGCGTCGCCAACGGCATCCCCGAGTTCTTCATGATCCAGTGGGTCGCCCCGCTCGCCAGCGAGTCGCCGGAACTCATCGTCGTCGCCGTACTGGTCAACAAGGCCCGGTCGACGGCGGGGTTCAACGCGCTCATCTCCTCGAAACTCAACCAGTGGACGCTGCTCATCGGGACCATCGCGGTGGTGTACTCCATCGCGCTCGGCGGGTACGGCGTCCTGCCGTTCGACGCCAGACAGGGCGCGGAGATCTGGATTACCGCTGCCCAGTCCTTCTTCGCGCTCGCCATTCTGGTCAACTTCGAGATCAGTATCCGCGAGGCGGTCGGACTGTTCCTCCTGTTCATTTCGCAGGTGATCCTGGAGTTCGCCATCATCAGGGACCTCGTCGCCCTGCCGATATCGAGTCATGGCCTCCTGCTTGCGTACACGGGAATGTACCTCGTTATCGGCGTGGCGCTGTTCGTCCAGCGTCGCGAGGCGCTGAAACACCTGCTCGGGCTGGCTGGTGACGCCGTCCGGTCCGCGGTGGGCCGAGAGCCGGTCCATCCGGAGAACGCCGACTGATGCTCGGGATCGTCGTCTCACAGGCTGACGCGGCGTCGGTTCACATCGGCGAGCAGTTGCGCGCTCTGCGGGACTGGGACACCAGCGTCGACGAGACGCGGCCCGACGCCGAGGGCGGCGGCACAGTGTATCGCACTGACAGCGTGGAACTCCGCGAGTTCGAGGCGCTGCATCTGGACATCGAAGACATCGGGGCGGCGTTCGACGACCTGGACCTGCTGGTGTTCGCCTCGAAACACGCCGGCGAGACCGAGGAACTCCTGACGGCCCACCACACCGGGAACTTCGGCGTCGCGGAGTTCGGCGGCGAGGACGGACACTTCGCCCGCGCCTGCCCCGGCGCACACGAGGCCGTGGTTTCGGCGCTCCAGCGCCACGCCCCGCCCGAGTACGAGGTCGGGATGGAGTGTACTCACCACGGCCCGACGACCGTCGGCGTCCCGTCGATGTTCGTAGAGGTCGGGAGTGCTGAGCCACAGTGGGAGGACCCCGATGCCGCCGAGGCTGTCGCCCGGGCGATACTGGACCTCGCGGACGAACCGGCTGACAAGCCCCGGGAGAACGGGACGCGTCGCCACCTCCTCGGCGTCGGCGGCGGCCACTACGCCCCGCGATTCGAGCGGGTCGTCCGCGAGACGGACTGGGCAGTCGGCCACATCGCCGCCAACTGGTCGCTAGACGCCCTGGACGAGTGGGCCGACAGCGACGCGGAGCGCGACGCCGTCCTCGAACGCGCGTTCCGGGCCAGCGCGGCCGACTACGCCCTCATGGAGGGCGACCGCCCGGCGCTGCAGGAGACCATCGAGTCGCTCGGCTATCGCGTCGTCAGCGAGACGTTCGTTCAGGAGACGAGCGGCGTCGACCTGAGCCTCGTCAAGTCACTGGAAGACGCTATCAGACCGGTCGACAAGGGACTCAGATTCGGCGAGCTTGCGCCCGGCGACGGTGAGTGGACGATGCTCGACCTCCCTGACGAACTCATCGCGGACGCACGCGGCGTCGACAGCGAGACGTTGCGTGAGACGATAGAGCGCCGGTCCATCGCGTACGGAACCGAACAAAACGGAACCGTCCTCACAGGGCCGATTGTCTGTCCGGAGGACACTGAACTGCCGTCCTTCCTCGCCCCGATTGTCAATATTCTCGAACAGCGCTTCGACAGCGTCGAGCGACGCGCGGACGAACTGGTCGCCCGCGAAACGGCGTTCGACCCGGACCTCGCGCGAACGGCTGACATCCCTGAAGGCCCGAAGTTCGGGAAACTCGCATCGGGCCAGCCCGTCGAAATCGACGGAGAGGAAATCGACCCGGAGCGGTTCCAACGCGAGCGTATACGTCGATATACGCTGTGAACACCGCCGTGTCAGCCGCCGAAACGGAGATTCAACACGTCAGACGCTCGTCAGACAGAGGGGAAAACTAATAACTATTCGTCTGCAAGGGGGTTTTAAATTATGGATTCGATAATTGACGACGCTATCGACGAGGCTGAACAAGACGGGGAGGACGCGGCTGGCGGCAGCGACGACGAAACGACATCGTCGCCGACCCAGGACATGTCCACGTCGGGAACGATGTCCGACGAGGAGCTGTCGAGCGTCGTCAAAGACCTTGAAACGAAAATCACCGTGGTCGGCTGTGGCGGTGCCGGCGGGAACACGGTCACCCGGATGATGGAGGAAGGCATCCACGGGGCCAAGCTCGTCGCCGCAAACACCGACGCACAGCACCTCGCCGACGAGGTGGCCGCCGACACCAAGATTCTCATCGGCCGCAAGCGCACCGGCGGTCGCGGGGCCGGCTCGGTCCCGAAAATCGGCGAGGAGGCCGCACAGGAAGACATCGAGGACATCCAGCAGTCTATCGACGGCTCGGACATGGTGTTCGTCACCGCAGGGCTTGGCGGCGGCACCGGGACCGGCGCGGCCCCGGTCGTCGCACAGGCCGCACAGGAAGCCGGCGCGCTGACTATCTCTATCGTCACGATTCCGTTCACCGCGGAGGGTGAGCGTCGCCGTGCAAACGCCGACGCCGGACTCGAACGACTCCGTTCGGTTTCGGATACGGTCATCGTCGTGCCGAACGACCGCCTGCTCGACTACGCGCCCAGCATGCCGCTGCAGGACGCGTTCAAGATCTGCGACCGCGTGCTGATGCGCTCGGTCAAGGGCATGACCGAACTGATCACCAAGCCCGGCCTCGTCAACGTGGACTTCGCCGACGTTCGCACGATCATGGAGAACGGCGGCGTCGCCATGATCGGCCTCGGCGAATCCGACTCCGAGAACAAGGCCCAGGACTCCATCCGCTCGGCGCTGCGCTCGCCGCTGCTTGACGTAGAGTTCGACGGCGCGAACAGCGCCCTCGTCAACGTCGTCGGCGGCCCAGACATGAGCATCGAGGAAGCCGAGGGCGTCGTCGAGGAGATCTACGACCGCATCGACCCCGATGCCCGTATCATCTGGGGCGCGTCGGTCAACAACGAGTTCGAGGGCAAGATGGAGACAATGATCGTCGTCACCGGCGTCGAGAGCCCGCAGATCTACGGCCAGAGCGAGGCCGAACAGGAGAAGGCCGCCCAGCAACTCGGCGAAGACATCGACTACGTCGACTGACGGCCGCGTCGACCGCGGCCCGGGACTCGACGGCCCCGATTTTCAAAATCAATACCCAGATAGACACGCACAAGCGGTAGCTGGTTCCCCATCTACAGTTTCTGCTTATTCTCTTCTAATAGGGGTTCTACAGCGCTATATCGACGACTCAGCTCCGACAGAGCGCCGACACAACAGTGGAAAAGTACACGAACAATAACTATTAGTATCAATAATCGTAACGAAGGGGATTTATATTGATATCATCTGCTCGTTCGCATGGCGATGGATTCACGCCGCAGTATCCTCAAGAAAATGGCGGGAACGGGGGTGCTGGGCGTCTCGTCCGGGTGTCTCGGTTCGCTCTCCGGTCGGGGTGAAACAGTACAGTTCGGTGCATTACTTCCGCTCAGTGGCTCACTCGAACGCCTCGGAACCCACGGGAAACGGGCGACCGAACAAGCGGTCGCCGATATCAACGACGCCGGCGGTATCAACGGAGCCGAAGTCGAGCTTACCGTTCTTGATACTGAGGCAAGCGTCGAAACGGCGACCGAACAGTATCGCTCGCTCGTCGAGCAGGGAATCGTCGGATTCGTCGGCGGTCTCATCAGCGACGTGTCGATAGCACTCGCACCGGAAGCAGCATCGGATGCTGTCATGGAAGTCAGTCCTGCGAGCACGGCCCCACAGCTATCGACTGCGGGCCGAGCGAACGGCGCGAAATACTTCGGGCGGGTGGTCCCGAGCGACGGGGCACAGGCCGCGGTGATGGCGAAGGCGCTTGCCGACCCGATGCACGTCGGCGCTGACTCGGTCGCGCTGTTGAGTATTGACAACTCGTTCGGCGCTGGCCTCGCCGAGGCCCAGAAGGAGACCCTCGATAGCGAGGTCGTCGCCGACGTTCGGTTCGACCCGACGGCGGAGTCGTTCGACGATGTCATCGGTGCTGTCTTCGAAAACGACCCGGACGCGGTCGGCTTTACCTGTGCTGCCGGCCAGGAGCAGGGCGTTCTCGATGCCTACGGGCAGTCCGATCATGATGTGCCGTGGGTGTTCTCCTCGGGGATGTTCGGCGGTGACCTCCCGTCGTACTACGAAGGGTTCTACAGCGCGTCGTTCTCCTCGGGGCGAACGGACGGCTACTTCGACCTGGTGCGGCGGTTCACCGACATCGACGAGCCCGCAGCGTACGCGGTCAACGCCTACGACGCGCTGTTCTTGATGGCGAGTGCTGCCGAGAAGGCCGGAGAGAGCAGCGGTCCGGCAATCGCCGAAACGATCCAGTCGGTCTCCGGCGGGTCGGGCCACACCGTCTCCGTCGGTGATTTCGACCGCGTCCGGTCGCTCGTTGAAGCGGGCCGTGACGTGAACTACCAGGGCGCGTCCGGTAGCGTCGACCTGACCGACGATCTGGAGCCGCTGAGTTCGTACGTGATCGAGCGGGTTACCGACGGGACAATCGAGTCGCTGGAACTGCTGCAACCGCAGTACTTTGAATCAGGAGGTGGCCGATGAGTTCGCTTCACAAGCGGATTATTGCGGCGACGGAGCGGTCACTCCCCGACAGTATCCGAACGCGATACGCCGCGAAGTTCGGCGTCCTGTTGCTCGGTGTGGTTCTCGTGCTCGCGCTCGGCGGGGCGGCCATCCACCTCGAAACGCAATCGCTGGTCGAGGGCCAGACCGAGGACCAGATCCGCGGCGTCGCCGAATCGGAGGCCAGTTCCATTTCGGACTGGGCCGCGACCAAGCAGTCGACGGCGTCGTTCCTCGCGGACTCCGTCAGCGACCGGTCCGCGTCAACGTCGGCGACGGACCATCAGCGGTGGCTCGAACAGAAGCTCATCGGGCTCCCCGGTGACGTGCGGTCGCTCCATTACGTCGACGCCGACGACGGGACCGTCATCGCCAGTACCGACGACGATCTGAACGGGGCGTCGCTCGCCGCCGTCGACCAGCCGTGGACCGACGACAGCGGCGCGGTCGTCTCCTCGGGGCCGACGGGCTCCTCCAAGCCCTACAAGCGCGGGAACGAGCCGGTCATCGCGTTCCTCCAGCCCGCCGGCGACGGCAAATACATGGTCCTGACTGCTTCGCTCGAATCGCGCTCCCACGGGTTCACGTCGCCGTTTGCGACCGGCGACGTGAAGGTCGTCGGCTCGGACGGCACCATCATTCTGGACAACCGGAAGGCATCGATCCTCGAAGCGTACGAGGCCACCGGAGACGGAACAGCGACGGCCGTTGAGTCGGCCCTCAGCGGTGAGACGGGGTACGCACAGGTCTCGGCCAGAACGGGCATGGACGAGGGCGAGTACGTGATGGCGTACACGCCGGTCACCGGTACCGAGTGGGCGTTGCTGTATCACGTCCCGGCGAACCAGGCCTTCGCGCTCCAGTCGGCGGTCTCTGAGAACATCGCGCTCCTCGTGGCGCTAGCCGTCGGGGCGCTGTTCGTCGTCGGCATGACAATCGGACGTGGGACCGCACAGGCGCTCTCCCGCGTGGCCGAAACCGCGGAGGACATCGCCGCGGGCGAGATCAACAGCACCCTCCCCGAGACCACACGCGTTGACGAAATGGGACAGCTGTACAACTCCTTTGCGTCCATGCAGTCGTACCTGACGACCGCCGCAAACCAGGCCGATGCGCTCGCCGAAAAGCGGTTCGACGACCCGGCGCTCGACGAGAGCATCCCCGGTGAGTTCGGGGCGGCACTGGAGGAGATGGGCGAGGACATCCAGACGCTGATTACCGATGTCGAGGCCGCCAGGGACGAAGCGGAAGCGGCGAAGGAAGACGCCGAATCGATGGCGTCCGCCCTCGAATCGAAGGCGGCCGAGTTCAGCGACGTGATGGACAGATCGGCGGCCGGGGACCTCACCCAGCGGATGGCGACCGACAGCGACTACGACGCCATGGTCGACATCGCCGAGAGTTTCAACGAGATGATCGCGGAACTCGAACGAACGGTCACCCGCATCGAAGGGTTCGCCGGGACCGTCGACACCTCGACGGAGGCGATTTCGGCGAGCGCACAGGAGGTGCGGTCGGCCAGCGAGCAGGTGAGCGAGTCGGTCCAGCAGATCGCTGACGGTGCCGAAGAGCAAAACGAGAACATCCAGCAGGTGAGCGACGAGATGACTGATCTGTCGGCCACTGTCGAGGAAATCACGTCGTCGACCGACGAGGTCGCATCGAAGTCACAGCAGGCCGTCAACGCGGGCGAATCTGGCCGTGAGTACGCCCAGCAGGCCGCTGCCGAGATCGAGACGCTGGAGCGGAAGTCCAGCGAGGCTATCGAACAGGTCGAGTCCCTCGCCGAAGAGATGGAGCGGATCAGCGAGGTCACGACGCTGATCGACGAGATCGCGGAGCAGACGAACATGCTCGCGCTCAACGCGAACATCGAGGCCGCGCGCGCCGGCGAGGCGGGCGAAGGATTCGCCGTCGTGGCCCGTGAGATCAAGACGCTCGCCGAGGAAACGCAGGACGCGACGACCGACATCGAGTCGATGATCGCGGAGATCCAGTCCCGAACGGACGCCACCGTCGAGGACATGCAGGACATGGGCGAGAGCGTCGACACCGGCAAGGAGACGGTCGAGAACGCGACGGACGCACTGGCCGACATCGTCCAGCGAGTCGACGAAGCGAACGACGGCGTCCAGGCGATCAGCGACGCGACCGACGAGCAGGCGGCCTCGATGGAGGAGGTCGTCTCGATGGCCGAAGAAGTCGGCTCGATCAGCGAAGAGACCTCCGCCGAGTCCGAAAACGTCGCCGCGTCAGCCGAGGAACAGACCGCCTCGATCACGGAGGTCACAGAACGGATTCAGTCGCTCTCCAGTCAGGCAAGCGACCTCAAGGGCCTCATCGACCAGTTCGAAACCGGACGTGTCGGCGACAGCGAAGGCACGCGCGGACGCGGCGAGGCTGCACCGACTGACGACTGATCGGACTGAACCGAACTGTCGTTCCGACGACCCGCCATTGCTGTTAGCGAAGCGCTCTTGCTGGGACCGTGTACGGGGCACACCGTCACGGCCGCGGACTCGTCGCCGCGCACCACAATATAGAAAAGCCACCAGTGGGTACGACCCGCTATGGACGTTCCATACGATCTCACCTCCTACATCCGCGTACTCAAACTGGCGAGTACGCCGTCGTGGGAGGAGTTCTCCCAGATCGCGAAAATCGCCGGCGCGGGCATCGCGCTGGTCGGACTGCTCGGGTTCATCATCTTCGCCGTGATGACCTTCATCCCTGGCAGCAAGCCGGTGTAAACCGATGGGCATCTACGCAGTCAAAACCACGGCCAGCCAGGAACGCACCGTCGCCGACATGATCATCTCCCGCGAAGAAGACGAGATCCACGCCGCGCTCGCGCCGGACTCGCTGACGAGTTACGTGATGGTCGAAGCCGACAATGCCGCGGTGTTCGACCGCATCCTCGACGAGATCCCCCACGCCAACGGCGTCGTACAGGGCGAGTCCTCGATGGCGGAAGTCGAGCACTTCCTCTCGCCGAAACCGGACGTGGAGGGCATCGCGGAGGGCGACATCGTCGAACTCATCGCCGGCCCGTTCAAGGGCGAGAAGGCGCAGGTCCAGCGGATCGACGAGGGCAAGGACCAGGTCACTGTCGAGCTGTACGAGGCGACGGTCCCGATTCCGGTTACCGTGCGTGGTGACCAGATTCGGGTGCTGGATAGTGAAGAGCGCTGAAAGCCCTCTTCAGACAGTTCGAGCGGCGAAGCCGCGAGAACATAGCGAGGAACGGTAGTTCTCGGACCACGTGAACGGGCGTTTTGCGCCCGTGAACAGACAGTGAAGAGCGCAGCGATGCGCTCCTCGATGCATCGGAACAGAGAGCGAAGCGGCTCGTGAGAGAGCGGAGTAGTCAGTTTTCAGTGACGTAACAATTGCGTCCCCGCCTCCGTCTTCAAAAACCCGCAGTCCTACGCTTCGCCGCCTTCCAGTCGGTCGATGACCTCGCTCATGTTGGCGACGGCCTCGACGGACTCCTTGATCTGTTCGCGGCGGCGGACCTGCGCGGCGGAGGCGTCGTAGGCGCGGACGTACTCGGCGCGGGAGTGTTCGTCGAAGGCGTGCTTGATGGCGAAGTAGCCATCGGGGACGATAGCGCCACACACCTTGCACTCGATGCGGTCGTGCTCGACCGACTGATGGATGATGAGTTCCTCGACGCTGTCGAACTGTCTGTCGTCCCCTTCGATGTCGCACTCCCAGCGTGGCATTTGCTCAGTGGCAGGCGACGCGGGGGTAAAAACCTTGGCTGCACCTGTCAGCGGTCTGTCCCGCAGACTGCCGAAACGGAAACCCCTAATGGCACCACGGAGATAGCGTTCATCGTGCAAGAGGGGTACGCCGTCGACCTTCACGTAAAAGTACTCGACGAGGCAGTCGTCGAGCGTGCGAAAGCACGGGGACTCGACGCGCTGGTGTACGCGCCGCATTTCACGCGGCTGCCGGAGATACGGCGGCAAGCCGAGGCCTTCTCCGACGACGAGCTGACGGTCTTCCCGGCCAGAGAGATATTTACCGGGACTTGGCAACAGCGCCGGCACGTACTTGGCATCGGCCTTGACGATCCGATCCCGGATTTCATTACCTTCGACGGCGCGATGCGGGAACTCGCACGCCAGGACGCGGCCGTCCTCGTCCCCCATCCCGGCTTTCTCAATGTGAGCCTCGGACTGGATGACATCGAAGCCTACGCGGGGACCATCGACGCGCTGGAAGTGTACAATCCGAAGCAGTTGGGACACCACCGGGACCGCGCACAATCGTTCACGTCGGATACAGGACACAAGCCGTTTGCCTCGTCGTATGCGCACGTCCGCGGCACCGTCGGCGAGGCGTACGTGACCTTCGCCGAGGCGTTCGACGACGTGACGAGTCTCAGTGCCGCGCTGAAAAACGACGCGGAGCGGACGCTGTTCCATCGTGACGGCATCTCACACAATTTTCGGCGGGCAGTCGAGTGGGCGCATCTGGGGCTGGAAAACACCTGGGGGAAGTTCGACCGGCTGATGTTACAGGGCACTGAGCCAACCCATCCCGATCAGGTCGCCTACGACGGACGGTTCGACGACGTGAAAGTGTACTAAACCAGGAACGTGCTGTTCTCGACGACGAAGGTCCGAACTGTCGGCGGCAGGTACTGCGGAAGGACATGAATCAACAGCCCCACAGCGGCCAGTTCGAAGATGGTAATCGCGACGGTGACGATCTCCGCGTACTCACTGGAGGTCGTCACGCCTGTCGGCGACCCGTACTCTTTGTCCGAGATTGGATAAAACAGCGCGATGCCCCGGCGGGATCCGAAGTAGTCGAGCACGTAATGGGTGAGGACGCCGAGCCACACCCACTGGAGATTGCCGCCGTGATACAGCGGATGGGCCAGGAATATTATGAGGACAGGCAGGTTATGCAGCGTCTTGCGGTGCTTGCCGAAGGCGGTGTCGACATCGGGAAACAGTGCGCCCAGGACGACGGGGAGAAACACTTCCGCGATTGTCGCGAACGTCGTCACGTCGCCCGAGGGGTCCAGCACGTAGCCCAGTCCGATACTCAGGAGGACGGCGTTCAGGACGTGCCCGCGTTTGTTCATCTACCGGACCGTCCGTGTCCCTGGTAAAAGACCTTACTACTCCTGTAGGGCGGTTTCCAGGTCCCGGAGCGCCTGTGTCGCGATGGCGTCTTTGACCTCACGGCGACTGCCGTCGAACTCGTAGCGGGTGACAGTGACGCCGGACTCGTTGGTCCCCCACGGCGCGGCCTCGGCGACGGCGATATAAACCGTACCGACGGGCGTCTCCGGCGTCCCGCCGCTCGGTCCGGCCACGCCGGTCGTAGCGACGCCCCAGTCGGTTCCGGCGGTGTCACGGACGCCCTGGGCCATCTCCGCCGCGACCGGCTCAGAGACCGCGCCGTGGGCGTCCAGCGATTCCCGCGAGACGGCCAGTAGCTCTCGCTTGGCCTCGTAGGAGTACGTGACCAGCGAGCGGTCGAAGTAGTCGCTGGAGCCGGGCACGTCCGTTATTTTCGACCCCACCAATCCGCCGGTACAGGACTCCGCGATAGCGACCGTCTGGTCGGCCTCTCGAAGGCGCTCCCCGATGCGCTTCTCGACGGGGGCCGCTGTATCGTCTGCCATTGGCGGTACTTGTCGTGACAGGCGAATAAGCGTTCAGGGGAGCGGGGATACTTTCAGTTCAGAGACACAACGGTGCGTATGACCTATCAGACGACGCTCGGCTGGTCACTCGTTACATCAGGCATTGTGACGCTGCTTCTCTGGGTCCTGCCGGGGTCGGACCTCCTGTGGGGAGTGCTGTTGCTGGTCCTTGGCGGGATAACGCTGTACGTCCGCCAGTAGACAGAAAAGCAGACGGGGCCGGCAGCCGGAGTGGCCGTATGGACTACACGGAACCCCAGTTCTTCCGGGTCATGCAGTACGCGGCCCGGGCCGACCGGGACGTGGTGGACATGGTGTCGGGCAACCCCGACTGGGACCCGCCGGAGGGGCTTCGGGACGGGCTCAGGGACTACGCCGAGGCCCCGGCCGACGACTACCAGTATCCGCCCAGCGTGGGCCTGACGGCGCTCCGGGATGAAATCGCGGCCCGTCGCGGCGTAGACCGGAACCGGGTGGTCGTCACGAACGGCGCAGGTGAGGCGAACCACCTCGCCATGACCGGTGGGCTCCACCACTTCGACGGCAACGAGATTCTCCTGACGGACCCCGTCTACCCCTACTACGCCGGCCGGGCGAACTTCATCGGCGCGGACATCTCTTTCGTCCCGGTCGACGAGCGAAACCGACTGGACCCCGCAGACGTTCGGGCAGCCGCGAGCAAGGAGACGGCGGTCATCGTCGTCAACTCGCCGAACAACCCCACCGGTGCGGTGTACGACGCCAACGCGATGGCCGAGTTCGCGGCCATTGCCGAAGAGTACGACGCCCTGCTTCTCAGCGATGAGGTGTACGACCACTTCGACTACGCCGGGCGGTTCAGTTCGGCGCTGCACGCCGACTCCGACCACGTCGTCGCCACCAACTCCCTTTCGAAGACGATGGCGATCACTGGTTTCCGTGTGGGCTATGCGATCTTCCCGCCGGAGGACGGCCCGACCGGCGCGCTCCTTGAGCGCGCTCGCACCCAGCACATGCTCACGAACGTCACCGGGAGCCGCCCGGCGCAGTACGCCGTCCTGCGGGCGCTGAAGACCACGAGCCCCGACTACTACGCCGCCTGCCGACGGCGGCTCGAAGCGCGCGTCGACGCCTTCTGTGCCGCACTGGCCGAAGCCGGCGCAGAGTACAACCGCCCGGACGGCGGCTTCTACGTGATGGCGCGGTTCCCCGACTTCCCAGGGTCCTTCGAGAACGTGTACGAACTCATCGACGAGGCCGGCGTCGCCGGGATGCCCGGCGAGGCCTTCGGCGAATCCCGGAGCGACTGGATACGGTTCGCGCTCGTGACGCCACGCGTCGACGAGGCGGCCGAGCGGCTGGCGGACTACTTCGAATAAAAAGCGGCCGCCGGTTCAACCGAAAATCAGTTCCACGTCTCTTGTCCGCGCCAGCAGGTCGTCGTCGTAGTATTCATCGGTCTGGGCGGGGTGGGTCTCGTCGATGGCCCGCACGGTTTTGACCGTATTCGCGAAGTTCTTGTATGTCGCCTCGTCGACCATCTGGCCGTCGACGACCACCGCGCCGGTCCCCGCCCGTTTGGCCTCGTTGAACGACTCGATCTTGTGGAGATCCCGCTCCAGTTCCTCGGTCGTCGGCATGTGGATGCGGTTGGCCTGCGTGGTCTGTTTGGGGTGGAGCGACCACGAGCCGTCGATGCCGATTGTCGCCTCGTGTTCCACCTGGTCGGCGTACCCCTCGGCGTTGTAGTAGGTGACGCCGGCCCGCTCGTGGAACAACTGGTCGAAGGGGCCGCCGATAGAGACGATGTCGGCGGCGCTCGTCTCGTTCGAGAGCGCTTCGAGCAGACCGTCCCAGCGGGGCCGCTCGCCGTTGAGGGCGCGGCCACCCAGTTCCGCGGTGTAGTCGACTGGCCCGAAGACAAGCCCCGAGAGGCGGGAATCAGCCGCGTACTGGCAGATTTCCCGGAGATCCGAGCGCCCGGGGGCCGTCTCCAGAATAATTGCCATCTCCAGCGTCCCCTCATCGAGGCCGGCGTCGCGCTCGGCGTCGGCGATGACACCGGCGGCGTCCCGCACGTCGTCGAGGCGACCGGTTTTCGGGAAGACGAAGCCGTCCAGTTCCTCGCCGACTTCGGCCGCCAGGCGAGTCACCTGCTCGATGCCGCGCTCGCGGGCGTCGGCGTCGTCATAGGCCCATTCGACCCGCGGGAGGATGTCGCCGGCGAAGTCGTCGGCGTGGTCGGGGATGTGTTCGATGATGTTGTCGACGGCCTCGTCTTTCATCGACGGCGCGGTGCCGTCCTCGATGTCGGGCACGAGCCAGTCGGGGGTCTGGAACCCCTCGCTGGTGAGTCCCGAGATGAGGAACTTCGCGCTGTTGTCGTTCGGTATCGCGGCTGGTGCGGTCTGGAATGTGCGACAGAGTCGTGTCATGTGTCTCGCTGGATGAGTGCGGTTCGCCGGCCCGAGTAGACCGGGGTCTGCTCCTGATTGAACGCGACGTGTTCGAACGTGACCGCGCCGGCCCGCTCCGGCCCGGCGTCGGGGTCGCAGTCGAGGACGCGGGTGAAGCCGTAGATAGTGTCCCCGGGCGTGACGAAGTCGTGGAACCGCTCGTCGGCGAACCGGTGTTCGCGGTAGGTCGCCTCGTCCGAGCGGGCGTGGGCCAGCGCAATCGAGCGGGTCACGTCGCCGTAGGCGACGATGTCGCCCGACGGCGAGTCGGCCATCTCGTCGCGGTTGTGGTGCTGGCGGGCGGTGTTGAGCGTCGAAAGCGGGAGGCCGGCGACCAGTTGGTCGTCCATCGTCCGGCCGCGTTCGTGGCGGTAGGCGACGGCGGCGTTCTCCTCGCTGGCGATGTCGAGCGCCCGTTGAAAGTCCTCGAAGCGCTCGCCGTCCGGAGAGACGAGAGCGTCAGGTATCGCCGGCCCGCCCTCATCTTGCTCGCCAACAGCCCCACCATCGGTGGCCGCCGGCTCGCGTCGCGGAATCATGTTCGTCCGCCGGTAGGACACCAGCGTCTCGCCAGTCTCGCGGTTTCGACCCTCTGTCTCCCAGGTGACGATGCCGTACTTCGGCCGGGAGGAGGACGTTCGGGTGTCGACGACGGTCGAGGTGACCGACAGCGGCGTTCCGGCCGTCGCCGGCTGGTGGAACTGTACGTCGTCGCGGCCGAGGAAGTACCCGCCCTTCTCGGAGAGGTCCTCGACGGTGATGCCCATCACGCACGCAAGCAAGTAGTCCGGGTGGACCGGTCGTTCCTCGAACCCGCGTTCCCGGGCGGTGTCGGCCCGCCAGTACGCCGGATCGTGGTTGAGCGTCTGGCCCATCCACTGCTCGCTGCCGTGCTGGGAGAGTCGGAGACCGGGGTCGTGAGCGAGTTCGTCGCCCTCGGCGAAGAACTCGAAGAAGTGGCCCTTCTCACGGGTCTCAGCCTGGTCAAGCAACGCGTTGAACGTCTCGCCGTCCGAGAGGTCCATAGCGTCTGGGTCAGACCAGTCAGTCATCGGCCGGCACCTCCCGTGTGGCTTCACGGCGTGCAAGCGCCCGCCGCATCTCGTTCGTGACGACCATGAAGCCCTCGTCGAAGCCCATCCCGGGCTTGGCCAGCACCTGCGCGGCGTCGGTAGCCAGCGCGACGTGGGCACAGGCCCGCGCCGAGGTCACGGTCTCGTTGCACGTCCCGCCGACGTAGGCCCGGGTGTCCGTGCCGTCGCAGTACAGCACCGCCTCGGCCGAGCGCTGGATGCTGCCCAGGTCCGGCGTCTTGATCTGAACGAGGTCGGCCGCCTCCGCGTCGACGAACGCCTGCACGTCCTCGAAGGTGTTGCACCACTCGTCGGCGACGATGTCGACCTCGACGCCGGCGTCGGCCAGCCCCTCGCGGAGTTCGGCCATCTCGGCGATCTGGTCGGCTCTGTTGCCGGCGTCCATCGGCCCTTCCACCTGCAAGGGATACGGCGCGGCGGCCTCCCGGAGCGTCTCGAAGTAATCGGTCACCTCGGTCCGGTCGTACGGCGGCCCGAACACTTTCCCGAGGATGCCGTACACGTCGACGTGGAACCGCGGCGAGTACGACTCGGGACCGAGCGCGGTCGCGCGGTCGGAGAGCCAGGCGAGGTACTCGCGCAGGCCCTCGCCGTCCTCGCCGACCTTCTCGACGCTGTTGAACAGGCCATGGGGCAGGACCGGAACGCCCTTGATGAGCATCTTCTCGGCGTTGCTGCGGCGCTCGTCGCCGGATTGCCCGAACACCGGGACCGGCGAGGTCGCGGGCTCGGTGTCGTAGGTATCGGCGAGCACGTCCGTCGGCGTCACGCCCCGCGCTTGGGCGGCGGCGTTCAGCAGCGCCTGCGAGACGCCGTACCGAACGGCAGTGTGGAGCTGGTCGCCGCCCGACCGTTCGGCCTCCATCTCCTCCAGCATCGTCGCGTTGGCCCCGAACTGCGTCGCATCCTGTCCGCGGAGCGCGTCGGCGACGGGACCTTCGACGACTGGGCGGTATTTCTCGGCCCGGAACAGCGGGTCGCGGCCGCCGGCTCCGGAGTACTGGACGGCGGCGCAGTCGCCGGTCGCGACGGAGCCGTCGGCGAGTTCGATTTCCACGATGAGCGCCTCGCCGGCCTCGCGGATACGGTCGAACCCCTCGGTGACTGGCTGGCCGTCGTAGGCGAACCCGCTCTGGGTCGCCCCGTCCTTGATCGCCTGCTGGTCATCGAAGAAGAACCCCGACAAGCCGGGAACCGTTCGAACGGCCTCAATCCGCATCGCTGGCACCTCCCGCGGGGTTGTTGTCGCCGGTCGGACGCCCGATGAGCTTCCCGTCGCTGATGGCGTCCACGTCGTCGGCGACCATCCGGAACGACTGGTCGCGGCCTTCGGTCTCGGCCCGCTCGCCGAGCCGCGCGGCGTGGATCTCCTTGATGTCGTCCGGGAGCGCGAGGTCCGCGAATTCGAAGATGCGGACCCGCCCGTCGTCGTCTCTGGCCGGCAGCACCGCGCCCTTGGCTGCGTCGCTGGGCGCAAAGGGCACGTCCAGCGCGCCGCTGTCGAAGGCGTTGATGACCCCTCGCGCCACGTCGCCGTCGCCGGCCTCGTAGATCGCGTCCATCAGGTGGCGCGTCTCCCGTTCGATGAGCGCCTGTTCTTCTTCGATACCCCCCAAGTCGATGTCCTGTTCGATCATCATGTCGATAAGCTGTCTCGTCGTTCGCAGTCCGGCCGCGTTAGCTTCTTTCGTCGGCACGCCCTGGAACTCCTGGGCGGACTTCGTGATGACTTTGTCCGGCTGGGCGACGGCCGCCGTCGCGCCGCCGAGACTGATGACGCCGTTGGCCCGCGCCTCGTCGGGCGGGAAGCCGCCCATCCACTCGTGGAAGACGGTCGTGACGGTCACCTCGTCAGGGAGATACTCGTTGCCGAGCTTCCGCAGCGCGCGGAGTGCGGCAACGTCCTGGACGAGGTTGCCGACCTGTCCGTAGCCCAGTGTGAGCGACCGGACGCCCTGTGTCGCGGCCAGTTCTCCTTCCACGAGCATCACCGCGATGGCGATGCTCGGCGGGACGAGCGTGCCGGTCAGCGGACCGAAGGGCTCGCGGTTGATCGTCACGCCGCGTTCGGTGTAGGCCCCACAGAGCCGGTCCACGAACTGCCAGTGTTCGATGGTCGTTGCGAGGTCGTGCCGTTTCGTGTACGGAATGTTGTAGGAGATCGGCCCGCCCTCGAAGCTCTGGAAGCCGCCGGCGAGCGTGACCATCGCCAGCAGCCGGGCGTCCGGCGTGCCGTGGCGAACCTCGACCGGGGCGTCTAGCGCCCGGATGAGTCGGCGGCAGTCCTCGACACCGTGGTTCACCGCTGGGAAGCCGTTGAGTTCGTTCTCGTCGCTGCCGCGGGAGGCGGCCAGTCCCTCCTCGGCCTTCTCGTACTCGTTGTCGCGCGTGTACGAGTCGATGGTCGTCGGGAGGAGGTCTGCGCCGCCCTCGTCCTGGAGGTACCGCAGGAGGTCGATCTGCTCTTCGAGGCAGGGGACGCCCGCACGTGGCTGGAGGAGCGGCTGGTCGGCCGACTCCAGCACCGTGGCGAACTGTTTGGAGGCCGGCAGCGACTCGTGGAAGGCAATGGCTTCCTCGAAGTCGACTTCCCGGCCCGTGTGCCAGTTGTCCCTGAGATCGTTTGCGATGCGCTGTAGCTGGTCGTCGGTGAGTCGTTCGTCTGTTGGCATGGTCACCCGTCGACCCGTATCTGCTCCGCCTCTGTGGTCGTCAGCTGCAGGTCTTCCCGGAGCATCTCGATGGCTTCTTCGGGGTCGGTTTCCGCGTCGAAGACGCGGTCGAAGCCCATCTGTCGGAAGGTCGCCTGCGTCTCCTCGAAGTCGGACTGTCCGACCGCGAGGTTCCCGCCGACGTAGGTGAGCACGTCGAGCCCGGCGGCATCGAGTTCCTCGTGCAGCCCCTCACAGTCCTGGCGAGCGTGCCCGTACAGGGAGGATACCAGTACTGCCTCGGCGTCGTGAGATTTCGCGGCGGAGACGAACTCGTCCTGTGAAGTCTGGACACCGAGGTTGATTACCTCGAAGCCAGCGGCCGAGAGCGCCTGCTCTAGAATCGTGATGCCGACGACGTGTGCGTCGGAGCCAATCACGCCGAGGATAACGGTCCGGGGCATGTACTACGTCGTGGTCGGCGGGTGGTGATAAACCTAATGGTCTTTCATGATAATACGGCCTTAAGGAATTTATAATGATTTACCACGAAGGTTTATCCCGTCGCCCCGTCGTGGTTTGCCTATGGGTGCGCTTGACGACTTGCGTGTGCTCGACCTGACACAGGTCCTCGCCGGACCGTACTGTACGATGTTGCTCGCGGACATGGGCGCGGACGTGGTAAAGGTCGAGCGCCCCGGCGGCGACCTCATCCGGTCGAACCCGCCGTTCGTGGCCGACGGCGACGAGGAGGCCTACGGCGGCTACTTCCAGAGCGTCAACCGCGGGAAGCGGTCGCTCGAACTCGACCTCGGAACCGAGGCGGACCGCGAGGCGTTCCTCTCGCTCGTCGAGCGCGCTGACGTTGTCGTCGAGAACTTCAAAGCCGGGACGATGGAGAAATTCGACTGCGGTTACGAGACGCTCCGGGAACACAATCCGGAACTCATCTACTCCTCGATTCGGGGCTTTGGCGACCCGCGAACGGGCGAAACTCACCGCCAGGGTCAGCCCTCTTTCGACCTCATCGCGCAGGCGCTGGGCGGCGTCATGGAGATCACCGGCCAGCCGGATGGCCCGCCGACGAAGGTCGGCCCCGGCGTCGGTGACATCTTCACCGCCGCGCTGAACGCCGTCGGCATCCTCGCGGCCGTCCATCACCGCGAGCGCACGGGCGAGGGCCAGTACGTCGACACCGCGATGTACGACTCGATGGTGTCGTTGTGTGAGCGGACGGTGTATCAGTACTCCTGTGACGGCGAGTCCCCGACCCGCCAGGGGAACTCCCACCCGACGCTGTTCCCCTACGACTCCTTCGAGGCCGCCGACGGCCACGTCGTCATTGCAGCGTTCTCCGACGGCCACTGGGAGGCGCTGTGTGACGCGATGGACCGGCCAGATCTGGCCGCCGACTACCCCGACGCCGGCAGCCGGATTGCGAACCGCGATGCCCTGCGCGGCGAGATCGCCGACTGGGCTGCCAGCGTCGAGTCCGACACAATCCTCGAACTGCTCGAAGGGCGCGTGCCGGCCGCGCCGGTTCAGAACACGGCCGACATTTTCGACGATCCGCACATCCACGCCCGGGGGATGCTCGCCGATGTCGACCAACCGGGCGCTGACGAGCGGATGACTATCGCCGGCAGTCCGATCAAGATGACCGAGACCATGCCCGCACCGAGCGGTCGCGCGCCGCTGTTAGACGAGCACAGAACGGAACTGCTCGACGAGGCTGGGGTCGGTGCTGAGACCAATCGGGTCGAAAGCGATGACTAACCGGTAAATTCCGGCAATTTTCACCACATCAGGGCAGGACCATTATCTATCATGAGCCGTAGAATAGGCTATGGTCGAAGTTCCAGACGCACTCAGTACATTGTTCAGCGCGAAAGTAGAGACAGACGGGGACCGGTACGTCGTCGAAATCCCGAAAAGCGAAGTGTCCCACGGCGCGATTGCGCCGGGTGAGACCTACCGGGTCGGCCTACTCTCGCAGGTCAACGGCACGTCGTCAGCCGCGCCCCAGCCACAGGAGCCCGAACAGGACACCGATCCGGCGCGAGCCGACACCGGCGTCCCGCAGCCGCCGGTCGACGAGGGCGAAATCCGAAACGTGACCATCGAATCGCTGGGCGACCAGGGTGACGGCATCGCCAAGGTGGAGCGCGGCTATGTCGTCATCGTCCCAGACGGTGAACCGGGCGACTCGCCGACCGTTGAGATCGAAACCGTGCAGGAGAACGTCGCATTCGCCAGTGTCGTCGATAACGACGGCCAGAGCGTATAGCGGCACTCTGATTTTTCATCGGTTCGGTTGACTGGTCGGAGCAGTGGCCTCGCAGGACCGGACTGCAGGGTCATAGCGGGCCGTTCGACGGACGTACCCCCACTTGAATGGAATCTGTCGGACGTGGTAGAGGTCGAAGAACGACTAGTAATCACAGCATCACAAACGTTTATATGATTTAAATCCGGTATTTAAAACACTATATGGTCGACCCAAAAGAGAGCATTGACATCGAAAATGTCGTTGCTTCGACCGGTATCGGACAAGAACTCGACCTTGAGAGCGTCGCGATGGACCTGGAGGGGGCCGACTACGACCCCGAGCAGTTCCCGGGCCTCGTGTATCGGACACAGGATCCCAAGTCCGCAGCGCTCATCTTCCGGTCGGGCAAGATCGTCTGTACGGGTGCGAAGTCGACAGACGATGTCCACCAGAGTCTCCGTATCGTCTTCGACAAGCTCCGCGATCTGAACATCCAGGTCGACGACGACCCCGAAATCGTCGTCCAGAACATCGTCAGCTCCGCGGACCTCGGGAGCTCGCTCAACCTCAACGCCATCGCCATCGGCCTCGGCCTCGAAAACATCGAGTACGAGCCCGAGCAGTTCCCCGGTCTCGTCTACCGGCTCGACGAGCCCGACGTGGTCGCGCTGCTGTTCGGTTCGGGGAAGCTCGTCGTCACCGGCGGGAAGCGCAAGGAAGACGCCGAGGAAGCCGTCGACACCATCGTCGAGCGGCTCAGCGACCTCGGTCTGCTGGACTAACGACGCGGTGCCAGTGACTGGGCGGCCGTCAGTCACAGCCCGTTTTTCGGTTCATCGCCGCCCCACCGCTGTTCACTCACAGCGACGGCGACGGACTGGAACCCCGCGGTTCAAATACCAAGACGACCAAGCCCGCTTCAATGGCAGACCCCGCCTCGACGGGCACGGAGTCCTGGCGCACGTATTTCGGCTTCGACGAGCCCTACGAGAATCAGGCCGACGCCGTCGAACGAGCCATCGAGGCGGGCAAGGCGCGCGGCTTTCTCGCAATGGAGGGGCCGTGCGGGACCGGCAAGACGATGGCCGCGCTCACCGCCGGCGCGACGCTCGTCCGCGATACGGACCTGTACGAGCGGCTGGTCGTCGTCACGCCGGTCAAACAACAACTCCAGCAGTTCGTCGACGACCTGCGGACGCTGAACGCCGGTATCGACGAGCCCTTCGACGGCATCTCGCTGGTCGGCAAGCGCGACCTCTGTCCGTACGGCCGCGAGGGACAGTTCCCGGACGACGTGGGCACACACGACCGCTGTGAGGACCTCAGAGAGGCGACGGCGCGGTTAGTCGAGGACGACGGGCGCTCGGACGGGGCGGCCGTCGCGGACGCCGCAATCGCCGGTGAGGCCGACGACGATCAGTGGTGGGACCCGCGGAAGGGCCAGGACCTCGCCGCGGCCGCACGCCCCGACGCCGTTGATCAGTCGACGCTCGGTGACGACACGCTCCGGACCGCCGGCGCGGCCTCCCCGTACCGAAAGACCCAGCCCACGGCCCCGGAGTCGATGGCTGAGGGGTCGGACCCGCCGCTGTACTGTCCGTTCGAGGCGGACTGGTACGCCCGCAACAAGGGGTCGCCCGTCGACTTCTCGGCCGGCGAGGGGCACGTGGTGACGATGGACGACTACCTGCCGGCAGCGACGGAGCGCGGGACCTGTCCCCACCGGGTGATGAGCGTCATGCTGAACGAGGCCGACGTGATCGTCGGGAACTACAACCACCTGTTCGACCCCGGCTCTCGGCCGCTGCTGTCGGACGTGCTCGACGATCAAACGCTCGTCATCGTGGACGAGGCCCATCGCCTCGAAGAGCGCGTGCGGGACCTCCTGTCGGACCGACTGGGCCGCCAGACGATTGTCCAGGCGCGCAACGACTGCACGACGCTCATCCAGCGCGCCCAGCAGAGCGCGGACCACAAGGCACAGGTCCGCGAGGTGCTGTCCGCTCGGGAGGTTCCGCTGGACGCGGTCGACCAGGCACGGAAGTTCTACGACGACCTCGTTCGATGGCTCGATGACCGCATCGAGGCGTTTCTGGACGCCGAACACGAGGGCTGGCGCGCGGACCCGTCGACCCTGCCGGAACACGATAGGGAGATTCCGCTGCGGGACCCCGACACGGTCGAGCAGGACGAACTGACCGAGTGGGCCGAGCGGAAGGGGTACGACGGCTCGCTGTGGCGGTCGCTGTCGAAGGTCGGGGCCGCTGTCGAGGACGCCATCGACCAGCTCGGGCTGACCCGCCAACCGGTGTGTGCCGCCGTCGGCGTGCTGGCGGGCCAGTGGTGGGAGCGCGACCACGCGACGTTCCTCCGGGAAATCGAACTGGAACACTCACCCAGCCATGGGCAGAGTCTCGAATCCGATTACCAGGCCGTCTACACGCCGGGACTTCTCTGTTACAACTGCATGCCCGCGACGGCGCTGCGGAACGTCTTCGACGACCTCGGCGGCGGTATCCTGATGAGCGCGACCCTGGAGCCGCTGGACGTGTTCACCAGAGTCTCGGGGCTGGATTCGATGGCCGAAACGGGGTCGGCGGACCCGGACGAACAATCGGGCGACGGACGGCCGGTCCGCACGACGACCTACGACCTGCCGTTCCCGCCCGAAAACCGGGCGTCGTATCTCGTCGCCGCCACGCCGTTTACCGCGCGCAACCGCGGCGACCCGGAGACGATGCGCCCACTGGGCGACAACTGGAATCCAACACGGGACGAGTACGCACAGGCACTGCGTGCGCTGGCCCGCTCGCCGGGCAACGTCATGGTAGCGATGCCGAACTACCGGGAGGCCCGCTGGGCCGGCGCGTACCTGCAAGAGGCCGTCGAGAAGCCGGTCCTCGTGGATGAGTCGTCCAGCAACGAGGAGACAGAGCGCCTGAAACGCGAATTCTTCAGCGGCGACGGGAAGGTGATGGTCACGTCGACGCGCGGGACGCTCACGGAGGGCGTCGACTACGACGGCGAGAAGCTATCGACCTGTGCGGTCGTCGGCATTCCGCTGGTGAACATCGGGTCGCCCCGCGTCCGAGGCGTCCAGCGAGCCTACGGCGATGCCTTCGGCGAGGACAACGCCTTCGAATACGCTCTGACAGTCCCGGCCGTCCGGCGCGCGCGCCAGGCCATCGGTCGCGTCATCCGCGGCGTCGACGAGGTCGGGGTGCGGGCGCTGGTCGGGCGCAGATACACTCCGGACGCCCGCCATTCGGTGTATCCGTACCTGCCCGTCGGCGAACGCGAGGAGTTCACCCGGATGACGCCCGATTTCCTCGCGAGCCAACTTGACTCGTTCTGGGCGGACCACCGGTGAGTCTCCTGTCGATTAACCGGAAGATATCGTTGGCAACGGAAGGCATATACATTGTGGAACGAGTGTACCTATAGATGCCCGAGTGTCAGAACTGCGGCGAATTCGTTACCGAGCAGTACGTACGGGTTTTCACACCAGAAGCCGTCGAAGGCCATGGCCCCCGGGTCTGTCCGAACTGCGAGGACAAACTCAGGGATGGCGCGGATGTGCGTGAAGCACGCTCTTCGAGACAGTAGGACATCTCCTTTTCGGGAAGTACTCAAGGCCGGCGGGACGTAGCTCCTGCTATGAGCGAACTCGACGTTGAGGCGGTCGACGACATCGACGCACCCGCGGGAATCGATGCGGCGGAGTACGTCCTCTACGGCGGGAAAGGCGGCGTGGGCAAGACGACCTGTGCCGCAGCCACGGCGCTTGCGTCCGCGCGCGACGGCACGGCGACGCTCGTCGTCTCAACGGATCCCGCCCACTCGCTGTCGGACACGCTGGAGGCGGACATTCCGGCGACGCCGACGCGGATCCGCGAGGACATCCCGCTGTACGCCGCGGAAATCGACCCCGAAGCCGCTGTCGGCGAGGGGCCGCTGGGGATGCAAGAAGACGCGCTGGGTGGCATGGGCGAACTGCTCGGCGGCGACGGGATGTTCGGCGGGAGCGCGGGCGGCGCAGCGGGCGCTGGCCAAGGTGAAGACCCCATCGGCGGCGAGGAGGGGCTGCTCGGCGGGTCGATGCCGGGGGCTGACGAGGCCGCTGCGCTTCGCCTCCTGCTGGATTACGTCGACGACGACCGCTTCGACCGCGTCGTCATCGACACCGCGCCGACAGGTCACACCCTCCGGCTGCTAGAGCTCCCCGAGACGATGGATTCGATGGTCGGGAAGATTCTGCAACTCCGCGAGCGCTTCTCCGGGATGATGGACAGCCTCGGCGGGATGTTCGGCGACGACCAGGATGTCGACGCCGAGGCCGGCATCGAGGACCTACAGGAACTGTCGGACCGCATCGAACACCTGCGGTCGATTCTGCAGGACCCTCGGAAAACGGACTTCCGAATAGTGATGGTCCCCGAAGAGCTGTCCGTAGTCGAGTCCGAGCGCCTGCTCGCGCAACTCGATGAGTTCAACATCCCCGTCAGCACGGTTGTCGTCAACCGCGTGATGCAAGACCCCAGTGAGGTTCTGGGCGAAGACGTGGACATCGCCGGCCCGAACCACGCCGACTGTGAGTTCTGCGCGCGGCGCTGGCAGGTTCAGCAGGACGCACTGGCCCGGTCACAGGATATGTTCCGCGGCCACGACGTGCGCCGCGTGCCGCTGTTCGCCGAGGAAGTGCGCGGCGAGCGGCTGCTGTCGGTCGTTGCGGCCTGTCTGGACTGAAAGAGGGGAGCTGGGTCGGCTTAGCTCGTGAGCTTCCGAATGACGCCAAAGGCCGCATCGCGCCACCGCGCCGGCAGGTAATCCAGCATGAGAAGCAGTTGTGCGCCCTGGCCGACGGGGTACCGCGGCTCGGGGTCGCTGGCGCTGGCGGCGTCGCGGATGGTCAGTGCGACCGTACCGGGTGTGACCGACAGCGCGTCCTGGATACCGACGAGACTGGAGTCCTCCTGGGCCTGATACAGCCAGTCGTACGCGCCGGTTTTGTCGAGGCTATCGAGTTCCTCGTCAGCGCGGTCGTCGAAGTTGGTCTCAACCGGGCCGGGTTCGACCAGCACCACGTCGATGCCGAACTCCTCGACCTCCATCCGGAGTGCGTCGCTGAGTCCTTCCAGCGCGAACTTCGAGGCGGCGTAGCTCCCCTGGCTGGGGAAGGCGATCCGGCCCGCGACGCTGGAGACGTTGACGATGGTGCCGTTCTCGCGAGCCCGCATGTGCGGGAGGGCTTCGCGGATAAGCCGATGCGGGCCATAGACGTTCACGTCGAACTGGTCGTGCAGTGCCGCCGTCGACACGTCCTCGACCGCGCCGAACTGCGGGTAGCCGGCGTTGTTCACCAGGCAGTCAAGGCGGCCCTCGGCGTCGATAAGGGCCTCGACGACCCGCTCGCATTCGCGGGGGTTCGTCACGTCGAGTTCGGCGGTCTGACAGCCCTCATCGTCGAGGTCTTCGATGTCCGATTCCTCACGGGCGGTCGCCCAGACAGTCCAGTCGTCGGCCAGGAACGCCTCGGCACTCGCCCGCCCGATACCCGAGGACGCCCCCGTAATCAGCACCGTCTTCGCCATGTGTTGCCCGGGAGAACACACCCCGGGAAGTTATACTGTCGGTTATCGGACGGCTTACTCGACTGATCCCTTCGCCTCGTCGGCGTAGCTGTCGGCGAGCCGGGTGGGTTCGGGGAGCTTGTAGCCGTCGGCTGTTGCTTCGACGAGGTCTGCCGCAGTCGCGGCGCTGACGCGGTGGCCGGGACTGACGATGAGCGGATTGATGTACCGGTTCGGTGAGTCGTACTGACGCGTCTGGACCGCATGGCCGATGCCCGTCCCATCGGGACAGGTTTCGACGCTGTCGTCAGCCGCAATCGGAATCCGCACGCCGTCCGGGTACGTCTCCTCCAGCGATTGCTCCGGTGTGCCACAGAGGAGGCTCTTGGCGACGCCGACGGCTGGTACGTCCATCGTGACGCCGATATGAGTCGCCAGCCCGGCCTCCCGGAAGTGGATGCGGCCGCTGCCATCGACCAGTACCACGTCTGGCTCGTGGTCCAGTTCGGCGAACGCGGACAGAATCGCGCCGCCCTCGCGGAACGACAGCAACCCAGGGATGTATGGGATTTCGGTCACCTTGACCGCGCTGACCCGCTCGATGACCTCGCCGTTTTGCAGGACGACGATCGCCGAGACGGCCTTGTCGTCGACGAACGCCTGGTCGACGCCGGCGACGAGGGGCGCGTCCGCCTGATCGTCGGTGCTGGGGCTCAGTGTCGTCTGGTCGTCGTCGGGTGCATCCCCCACAGATGCGATGGCCGCTGGCGAGAACTCCATATCGTTCTCGAACCGCGCCGCCTCGGCGATCTCCCGCTGTAGCGCCTCCATCTCCGCCTGCGAGAGCGACGGGTCCGGGACGAACTCGGGGCGAACCGGCTCCATGGTCACGGGCGACGGCGGCCGGGGCCGCCCGGGCCACCGGGTCCGCCGGGACCGCCCGGCCCGCCGCCACCGCCGAACTGGATCTGGCCGGGCATCCGGGTCTGGCCCTTGATCTTCTGGCCGTACCAGAGGCCGATGACGAGACCGATGAGGTGGGCGAGGTGGGCGATGTTACCGCCGAGCAGCCCGGCCCCCTGCATGCTGAACGTTCCGGCGATGCTCAGCAGGAAGTAGAAGCCGGTGATCGCCCAGATCGGGACGGGGATCAGGAAGTACAGATACACGCGGAGGTCCGGCTTCAGGACGGTCAGGAACGCCATGATAGCCAGTGCCGCGCCGCTGGCCCCGAGGACGCCGGCAGCCGTTCCCTGGACGGTTTGTATTGCAATCTGTCCGAGGCCGGCGAGTGCCCCGGAGACGAGGAAAAAGATAGCGAACTTCTTCGACCCGACCTGTTGCTCGACCAAGCGGCCGAAAAAGTAGATGATGATGCCGTTCCCGAAGATGTGAAACAGCGTAAACGGCTGGTGAGAGAACACTGACGTGATCCACGTCCAGACGTACTCCGGGTTGTTCGGGTGGAGGACGAACAGCGTCTGGAACGCATCCCGGCCAGCGGAAATGAGGACGAGGTGCTCCAAGATGAACACGATGCCCATAATCGCCAGGAACAGGTACGTGACGTTCCCGCGGAAGTACGCCAGCGGGCCGCCCGGTCCGGTGTCGATTCCGAGTCGGTCGGCGACGCCGCCACCCCCGGATTTCTGGCCGGTACTTACGCTCTCGTCGAACCCGCTGTCGAACACGCCGCCAGGGTCACTCCAGTTGTCTAAACCGGGGCAATCGTGCGCCTCTGGCAATCTGTGTTCCGCACAGTAGGTCCCGCCACAGTGCCCACACTGGTACGGCATGTTCTCCTGCTTTCCACAGGCATCGCACTCCGACATTGGGGTGATGTACGGGTGGGTCGTGGAAAGGGATTGTGTTTATACGAACGGGTCCCCACAGCCGGGCGCACGTCGACGTGGGCACTGTTGAGATGGGAGCGAGCGAAGCGGGTAAGGGACCCCCGATCCAATACAACGGTAGTGAAAGAGTTCGAGCGCAAACAGTTGCTGGAGCGCATCGAACGCGACAGCGCGACCGTCGGTGCGGAGATCCCCGACGAGATCGCCGTCCAGGGCGAGGAGATCGAACTCCAGTCGTTCGTCTTCGAGATCAAGCGCCGGGAGACGATTCCGCGGGGCGAACGCGAGCGCGTCGAGCAGGCCAAGAAGAACCTGCGGCGCGAGCGCCTCCAGCGAAAGCAACGCATCGAAGACAACGAGGTGAGCTACGAGCGCGGCGAGGAACTCGCCACGGCCATCATCGGTATCGACCGGGCGCTCAACGCGCTCGAACAGCTCGGTGCGGCGAATATCGAACAGGAAGCCCAGGCACAGGAGACGGCCGACAGGAAGCGCTGGATGAAGTTCCTCCAGAAAGCCCTGGGCCACGAGGACGCGGACTCCGGCACGGGTCGTGCCGGGCGGAGTTACTAACATGAGCCGGAACGACGAGATCGCGACACTGCTCGAAGAGTTCGCCGATCTGCTGGACGCGAACGGCGTCGAGTACAAGCCCCGGGCCTACCGCCGGGCGGCCGAGAACATCAGGGACTATCCCGGAGCAATCGAGGGACTGGCCGCCGAAGGTGAGGACAGCGTCGGCGAAATCGACGGTGTCGGCGACGCCATTTCCTCGAAGGTTGTCGAGTACTTTGAGACCGGCGAGATCGAGGAGCTAACGGAACTCCGCGAGGAACTGCCAGTCGAGATGGACGCCCTCACGGCGGTCGAGGGCGTGGGGCCGAAATCCGTCGGCTCGCTCTACGAGGCGCTTGGAATTACCACCCTCGATGAGTTGGAGGCAGCCGCCGAGGCCGGCGAGATACAAGAGGTCTCGGGCTTTGGCGCGAAAACGGAGCAGAACATCCTCGACAACATCGACTTCGCCCGCGAGGCCCACGAGCGCTCGCTGCTGGGCGAAGCCCGCCCGTACGGCGACCAAATTCGGGCGTACATGGCCGCCGGGGATGCTGTCGAGGAGTGTGCCCTCGGCGGGTCGATCCGGCGCTGGCGACCGACCATCGGCGACGTTGACGTGCTTGTCGGGAGCACCGACGCCGAGGCCGTCATCGAGCGATTCGCCGGCTGGGATGAACTCGACCGCGTCATCGAGTCCGGCGACACGAAGGCGAGTGCCTACGCGGATGACGTGCGGGTCGACCTGCGGGTCGTCGACCCCACAGAGTTCGGCGCGGCGCTGCAGTATTTCACCGGCAGCAAAGACCACAACGTCGCGGTCCGCAACCGCGCCATCGAGCGGGACCTGAAGGTCAACGAGTACGGGGTTTTCAGAGAGGTTCGAAGCACCTCAAGCAGTCGGACTGCGTCCGACGACGATGTCGAGGGTGTTGAGGATGACGACCAGCGAGCCGGCGAACTGGTAGCTAGCGAGAGCGAGGAAGCGGTCTATGACGCGCTTGGGATGGAGTGGGTCCCGCCGGAACTCCGCGAGAACCGAGGCGAAGTCGAAGCCGCCGCCGACGGGTCGCTCCCGGACCTGCTGGCCGAGGGCGAGGTCCGCGGTGACATCCACACCCACACGAACTGGTCCGACGGAGGCAACACTATCGCGGAGATGGTCGAGGGGGCCGCCGACTTCGGCCACGACTACCTCGCCGTCACGGACCACGCGACCGGGCCGGGAATGGTCGGCGGCGTCGGCGTCTCCGACGAGCAACTCCGCGAGCAAATGGGCGAAGTCGAGTCAGTCGCAGCGGACGCCGACATCGACGTGTTCACCGGCGTCGAGGCCAACATCGCCGCAGATGGCACTCTCTCCGTCGCCGACGACCTGCTGGCGGATTTGGATGTCGTGGTCGCCTCGTCACACGCCGCACTGGACGGCGACGGCACCGACCGCCTCGTCACGGCCGCGGAACACCCCGATGTGAACGTCATCGGTCACCCGACGGGTCGGTATCTCAACCGCCGTGAGGGGCTGGACGTTGATATCGACCGTCTCGCCGACGTTGCTGCCGCCAACGACACCGCACTCGAAATCAATGCCAACCCCGCTCGGCTGGATCTCGGCGGCGGCGCGGTCAAGCAGGCCATCGAGACCGGTGCGAACGTCGTAATCAACACGGACGCTCACAGCCCGCGAAACTTCGACCTCCTGCGCTACGGCGTCCACACGGCGCGGCGGGGATGGGCCGAGACGGACGACGTGCTGAACACCCGTGACGCAGACAGCCTCCGCAAATTCCTCGATGCCTGAGGACGGGACCCAGGAGCGGCTCGTGGTCGATGCGATGTTGGGGAAACTCGCCACGTATCTGCGGATGTGTGGCTACGACACGGCCTACGCGCTGGATCGGGACGCCGAAGCCGACGATGCCCTGCTCGACCTGGCCGTTAGCGAGGACCGACAGCTGATAACTCGGGACACGGACCTCGCCGCTCGCGCGCCGGACAGCGTCCTGCTCAGCGAGCGGGAAATCGAAGGTCAGTTGCAGGAACTCGCCGACGCCGGCTTCCGACTCTCGCTCGCGCCGGAACCGGCCCACTGTGGGGTCTGCAACGGGCCAGTCGACGAAGTCAAGCCGGAGGAACCGACGCCGGAGTACGCGCCGAATGCGAACGACGAGACAGTCTGGCGCTGTACCGACTGCGGCCAGCACTTCTGGAAGGGGAGTCACTGGGCGTCAGTCGAAGCGACACTGGACGGGCTCTAAAAGACAGAACGTCCACGGTCGTCGCTACAGTCCTTCAGCCACGGCGACGGCCTCCTCGGTCGTCCCCTCGATGACCACGCCAGTCGTAACGTCGTCTTCGGTCCAGTAGACGACAGCGCTGTCGTCGCGCTCGATGGCTGTCGCGTTCTGACCGTTCACCTGCACCGCCGTTCCGTTATCCGCGTCGTCCAGATAGCTCGACGCGCCGGTCGCGGTCAGGACCGTCACGTTCTCACCGCCAGCGTCGTACTGCTGGGCCACAGCCGTACTCTCGGGCCGGCTGATGTACCGGGCTTCCTCGAAAGCCCCAGCTTCGTATGCCGGCAGGTCCAGATCCGTCGCGGACTGCGCGGCGTCGTAGGTGTCGTAGGTCTCAGTGGTGGTGACGGCGACCCGGTCAGCCGGCGGAGCGAACTGGCTGTCGTCGATGCTGACGTTGAACTTCGTCTCTTCGACGACCACTTCGGTCCGGTTGGTCCCGTCGTCAGTGGTCAGTTTGTGGACGCGGTAGTCTTCGGTATCGACCCACAGCGTCGTGTTCGGCGCGTCGAGACTCTCGTTGGTCGGTTCGAGGTCGAGGACGTACGTCGACTCGCCGTCGACTTCGGCGGTTCCCCGGAGCGTCGCAGTGACGTTCTCTTCGGGAACCGGGTCCGTGGTGTCGTTCATCACCGCCGGGTCCTCGGGCAGTTCACGGCCGTAGGACTTGTTCTCGCCGACCGCCCAGACGACGGTCCCGTTCGTCCCCATTTCGTAGGACCGGTCTTCGCTCGTGACGGCGGCCCACGTCTTGTTCGGCTCGGCAGCGGCGTACTCGACTGTGGCCGTCGTCGACGCCGAGTCGTTCGCCACGGTCACGGTCGCTGTTCCGGTAATCGTCTCGGCTGCGTCGTAGCGCTGCTCGGCCCCGTCCAGCACCTCATCGCCGGACGGCTGTCCCATCTGGCTGAGGCCGGAAACGCCAGCGACCGCACCGGCTGCCAGTAATCCAATGGTGACGAACACCGCGACGATAGCCAGTCTCCGTCCGGTATCGGCTGTCATTACCCGGGCTTAGGACTGGAATGGTAAGTGGGTTCCTCCTATCAAAATTCGGACCACTCCGGCCGAATATAGCTACGCCGAACCCCTCATTGCTATCCAGTCCGTACCCAGGGCCGTGAGCGAGTCAGCGAACACAACCGTTCGTGTCGACGGCGTCAGCAAGCAGTACGACCTCGGCGGGACGGTGACGGCGCTGGACGACGTGAGCCTGGACCTGTCGGCGGGGTCGTACACGGCGGTGATGGGACCGAGCGGCTCCGGCAAGAGTACCCTGTTGAACCTCATCGGCGGGCTGGACACGCCGTCCTCGGGGCGGGTCGTCGTTAACGGACAAGACGTTTCGGCGGCTAGCGAAGCCGAGCGGGCAGACATCCGCGGGACTGAGGTCGGCTTCGTCTTCCAGACGTTCAATCTCATGCCGCGACTTTCCGCGGTGGAGAACGTCGCCCTGCCGCTGGTCTTCGACGGCTGGGACCGAGCCCGTCGCCGCGAGCGAGCGGTGTCACTCCTTTCCGAAGTCGGACTCGCTGACCGCACCGGCCACGTCCCCGCGGAACTCAGCGGCGGCCAGCGCCAGCGGGTCGCCATCGCCCGCGCGCTGTCGACCGACCCCGCATTGATTCTCGCCGACGAGCCCACCGGCAACGTCGACACGGACACCGGCGCGCAAATCCTCGACCTGTTCGACGACCTTCACGCAGCGGGCAACACGTTCCTGCTCGTGACCCACGAACGCCACGTGGCCGAGCGGGCGGAGCGAATCGTCCACGTCGAGGACGGTCACATCCAGTCAGTCGAGGACGTGTCCGGAGGGCAGCACTGATGGACACCGGCGAGAGCGTGCGCATCACGCTCCGGTCTATCAAGGCGCATAAGCTCCGGTCGGCGCTGACGGTCGTCGGCGTCGTCATCGGCATCGCATCGGTCATCACGTTCGCCACGTTCGGGGCCAGCGTCGAGGCGGAAATCGTCGGTGACATCGAGACCTCGAACGCTGGCAACATCTACGTGTTCGGGACCCCGTCGGGCGACGACGACTTCGACCGGACGCTCCAGCCGGTGTTTACCGAATACGACGTACAGCAGTTGGAGGGGATTGCGGGCGTGCAAGCGGTGCTCCCCCGGGGAATCGTCCAGACACAGTCGATACAGCACGGGAACCAGACGCTGGCCAGACAGCAGGTCACGGCGGTACGGCCGGCCAGCATCAACGACGGCGTCCTCGTCGACGGTCGCTCCTTCGAGGCTGCCGAGGAGGCCGTCGTCGTCAACGAGCGCATGGCCGGGTCGTTCTCGGAGAACCTCACGGTCGGCGAGCGGGTCACCATGGCGATGCCCGACGGCAGCGAGCGCACCGTCACTGTCGTTGGCGTCGTCAACGGGACCCGTGGCGAAGTCCCGGTCAGCGATTTCGCCCGTCAGCCGCGGGTGTACGTCCCCATCGACCCGTTCTACGAGTCGGTCGTCGAGAGCCCGTCGGCGGGCGTGCGACAGCGCGCGTACCCGCAGGTGACGCTCGTCGTCGACCCGCGGGCGATCCCGGAGACCCAGTCGGCCATTCAGACGTACATCTCCGGTGACGCCGACGCGCGGTCGCTATCAGCCGACGACACGGAACTGGTCGCTCGCTCGGGCAACGACTTCGTCGAGGAGATCAGCGATGTCATCGAGCGAATCACGCGCTTTGTCACCGGTATCGCCGTCATCGCGCTGGTCGTCGGCGCGATCGGCATCGCCAACGTGATGCTCGTCAGCGTCACCGAACGGACCCGGGAAATCGGCATTATGAAAGCCGTCGGCGCGCGCAACCGCGACGTGATGCAGGTATTCCTCGTCGAGGCCGCGCTGCTCGGAACACTCGGCTCGCTGCTCGGCGTTCCCCTCGGCCTGCTCGTCGGTTACGGCGCGACCCGGTACGCCGAGGTCACGTTCTCGCTCGCACCGCTGTGGATGGTGCTGGCGGTCGGCGTCGGCGTGCTGGTCGGGGTCGTCGCCGGCCTCTACCCGGCGTGGCGAGCGGCTCGGGTCGACCCCATCGACGCGCTCAGACACGAGTGAGTGGGATTCAGAACACCGAAATACGTGGTCGTCGTACCGACTGGCGATGACCCTCTCGGAGGAGGCCCGCGAACGGCTCACCGACATCGTCGAACTCCAGCCGACGAAAAACGGCGAGTTACAGGAGCGCTGGGACATGGACAGCGGCAGCGAGGTACACCAGTACCTCGAATCCGAACTCAAGGAGTACTACTACCGCAACGACAACAGCCTCATCTGTGCGACACCGGAGGCGACAACGCTCATCGACGGCGAGGACTCGGAACGGATACAGACGGTGACGGTCACCCCGCTCCAGCAGGCCATCGTCGACGTGATCGCCGGCCCCGACGAGGAGAGTCAGAGCGTCGTCGCCGTGTTACACGCGCTCCGCGAAGTCGGCGAGGACCGCGACACCGACGACGTTCGCTCCGCGCTCCGCAGTCTCGCGGACAAGGGGATCGTGGAGACAGTCGAGAAGACCGTGCCGACGTTCAGGCTGGCCGTTCCGCGCGACGAGCTTGACATCGAACTGTCCGAGGAGTGAGTCCGTACTGCTGTTTTGTCCGCTACTCCGCCAATCCCGGCCGCTGACGGCGGCGTCGCCGGTCTAATACCCGCTGTATCGCTTTGCCCGGCCCGCCGTCGAGCGGCCACGCCTTCGACCGCCACGCCGGGGGCTCCGGTTCGTAGGACGGACACTGCCCCCGACATTCCGCCGCGGTCGGCAGACAGTCTTTCGCCACACAGTGAGGATACACGCCGGTCTCGTCGGCATTGAGTTGGAAGTGGCGGCAGTCGGGACGCATCGTGTCCGCGTACGCGCGCCACCCGCGAGCGTACGCTCGCTCAGCAATGGCAAGGCGTCGCTCTCGCTTCCAGTCGGTGTCCGCGTACTCGAACCGTGCCGCGCTGGTGTCGTCATCAGGTCGGTCCAGAATACGCGTTCCGGGCTCGTCGACCGACAGCGACCGCGGCTGCCAGACCGCTTCAGCCGTCCCCGTCTCTGGGTCGACAGTCAACACGCCGGCGGCTGCGGGCAGGTCCGCCAGCAGAATCGGTTCCACGCGCTCCTCTGTCGCCGCCGTCGCAACCCACACCTCGTCGGCCAGCGACAGGGCGATGTCCCGCTGTAGTTGGGGAACGAGGTTCCTGGCGGCGCTGGCAGTGAGGTCGGGCTTGTTCTCGATGGCAACGATCCGCCGGAGCCAGTCCGGATACGGACGAATCCGACGGATTTCGATGCGATTGCCCTGCTTTCGGGTTTCGATGGCCTGCCGGTCAGCCGCTTCGTGAATCGACTCACGGACGTACCGCCACGGATAGCCCGGATCCGGGAGGGCGTCGCGGTAGTACGTCCAGTCGGCCGGCGCGTTCTGAAGCACGTGCAGAATATCTGAATCGAACACTTCCGCCCCGAATTTCGCGCGCTCCCGGAGTCCACTAGGGTCACACTCCAGTACAATCGTGTCCCAGCGGCGGTGTTTTGTTCCGAACTGTCTGGCGACCAGCACCGCCGTGTCGCTGGCAGGTGACCACGCTCGCTCGGCCCACTGACAGACAGATAGCTCGAAAGCGAACTCGGAGTCGGCTAGCACAGTCCACAGTTCGTGGGGGGCTCTAATGAGAGTCTTGATACAGGTGGTGTGCCGAACCGCTCAAAAAAAGGAAACGCTAATTACTGCTCTTCGAGGGAGACCGACGGGACATCCGCGATATCCGCGTCTGGTTCTTCTCGGAGACAGGTGTTACAGTAGTAGTTTTCGCCTTCGAAGTCCGAGAACACTGTGATCCCGAAGACGACAAACTCCTTGCCGAAGGCCCGTTTGTGTCCCGACCCTACCGATTCGAAACAGATGCTACAGCTCTCGGAACTGTTCGAAACAGCGGTCGTATTAACTGTCTCAGTCCATCCGACTGTCGAGACGGAGTGGCGTTTTTCAAGCCTGTCACGAACCGGTGGTAGAAGCGCTAATCCGATGGCTCCGTACAGGAACGTCAGGAGTACAGAAGACACGATACCGTCGCTGAAATCAACGAGACTCCCGAGCGCGGCCAGCAGGAACAGCGCGCCGAACGCGATCTGTACGTAATAGAGCGCTTCGGAGTCGATATCAATACCGCTGGACGAGGTCCCGTCGTGTCTGACCCCACAGTTCGGACAGATTTCTGCCTGAGCTTTGATGGAGTCTCCACACGATTCACAGTACACCTCTGCTGCCCCGCTGTTTGAGGGACTGTCAGTGTTGACCCCACAACTCGGACAGATGACTGCCGACTTCTTTACAGAGTCTCCGCAACTGCTGCAATACTCTTCGTCAGGAGCGAGAGACATCTGTTTAGGTGTACGTCTGTGCGAACTCCTCGTCAGACTTCGTCAGGTAGAGGATCCCCTCAATGAGTCCGACGATTGCTGGGATGAACGTCCAACAGAACAGCAGATACAGGATTCCCATGCCCGTATCACCCATGTAGAACTTGTGCACGCCCAGCCCACCGAGGAGGATCGCGAGCAGACCTGCGGTCGTTCGGTCCGGCCCGGCGTCGCTCCCGGTCGAACCGCTGCTCTGGCTGACGCCACATTCCGGACAGATCTCTGCCTCAGATTTGATAACTTCACCACAACTGGAACAGAACTGTTCGTCTGCACCCTTCGTTTGGTCTTGAGATGCCATGCTTGCCTTATAATTCTAATTCTATATAAGGTTGGGGAACGGCTTATTAGATTTGATTATTGGCATTAAGTACAAGTTATAGTATATTTGGAAATTTACATTTAATACCGAATGACAGCGCTCCGAAATAACGAAACCAGCGGCTCACCACGGCGGCGTTCCGCCTGGGTCAGTGACGCGCTACGCCTCGTCGTCTTCCCGTTCGTCGAGGAACTCGTGTGCCTCTTCGAGTATCTCGCGGGGGCCATCCTGCGTGACCGTATTGATGGCCTGCTCGTAGTCGCGCCACTGCAGGTCGCGGTGTTCTGTGGACAGTTCGGCTGACGCTTCGAAGGACTTCGCGACGAACAGGTGGACCGTCTTGTGGATGGTGTTCCCGTTCGCTTCGAACACGTAGTCGTAATCTTTGCGGAACCCGTCTAAAAGCCGGAAATCACCGATTCCGGCCTCCTCTTTCACTTCGCGTATGGCGGTCTGCTGGAGCTCTTCCTCGCCCTCGACGCCGCCCTTGGGGAACTCCCAATCGCCGGGTCGGCTCTTGAGCAGGAGGTACTCCCGCCGGCCACGCGTATCGCGAAAGAGGATGGCTCCCGCGCTCGTGGCCTCGATCATTACCGAATTTTAGGACACCGCTACTTAAGAGAATATCGGAGACACAACGGAAACAGATGGCCTTTTGTCACTCGCGGCAGAGTGTTCGTCTACAGATGCCCTTCGTCACGACGCTGACGTTCACGAGCGGGGACCGACACCGCCTCAACGACACAGTCACAGAGATCAAAGAGAGCGCCGAGCACAAGGGGGTCGAACTGAAAGGCCCACACCCGAAACAGCCACAGGAGTTGCGGGTTCCCCAATCGAAGACGCTGGGACCGAGCGGTGGCCGCTTCGATTCCTGGACCCACACTGTCTACACCCGGACAATCGAAATCGTCGGGTACGAGGAGTTCGCCCGGAACGTCACCCAGCGGACCTTCCCGAAATCCATCCACGTCGAGGCCGGCGTCGAACAGCGGACGCAGATCGGCAGCGGCTCGTAACCACGGAACTGCTGTCGGTCCGTCCTCGGTTTCTTATAAGTAACTGTGGGTCGTTGTGCCGGCATGAACGAGACTCACCAGGAGCGGCTCAGGTCCCTCCGGCGCGAACTACACAGCTATCCTGAACCCGCGTGGCGGGAGTTCCACACCACCAGTCGTATCGTCGACGAACTCGAACGGATCGGCGTCGACCAGTTGCATATCGGTCGGGACGTGCTCGATGGCGAGGCACGGATGGCGGTCCCCGACGACGGCGAACTGGAGGCCTGGCAGGCGAAAGCTCGAGCGGCCGGCGCTCGGGAAGACGTACTGGACGCAGCTACTGGCGGGTTCACCGGCGCGGTGGCCGTCCTCGAACGAGGCGAGGGGCCGACTGTCGCGCTCCGGGTCGACATCGACGCGCTTCCGATAACTGAGTCAGACGGCGCGACACACGCCCCGGCTGCAGAGGGGTTCCGCTCAGCGAACGAGGGGTACATGCACGCCTGCGGGCACGACGCCCACGCGACGATTGGCCTCGGTGTGCTGGAAGCGGTGAAAGAGAGCGACTTCACGGGGACATTCAAGATCGTCTTCCAACCGGCCGAGGAGGTCATCGGCGGCGGAAAGGCTGTCGCGGAGAGCGGCCACCTCGACGACGTGGACCACTTGTTGGCAATCCACATCGGTCTCGACCATCCGACCGGTGAAATCGTCGCTGGGGTCGACGGGTTCCTCGCTGTCCGGCAATTCAGAGCGACGTTCACTGGGGAGTCGGCCCACGCAGGCGGGCATCCGGCACAGGGGCGGGACGCTGTGCAGGCGCTCGCCACGGCTGTCCAGAACCTCCATGCGATCCGCCGCCACGGTGACGGCGCGACACGGGTCAACGCCGGGGTCGTGGAGGGCGGCACAGCGACGAACATCGTCCCCGAGGAAGCAACTATCGAGGGGGAAGTCCGCGGCGAGACGACCGCGCTCAAGGAGTACATGAACGAGCGGGCCGACACCGTCATGTCATCCGCGGCCGAGATGCACGACTGCGAGGTCGCTGTCGAGACGATGGCGGAAGCGCCGAGTGCGGTGAGCGACGACGCGCTCGCGGACGTGGTGTACGACGTGGCGGAGTCAGTCACTGGCGTCACCAGTCGCCTGCGGACCGACGACCTCGGCGGCAGCGAGGACGCCACCTATCTGATGGACCGCGTGCAGGACCACGGCGGAACGGCGACGTTCGTCGGCATCGGGACCGACCACCCCGGCGGCCACCACACTCCAACGTTCGATGTCGACGAGGACTCGCTGGCTATCGGTATCGATGTCATCAGCGAGACGGTCAGCCGACTGAGCGAGTGACTACGGCGCTTCCCAGCTGGCGAGCTGGATAGACTGGTCGCTGTCCGGTGATTGCCAGTTCAGCGTGACCGACGCCTCGGAGAGATCAGCGGCCTTCGAAAACGTCACCCGGGACCCGGCCGTGATTTCCGAGCCGGCCGCCGGTGCACCGCTGAGGCTTGCGAAGCCGTGCTGTCCGTTTGCCGTCGAGGCTCCGCTGACGGTGATGTACAGACTCCCGGCCCGAATCGAGTCACCGCTTCGGTGTTCGATTATCAGACTGTCGGGGCTCCCCGCCTCGTAGTCGAACGTAAACGCCGCTTGCGGTGTGTTTTGCCCGAGGTTTTCGGAACCTAACCCGAGGAAGAATGTCGCTGCCGTCGCCGCTAACAGGACCGTTATTGCGACCATGAGGATGACCCCTACCACTGGTGAGACTGCGCTATCGTCGGATTTGAATCTACGTGCTACCATTATTGCCCCCACTCAGGTGACGGTCGACACACTGTCGCTGTTTCGGCGACCCCCCAGTCGACCGACCCAGAGTGACTTCAATTAGATATCATATTGTTACTCAATAAATCTTTTTCATTTGCCAGGAGGTTGTTGATCTAACTACTCGGTACTGTCCCCTCCCCGAAACCGAAAAGTGCCGTCCAGAAAATTCGACGCCGATGCGTGACTGCCCTACTCAGTACTTCGGCTCTGCGCCGGTGACTGCGTAAATGTCGTCCATGATCGAGTCACGTTCGCGCTGCCACGCCTCGAAGCCGTCTCGGTCGCTGGGGTACGATTCGTAGTGCTCCAGCAGTCGGTCGGCCGCTTTCTTCGTCTGATAGAGGTCCCGAATGGTCCCCAAGTGGCCGATACTCTTGACGGCCATCTTGAGTTTGAGTCCGAGCCCGATGCTGGTCGAGCCGCCGTACAGCGCTTCAGCGAGCTTCTCGCCCGGCAGCGCGGCCAGCAGCGCCATCAGGTCGTCCACGTCGTAGGCGGTGGTGAAGATGTTGTACACGTCAAGCGCCGCGTACCGGGCCCCGAAGTGGTCCATCACGCGCTCGTTGTACTCCCAGAGCGCGGCTTCGTCGTCCGTTCGGCCCGATTCGATGGCTTCGATAGCCTGTTCGGCGGCGTAAGTTCCGGCGTAGGCCGCTCCGGCGATCCCCCCGCCGGTGGTCGGGTTGACGTGTCCGGCGGCGTCGCCGACGGCCATGAACCCGGGTGCGACGGCGGAGTCGTACGGCCGACGGGTCGGCAGCGCAGCCCCGAGTTTGTCCTGTACCTCCGCGCCCTCGAACTCGCTTCGGCCCCGGAGGTCGCGTTTGAGGTCGTCGACCAGTTCCATCGGCTCCTCGTTCATCTGGAAGCCGAGGCCGGCGTTGATCTCCGTGTCCGTGCGCGGGAAGTACCAGAGGTAGCCAGCGGAGCGCTCGGTCGGCTTGAACACGAGCGCATCGTCCCATTCGACCGGCTCGTCCACCTCGATTATCTCCCGGTAGGCCGAGCAAAACTGCGAATACTGGACGTTCGTGTCGAAGGTCGCGTCTTCGAGGTCGGTCTTGTCCTGGAGGATCGAGAGCGCGCCGGCCCCGTCGATGACGATGTCCCCCTCGTAGGTGACAGGATCGCCCTTCCGCATGGCTGTCACGCCGGTCACGCGGCCGCTATCGTCTTGCAGTACGTCCTGCACGACGGTGTCGTAGTGGAACTCCACGCCGCTGTTGTTTGCACCCTCGATGAGACAGCGACCGTACTCCCAGCGGTCGATGACAGCGAGTTCACCCGGGACGGGGATTTCGAGGACAGTGTCCTCCTGTGGGATCTCGAACCGACCGTGGTCGACACCCGTGTTCGTAAAGGCGGGTTCGAGTTGGGACTTCGGAATCGCCTCGGGGAAGTCACTGGCTCCTTTGAGCGCGTCCCCGCAGGCGATGTGGCCGGCCTCGGTCTCGTCTTTGCGCTCCACGACGACGACATCGTAGCCCGCGTCCGCGATTGTCGCGGCGGCGTAACAGCCGGATGTCCCGGCCCCGACGACGACAACGTCCACGGAAACGGTCCGTGCGGTCGCCGACTCTCGTCCGGCGTTGCCGTCCTGGTGTGTGGTCATGCACTCCCGTCCTGCCCGGAGAGAGAAAATTATTCCGACTATCGGTTTCACGGACTGCTGTCACTGTTTCCCGCGGTGACCGGTGGCTGGGCACGACTGCTGGGGCGATGGCGTACAGCGGTCGGTTCCACATCAGGGCGGCGGGTGATAAAGAGTTTTGCTGGGGGGTATCAAAGGGCCGAGCATGACCGAGTACACGGTGACGTTCGTGGGGACGGGTGAGGAGATCACCGTCTCCGAGAAGGAGACGATCCTCTCGCGGTGTATCGAGGATGGTATCGCACAGGAGTACTCCTGTCGCGTGGGGATGTGTCTGGCCTGTTCGGCTGAAATCATCGAGGGGTCGGTCACCCAGCCGGCCGCCCGCGGACTGACCGACCGGGAGCGGGAGAACTACGCGCTGACCTGCATGGCGCGACCGCAATCGGATCTGAAACTCGACCGGGGGAAGTACCCGCCGAGCATCGAAGGGGACGCCAGCCCGGAGGACGGCGACCCCACACCAGCGGACGATTAGTAGGCACTGAATACTGCTAACAATTGTCCTACTAGAAGGTCTCTAAATACCTTTAATATGGGGTTCAGATATGGCCTGATATAGAGCGGTGACACCGCGAATGAAGGACAGGTCATATAAGCAAGTGGCCCCTATAGAGTAGTGACTACAGCGTCAGCGGACGGCCTTCGACGACTGACACACGCTTCCCCAACCATGACCAGCCGCGTATACAGACTTCACTCGACACTTGAACTGCCACTGGAAGACGCCTACGATTTCTTCGAGGATCCGGACCTTCCCCCCGAAATCGCTGACATCGACATCACCCGTCGAAATAACACGCTTATCGTCAGCGCCGTCGCCAAGGACGACTCCATGAGCAAGTACACTCCGACGGCCCAGCTCAAGGCCAGCGTCACGGAAAACCGGGTGTACGAGGAGGACCCCGACGAGATGGGACCGCCCGGGGCCGCGAGTACCGGGAGTTCAGGCGGCGGCCCGCAGTGGGGCGCACTCGAAGAGGAAGAGGAGGAGATCGAGTCCGAACTCGTGGAGTACGCCTGTTTCAAGGGCGACCGCGAGACGGTGCTCCAGAACACCGCGCTACAATACGCGATGTTCGAGGTGCTGTGTGATGTCGCGAAAGTCGCGGAGAAAGGTACGCTAACCGCGATTGCGGCGGTCGACGAGGAACTCGAAGCCGTCCGCATCGTCGACGGGGAGGAGCGGCCCGCGGCGATCAACGTCGCAGAAGAACCCCGCGACGGGGACGAGGAAGAGGGCGTCAACTGGCGCGACAACGAGTTCATCTCGTAACGCTGTCTCCTCGAAGTCCGGTCACTTATCTTACTCCGTGCAGCCGGTGCTCCGGTCGTCTATCCGTTGTCGTGGGGCGAACTGTCACTCCATCGCGATGCCCGAGAGATCGGCGTCCGTGAACTGCGACGCGATCTCGATCGTGAGGTTCGCTTCGATGTAGGCTGCGATCACGATGAGCACAGCGGCCGTCGCGAGTAGCCAGCCGGCTTCCCGGATATCCTGTCCGGTGACGAGTTCGGGCGCACGCCCGCGGATGTACTGAATCGTTTGCCACCCAAACCGGAGGCCGACGGCAGCGACAATAAGCAATGCCGGGATCTCGATAATTCCGTGGGGGACGATCAGTGCGGCCACGACGACGGGGGAGACCTGATTGAGCGCGATACCGACGACGACGCCGATGACGAGGCCGTTCAACACCAGCGACAGCACCGTCATGGTCCCGAGCGAGACGGCACCGAGTGCCATGACGAGCAACGCACCGAGATTGTTGATCGTCAGCGAGAGCGTGGTTAGTTCGGCCGGCATGAAGGGGTTCTCGCCGGTCGTACCCGGATTCTGGAGCCATTCGGCGGGTATCTGACTGCCGAGCGCGTACCCGACAAGCACACTGACAACCAGTATCAGCGCAGCGACGGGGACGTAGTACAAGAGCCAGCGGTGAAAGAGGCGGGCTGGAAGGCTTGGGCGGTCGTCCATATCATCCCTTTTACACCACCAGCAAAAAACCCGAGTGACCCAGTGTGGCGCGGACAGCGTTTTATTTGCCACCGTCTCACACACCTGTAGAAAATCCAAAAAGTACTTGACACTCGTAATTATATCTCATTACACTATGTCCGAATCAGCAGAGTTCCCGGACTATCTGGACGTTGATTACACTGACGGGGAAGGCGAAGACCCCGAGGAGTACCCGACTGTCAACCACAAGATCGAGAAGGCTATCGAGGTCACGAAGGCCGGCCTCGAACAGTACGAGAACCCGGTCGTGATGTGGACGGGCGGCAAGGACTCGACGCTGACGCTGTATTTCGTCAAGGAGGTCGCCGACCGCTTCGACCTCGAAGTCCCGCCGGTCGTCTTCATCGACCACTACCAGCACTTCGACGAACTCATCGACTTCGTCGAGCACTGGGCCGACGAGTGGGACCTCGATGTCATCTGGGCGCGCAACGAGGACGTGGGCAACTACGTCGACGAGAACGGCCTCGAACCGGGCGACGACATCCCCATCGACGAACTCTCCGAGCACAACCAGCACCACGTGCGGAACATCCTCGAATACGAGGAAGACACGTTCCCGTTCCTGCTTGACACCTACGTCGGTAACCACCTCCTGAAGACGGTGGCGCTCAACGACGCCATCGAGGAGCACGATGTCGACGGCATCCTCTCGGGCATCCGCTGGGACGAGCAGGAGTCCCGCGCCGACGAGACGTTCTTCTCGCCGCGTCACGACCCGGATATCTACCCGCCCCACGACCGCATCCAGTCGATTCTCCAGTTCGCGGAGGCCGACGTGTGGGAGGCCTTCTGGAACTTCGTCGTCCCGGACACCGTCGAGGGCTACCCCGAGGACGGCTACGTGCCACAGGGCCAGGACGACCTGCCCGAGGGCATCGAGAAGGAAGACGTGCCGGTCTCGCCGAAGTACTTCGCCGGGTTCCGCTCGCTCGGGAGCGAGGTCAGCACCGACAAGTCCGCCGAGGAGCCCGCCTGGCTGCAGGACATGGAGAACACGACCGAGCGCGCCGGCCGCGCCCAGGACAAAGAGGACCTGATGGAGCGCCTGCGCGACCTCGGCTACATGTAAACGGGCGCAACCCCTCGCTGCTTCTGCGGTATTCTTTTTATTGACCGATAGCCCCGCCAATGGTAGCGGATAGATCGTCTGTGCCAGACCCCACATCCGGGTCCGCAAAAATGAATGTCGCGTGGTGAGGCGTTGCTACGACCAGAGCTCACCTCGACCTCGAATGTTGGGACTGTATCACTTCGACACGAGTCGATGTAGCTCGCTTCGGTGGGGAGTCCGAGCGCCATGTGACCTACACAGTTCGATTTCAGACTATGCTCGCGTCTTCCGGTTTCCACACAGGAACGGCCACACACGTCGACCAGGGATTCCATTTATTTCCTTGTTCATCCTTTCTGAACGGTGCAATTATCTGTTCGACTGACCGAGACAACCCACGCTAAGCCGCCATATAGCCTGAAATCAACCATTTTAGAGATTATAGACGATTGTCGAGGAAAGGTTTAGGTACTGTCGAATGGTACCCGTACATGAATGAGTTCAGACCAGTACAACTGTCCGAACTGCGGGACGGAACTGAGCTACCAGACCACGAAGCACAACGGCTGTTCGAACTGCGGCTTCGTTCCCCCGCACAGCGCTGAGTAACGAGATCGAGCTAGCGGACCCCTGCGCCGATAGCCTGCGAAACTGCCTTCCGGGGCGTCCCGACAGAAAGCCACCGCGGTTAGCACCGACGCTTCGCATCTGTCCCCTGTGCGATCCTGCCGCGAAGGAAGCTATTGCTTTCGGTCGCTACGTTACCGACCATCCCGTTATCGTTCGACTGGTTGCCACTCGAAATGGGCGCGGAGTGTATCTGGTCCGAACAGCCGAGGGAAACTGTGCGGGAGAGTCGGTCGGTAACCTATACGTATCAGTCCGGGGACTGGTTGAGTCCGGTACCTATTTTTTTAGGCTCGCCGTATCCACACCTGTGACTAACCGCACGGAACGGGGGATTCTCGCCGGCGTGATCTTCGCCGTCTTGCTCGCGCAGGTCCTCCTGTATCCGGGGGTCGACAGACTGGTCCGGACGTTGGGAGCGACGACGGATCTGAACGCCAGCATGTGGTTCCTCGCCGCCGAGTTCGGGGCCTTCGTCGCCTTTGCCGGCGTCTGGGGCGCGCTCAGTGATTCGGCCGGACGACGAAAGCCGTTCATTATCGGCGGGGCGGCCGCGAGCGCGGTGCTGTACGCCCTCCTCGCGTGGCTCCCCGGTGCAGTGTCGCTCCCGTTTGTCGGCGTTCTGGTCCTGCGGGTGCTTCAGGGCGGGGCCACGATCGCCGCGTTCTCGCTGGCCATGACGATGCTGATGGACCTCGACGGCGGCCACGGCAAGAACATGGGGGCGGCCGGTATCGCCATCGGCAGCGGCACAGCGCTTGGCGCGCCGCTGGGCGGCCAGTTGTACGAGATACAGACGACCCTGCCGCTGTATGCAGCAAGCGGGCTCTCGCTCGTCGTCGCAGTCATCGCCGTCTTCGTGACCGACCGCGCACCGTCGGGGGACCGGTCGGGGCTGGCTGCGACCGTGTCCGGCCTCAGACGGCGGCCGACGCTCGGCGTCCCATTCGCCTTCGGCTTCATCGACCGGCTCACAGCGGGCTTTTTCGCACTCGTCGGGACGCTGTATTTCAGGGAGACGTTCGAGCTGGGGCCGGGCGAAACCGGCATCATGCTGGCGCTGTTTTTCGCCCCTTTCGCCCTGCTACAGTACCCCTTCGGCGTGCTCTCGGACCGTATCGGCCGAACGATTCCTATCGTCGCCGGGTCGGTACTGTACGGCCTCACCGTCGTCGGCGTCGGGCAGGCTCCGACAGTCACCATCGCCGGCGCGGGGATGGTGCTAACGGGCGTCATCGGCGCGCTGATGGCCCCGGCGACGATGGCGCTCGTCTCGGACCTCGCAAGCGAGACGGAACGCGGGACCGCCATGGCCGGGTTCAACATCTTCGGCAGCGTCGGCTTCCTCGCCGGCATCCTCGTCGGGGGGACCGTCGCGGGGGCCTTCGGCTACCCCATTGCCTTCCTCGTCGCCGGCGGCACGGAAGTCGTTCTCGCGGTGCTCGCGCTACCCGGACTGCTGCGGCTCGAAAAGCCGACCGAGGACGCCGTCAGTGGCTGACTAGGACGCTTCGCGCACTTCCTCAAGCGCCTCGGGGTTCTCGATGCTGGACATGTCGCCCAGGTCTTCGCCGCGGTAGACGCCGGCAATCGCCCGGCGGATGATCTTCCCGCTCTGGGTCTTGGGGAACTCGTCGACGAACAGCACCTCGCGGGGCCGGAACGGCTTCCCGAGTTCTTCGCCGACGGCAGCGCGGATGGCCTCGCGGAGTTCATCGGAGGGTTCGTAGCCCGGTTCGAGTACGGTATAGAGGACGACGGCAGTGCCGGTGGTGTCGTCCGGCGCACCGACGGCGGCGGCCTGGTTCACCGCCTCGTGTTCCATCGCCGCGCCCTCGACCTCTGCGGGGCCGACCTTCCGCCCGGCGACGTTGAGCACGTCGTCGGCCCGGCCATGCAGGAACCAGAGGCCGTCCGTGTCTTTCTGTGCCCAGTCGCCGTGGTTCCAAACATCGTCCCAAGTCGACCAGTACTCGTCGAGGTAGCGCTCGTCGCCGCTCCACAGCGAGCGGGTCATCGACGGGCAGGAGTCCCGAGCGACCAGATAGCCGCGCTCGTGGGTATCTGCGATGGACTCGCCGTCGGAATCGACGATGTCGATGTCCATCCCCAGTCCGGGACCACCGAGCGTGCAGGGTTTGAGCGGCTGAATCGGCATCGGCATCAGGAAACACCCCATGATCTCGGTCCCGCCGGAGATGTTGATGATGGGGCAGTCCTCGTTGCCGACGTTCTCGTAGAACCACAGCCAGCTCTCGGGGTCCCAGGGTTCGCCGGTCGACCCGAGCAGGCGAAGGCTGGAGAGGTCGTGGCCCTCGAGCCACTCGTCACCCTTCTTTCGCAGTGCCCGGACGGCTGTGGGAGAGACACCGAAGGTGGTGAGGTCGTGGCGGTCGATCATCGCCCAGAAGCGGTCCGGTTCGGGGTGGTCCGGCGCGCCCTCGTACATGAAGACGGTCCCGCCGAAGGCGTGGTTCCCGAGCAGCGTCCAGGGGCCCATCATCCAGCCGATATCGCTCACCCAGAAGAAGCGGTCGCTGGGCTTGTGGTCGAAACCGAAGTGAATCTCTTTGGCCGCCTGCATGAGCGCGCCGGCGTGCGTGTGGACGATGCCCTTCGGCTTCCCGGTCGTTCCAGAGGAGTACAGCAGCATGGACGCCTGATTACTCGGGAGTTCCGTGGCCGCGTACTCGTCGTCGGCCGTCTCTATGGCTTCCTCCCACCACTCGTCGCGGCGGGTCCAGCGAATCGTCTCGTCGGGGTTGTCGGCGACGCCGAGGCGGTCGTAGACCACGGTGTGTTCGACTGGTGTTGTCCCGAGTTCGTCGCCGGCCTGCTTGATGGCCTCGTCGGCGCTCGCCTTGAGGTGGACTTCGGATCCCCGGCGGTAGAAGCCGTCGCCGGTGAACAGCACGGAACACTCGGCGTCGGCGATGCGGGTCGCCGTCGCGTCGACGCCGAATCCGGAGAAGATGGGGACGGCGATTGCGCCGACTTTGAGACAGCCGTACAGTATCGATGCGACCTCTGGAACCATCGGCATGTACAGGCCGACGGTGTCACCCGTGCCGACGCCAACCGACTCCAGGTAGTTCGCCACTTTGCTGGCCTGTCGGTTCAGTTCGTGGTACGTGACCTCCCGCACGTCGCCGGGTTCGCCCTCCCAGATGAGGGCTACCGTGTTGCGGGTCGGGCTGTCCCGGGCCGCGTGCCGGTCCAGTACGTTGTGGGCGGCGTTGATGGTTCCGCCGGGGTACCAATCGGTGAACTGTGGGCCGCCGCGGCTCGCGGTTTCACCGTCTTCTCGCGGGCCTTGCCCGCTCGAACGGTCCGCGGAACTCTGTTCCGCGCTACTCGCGCTGTCCGGGGCGCTGTGCGCCCCGCTGTCGTCTCGGACCTCGTCGTATTCCTCGAAGAACTCAATATCGAGATACTCCGGGAGTACGTCCCAGAACCAGTCGACGCCGGATTCCGGTTCGTCGGGGAGGTCCGTAGTCGTTCGCTCGATGAGTTCGTCGTAGTCCTCGATGTCGTAGGCCTGCATGAACTCCCAGACGTTCGTCGACTCGATGAACGCCCGGCCCGGTTCGTGGACGATGGTGTCGGTGTGTTGTTGCTCGCTCATTGGCTGTGTGTTTGCTAGAGAGTTACAGACATGTACCGCGGATTGGTATGTGGTGCGTCCGTCCGGCGGTCGTGGTTGGCCAAGTCCGCACAGCGGGCGGTGGACGGTAGTGAGTCATGTTCACACAAATACTTCTCACTCGTAGGTCTTTGTCATTCCGCCGTCGAACAGCAGGTCGCCGCCGTTGAGGTGGTCGGCGTGGGACGAGAAGCCGAACACGAAGAGGTTCGCCACGTCGATGGGGTCCATCATCTCCTTGACGCGGGCCTGGCCCAACATTACGTCATCAATGACCTCGTCGACGCTGATGCCGCGCTGCTCGGCGGTGTCGGGAATCTGGTCGACGACCAGCGGCGTCTTCACGTAGCCCGTACTGATTGAGAAGCCCCGGAGGCCGCCGCCGCCCTCGGCGGCGATAGACTGGGTGAGTCCACGCAAGCCGAACTTCGAGACGTTGTAGGCCACCTTATCGGAGGTGACGTAGTGGCCGTGAACCGACGCCATGTTGCCGATTGCGCCGACGCCGTCGTCGGTTCCGCGGATGTGGGGGATGACCCGCTTCGAGAGCGCGAGCGGGGCGCGAAGCATTACGTCGTGCATCTGGTCGTATTTCTCCATCGGGAAGTCCTCGATGGCGTCGATGTGTTGCAGGCCGGCGATGTTGGCGAGGTAGCGCACCGTGCCGTGGGACGCGGCGGTCTCGACGATGTCGTCGATGTCGGCGTCGTTGCCGAGATCGCCAGCTACGGTTTCGACGGCCCCGTCGAGATCGAGGTCCGCCGCCGTGGCCGCCACTTCGCCGAGGCCGTCTTCGTCGATGTCCGTTGCGACGGCAGTCACTCCGTTGGCGGCCATCGCCAGCGCCGTCGCCCGGCCGATACCTGACCCGCCGCCGGTTACCAGACAGACCGTGTCGCTCGTGTAGTGGTCGTCGTCGACGAACAGGATCGACGACTCGTCGATGGGCTCGACTTCGAGCCGCTCGTGTGAGGTACTGGATGCCATTCGATCACATGTTTTCTAGACACCGCCGAATAGGGGCGGGTTGACATGTATACCCGACCGGACGATATGGCGAGAACAGCAAGTGGCTGGGACCGAAGCCACAGCGATCCGTGGTTTACGTGTAAACCTCCCGTTATTCGGGGGTTACGTCGGAAGAATCAGTCATCCCTGTGAGCGTGGCACACACCACGTGACGAGACAGCCCGGACGGGGCTCATCGGGACACACCTATGAAACAAAGTGCTAACACGGATCATGACAGTGAGGGTATCGGCAGGCGACAACTGCTCGCGGCGGTCGGCGGCTCGGCTGTCGCCGCGGCGCTCGCCGGCTGCTCGACCCTGCTGAGCGACGGCGAGGCGGCCGACCAGGGTGAGCAGTCCGGCGGCGAGATCTCGGACGAACCGATAGCGGCCGGACTGTTGACGTTTACACGGGGCGCACCGGGCGTCCTCGGCATTCAGGCCCAGCGCGGGGCCGAGCTGGCGGTCCAGCGTATCAACGAAGCAGGCGGTATCGGCGGGCAACGCGAGATCGAACTCGACGTGGTCAACGAGGGATCGAACGCGCTCGACGGCTACAACCAGTTCATCGAGGAGGGCAAGGAGGTCACGTTCGGCCCGATTTCCAGCGGGACCCACAGCCAGATCGCCCCCGAGGTCGAGAAAAACGAGGTCATCAACGTCGGCACCGACGGGACGGTGACGACGCTCTACGAGGAGACCGTCCCCGACCCGACCTACTCCTTTCGCTTCCAGAACTACGACATCATGGAAGTAGTGACGATGGCTCGTGAGGCCGTCGAGCGCATCGGCGCGGACAACATCTCGACCGTCGCCGGCGTCAACCCCGGCTACTCCTTCGGCGAGGACGAGATGCAGGTGTTCACACAGGCCATCCAGCAGCTCACGGACGCCGAAATCGTCTACGAGGGGTTCCCGGAACTGGGCGCAAGCGATATGTCCAACCACATCACCTCGATCAACAACGAGGAGCCGGACGTAACCTTCTCCAGTCTGTGGGGCGGCGACGTGACGACGTTCGTCCGGCAGGCGAACGCCAACAACATGTTCGAGAACACGACGGTGTTCGGGACGACGCTGTACAGCGCGGCCGGCGACGTGCCGGGCGACGCGCTGGCGGGCACAGACATCTACTCCGGGTCGCGCAACTACTACTGGGGCCTGCCGGCGCTGGGTAACTGGCAGCCAGGCCAAGAGCTATTCGACGCTGCGACACAGCAGGACGGGGTGACAGTGCCGACGGCTCACTACATGAGCGGCTACGGCGCAGTCACCGCGTGGGCGACAGCCGTCGAGAAGGCAATCGACCTGCTCGGGACCTATCCCAGTCAGGAGCAGATCGCGCAAGTCCTGGAGGGCCACGGCTTCTTCACGCCGGCCGGCTACCACAACATGGCCGAGGACCACCAGGGGGCGTCGAACTCCTTCGCCGGGCAGATGGTGTACGACGACGACCTCGGCGCAGCCCGGCTCAACGACGTGAACACCTACGCGGCGACCGAGACTGCGCCGCCGCCCGGTGTCACCGGCAGCGACTGGCTGGAGAGCTGGAGCGCCTGAGATCGAGCCATGGCCGTAACACCCACAGCCGCGCTCGTCCAGACGCTCAACGGCATCCAGTTCGGGTTCATCCTGTTCATGATAGCCTCTGGACTGACCGTCATCCTGGGCATCCTGGACGTGTTGAACCTCGCCCACGGGGAGCTATTCTCGTTCGGTGCCTACACGGCAATCGGCGTGTTCGGCTTCGTCATCGGCGTCGTCGGCCCGCCGGGCGACGGCCTCGTCGGGACGGCCGTGTTCCTCTTTGCGGTCATCGCCGCCGTCCTCATCACGGCGGCCATTCTCCTGCCCGTGGGGACCGTCCTCGAAGCGGTGTTCCTGCGCCAGATTTACGACCGCGACCAGGTCTACCAGCTGGTCCTGACGTTTGCCCTCCTGCTTATTCTGCTCGACCTGAAGAAGTTCATCTGGGGGGACCAGTCCCTCAGAACCGACGCCGTCTACAGCGCGATAAACACCATCCCGACCAGCGAACTCATCGGGCTGAACTACCCGACCTACAACGTGTTCGTTATCCTCGTCGGCATGGCCTCCGTCGTCGGCCTGTTCTGGTTCTTCGAGCGGACCAAGACCGGCCGCATCATCCGCGCAACGGCCATCGACCGCGAGATGGCGACCGCCATCGGCGTCAGCACCGACCGCGTGTTCACGCTCGTGTTCGCCCTCGGAGCCTTTCTTGCCGGCTTCGCCGGTGCGATGGCCGTGCCGCCGACAGCGGCCACCCTGGAGATGGGGACCAATCCGCTCGTCCTGTCGTTCGTCGTCATCGTCATCGGCGGCCTCGGCAGCCTCCGGGGCGCGTTCGTCGGGGCCTTGCTGGTCGGCGTCATCCGTAGCTGGATGATTACGCTGTACCCGCCGGGCGAAATCGCCGCACCGTTCGCCATCATGGCGCTCATCCTGCTGGTCAAGCCCGAAGGGCTGTTTGGCACCTGGGGTGAGACGGCGTGATGCCGGAGCGGACCGACCGCGACGGGACGCCGGCGTATCGGTTCCTCGGCGTTGAAGTGACGCGGCGGGAGGCCGTGTTCCTGCTGATCGGGGTCGTCTTCCTGTTTCTCGTGCCGGACCTGACGACCCTCTCAGACAGCCTGCAACTCAGCGTCATCCATCAGGGCCTGCTGTTTGGCTTCGCGGCGGTCGGCCTGAACCTCCTGCTTCGCCACACCAAACTCACGTCCTTTGGCCACGCGGCCTTCTTCGGCACTGGCGCGTACGCCACCGCAGTTCTCGCGCGCTACGCCGGCGTCCAGAGCGTCGGCTTGCTGTTGCTCGGCGCTATCGCGGCTGCGACGGTGATGGCGGCCATCATCGGCGCGCTGTCGCTGCGCCACACCGGGCTGTACTTCGCGCTGCTGACGCTTGCGTTCGGCCAACTCCTGTACGCTATCGCGCTCGGCCAGAGCGCACTCGGTGGGAGCGACGGGCTCCCCATCCGGCCCGGGCCGGCCAATCAGCCGCTTCTGTTCGGGACTGCGTTCAGCCCCGACGTGTATCAGGTGCTGACGTACTACCTGACGGTGGTCGTCATCCTCATCGGCCTGTTCGTGATGTACCGCATCACGCAGTCGCCGTTCCGCAACGCCCTGGACGCCATCGGGCAGGAGCGGACCCGGGCACGGTTCATCGGCCTGCCGGTCCGCCGATACGTCTGGGTCGCGTTCGTCATCTCGGGCATCTACGGCGGCGTCGCGGGCGGGCTGTTCGCCGTCGTCCGGCAGTACATCCGCCCGGAGGAGTCGCTGTTTTTCCTCCGCTCGGGCGACATCCTGTTCATGGCGATCCTGGGCGGGTTCCGGACGCTCGTCGGGCCGCTGCTGGGCGGCGTCGTCCTCGTCTTCCTGCAGGACGTGGGCCAGGACGTTACCCAGTACTACGACTTCCTCACCGGTGTGATCCTCCTGATACTGGTGTATGGCTTCCCGCGGGGCATCGTCGGGTCGCTGCAATCCGGCGGCATCGTCAGCGCCCGCCTCGGGGAACTGCGCCGAGAGCCCTCCGTCCTCTCGACGTGGGGCCGGACAGCCGTCGAGACGACCGAGCGCAAGCTCGCCGAGTCGATGACTAGCCTGCGGATAATCCTCTTCGGAGCTGATTGAGATGCTCGAAGCACGCAACCTTCGCAAATCGTTTGGCGAACTGGTCGCAACTGACGATATCTCCATTGAGTTCGGGAAAGAGGAGGGCGAACTCGTCTTCATCGTCGGCCCGAACGGGGCCGGGAAGACGACGTTCATAAACCTCCTGACGGGCTTTCTCTCGCCGGACGAGGGCTCTATCGTCCTCGACGGCGAGGACATCACCGGCATGTCGGCCGACGGCCGCGTCGACGCCGGTATTGCCCGGAGCTTCCAGGTCGTGAAAGTGTTCGAGGAGATGACCGTCCGGGAGAACCTCCGAACTGTGGTGCTAACCGAGCAGGGCAAGACCTGGAGCCTGTTCTCGATGGCCGACGGCCATGCGGAAGTCGAGACTAAGGTCGACGAACTGCTGGCGAAGTTCCGACTCGAAGACGCCGCCGACACCGTCGCCGAAGAACTCCCCCACGGCGACCGAAAACTGCTGGACGTGGCGATGTCCTTCGGCCTCGACCCGGACTACCTCCTGCTCGACGAGCCGACCTCGGGCGTGTCCACCCGCGAGAAGGAGTACGTCATCGAGACCATCGTCGAGGTCGGTCGGGCCGAGGGCGTCACGACGGTCACCATCGAACACGATATGGACATTGTCACCGAGTACGCCGACCGCGTCGTGGCGCTGCATCAGGGAGCCGTCCACGGCGTCGGTCCGCCGACGATGCTCGAAACTGACGACGAACTCCGGCGGCTTCTCCTGGGGGTCGGCGCGGATGAGTAGCGAGCCCCTGCTCTCGGTTCGGGGCCTCAGCGCCGCTGTCGAGGGGTTCCAAGTGACCGAGGACATCGACCTCGACGTGAGCGCCGGGGAGGCGGTCGGCCTCGTCGGCCGCAACGGCGCGGGCAAGACGACCACCTTCCGGGGCATCATGGGCTTGACGCCGGTCTGGAGCGGGTCGGTCCGGTTCCGGGGCGAGGAGCTGACTGACATCCGCTCGGAGCTGATTCCCAAGCGAGGCATCGGCTACCAGCCCGAGGACCGGAAGCTGTTCACCGGGATGACCGTCGACGAGAACTTCCGGCTCCCCATCTGGACCAGCGGGAAAGCCCGCGGCATCGACGACGAGGACGCGGTCATCGAGAGCGTCTACGACGTGCTGACCGAACTCGACGACCGCCGGGACGCGAAGGTCCAGAACCTCAGCGGCGGCCAGGCGAAGATGGTCGCCATCGGCCGGGCGCTCGCGCTCCAGCCCGACCTGCTCATCCTCGACGAACCGCTGGAGGGGCTAGCTCCGGTCGTCGTCGAGAGCCTCAAACGCTACATTCAGGAGATTAACGACCGCGACATCGCCGTTCTCATCGCGGAGTCGAACGTCACGCACGTTCCCGAAGTCGTCGACCGCCTGTACGTCATCGAGCGCGGCGACATCGTCGCCAGCGGCGACCCCGAGGAGCTGGCAGCCGATGAGGACATCCAGAAGCTGATGCAGGGGAGCGGGACGGAGTAGGGACAGCACAGCGCCCCAGCCAGGCAATCAGTCGGTCACGTCGTTCATCGCCGTCGTGACGCGGTCGAGTATCTTCCGCTGGCTCCGTCGGAGGTTCTTCGAGATGGCCATCTTCGACACGTCGAACTCCTCGGCGAGCGACGACAAGGTCGCGTCCCTCGGCGTGTCGAAATAGCCGCCCTCGACAGCTTTCTCCAGCGTGTCTCGCTCCACATCCGACAGCTCCCGGCAGCCGTCGACCAGCCGCTTCGCCGAGTCGATGTTCTGCAACAGGTCATAGTAGTCCTCCAGGTCGACTGATTCCCGGGACCGGATGGTGTAGTCGTTGTCCCGTTCCAGTTCCGACAGCGTCCCGTCCGCGACCCGTTCGGTGTCGAAACCGACGTGCCAGATTTCCGAGCCCTCCCGGATGCGGAACGGTCCGGTGATATAGCCGCTGTGGTCGCGGATAACGTTCATCGCGTTCGTCTCGTCGATGCGCGAGCGGATGAGCGCCAGATCGCCCTTCCGGCGGAGGAGCTGATACGACTCCATGTGGTCGTGAGCTTCGAGCGCGTTCAGCCCGCGGTCCAGTTCCTCCCGGTCCGCGCCGTTGACCATGATCCGCGTCTCCAGCTCCCGCTCGACGGGGTGGAAATCCCACTGCTTGGCCAGGAACGACACCTCGTAGTCCAGTGTCGTGTCGATGTACGGACAGTCGTACTGGACCATGTCCATCTCGAGCGAGATCATAGGTAATCAATCGTGTGGGATTGTCTTAGTGGTTGGCTATCAGTCACGTAACCCACCCACACCAGTCACGCCGCAAACCCTTTTCACCGGGGGAGTTAATTTTCAGGCATGTACGTCCGGGATGCGAAAAACAGAGAGGAGGTCTGGCTGTTGGACCGTATCGAGGAGATGGGGCTGGACGAGACGGCCTTCAGATCCCGGGACTACGTTGTCGCTATCGACGAGGAGAGCCACGAAAAGGCGGGCTTTGGCCGCATCCGTATCCACAAAGGTGACGAGGAGCGAGTCTGTGAACTCACCAGCATCGGCGTCCTGCCCGAATGGCGCAACCAGGGCGTGGGCGCGCACGTCATCGAGCGCCTGGTCGAGTACGGCGGCGACGAGGGGTTCGACACCGTCTACTCGCTGACCAACGCCGCGGAGTACCTCGCGCAGTTCGGGTTCGAGCCGATCGACCCGGCACAGTTGCCCGGCTCGCTCCGGGACCGACTCGCGACGAAACAGGAGAACATCCAGCCCGACGCGGTGCCGCTCCGGGTGGCCGTCGACCGCTTCCAGGTCCCGGGACACCTCCGCAAGCGGTTCAAAGAGGCCAGTGCCGGCGAGTCCGAGGAACCCGAACCGGAGGCGGGTCCCGAAGACTTCGGCATCGACCCCGACGAAGCGACCTACAAGTACGACACCGGCGACTGATACTGTCGGCTGTCCCTGGTGCAAGATATTCGCCGTTCCGGGATGGCGAAGTCCTTCACAGACGGACAGCCGACAGTATGACTACCGCACATCGACGACCTCGATGTCGAACACGAGCGTTTTGCCGGACAGCTCGTGGTTGAAATCGACCTCGACGGCGTCGTCTCGAACCGCAGTCACGTCCCCGTGGAGACCGTTCTCGGCCTCGACGTGGAGGCCGACTTCCGGTTCTTTGCCGACCATCCCCTCGAAGGTCTCGGGATCGTACTCGCGGACGCGGTCGGCCTGGAACTCCCCGTAGGCCTTCGTCGGGGGCACCGTGACGGTGGCCTCCTCGCCCGCGGTCATTCCGACGAGGGCCTCATCGAGTCCCTCGATGATCTCACCCGCACCGACGGTAAAGGAAAGCGGCGTGTACTCGCTCGCATCGACGCCCTGGGCCTCGATGAGTCCGTGCTCCCTGGCGATTTCGGGACGGGACGTGTCGAAGACCCCGCCGTCATCGAAGCGACCGACGTACTCGATGGTGACGCCGTTACCCGGTTCGATTGGCATACGTCTCCGTTGGACACGGACAACATAAACCCACCACGGAACGGTGCGCTATCGTTTCGACGGGAGACGGGCATTACAAACCGTGAAGGATTTGGGAACCCTTAAGCCTCCGCCGTCCGAGGGTCCGTCCATGTTTGACCCCGACGAGCTGGAGCAGATACGGGCGTCGAAGGCTCAGTGGGAGGAAGACGATGTCCAGCCTACCGTCGACCGCTTTGGCGAGCGCAAGGAGACGTTCACCACGGACACCGAGGGCCACGAGGTAGACCGTCTGTACACGCCCGAAGACATCGCCGATCTCGACTACGAGGAAGACCTGGGCTTTCCCGGTCAGGAGCCGTACACCCGCGGGGTGTACCCGACCGGCTATCGGGGTCGCCTCTGGACGATGCGTCAGTACGCCGGGATGGGGACGGCGACGGAGACCAACGAGCGGTTCAACTACCTCCTCGACCAGGGCCAGACCGGGCTCTCGATGGCGTTTGACCTCCCGACGCAGATGGGGTACGCCTCTGATCACCCGATGGCCGCCGGCGAAGTCGGCAAGACCGGCGTCGCCATCGACTCGTTAGACGACATGGAGACCGTGTTCGACGGCATCCCGCTAGACGAGGTGTCGACGAGCATGACAATCAACGCCCCTGCGTCGGTGCTTTTGGCGATGTACATCGCTGTCGGCGACAAGCAGGGCGTCGACCGCGAGGAACTCCGGGGAACCATCCAGAACGACGTGCTGAAGGAGTACATCGCCCGGAACACCTTCATCTATCCACCGGAGCCATCGATGCGGCTCATCACCGATATCTTCGACTTTTGTGCCGCCGAGACGCCGAATTTCAACACCATCTCCATCTCGGGGTATCACATCCGCGAGGCCGGCTCGACGGCCGCCCAGGAGATCGCGTTTACGCTCGGCGACGGCATCGAGTACGTCGAGGCCGCCATCGAGGCCGGGCTTGATGTCGACGAGTTCGCCCCGCAGCTATCCTTCTTCTTTGCCTCCTACAACAACATCTTCGAGGAAGTGGCGAAGTTCCGGGCGGCGCGTCGTCTCTGGGCGAAAATCATGGACGAGCGCTTCGACGCCCAGAATCCCAAGTCCAAACAGTTGAAGTTCCACACCCAGACCGCCGGGTCGACGTTGACCGCCCAGCAGATCGAAAACAACGTCGTCCGCGTCTCTTACCAGGCGCTCGCGGCGGTGCTTGGCGGGACCCAGAGCCTCCACACCAACGGCAAGGACGAGGCTATCGGCCTCCCGACCGAGCAATCCGTCCGAACGGCGCTGCGGACCCAGCAGATTCTCGCGCATGAGTCCGGCGCAGCCGACACTATCGACCCGCTCGCCGGCAGCTACTACGTCGAATCGCTGACCGACGAACTCGAAGCCGAAGCCCGAACGCTCATCGAGGAAGTCGACGAGCGCGGCGGGATGCGCCGCGCCATCGAGGAGCAGTGGGTCCAGCGCCAGATTCAGGACGTGGCCTTCGAGCGCCAGCGCGAACAGGAAGACGGCGAGCGAATCATCGTCGGCGTCAACGAGTACCAGGTCGAAGAGGAGGGCGAACAGGACATCGAGGAGGTCGACGAGGCCGTCGAGCAGGCCCAGCAGGACAACGTCGCCACCGTGCGGGAGGAACGCGACGACGAGGCCGTCGAGGCGAAACTCGAAGCACTTCGAGGGGCCGCCGAGGGCGACGAGAACGTCATGCCATACATCATCGACGCCGTGAAGGTGTACGCCACGACCGGTGAGGTGTGTGACGTGCTCCGGGACGTGTTCGGGGAGTACCAGCCCGGCTCGTCGATGTAAGCGCGGTGCGGAGGTGAGTTCGGCCGTGTTCCAGCGGCTCCCAGAACTATAAGCCACCCCGGTGTACGGTCGCCCATGCGCTTCGACCACGCCGGGATTGCGACCGACGACGCCGACCCGCTTGCGGACCTGTTCGCCGACGCCTTCGAGACACCGGTCGTCCACGAGGAGACGTTCGACGGGCTGCAGGTGACGTTTCTCGATATGGGCAATGGCTACTTCGAACTGTTAGAGCCGCTACCGGATGCAGACGGCGCAATTCCCGGATACATCGACAGCAACGGGCCGGGCATCCACCACGTCGCACTGGGGACCGAAGACATCGCGGCCGCGCTAGAGGCGGTCAGTGACTGTGGCATCGACCTGATAGACGAGGAGCCACGGCCGGGCGCGTGGGGCCACGACGTGGCCTTTCTCCATCCGAGCACGACCGGCGGCGTGCTCGTGGAGTTAGTCGAACACTAATTTACGTCTCCTCGGGTGCGGACTCACTCGCCGCTGTCGAGAAAGGCCGCGAACCGTTCCTCGGCTCCCGGCGTCAACCGTTCCGGCGGCTCCGCGAACCACGCCGCCCCCACGAGTTCCGACTCGTCCACGTCGAGAGCGCCTTTCTTGTACGCCGCTTCGAGGTAGATATCCAGCGTGTGTACCGACCCCTGCGCGTCGGTGTCCGGGTAGTACTTCGAGTGAACGACCTCCGCGACGCCGGTGACCGTACAGCGGATGCCGGTCTGTTCGTTGACGCGACGGACCGCAGTGCCCTGGACCGACTCGTACTCGTCGCCCTTGCCGCCGCCAGGCAGTGCCCACATGTCAGCGCCGCGGCCCAACACGAGCAGCACGCGGTCGCGGGTGTCGCCGGCCGCCTGGTCGGGTATCTGGTCGCTCAGCTCCGGGAACTCCGTGCCGTCGCGGGTGACGAACACGACGCTGTTGCCGGAGTAGCCGGTCCCGCGCGTCGCGGCGAACACGTCAGCGTATTCATCCGGCGACAGCTCGAAGCTCTCCTCGGTGACCGGGACCTCGTCGTAGGCTGCTTCCAGACTCGAAATGCGCTTGTCGACGTTCGTCTGATTGATCTTCTCCGTGAGATTCGTGTCACCGGCCCCCGCGTCGGCTGGGGTGTCGTCGTCAGTCATACGGGGTGATACTGCGGGGCACCGATAAGTGCCGCGGTCCAAACAATGAAAAAGAACTTGTATTTTGCTTGTCTCTTTCCGGACATGAAAGCGATTGTCCTTGCGGGAGGGTACGCCACTCGGCTCTGGCCAGTCACCAAGCACCGGCCCAAGATGTTGCTTCCCGTCGGTGACACGACCGTCATCGACCGGATTCTCGGCGAGTTAGAGGAGGACAATCGCATTACGGACGTGTTCGTCAGCACGAACCAGCGCTTTGCCGACGATTTCCGGGACCACATCGCTGCGAGTAGCTTCGAGAAGCCGTCCCTGACCGTCGAGGAAACCGCCGAGGAGGACGAGAAGTTCGGCGTCGTCGGCGCGCTCGCCCAACTAGTCGACCGGGAAGGACTCGGCGACGAGGACCTGCTGGTCATCGCCGGCGACAACCTCATCAGCTTCGACATCGCCGAGTTCATCGACTACTTCGAACAGTACGACGACCCAACGCTCGCCGCCTACGATGTCGGCTCCCGCGAGAAGGCCAGTTCCTACGGCCTCATCGAACTCGACGGCGAGGCGGTCACGGATTTCCAGGAAAAGCCAGACGACCCCAACAGCACGCTCGTCTCTATCGCCTGCTACGCGTTCCCGGCCGATGCGATCCGCTTCGAGGAGTATCTCGAAGACGGCAACAACCCCGACGAACCCGGCTGGTTCATCCAGTGGCTCGTCGACGACGGGCCAGTCCGTGCGTTCACCTTCGACGACGCCTGGTACGACATCGGGACCCCCGAGAGCTACCTGGAGGCCGTCGCCTGGGAACTCGACGGCGACAACGTCGTTGCGGAGGACGCAACCATCGAGAACACCACGCTCGGCGAGAACGTCCACGTCCTCTCGGGGGCCGAGGTCGTCAACTCCAGTCTCGACGGCACCATCGTGTTCCCCGACACGACCATCATCGATTCGGACATCCGCCAGTCGATCATCGACCGGGATACGCAGGTCGAGAGCCTGGACCTGGCCGGCGCGCTCATCGGCGCGCACACGCAGCTCACGGACGGAACCTGACCGATCTAGCCGTTTTCGACCGTCCCGATTACGCCAGCCACGCGTCTTCAATTTTGAGCGTCCCCCGGCTGCCATCGTACCTTTTTCATCGTCGGGTGTCCTCGGGCCGATGGCCCTGTGGGCACCACTCGATGAAAAATCTACGCTAAAAAGCCGGTCGCTCGTTCGCGTTGCTCACTCCCGACCGGTCCGACACCGAATCACGCCAGCCACGCATCTTCAATTTTGAGCGTCCCCCGGCTGCCGTCCCACTCCGTCTCGTACTCCAGTTCGATACGGCGGTCCATGTGTGGCCCGTCGGTCACGAGCGTCTCGAACTCGCCGCCCTCCCCGAGAATGTGGACGCCGTACTCGTCGTTGAGCGCCTCCAGTTCGTCGAGTGCGTCGGCATCGAGCGTGCGGCCCAGCCAGGACTCGTCGAGGCCGTAGGCGGCCACGCGGATGATCCGTATTTCGAAGCCGGCATCCAGCATCGCGTCGGCGAGGTCGCGGGGGTTTTCCTGCCACAGCGGCGCGAACACGTTGGCTTCAAGGCGGTCGGCCATCGATTCGATGCGGGTCGTCTGGTACTCGCTTTCGACCGCGCCGGCGGTGACACCGGTGATGCCGCCATCCAGGTCGGCGTCAAGCTCCCGCAGCGCGGCCTCCAGCGGTTCGAGTTCGGCATCGCCCTGTGCGCCGGAATCGGGCACGTCGTCGGCGTCGAAATCGTCCGGTTCGACTTCGACCAGCGGGATACCGATGCTCTCGGCGGCAAGCCCGGCCAGGCGGGTCGCCGGCACGTGGTACATGTAGGAATCTCCCTCCGGGTGCACCGTCACCAGTCGCTCGACAGGATGACCGCGTTCCAGTGCTCGGTACAGCGCCCATGAAGAGTCTTTGCCGCCGGAGAACAGCGACACCCACGCACCGTCTGTCATAGCCATCGGTAGCCGACGGCGGCGTAAATCGCTGTCTATTCCACCAGTTCGTCCTCGATGTCGGTGTGGCTGACGTAGGTCGCCACCCGGACGCCGACGAGGCTGATGAGGATGCCGGCGAGGATGAAAACCGCCAGCCGGGGGCCGGCATCCAGCGTGAAGCCCTGAATCTGGACGACACCGAGATCAGTCGGTCGAACGCGGAACGGCCCGAATACACCGCCGCGTTCGAGGAAGTACGCAGAAAAACCGCGAACGACGAGACCGACCGCGACCGCACCGAACGGCAGGTTCACGTACGCGCTCCGGACCCCTTCTTGCTGGATGAGTTCGTCCAGCAGGCGACCCAGCGAGGCGGCCAGCGCAGCGCCGGTCAGCCACGGCACCGACGCGAAGGCAAAGCGGTTCACAAGCAGGAACAGGCTGATGTCTTCGACCGCCGAGACGCCCAACACGCCAGCGAAGATGCCGACGAGCGAGAGGCCGGCGGCGACGACGTACGTCACGAGCGACACCTGGCCCGAGTACAGCGCTTCCCGAGTCTGGCCAGGCAGGCGTGAGAGGTACGTATCGATACCGAGGCCCTTGTAGATGAGGAACACGCCGATGGCGGCTGCGATAGCACCGACGGCGATGGTCGGGCTGGTGACGACGAGCAACAGCGGGAACGCGAGCATGATGATCCCGACCGGGACCAGTACGGTCTTGCGCAGTTCCTCGTCGGCCAGGAACTGCTTAAGCAGGTAGTACGTCGACTCGATGTCGCGGGCCTGGCGGACGACGACCCGGTCGACGGCGTCGACCTGAACCCGGCTCTCGATGATGGGGACCAGCCGCTCGTCGTCGGCGCTATCGACGACGACGACCGCGGAGTCCGGGTCGTGCTCGGCGACCAGGTCGTCGATCTGGCTGGCGATTTCCCGGTCCGAGCCGACGCTGTCGCTCCCGCCCCCGACGACGGCGAGGATCGGTTCGGAGCCCTCGGCTTCGAGTTCGTCCGCGACCGCAAGCCCTTCCAGAAGGCAGTTGACCCGGCTGTCTTCCGGATCCACGACGCCAGTCTGCGTGATGAGTGCCTCGACGGCGTCGCGGCCGACGACGGGACACGCCGCTGTGGCCGGACTGTCCCTGTCGATACACACCACCAGCGTAGTCACACTACGGCGAAGGCGGTCCCCGAATAAAAAACCTCCCGAGCTATCGCCGGAAGGAAAGCCCCTCAATGTCGCCGTCGGCGACGCCGGCGATACCCGCGCCGAGGGCGAAGGCGACCTGCTGTGCGCCCCCACGGAGCTTGCCCGCGAGCCCGCGCTCGGGCTCGTACTGCTTGACCGTCACGTCCTCGCCGAGTCGCTGCTCCAGGCTGGCCTCCACGTCGTCACGCGTCCCGAGCCGGTCGACAAGCCCGCGTTTCTCGGCCGCGTCGCCGAGGAAGATACGCGCCTCGGTGTCTTTGAGCGTCTCGGCGTCCATCTCGCGGCCCTCGGCCACGGTGTCGATGAACTGGTCGTAGTAGTCATCGACGATGCCCTGCAGGTACTCGCGCTCGTCGTCGGTCATTTCCTTCAACGGCACACCGGCGTCCTTGTACTCGCCGGCGGTGAACTGCTCGTAAGAGAGGCCCAGGCGGTCGGCCAGCTCCTTGCCGTTGACCCGCGAGCCGACGACGCCGATAGAGCCGACGATAGAGCCCTCCCGCGCCCACAGTTCGTCACAGCCGGCGGCGATATCGTAGCCGCCGCTGGCACAGACATCCGTCGCATAGGCGATGGTCGGGCCGTCGAACTCTTCGGCTGCGAGACGGATGTCCTCGCTGGGAACGATCTCGCCGCCGGGGGTGTTCAGTTTCAGCATGAGCGCCTGCGAACCGCGGTCATCGTCGGCGCGTTCGATCTGTTCCACGATGTCGTCGGCCGACGCGCCGACCGGCGGACTGGTGATGCCGCCACCGCCGTCGCGGCTAATCGGCCCCTCGACGGCGACTTCCGCGACGTTGTGTGCTGGCAGCAGCGACCCGGCGACGTTGCCGCCGATGCGTGCGGCGGCGACGGCAACGGCAAGGACCAGCACGACGCCGAGCAACTGGGCGAGGTTGTCGGGGACGGTGACGAACAACGCCCAGCCCACGACAACGGCGATACCGATGATGACCAGAACTAGCAGCCCACGAACGATGTCGTCTCCGCCCGCCATTACTGATACATCCCGAGCGGTCGCGCGCTCGTGCTCTCCTCCTGGTTCTCCTGAAGTTGCTGTGCAAGTTGGGCCTTGGCCCGGCCGATCTCTTCGGCCTGTTCGACCAGCGCCTCGGTGTCGACCTCGAAGTCAGCCAGCGGGCTGATAGCGGTCTGCAGGAGCGCTCGCGCCGCTTCTGGGTCGGGGAACTGCTGGTCGGCTTCGGCGATGAGCCCGATACTCGTCAGCCCGACTCGCTGTGATTCATGCACCAGCGCGCCGGTGGGGCCGGTGATCGCCCCGTTTTCCGAGGGCGGGTCCACGTTCGCCTCTTTGAGCATCGCCGCCCCGTCGCCGGTCGAAACGCCGTACACGTCCGGCACCCCGTCTTTCTCTGCGGGGCGGCCGCTGAGATAGATCGGCGTCACGTCGTTTTCCAGAAACCAGCCGACGATACAGCCGGCGAAGTCCGTCGCGCCGGAGGGCGAGATCGGCGCGTCGCTCTGGAGGACGAGCAGGTTGCGTTCCTCGTCCGCGTACAGCCGGACTGGCGGACGGATTTCCGGGTCCTCATCCGCGTACACGGCGATTTCCGGCAGCCCGTCACAGTGGACTGCAGCGTAGTACTCCATGTCGTAGGCATCGACGAGATGGTCGGCGGCTATCTTGCCGACGAGGCCGACCCCCGGGAGTCCTTCGACCAGTGTCGGCGAGTCGAGCGAAATGTCGTCGCGGTGGACCTGTACGTGTGCCATACCACAGGTATCGGCCGCCGGCGGCTTGAAAGCCATGGGCCGGTGCCGTTCGAAACCCACAAACCGACCGCCAGCGAACGCCGGACAATGGAACCACTCGACCGCTACCGACCCATCATCGACGACTTCGAGGCGTTCATCGACGCATGTGAACGCCCGTTGCCGTCGGCTGTGCGGGTCAACACCATCAAAGCCTCCGTCGAGCGGGTCCGGACGGCGCTTGCGGAATCGAACATCGCCTACGACCCCGTCGACTGGCACGACGGCCTGTTCGTCCTGCCCGAGGACTCTCCCGGCGCGAACTGGCCGTATTTCCACGGCTGGATTCACGGCCAGGAGGAGGTGTCCGTGATTCCTGCCGAAGTCCTCGACCCACAGCCCGGTGAGCGGGTCTGGGACGCCTGTGCCGCACCGGGCAGCAAGACCACCCAGCTCGCCTCGCTGATGGAGGATACCGGCGAAGTCGTCGCCACCGACAACAACCTCGGGCGGATCTCGGCGCTGCGGACCAACACCGAACGACTGGGCGCGACAACAGTGGCCGTCACCCACGAAGACGGCCGCAACCACTCGGTCAAGCCCTTCGGCGGCGAGGAATACGACCGGGCGCTCGTGGACGTGCCCTGCTCCTGTGAGGGAACGGTCCGCAAGAACCCCGACACGCTGGAGGACTGGACGCTCTCGCACGTCGAAGGCATCTCCGGCGTCCAGAAGGGCATCCTCAAACGCGCCGTCGAGGTGACCGAACCCGGCGGTACCGTCGTCTACTCGACGTGCACGTTCGCCCCGGAGGAGAACGAGGCCGTGCTGGACTACGTGCTGGAGGAGGCGGCCTGCGAAATCGTGGACTACGACCTTCCGCTGTCCCACGCACCCGGAATCACCGAGTGGCAGGACGACACATTCGACCCGAGCGTGACCAACGCCAAGCGCATCTACCCGCATCACAACGACACGGGCGGGTTCTTCTGTGCGAAACTGGAGGTGCCAGCCGAATGAGCGACCAGAGCACGGTGTTCACGCGGCTCCCCGAAACGGACGACGAGCGCGAGGACCCCGAGCGGGCGACGCGAGCCGAAGTCCTCGACTTCTGGCAGGACCGCTTCGGCGTCCCGCCGGATACCTTCGAAGGCTACACGTTCTGGGAACGCGGCGCTGGCAAACTGTGGCTGTATCAGGGCAGCCCGCCGTCGCCGGTCGACATCGAAGGCCTGGGAATGACGGTCCTGCGGACACGCCAGGAACACTGGAAGCCCACGCTGGAGGCCGTCCAGCGGTTCGGCGACCGTGCCTCGAAAAACGTCATCCACCTCGACGAGGACGCCGCCCGAGCATTCGTCGCCGGCGAGGACCAGGAACGCGACTGGGACGGCGACTGGGGGTATCTCGTCGTCACGCACGACCTGGCTGGCGGGACCGAACCGGTCGGCGTCGGCCTGTACGTCTACGGCGAACTCCGGTCACAGGTGCCGAAGGGCCGCCGGCGCGAGGTCTGACCGGCGGGTGCGGTTCGCTACGCTTCTCGGTCCCGCGGCTCGATAGTCCCGCTCCCCAGCCCTTCCCAGGCGACGCGGTACCCGAGGCGGGCGAGGGCGGCGCTGTCGTCCTCGATACCGTAGTCGGCAAGCCGCTCAGTCGCCGTCTCGTAGGCCATCCCGGGCTGGATTTGCTCGGCCAGTTCGTCCAGCACGGCGGGGTCGACGAGCGTGCGGCCGACGCGCTCGTGGGCGGGAAAAGCCATGTCTTCGAGCACGTCCTCGCTAACGCCGTGCTCCGCGGCGAGGTCGGCGAGCGAGATAACTGCGGCGTCCGGACGGAGTTCGTCGGGAATCTCCGCGGCACTTTCCCGTACCAGTCGCTCCTCGTAGGGCCGCAGCGCGTCCCGCACGTCTTTCACTCTAACTGTACCAGAATACGGAATTGCCCGGTTGTCCGTCGCTTCGATTTCGTCCCCGACGCCGAGTGACTCGTCGACGGCGACCAGCATCTCCACGTCCTCCAGCGCGTCGAGGCGAGCGAGTTTCTTCGCGACGTACTCCGGCGTCCAGAAGCCCATAATCTCGAAGAAAACGCGGAACGGGGCGTCGTCACCGGCAGTTCCGTCAGCCCCGTTCGAATCCCCGTCACCTCGCCCGGTGTCCCGCACTCCGGTATCAGCACCGGGTCGCCACTCGAAGGCGAAATCCGGGATGACGACGTGTTCGCCGGCCGCCAGGGGTTCGGGCTCGCGGATCAGGTCCCAGTCGAGGCCCAGTGCGGCGAACCGGCCGGCGAAGTCGGCTTCGACGCCGCTGTCGTAGCTGACCTCGGCCACAGGGTCAACGCCGGGAACGGAGATGTCCCCGTCCGAGAGGGTGAGTTCCCGCTCGGTTCCCCGGTCATCGATGGTCGCCGTCAGCTCCCACTCACTCGCGGCCGCGACCGTCCGAAGGAGGCGGGCGAAGCGCGTGCCGTACCGGCGCGTGTTCGAGAACAGCGCGTCCGGTCCTGTGACGACCACTTCACGGCCGGTCTCTGTCCGCCGGATCTCGTACATCAGCCGGAGGCGTTTGACCGCCGAAACGAGCGCTTTTGGGTCAGAGGAGCGAACCTGCACCTCGGTCGCGTCGAACAGCGCCGTCTGTGCCAGCGAGAGGTTGTACTGGGTCCGCAGTTCGGCCGGTCCCCAACGCGAGGCGACGTTCGTGAGAATCTGGCGCGATTCCCGGTCGGCGTACAGCGCGTCGGCCAGCGCCCCGGCGTCCGTACCGAAGTGGTCGGCCGCTTCGGAGAGTGCCTGCTCACGCTCCGCCTCGCTCACGACGCCGACGCCTGCGGCGGCTTCGAACACCCGTCGCCGCACTCGAACTGGGTCGACCGGGGCCTGCGTCTCGAAGGTGGCCTCCCGCTCGACGAGTTTCGCCAGCCCGCGAACGAGCTTGAAATCGTCGGCCTCCCGCTCTACGTTCGCGAGTGCTGCCTCCAGCGTCTCGCGGGACTCGCCGACGTGGCCCTGGTAGATACCCAGGACGCGGGCCGCCAGCCGCTCCGCCTCGGCGTCGGCGAACTGCAGGTGGTAGCCGCCGCCGGCCCGGGACACCCGCAGGAGGTCTTTCGTCAGCACACGCGTGTGTCCGCGACGGAGCGACAAAAACGCGGGGAGTCGGGGCAACCGCCCGGCCGCCTGTGGTCGGGCGGCGTCACCCGGCCGGATGCCTGTCCTCGAACGTGACTTCGACAGTGGCGTCGCCCTCTATGGACCGGGTGATGGCGCGTTCGAAGTCTGAGACGAGGTCCGGATACGCCCGGTCGGCAGGCCGACTGACCGTGACGGTGACTTCCCGGTCCAGCCGGTAGACTGAGACGCCGCCGAAGCGGGTCTGGACCGACTGGAGTCGGAGTCGCTCGTAGGCTTCCTCGGACAGCACTTCGGTGACCGCATCGTTCACGGACGTTTCGACCTGCATCTGCTGGGCGGTGACTGTTCCAGCACCGGCAAAGGCGACCAGCAGCGCCAGAACGGCCACGACGGTCGGTGCGTAGGTCCGGACCGTCTCGGTCGGGGCGCGGTCGGTCGCCCAGTCCACCGGGCGGAATCCGAGTCCCCAGAGGACGAGAAAGCCGGTGAGGTTGATCGACGCGACGTTGACCAGCAGGAGGATTCCGGCACCGAGTGCGACGGCCGGCAGTCCCCAGGCGATACCGACTCCGACGGCCGCAGCGGCGGGGATGAGCGCGGCGGCGATCATCACCCCGACGAGCGAGACCGGCAGCGCCGTCGCCAGCCCGAACGCCCCGGCGGCTCCCGCACAGAGGCCGACCGCGAGCGAGAGGAAGCCCGGCGAGATGCGCTGGGCGATCTGCTGGACCATCGTGACACGGAGCTGTCCGGGGACGAACCCGCTGTGGCGGATGAACAGGCCGAACAGGCCCGCGCTTCCGATGGCGACGGCGAGCCCGAGCAACTGATCGCGGACGCCTTCGACGATGAGCCGGCGGTCACTGAGCGTCGTCCCGACGCTGGCGATGAGCGCGGAACTGACCTGCGGCGCGATGACCATCGACCCGACGACGATAGCCGGCGAGTCGAGTAGCAGCCCCGCCGTCGCGACGATTGCACTCAGGACCGTCATCCCGTAGTAGGTCCCCTGTCCGGGGTTCATGCCGACAGCGCGGCCGCGGAGTTCGTCGTGCGAGATGCGGTCCTCGTGGCGACGGGCCGAGTCCGACTGGTCCGGCCTGGCGGTCTCGGCGTTCCCGACGACCGTGTACCGGTCGGCGTCGAGCCCGGTCGCTTCGAGGTCTTCGAGCACCTCGTCGACGGCCTCCGGCGGGAGCGGAAACTGCAACAGCCACGCTTCCTCGTCGTCGCTCGCCTCTTCGGTCCGGACGTAGCTGATGTCCCGGTCGTCCAGAACGTCGCGGACGCTGTCGAGGCTGGCGTCCGGAACGCGGATGTGAATCAGCCGCACTCGACATCACTCCGCGGCCCGCGACGCCGGCGGGTGGCATCGCGCATCTGTCTGTCCCTCGCCGGAGACGACGATAGTTATCAAGGAGGTAAAGCCGGTCATCGTGACGGGAACATGCAGGCAATCGGGCACAGATCGCTTCGGCGTCGGCCGCCGGCCGCTTATCTGCGACGCCTAGCGACCCGCTCCTCGGCGGTCTCCTCGGTCACGAGTTCGTACAGCAACGCCCGTCCACCGTCGGCTTTCGGCCGGAGAATCCGGCCGAGCCGCTGGGTGAACTCCCGTTCCGAGCCACTGCCCGAGAGCACGACCGCGACGTTTGCGTCGGGCACGTCCACGCCCTCGTCGAGGACGTTCGCCGTCACGACCCGGGAGTACGTCCCGTCGCGGAACCGCTCTAAGATCTCCCGGCGCTCGCTCGCGCCAGTCTCGTGTGTTATCGCCGGGATAAGGAACCGCTCGGAGAGGCGATACACGAGGTCAGTGTGGGCGGTGAAGACGATGATTCGGTCCCCGCGGTGACGGTCAAGAATCGTCGCCAGCCGGTCGACCTTCCGCTGGGCGTTCATCATCACCTCGCGTGCGCGCTGTTTCGCCAGCAACGCCTCGCGGGCCGCCGGGTCGTTGCCCGAGCGCTTCACGAGTTCCTGGTAGTCGCTTCCCGACCGGAGTTGGATATTGGACTGCTTGAGGTAGTCGGTGAACGTCCCCTGGTGCTCCTCGTAGCGGTCCCGTTCGTCCGGCGTGAGCGCGACTTCGATTCGCTTGATGTCGTAGTCCGCGAGGTGCTCGCCGGCCAGGTCGTCGACGCTGACCCGCTGGACGAGCGGGCCGACGAGGTCCGCGATTATCTCGTGAGCGCCGTCCGGGCGTTCGAACGTCGCCGTCAGCCCGACCCGTGCCGGCGCAGCGAGCAGCCGAGCGATGTCCCGATACCCCTCCCCGCCGAGGTGGTGGACCTCGTCGAAGACCGCGAGCCCGAACCGGTCGCCGAGTTCGTCCGCCCGCAGGTACGCCGAGTCGTACGTCGACACCGTGATGTCCTCGACGCGCTGTTCGCCGCCACCCATGCGGCCGACCGGCTGGTCGAACTCCCGCTGTAGCTCGCGCTGCCACTGCTCCAGCAGGTCGATGGTCGGGACCACGACCAGCGCCGGCGTCCCCAGCGCGACCATCGCCGCGATGCCGATGACGGTCTTGCCGCTCCCCGTCGGGAGTTCCAGACACCCCCTGTCGCCGGCGTCGCGCCAGGCGTCCAGCGCCGCCTGCTGGTACTCTCGGAGGTCGTACGCCGTCGAGAGCGACAGCGACGGGAGGGAGCAGACGCGGTCCTCGTACGCCAGCCCACGCTCTTCAAGCGCGTCCACGAGTTCGGCGTACCGGAAGGCCGGCGCTCTCGCCGACTGCGTTCGCTCGTCGTACTCGACGCCGGGCAGATCCGACGGCGGGTCCCCGGTCACGCGGATGGTCCCCGACTCGTACGTCAACTCCAGCACATTCCGGGGTTCGCCGGTCCGGCCGATAACGCTTTCGCGGCCACCGCTGCTGGCGGCATAGCACGACCGACCACTGCGGTTTCCGTCTGTTCGAACCGCCGTGCAACTACGAGCGACGCCCGCTCAGCGGGTCTGGATGGTCGCTCAAGGATCTCGCTATCGATAGTCCCGATGTTGAGGCCGCCGAGTGGGGTTGCGTCCCGTCATTGTCACCCTGTTTCAGGTTCCCAATCTCGCTGCCAAAGCGAAGCCCTTAATTAAAACACCCCCCTCTGCCCGAGTACGGGACCGTGGGGTAGCGGTATCCTCGGCGGATGGGGTCCGTCGGACCTGAGTTCGAATCTCGGCGGTCCCACTTCAAAATTTTGCGCAGGAAATACGACCGGTCAGCTACGGCTTCAAATTTGGATGACGAGTGGCTGTCACAGTCCTCGACGAAGGGATCGAGCAGACACCGAAGACGGAAGCAGACGGGGACTGACAGCCAAATTGTGATTTGTGCAGCACTGCCAGAGCGAGACCGATTTCCTCTACACTTTTGTGACGGCGCTAGCAAGCGGGGGTATGGGAAAGGCAAACGACGTAGACTACGCTGACCTGCACGACCCGAACGCAGAGTACACGATGCGGGAGCTCTCCGCGGAGACGATGGGGATCACCGCGAAGCGGGGTGGCGGCCGCGACGTGGAGATCACAGACGTTCAGACGACGATGGTCGACGGGAACTTCCCGTGGACACTCGTCCGGATCTACACCGACGCAGGCATCGTCGGCACGGGCGAGGCCTACTGGGGCGCTGGTGTCCCGGAACTCATCGAGCGGATGAAGCCGTTCGTCGTCGGCGAGAACCCGCTCGATATCGACCGTCTCTACGAGCACCTCATCCAGAAGATGAGCGGCGAGGGCAGCGTCGAGGGCGTGACCGTCACGGCCATCGCCGGCATCGAGGTCGCGCTGCACGACCTCGCGGGCAAGATCCTCGAAGTCCCGGCCTACCAGCTCCTCGGTGGCAAGTACCGCGACGAGATGCGCGTGTACTGTGACTGTCACACCGAGGAGGAGGCCGACGCCGACGCCTGTGCCGAGGAGGCCCGCCGCGTCGTCGACGAACTGGGCTACGACGCCCTGAAGTTCGACCTCGACGTGCCAAGCGGCCTCGAAAAGGACCGCGCGAACCGCCACCTCCGTCCCGGCGAGATCCGCCACAAGGCCGAGATCGTCGAGAAGGTCACCGAGGAGGTCAAAGACGAGGCCGACGTGGCCTTCGACTGTCACTGGACGTACTCGGGGAGCTCCGGCAAGCGCCTCGCCGAAGCTATCGATGAGTACGATGTCTGGTGGCTCGAAGACCCCGTCCCGCCGGAGAACCTCGAAGTGCAGGAAGAGGTCACCAAGTCCACGAACACGCCGATCACGGTCGGCGAGAACCGCTACCGCGTCACCGAGGAGCGACGGCTCATCGAGAACCAGGCCGTCGACATGGTCGCGCCGGACATGCCGAAAGTCGGCGGCATGCGCGAGACCCGAAAGGTCGCTGACGTGGCGAACCAGTACTACATCCCGGTCGCGATGCACAACGTCTCCTCGCCGATTGCGACGATGGCGAGCGCCCACGTCGGGGCCGCCGTCCCGAACTCCCTGGCCGTCGAGTACCACTCCTACGAACTCGGCTGGTGGGAAGATCTGGTCGAGGAAAGCGTCATCGAGGACGGCTACATCGAGATTCCGGAAGAGCCGGGCCTCGGCCTGACGCTCGACCTCGACACTGTCGAGGACCACGTCGTCGAGGGCGACACCGTCTTCGACGAAGCGTAAGGTTCGGACCCCGTAGTTGGTGTTGACTGAGGCGGCACCGGGTGACGTGGTGGTCACCCGGTATCACGGCGATACGGTTACGCCGTTTCGAATTCGACGCCGGTGATCTCGAAGCGAGCACCACCGTCGTCGCTTTTTGTACCCGTTATCGACCAGCCGTGGGTGTCGGCGATTTCATCGACGATTCGGAGCCCGGGTTCGGGCTCCGAAGCCAGCGAGTGGCTGCCCTCGAACACGCTGTCGCGCTCCTCAGCCGGAACCCCGACGCCGTCGTCCGCGACGTAGAAGCCGTCGTCCAGTTCGCCGACGGTTATCGTCAGGCCGGCGGCTGCTCCCTGGGACTGCGAAAGTGAGGTCGTCGAACGCTGTTCACCAGCGTCGTTCTGTCGCTCGGTGTGCGAGGTTGAGCCGCGGTCCACGCTGTCGTCGGCTCCCGTCCGACTGCTCGTGGAGCGATGCTCCACGGTGTTCCAAATGAGGGTCTCGAACAGTTGCCGGAGCCGTCTCGGGTCTGCCCGGACTACGGCCGATGTCTGTAACTCCAGCGTCGCGTCACCGGACGCGACGGTTTGCCAGCACTGCTCGACGACCGTCTGGAGCGGGACCGGCTCGCTGTCGAGCGGCGACTCGCGTCGCTTCCGTTCGGTGATATCGCGGGAAGCGCCAACGATTCTGGCGACCGTGCCGTCCTCGACAACCGGTTGTGCCTCGGCCCGCACCCAGCGCTCTTCGTCGTCCGGCCGGGTGATGCGGAATTCGAGTTCGACGGACTCGCCCGCCGAAACTCGCTGCATCGCCTGAATGACCCTGTCTTGATCGTCCGGATGGATCGCCGTCATGAACTCCGCAGGGTTGGCCTGCAGCGATTCGACGGACCGACCGTACAGCGATTCGTACCGCGAATTGACGAACTGTATCTCGGTCCAGTCCCCGGAAAACACCCACAGCAGTTCGTCGGACTGTTCTGTCAGTTCCGTCAGTCGCTGTCTGGCCCGGGCAGCGGTTTCGGCCGACTTGTGTCGCTCGACGAGTAACCGAATCCGGTTGGCGAGGAGGTCGCTGTCGCCCGCATGTGCGCCTTTGCTGAAAATATCGGTGACGCCCCGCGAAACCGCGTCGCTGGCGACAGATTCGGACTCGGTGAGCAGGAGAATCGGGACCGCACTATATCTCTCGCGGACCGCGTCGACGAACGCGAGCCCGGCCATGTCCGGGAGGTGGTCCGCAACGACGATGCCGTCGACGGCGTTCGTGTCGAGGATGTCGAGCGCGTCATCGGCCCGGCCGGTCGTCGTCACCGTGAGCGAGTCCGTCTCCCGAGCATCCGGAAATTCGACGGTCTCGTCGAGCAGCGGGGTGTCGTCTACCTGCAATATGTGCCTCGAATCTGCTGTCCCATACATGTCAATCATTTATTGAATGAGGTAACTGCACCCGCCCTCTTGAAGATACGCCTGGATTGACGGATTACCCCCCGAACCGGGCCGAGATCGCATCCCGGTCGATCTTGTCCGGGCCGCTGGTCGGCATCGACTCGACGAACGCGATTTCGCGGGGATGTTTGTACCGGGCCAGGCGGTCATCGAGGAACGTCCGGAGTTCGTCGAGCGTCACCGGCTGGTCGCTGTTCTCCGCCGTTGTGACACCTGCTGCCGGCTCGATGACGGCCTTCCCGACCTGGCCCCACGTGTCGTCGGGGACCGGAATCACGACGACATCACCGACGGCGGGGTGCTCGGCGATGGCGTCCTCGACCTCCGCGGGATAGACGTTCTCGCCGCCGCTGACGAACATGTGTTTCGTGCGGCCCTCGATGTAGTAGTAGCCGGCGTCGTCGATGCGGGCAAGGTCACCGGTCGACACCCAGCCGTCGCCGAACGTCTCGGCGGTGGCCTCGGGGTTGTCGAGGTAGCCCGTTGCGGCGTGGGGCGAGCGCAACTGGAGTTCCCCCACCGTTCCGGGGTCCACCGTCTCCCGTGGACCGGTTGGACCGTCACCGTCGGTTGAATCCTCGGGTTCGACGACCCTGGCGTCGACGTGTAGGACCGGCTTGCCGACGGAATCGGCCTTCTCGCGGGGCCAATCCTCTGGCATTGCGAAGTTGTTGGGGCCACATTCGGTGAGGCCGTATCCCTGCGAAAGGTCGACGCCGCGGTCCCACCACGCCTCCATCACACTCTTGCGGCAGGGGCCGCCGCCGGACTTGGCGAAGCGCAGCGTCGAGAGGTCCGTCTCCGCCCAGCGGTCGTGTTGGGTCATCATCCGAAGCACCGCGGGGACGGCGACGAGGACGGTCCCGCCCTCGGTGTCGATGGTTTCCAGCACATCGCCGGGGTCGAACTCGCGGGCGATGACGACCGTCCCGCCCATGTGCCACAGCGGGACGGTGAGGACGTTCCAGCCGCCGGTGTGGAACATCGGGAACACCATCGGCGTCACGTCGTCCTCGCGCAGCCCCCAGGCCGTAATCGTGTTCAGGGAGTTCCAGACGATACCGCGGTGAGTGATTTCCGTCTCTTTGGGCGTCCCCGTCGACCCGCCGGTGTGCAGGAGGAGGTGCGTATCGCCGGGGGCCGGGGTCGCCGTCTCGACGGGCGCGTCGTCCTCGGGGAGGGCCGAAGCGTAGGGCGTGCTGTCAAGCGTGGAAGCCGAGGACGCACCGTCGGTGGTTTCGAGATGGATGAGTCGGGGCGCAGCCTCCTCGGCCGTCTCCAGGGCGGTCGAGACGGCGTCGGTGAAGGTGGCCTCGACGACGAGGATATCGGGGTCCACGCGGTCGAGCAGTTCGGCGAGTTCAGGGGGCGCGAGCCGATGGGACAGCGGGGCCAGTCGGCTCCCGGTCTTGCCGGTGGCGAAGAACAGGTCGACGACGGCGGGGCGGTTCCGCGAGACGACGGCAACACTCGATTCATCGCCGACGCCGTACTGCCGGAGCAAGCGAGCGGTCCGGTTCGCTCGCCGGTCCAGTTCGGCGTAGGTGAACCGCTCGCCGGTCGTCGCGTCCACCAGGCCCTCGCGGTCCGGCGTGAGCGCGGCCCGGCGCTCGCTCCAGGCACCGACCCACTCCTGTGGCGTCCCCCTAGACATCGCCGATGAACTCCCGTATCTGTGTGTTGACGCGTTCGTATTCCTCGATGAACAGCAGGTGCGGGCCGCCGTGGACGGTGACGAAGTCGGCGTTCGGGAGGCCGCGGGCCAGTAGTTTCCCGTTCTCGTAGGGGACCACCTCGTCGGCGGTGCCGTGGATGACGAGGGTCGGGGTCGTGATTTCTCCAAGCCGTTCCGACACATCGTGGGCCTGAACGGCCGCGCCTTGCCATTCGAGTGCCTGGTCGGTGGCGTCGCTGTCGATGCGCCAGTCGATGATGCGTTCGATGAGGTCCTCGTGGGCCTCCATGAACGATTCCGAGAGCGCCGGCTGCATCTTGTACCGCCGAAGTTCGCGCTCGTCGAGGTCCTCGGGCACATTGAACATCCGCTGTTGCGTTTCCTCGGGGACCGGCTTGGCCTCCGGGCCGCCCGGCGAGGTACACATGAGCGTCAGCGACCGAGCCCGGTCGTACTCCAGGGCGTACTGCTGGGCGATCATCCCGCCCATACTGGCCCCGATAACGTGGGCCTGTTCGACGCCGGCGTCGTCAAGCACGGCTTCGAGGTCACTCGCCATCTGTGCCATCGTGTACGGTCCCTCGGGTTCGTCCGAGTCGCCGGTGCCGCGGTTGTCCCACACGATGGTCTGGTACTCGTCGACGAGGGTCTCCTGTTGCCACAGCCACATCCAGCGGCCGTAGCCGATGCCTTCGACGAAGACGACGGTCTCGGCGTCGGACGGCCCCTCGCGCTCGTAGGCGATGTCGACGCCGTCGTTGGTCGCGTATTGCATACTGACTCGTTCTGGTTGGATATCCTTCAAGTGATCCGGTTCCGCAGTCATTGCTCTACTGGCTTCGTGTTCGGGTTGTCACACTGCGTGTCGTCTGGCTGGCGATACCCTTCCGTGGGCCGACCAGGAGGGGAGCGGCCGCCCCACGCCCAGGTCGTCGTTCTGTCTGGCGGTTCGACGGTCGTCGTCACTGTGTTCGTCATTCCGAATCACCCCAGAGCTTCGCCGGCAACGCCTCTGCGAACGTCCCGCCGATGCGCGCTCGCAGCGTTCCGAGTAGGCCGTCGGGGACGTAGAGGACGAACAGCACGAACACGAGGCCGACGTAGAGGCTCGCGTGACCGTTCAACAGCAGGTCGATGAGCCCGCCGATGGTCGTCTCGCCGACCAGTGTCGCGTCCAGCGTCTCCTGGCCCAGCAGCGCGCGGAGATAGGGCAACAGGCCGCCGCCCTGCCCGGCTTTCGAGAGGAATTCTCGAACTGTTTCGTCGAACAGGTGCCCGTACAGCGAGCCGGCGAGCGTCCCGAAGCCGCCGATGATACTCGCAAGCAGAGCGTCACCGGTCACCAGGAAATAAAAGGAGTTCTCGGGGCTGGCCGAGCGCTTGAAGCCGGCGAACAGGCCGCCGGCGACGGCCGCGAAGAAGCCGCTGATGGCGAAGGCCCCGAGCTTGTAGAGGTAGGTGTTGTAGCCGATGGCGACGGCGCGCTCCTCGTTTTCCCGGATAGCGATCATCACCCGGCCAAAGGGGGAGTGGATGACCCGCTGCATGGCGAAGTAACAGGCGAGGACGACGAGGCCGATCATGTAGTACGACACTTCGGTCCCGGACAGCGTCGATCCGAGCAGGGCCACCTCGTCGCCGGTGAGCACGCCGATTGACAACGAGAGCTGGTCGATGCCGGGGATCCCGATCTGGAACCCCTCGGCGTGGCTCGGCCCGACCGCGGGGCCGTCCCGGGGGTTGGTCGCCACGTAGTCCCAGCCGCGGACGAACACGTAGAACACCTGCGCGAACCCGAGCGTGATCATCGCGAAGTACACCCCAGAAAGGCGGAACGACACCAGCCCGACCAGCACCGCCAGAACGACGGCGAGTAGGCCCCCGACCAGCAGCGACAGCATGAACGGCGTGCCGGGGCCAAGCAGCGGCAGCTTCCCGTTGGCGATGAGGATGACCGTGTACGCGCCGGTGCCGTAGAACACCGCGTGGCCGAAGGAGAGGTAGCCGGTGTAGCCGCTGATGAAGTCAAAGGAGATGGCAAAGAGGCCGAAATAGAGGACGCCGACCATCGTCTCCACGGTCGGCAGGAGCATCTGCGTCTCGGCGCCCACCGGCGAGTTCAACAGCGTGTGATACACCGGCGGGTACAGCGCCAGCAGAGCGATGACGAGGATGTGGGCGGTGTGGTCCCGCAGGTACTCGCGGGGCCACCCCGTCTCGACGGCCGTCGCCGGTGGCTCGGACGCCGCCTCGGCGTCGGCCTCGGGTTCGGCGCTAATGGCCCCCCACCTCCTCGACGCCGAACAGTCCCTGCGGGCGGACGATGAGCGTCACCACGAGCACGAGGAACAGCACCAGTTCCGGCAGGCCGGTGAACTCGATGACGTTCTGGAACCACCAAGTCGTCACCGCGTCGGCCATCCCCACCACGAGGGCGGCGACGACGGTACCCCGGAACGTCCCGAGGCCGCCGACGATGACGACGATGAACGCCGGCAGCAGCGTCTCGGCCGCCAGCGGAACGCTCGCGCCCCACGTCGGGTCCCACATCAGCAGCGTGCCGGCCGCACCAGCCAGGCCGATACCCAGCGCGAACACCACGGTGAACACCTGCCGAACGTCGATGCCCAGCGCCGACGCCATCTCGGTGTCCTCGCTCCCGGCCCGGATATACAGGCCATAGCGGGTCTTCGTGAGGAACGCCCAGATGCCGACCACCGTGATCGTTCCCAGCAGTATCTGGAACAGCGACATCCACCCGGCGCTGACGGGGCCGAGCGCGACCGGTTCCCGGAGGAACTGGGGCTTGGTCGCCAGCGCGGCCTGCCAGTCCGACAGCGGCTGGAGGTCGTAGATACCCAGCACGATACGGACGATCTCCTCGATGACGAGCGTCAGGCCGAACGTTAGCAGAATCTGGTATATCGGCGGCCGGTCGTACAGCGGCCGGATGATGGTCGTCTCGATGGCCCCACCAAGCGCCGTCAACAGCGCGAACACGACAACGATGGCGACGAAGAAAAGTCCGAGACGGGTCAGCGGGGCCGTTCCGCTGGTGACCGTGACGACCATCAGGAGGCCGCCGAGATAGGCCCCGACCATCGTCAGCGACCCGTGGGCGAAGTTCAACACGCCCATCAGGCCGAAAATCAGTGTCAGGCCGCTTGCGATCATCACGTATAGCGCCGACTTGGCAAGGCCGTTGACGATGACGCCGCCGAGTTCGCCGAGCGTCAGAAACTCCGCGAGCGCTTCGAGTATCATGCCGACAGGTACCTCCTGAACCGTTCGTCGTCGGCTGTCACCGCCGCCGTGTCGCCGTCGTCGACGACGCGGCCCTTGTCGAGGATGTAGAACCGGTCGGCCAGATCGAGCGCCAGCGGGAGGTTTTGCTCGACCAGCAGCATCGTCACGTCCGCGCTGGCTTTCGACAGCGCCTCGGCTACGTCGGCGACGATCTGGGGTGCCAAGCCCTCGCTCGGTTCGTCGACCAGCAGCAGGTCGTTGTCGCCGACCAGCCCGCGGGCGATGGCGAGCATCTGCTGTTGGCCGCCCGACAGCGTGCCGGCGTCCTGGCCACGTCGCTCTTCGAGGATGGGGAACGAGTCGAAGGCCAACCGGAGGCCGTCACCCACGTCGTCGGGGTCCGGAATCGCCGCCCGGAGGTTTTCTTCGACGGTGAGCTGGCCGAATATCCGACGGTCCTCGGGAATCCAGCCCAGTCCCCGAGCGGCGACTTCGTGGGTCTCCAGCCCGACCAGCGACTCGTCCCGGAACGTGATGGACCCCTCGCGGGGCGGCGTTAGTTGCAGAATCGTCCGGAGCGTCGTCGTCTTGCCGACGCCGTTGCGGCCGGCCAGCGCGACCACTTCCCCCTCCTCAACCGAGAGGTCGACGCCTTCGAGGATGTGGCTGTCGCCGTAGTACGTGTGGACGCCGGAGAGGTCGAGCAGGCTCACGCCGTCCCCTCCTCCGAGTCCGGGTCGGACCCAACCGTACTATCGTCCAGGCTGCCCGGTTCGTAGCCGCCGAGATACGCCGACTGCACGTCGGGATTGGCCCGTACCTCCGCCGGCGGCCCGTCGGCGATGACCGCGCCCTGGTGCAGGACGACGACGCGGTCGGAGACACCCATCACGATGTCCATGTTGTGCTCGACCAGCAGGACCGGATAATCCTCGGCGACCGCTTCGATGAGGTCCCGGATTTCGTCGACACTCTCCGAGGAGACGCCGGCGTTTGGCTCGTCGAGCAGGAGGACCGCGGGGTCGCCGGCCAGCGCGATGGCGACTTCGAGCTTGCGCTTTGCGCCGTGACTCAGCGTGCTTGCGAGGTCGCCAGCCCGATGGGTGAGCCCGACCCGGTCCAGAATCTCGTGTGCGCGCTCGGTGAACTCGTCGTAGTGATCGACGTTGCGCCAGAACGTCGTCGCGTCGTCGCTGTGGGCCTGCTCGGCGACCCGGACGTTCTCCAACACGGTACTGTTGGGGAAGACGTTCGTCACCTGGTAGGAGCGGTGGATGCCCTTGCTGGCCGTCTCGTGGGGCGAGGCGTCGGTGATGTCCTCCCACGACCCGTCGCGGCGGAGTTCGACCGTCCCCTCGGTGGGGGTGAGGCTCCCGGTCAACAGATTGAAGAACGTCGTCTTGCCCGCCCCGTTCGGGCCGATGAGCGAGCACAGTTCCGCCTCCAGCTCGAAGTCGACGCTGTCGACGGCGACGAGCCCGCCGAACCGCTTTGTCAGTCCCTGTGTTCTGAGCATGCCTACAGTGAACAGTCCATCTGATCGCTGTCCTGCGGAATCGTCGTCTCGTCGGCGCTGATGCGGGCCAGCGGTTCGCCGGGCATGATAGCGGCCCCCCAGTTGTCGGCCCACTCGTCGGTCGTCGGAATCGGGTTCGCGACGGTCATCGCCGACCGCGCCTGGTTGTTGTACTCCTGGAAGGTGTAGCCGTTCTCGCCTTTCGGCGTGTCGGTGACGGTCATCCCCTTCAGCGCGTCGGCGATGTCGGCCCCCTCGGTCGACCCGCTCTCCTGGATGGCCTGGTGAATGGCTGACGCGCCCGTGAACGTCCCTGCGGTGAACAGGTCGGGAACGACGCCGTAGGCATTGGTGTAGCTCTCGACGAAGGCGTCGTTGATCGGGTTGTCGTACTGGTTCCAGTGGTAGCGGGTCGTGAACGGTCCCAGTCGGGAGTTCCTGATTTTCTCCTCGGTCAGTGGTTCGCCGAGCACGCTCTGCATCGTCCCGCCGACGACGTTGTTGGTGATCCGGGTGGCAAAGCCACCGAACACCCGATAGGAGTAGTCGCCCGAGAGGAAGGCGTTGAACATGGCCGGGAGCGTCGCGACTGTGAAGCCGCCGACGACGCCTTCGGCCCCGGCTTCCTCGGCGTTGTCCAGCAGGCCGTCCCACTCGGCGTACCCCTGTTCGACGAAGCGCTCCCCGACGATGTCGACGCCCTCCGCTTCCAGCACGGCCCGGTAGTTGTTGACGACAGCCCGGCCGAAACTGTAGTCCGCGCCGAAGAGGTAGACGCTCGACACGTCCGTCTCCCTGGCGACGTACTTCCCGCCCGACCGGGCGTCCATCGCCGTGTTCTCGCTGGCCCGGTAGACGAGGTCACTACACGTGTCGGAGTTGGACGTGATGTCCGCCGACGCCGCCGGGCCGAGCATGATTGGGACCTGTGCCTGATTGACGACCGTCGTGACGACCCGGCTGGCGACCGCCGAGGACGCACAGCCGGCGAGCATGTCCACGTCCTCGTTCTCGACGAGGTTCGTCGCCGCAGTCTGGGCGGTGTCCGCCGAAAACTCCGTGTCGCGTACCAGCAGCCGGTACTCGGTGTCGCCGGCGGTAATCGTAATCTCGCCGCTGCCGGGGTCGGTCGGCGGGTCCGTTTCGCCCTTGTAGGCCAGCCCGGAGAGGAACCCCCACAGCGCCTGGTCACCGTAGTACTTCAGGTCGCCGGCGCGGGGCTGGAGGACGCCGATGGTGACCGTCTGTGTCGAGTCCCCGCCCGTCGATCCGCCGTTCGTTCCACTGTCCGTCGTACCGCCGTCCGAATCGTCCTGTTCAGTCATGGATGAGTCGTCTCCGACACAGCCGCTGAGCCCGACAACACCGGCACCGAGCGCGCCGAGAACGCGCCTCCGTGTAGCCGTATTCTGCATAACAGATAATCGTAGACTCGCCACCCACATAGTGCGTCGAGTTAACATGTTAACGCGGGCGAAGATTGAGTTTCGGAACGCAGGACTCGTTCACAGAACCGTCTGCTAAAACGGCTATGCGTACTGAAGAGAAAACTATCAGCTATAGTTACACAAAGAACTCAACTGGCCGTGCGCTGTGAGTGAAATAAATCCCGGAGTAGGAGGAAGCCGCCGACTACAGATAATAAACCACCGAGTAACAGTACTAACGACTGGGTGGGTACTGTAGAAATCGACCCTGCAACAGACGGGTTCAGGGCTATCAGTAAACTCCCACAGGCAATCATTCCGAGGGCGCTGTTGTTCATCTATTGAATAAACAGCCGATAGGTATGTGTGTTTTTGGACAGTAGTTATATCACCAATACCGATTGGCTCCAGTCAGTCTGATCTTGCTGTATATCAGTTGGCACTTTGGCCGGAGAACAACCAGGCCGAAAGCCACGCAGAATCAGTCCTCGATGTCGTCCAGCGCGTCAACGACGCGCTCTATCAGCTTCCGCTCGCCTCGCCGGAGGTTCTTCGAGACGGCGGGCTTGGACACGCCGAAGTCCTCGGCCAGCGACCCCAGCGTCGCGTCCCGTGGGGACTCGAAGTAGCCCTCGGAGACGGCGGTTTCCAGCGTCTCGCGTTCCGTATCAGAGAGGTCCCGACAGCCGTCGACGAGGGTCATCGCCGCGCCGGCATTCTTCACGAGGTCCTGCAGTTGCGGGAGCGTCGTCGACGTGCGCTCGATCACGTCGTACTCGTTGTCCCGGTCCAGTTCCGAGAGGGTCGTGTCGGCGTCCCGGCCGCGGTCGAAGCCGACGTGCCAGGTCTCGCTGCCAGCCTCGATGTGGAACGGCCCGGTGATGTAGCCGCCGTTGTCCCTGATGGTCTGCATCGCCGCGGTTTCCTCGATGGTCGTGCGGATGTGGGCAGCGTTGCCTTCACGGCGCAACAGCGCACAGTCGTGCATGTTCCCGTGGGCCTGCAGACTGTCAAGCCCCGTATCGAGCACCCCCGCGTCCTCGGCTTCGACGACCATCCGCGTCTCTAGCTCCCGCGCACGCTGGTCGAAGTCCCAGTGTACGGCCGCAAAGGCGACATCGTGGTCTGCCGTGGTGTCGATGAAGGGACAGTCGTACTGCTCCATGTCCAGGGCGATATCTATCATTGGCAGTCCACTGTATTGTACGCCGTTCGTGTGATACGGTAAAGAACCCCACGGTTAATAATAGATATCCCGCACCGGCCCAGTTCTTCACGAACGTCTATCCCCGATACACCGTTTCAATAGTGTTTTAGGTCTCGGTTTTGGAGGAATTGGTATGACTTTGCACGCCAGAGAGATTAACCAGGACGTACGGGAGTTGGGTGAGCTCCTGGGCGAGGTTCTGGAAGCACAGACCTCAACCGAGGCGTTCGAAACGGTGGAGACGATCCGAACGTCGTGTATCGACTACCGCCGCGGGGACGCCGAGACGCGGGACGAAGTCCACCGGGCGCTGAACCGACTGAACCCGGAGACACAGGATATCGTCGCCCGCGCGTTCACGACGTATTTCGAACTTATCAATCTCGCCGAGGAACGCGAACGAGTCCGGGAGATCCGCGAGGGGAGCCAGGAGGGCGTCCTGGCCGATAGCGTCGAGGAGGCCGTTCGGGACCTCGCCGACCGCGGGGCGGACGCAGAAGAGGTCCAGCAGGTGCTCGAAGACGTGCTCATTCAGCCGACGTTCACGGCCCACCCCACCGAAGCCCGGCGGAAGACGGTGAAGGCGAAGCTCCGGTCGGTCGCCCGAGACATCGAAAAGCTCGACGAGCGGCGGCTCACCGACCGCGAACAGAAGCGCATCGAGCGCGACCTCGACGCCGAGGTGACGAGCCTCTGGCAGACCCCGCAGGTCCGGGACCGTCGGCCGGAGGTCACCGACGAGGCGCTGAACGTCCAGTGGTACCTGGAGAACGTCCTGTTCGATGTCATCGACGAGGTGTACGACGAACTCGAACACACCCTCGAAGACGAGTACGGCGAGGATATCGATGTCGACACCCTCTACGAGTTCCGTTCGTGGGCCGGATCCGACCGTGACGGCAATCCCTTCGTCACCACCGACGTGACCGAGGAAACCCTGGAGCGACAGCGCGACACCGTTCTCCCGCTGTACCGCAACAAGCTCAAGGAACTCTCCGGCGTCCTGAGCCAGGATGCCTCGAACATCGCGACCGACGCGCTGTTCAACGAACGGCTGGACCGGCACAAGTCACGGCTCCCCGGTGTCGCCTCGGAGGCCGAGGAACGCTACCCGGACGAGCCCTATCGCCAGAAGCTCCGGCTGATGCGCGAGTCCGTCATCCGAGTCAGCGACGTTCGCCAGGGCGGCTACGAGAACGAGGAAGAACTGCTGACCGACCTCGAAGTCATCGCCGACAGCCTCCGGGAGAACGACGCCGAGGTCATCGCCGAGGCCCACGTCGACCCGCTCATCCGCAAGGTCGAGACGTTCGGCTTCACCCTCGCCAGCCTTGACCTGCGCGACCACCGGAAGATGCACACCGACGCCATCGACGAGGCCGTCGACCGGCAGGGCATCGACTACGCGGCGATGGACGAGGACGAGCGCGTCGAGTTCCTGACCGAGGCTATCCTCCAGGACAACCGCGTCATCGACATGGAGGACACCGAAGGCCTCTCGGATGACTCGACCCGCGTCCTCGACCGCTTCCGTGCGGCCGCCGACTGGCAAAACGAGTTCGGCATCGACGCCATCGACACCTACGCTATCTCCTGGTGTGAGGAGCCCAGCCACGCGCTTGAGGTCCTGTTCCTGGCCGACCAGGTCGACATCGTCGACCTGCCCGGCTACTGTGGGTTCGACGTAGTCCCGCTGCTGGAATCGGAGTACGCGCTCTCCGGTGCCCGCCGCATCATGGGCACGCTGTTCGAGAACGAAGCGTACTCCCAGGCGCTGGAGGCCCGGGACAACATCCAGGAGATCATGCTGGGGTACTCCGACTCGAACAAAGAAAACGGCTTCCTCGCCGCCAACTGGTCGCTGTACAACAACCAGAAGCGACTGGCGGACATCACCGACGACTACGACGTGGAGATGCGCCTGTTCCACGGTCGCGGTGGCTCCATCTCCCGCGGCGGCGGCCCGATGAACGACGCCATGCTGGCCCTGCCAAACGAGACGGTGACCGGCCAGATCAAGTTCACCGAACAGGGCGAGGCCATCGCCGAGAAGTACGCCAACCACGACATCGCCGAGCGGAACCTCGAACAGATGCTCAACGCCCAGATCAGGGCGCGCAAAAACGCTATCGAGGAACCCGTCGAGGAGATCCCCGACGAGTGGGAAGAGGCGATGGAGACAGCTGCCGACGCCGCCCGCACCGAGTACCAGGACCTGCTCGAAACCGACGGCTTCGTCGCGTTCTTCGACCAGGCGACGCCGATCACCGTCATCGAGAACCTCAATATGGGTTCGCGACCGGCCTCCCGGAGCGAGGACCGTAGCGTCGAGGACCTTCGGGCGATCCCGTGGGTGTTCTCCTGGACGCAGGCCCGCTGTATCATCCCTGGCTGGTACTCCATTTCCACCGGGTTGGACGCCTACCTCGAAAACGGCGGCGACATGGAGACCCTCAAGGAGATGTACGAGAACTGGCCGTTCTTCCGGACGAAACTCGACAACGCGTCGCTGGCGCTGGCCCGTACCGACCTCGAAATCGCCGAGGAGTACGCCGACCTCGCCGACCCCGAACTCCGCGAGCGCATCTTCCCGCGCATCGTCGAGGAGTACGAGGAGACCGTCGAGAAGGTCCTCGAAATCACCGGCAAAGACGGGCTGCTCTCACGGGAATGGCTTCAACAGAACCTCGAACGCCGCAACCCGTACGTCGACCCGCTGAACCTGTTGCAGGTCCGCCTGCTCAAGCAGTCCCACCGGACCGAAACCGAGCGCCGGACCCTGCGACTGACCGTGCAAGGGATCGCAGCCGGGATGAAAAACACCGGATAAGGTCGTGTGAGCGAATTACAACGGGAATAGGACCTATCGAAGGATTTACGCGTCTTCCCGCGGAGTAGCCGACATGGCACTCGAAACTGTTCTTCTCGCAGTTGGGCCGAACGACGCCGACCGAATCGACGAGCTCGCAGACGCCGTCCTCGACATCGCGGGGCCGGCCGGCGCGACGGTCGTCGTCGCGCACGTATTCACCGACGACCAGTACGACGGCGTCGTCGACCGACTCGAATTCGAATCGACGGGCGAAGCAAACCCCGACGAGGTCGCGGACCGCCACACGACCGTCCGGGAACTCATCTCGCGGTTCAACGACGCCGGGCTGACGACGAAAGTCCGCGGTGCCGTCGGCAACCACGGCGAGCAGATCGTCGATCTCGCCGAGACTACCGCGGCCGACCTCATCGTTGTCGGTGGCCGCAAGCGCTCGCCGACCGGCAAGGCCGTCTTCGGCTCCACCGCACAGGAAGTCATGCTGAACGCGCCGTGTCCGGTCACGTTCGTCCGCGGCGAGGAGTAAGACCCCGACGCAGCAGTTTTCGCGCCGTTACTCGACCAGCGCGGCTTCAAGCAATTCGAGCGGATGCCGGATCTCGTAGCCGCTGCCGTGTTCCATCTGCATCGCACAGGTCGGGCACTCGGTCATCCCGGTCTCGCCGTCGGCGTGGTCCATGTGCTCGAACATTTCCTCGCCGATCTCCATGGACTTTTCATATTTCTCCTCTTTCCAGCCGTAGGTGCCGGAGATGCCGGAACAGGAATCGCCCACGTCCTCGATTTCAGCGCCGTCGAGGTCGCGGAACAGTTCGACAGCCTGGCGGTCCAGCCCCTGGTTCCGTGAGTGACACGGGGCGTGGTAGGCGAACTCCTCAGCGAGGTCGCCGTCCACATCGGCCGCCTGCACCTCGCCTTTGAGGTCCTCATGGATGCGGAGGTACTCGATGGCCTCGAAGGTGTTTTCGGCCACTTTGTCGATACCGTCGATGTCGAACAGTTCGGGGTACTCCTGACGGAGCGCCATCGAACAGGAGGTACAGGAGGCGATAGCGTGGTAGCCCTCGTCGACGAGTTCGGACATCGAGGAGACGTTCGTCTCGGCGTGGCGACGGGCGTCGTCGAGCATGCCGTTTGCGAACATCGGGGTCCCCGAGCACTTCTGCTCGGGTGCGACGACTTCGTAGCCAAAGTCCTCGAACACCCGGACCATCGCCTTGCCGACCTCTGGCGTGTTGTAGTTGGAGTAACAGCCGTGGAAGTACGCCACCTTCTTGTCGGCGTCCTCGGGGAGCCCGCGGCGTTTTCGGGCGGCTCTGGCGTTCTCCCGCGACTGGACCTGCCCGCCGCGGTCGGCCCACCACTCGCGGAAGGTTTGATTTGCGAATTCGGGGAAGTCGCGTTCGCTTGTGACCCCGAGCGTCTTCTCCATGACCCAGCGGGCCGGCCCGAAGTTCATCGCGAAGTTCGCGATACGCGGGACCTTGCTGGCGAAGAACGCCGAGGTCCGATAGTTCGCGAGGATGCGGTTGCGGATGTACTCGACGGAGAGCTTGTCCATCTGCTCGCTGACGTACTCCCCGCGGGCGGTGTTGTGCATCTGGCTGAGCGGGACGCCCGACGGGCAGGCGTTGTCACAGCGCATGCAGTTCGAGCAGTCCATCACCGAGTCGTCTATCTCGTGGTCGTCGTCGGACTGCTTGAGCCGCCACTGTTCTGGCCCCTGGAACTTCGGGCCGGGGAAGTCGTCGTCGACCTCCGCGACGGGGCAGTTCGTGTCGCAGGTCGAGCATTTGTAACAGGAGTCCGCGCCGGGTCGGAGGTCAAAGTCGTCGCTGTCGGGGAAGACATCGACGGGTTCGAACTCCTCGCCTGTGTTCGGTGCAACCGGGTCAAACTCTGATTCTGGTGGGGTTTCAGCGTCACTCATCGTGCCTCCTGTGCGGCGCGCTGGCCCGCCGCGTAGCCTGTCGCAATCGAGACGCCGCTACCGGATTTCTCGGCGGCGAAGTCGTAGCCGCCAAGCACCGAGCCGGCGGCCCGCAGGTTCTCGAACTCGCTCTGCTCGCTCGCATCGAGAGGCCGCAGGTCGTCGTCTGTCGCCACGCCGTAGCGGGCGAACTCGTGATCGCCGAACAGCTCGCCCTCGAACCAGTCGTAGCGGTCGGCGGCGTGGGGGACGTGACAGTCGAAGACGGGCTCATACACGCCCTCGCGGTCGGACTCGACGCCCTTGCCGACGAAGCCGCCGGTCGCGAGGACGTACTGGTCGGCGCTGTTTGGTATCTTCGCGCCATTCTTCTCGATGAACACCCGTTCGATCCGGTCCTCGCCCTCGAAATCGACGACGGGGTTGCCGGTCTCGATGCTCACGCCGGCCTCGTCAAGCGCCGCAAACAGCGCGTCCTCGAGTCGGAGGCCGGGAAGCGACGGCGGCCCCATCGGCACCTCGAACACGTCGACGCCGAGGTGATCGCCCAGCGCATCCCGGATAGCTGCCGGGCTGTCATCGCCGAGAATCGCTGGGAAGCCGACTCGCTCCTCGCCCTCCAGCAGCGGGTTCACGCGCTGGGCGAGCGCCTCGCGGGCCGGAACCATTCGCCCGCGGACCGCCACCTCGCTGTTAGTATCGAGCAGTTTGGCGTATCGCGTCACTTTCGCGTCGGCTCGCAGGTCGCCCGGGAACCGGATCGTCTCGCCGCGCACGTCGAAGGGGACCCCGGTCGCATCGAGATGGGCGGCGACGTGGGGCGCGTCGAAGTCGACCATCTCCTCGATGCCGACCAGCAGCGTGTCCCGGGTATCGCTGGCGAGGCCGGCGCTGGCCCCGGCCGGATAGCGGGCGGTCGGTTTGATGCTCCCACCGTGGGTCGGCAGGAGCGCGTTCGTGTCCGTGTGTTCGCCCTCGTAGGTCGGGACGGCGTCGTCGAACAGCGCCATCGCGTCTCGAACCGTCCCGACGCCCACTTTTCGGTACGGATGCTCCGCCGGCAAGGACGGAATGGCCTCGTAGGGGTCGGTCAGCGGCCCGTCACCGTCGGGCGTGTAGCCGAGCACGTCGACCAGGCCCGACGCCTGCCGGAGCGTGCTCTGCTTGTACGACACCAGGCGCACGTCGGCCCCGTCACGAGCCGCCGCCAGCGCGCTGGTCAGCCCGCCGAGGCCACCACCGATGACAAGCACCTCCGACTCAATAGCCATCCGTCCCTCCGTCGGCAGCCACGTCCGCGCTGTCGACGCTGCCGCCCGTCTGTCCGCGGCCCAAGTCGAACGCCGAGAAATCGACCGAGTCGCCGTCCGCCGGGTCCTGGTCGCGGTTCTGCGTGGTGGCGTGTAGCGCGTAGTTCAGTGCGGCCTGGGAGAGCTGTTCGCCCCAGAGAGCGTGTCGCTGCCCCTTCCAGCGCTCCTGGAGCAGTTCGTCCCAAGCCTCGCGGACGACCGGCTCGTCGTACTCCGAGTGGAGTTCGCTCGCCATCCGATGACAACAGAAGCCGCCCTGGCAGTTCCCCATCGACGCGCGAGTGCGGATGCGGACGGCGTTGAGATCCGAGCCGGATCCCTCGATGGCGTCGTGAATCTCGGCCCGGGTGACGCCTTCGCACTCACAGACCGTCGGGTTCGGGCCGTCGGTCGTGAGCACCTCGTCAGCCCGGGAGCCGAGCCGCTCGACGCTCCGGCGGCCGATTGGCGAACGAAGCCCGAACTCGTCCATGTAGTCCCGCAGCACGGAGAAATCCTCGCTGCCGGGGAGGGGCACGTCGGCGGTCCGGCAGTCGGCGTCGATGCCGAACTTCCCGCAGACGTGGTCGGAAATCTGTTCGCCCATCATCCGGTAGGTGGTGAACTTCCCGCCGACGATGCTTGTCATGCCGGGCAAGTCGTCGCGCTCGTCGTGGTCAAGCAGGAAGAAATCTCTCGTGATGTCCGTCGGGTCGGTGCTGCCCACGTCCGGCGGTTCGTACAGCGGCCGGACGCCCCAGAACGAGCGGATGGTGCGGGCGTCTTCGAGCATCGGAATCAGCTCGGAGAGGGTGTCGATCATCATGTCGACCTCCCACCCCTCCTCGGGGTAGTCCTCGGGGTCCTCGACTTCCTCGTCGGTCGTGCCCAGAATCGCGGTCGTCTCGTGGGGCACGACGATGTCGGCGTCGCCCTTGGGCCGACAGCGGTTGATGACGGTGTCGACCTGGCGGATGTTCATGATCGTCATGACGCCCTTGGAAGGGCGGACTTCGATGTCCAGCCCGGCCATGTCGCCGATACGACCGGCCCAGGCTCCCGTCGCGTTCACGACGTAATCGGCGCGGATCTGCTCGGTCCCACCTTCCGTGCCGTGGACGCGTTTCCCGGGACCGGAGTCGTGCTCGACTTCGATACCGACGACCTCGCCGCTCTCGACGAGGAGGTCGGTCACTTTGGAATGTGTCTCGATGCGCGCGCCGTGTTCCTGTGCGCTCGCGGCGTTGGCGACCACCAGCCGGAACGGATCGATCGCCCCGTCGGGGACGCTGATGGCCTTGTCGATGTCTTTCGCCAGGTGTGGCTCCATGGCGCGGGCTTCCTCGCCCGAGACGACTTCGGCGGGGATGCCACATTCCTCACAGCCGCTGAGTTTCTGCTGGAAGTACTCCTCTGAGTCCTCCGGGCGCTTGACGAACAGGCCGCCGGTCATCTCCACGCAGTGGCTGGCGATGTCCCGGAGGACGCGGTTCTCCTCGATACATTCGGTCGCACTGGCCTGGTCCGAAACGGCGTACCGCCCGCCGCTGTGGAGTAGCCCGTGCATCCGACCGGTGGTCCCGTGGGTCAGGTTCCCCTGTTCTACGAGGGTCACGTCGAGTCCGCGCATCGCGAGGTCCCGCGCGATGCCCGCCCCGGTCGAACCGCCGCCGATGACGGCGATGTGTGGTGTCGGTCCCATCTATCTTTCCGTGGGTTTGGAGCGCATACACTTCACTTTACCGTTGACGCCATCTAGGTAGTAAATTTTCTAGGTAATCATGTAGAATATCGGTATTCGCTGTCGATACTTGTGAACATACAACACATTATTTTTGCCTGAATAGTCGAGTAGCCGCCCGACCAAACCGATCGCCATGTGGCAATTAGGGCCGCATTCTTTCGGTTTCACACGCTATGTGTATCGACATCCAGGGCGTTCCTGTTTTCACAAAATAATTACTACCGATACCGTCCTGGCAGTATTTATTATCTACTTTGATACTATCTGTGCCGAATGACCATGTCGATTACTCGGCTCCCGGGAGCGACAGTAGGTAGGTCCGTGCGCGTGCGCGACACTGCAATTCAGATTCTCGGCAGTCCACGTCGACGCACTGCTCAACCCGGCGACGAACGGCTACTGCGCTCCACTCCCTGCTGTTCGGACAACAGCTATGAAATTCGCCAGAACGTCTTTCTGGGTCAGAACTGTGGGTACCGAGGCCTGACACGACGCCATCGCCAAATTCCGTACCTAGCTCATCGAATCGGCCCAACAGCGATGATACCATCAGGAAACAGTGTTCCTGAGTCCACGAGAAAGCGACCAACAGCTCCAGTCGACAGAGATCGGAGCAAAATCCGCAGTCCCGGCCGGTGTCCGACCAACTTATGCGGTTGCGTGACACCACGTCGACACAGGGCGCACAGATCGGTCCGTTCGATACGGTTCGGACGGTCATCGAGGAAGCCGTCGACAGTATGGACGGGGTGGATTCGGTCCCCGACGTGCTCAAACGGTTCGATACCCAGGTCGGAAAACAGCCCTAACGGTGCGAATCTAGCCGGTAACGGCGTTCTTCCACTTCTTTACTATCTAAACATCACCATTAGTAATCTTTATAATGGTTCAATATGTTGTTTACTGCCAAGGTGGTAGCTTTCATAAATAAGCTACCCCCACCACGGAGAACACAACAATGGCAGACACATACGTTGGCGCAATCGACCAGGGAACGACCGGGACTCGCTTCATGGTATTCGACCACAGCGGCCAGGTCGTCGCAAACGCCTACGAGAAACACGAACAGATCTATCCGGAGCCCGGCTGGGTCGAACACGACCCCGTCGAAATCTGGGAGAACACGCAGGAAGTCGTTACGCAGGGGCTCGCCGACGCGGGCGTAGGTGCCGAACAGTTGGAGGCGCTTGGCATCACGAACCAGCGCGAGACGACGATCGTCTGGGACAAGGAGACGGGCAAGCCAGTCCACAACGCGCTGGTCTGGCAGGACCGTCGGACCACCGACCGCGTCGAGGAGATCCAGGAAGAGGACAAAGTCGAGTGGATCCGCGGCAAGACCGGACTCGAATGTGACGCCTACTTCTCGGCGACCAAGACCGAGTGGATCCTCGACAACGCTGAACCGCTCAAGATGCAAAGCTCGCGCGGTGCCGACCTCCGCGACCGGGCCGAGGACGGCGAACTCCTGATGGGTACCATCGACGCGTGGCTCATCTACAAGCTCACTGGCAACCACATCACGGACGTGTCGAACGCGTCGCGAACGATGCTGTACAACATCCACGACATGGAGTGGGACGACGAACTCCTCGACGAGTTCGGCGTGCCCAAGTCCATGGTGCCGGAGGTCCGCCCGTCCTCCGACGAGAGCCTGTACGGCCACACCGACGCCGACGGGTTCCTCGACGAGGAAGTCCCCGTTGCGGGCGCGCTGGGCGACCAGCAGGCCGCGCTGTTCGGCCAGACCTGTTTCGACGAAGGTGACGCCAAGAACACCTACGGGACCGGCTCCTTCTACCTGATGAACACGGGCAACGAAGCCGTCGAGTCCGATCACGGTCTCCTCACCACAATCGGCTTCCAGATGTCCGGCGAACCCGTCCAGTACGCGCTGGAGGGGTCGATCTTCATCACGGGCGCGGCTATCGAGTGGCTCGAAGACGTGGACCTCATCAACAATGCCGCACAGACGGCTGAACTCGCCCGCTCGGTGGAATCGACCGATGGCGTGTACATGGTCCCGGCCTTCACGGGCCTCGGTGCGCCCCACTGGGACGGCCGCGCACGCGGAACGATTGTTGGCATGACCCGCGGCACCCGAAAGGAACACATCGTGCGTGCCACGCTGGAGTCCATCGCGTACCAGACCCGCGACATCGCGGAAGCGATGGAAGCCGACTCCGGTGCCGAGACGACGACGCTCCGAGTCGACGGCGGCGCGGTCAAGAACAACTTCCTCTGTCAGCTCCAGTCGGACATCATCCAGACCGATATCGCCCGACCGGAGGTCGACGAGACGACTGCGCTCGGGTCGGCCTACGCGGCCGGCCTCGCCGTCGGCTACTGGGACACCGTCGACGAACTGCGTGACAACTGGCAGGTCGACAAGGAATTCTCGCCGGAGATGGACGCCGAGAAGGCCGACAAGATGTACGCCCGCTGGGACGACGCCGTCGACCGTTCCCGCGACTGGGCACAGGAGGACTAACGGATGGTAGAGAGCTTACTGCTTCAGATTCCGGTGTTCGATATGGGCGCCGCGGATCTCCTGCTGTTGATAATCGCCGCCTTCGCTGGCGGTGCGTTCGGCGCGGCACTCGGTGCGCTGCCGGCGTTCTGTTTCACCGGCTTCATGGTCATCGCCGGGCAGGCCGTGGCGATTCTCCGTGGCAGCCTCGTCGGTCAATTCGGCGAACTCGGGAGTGGAGCCCTCGCAACCGGCGTGACCGGCGCGGTCGCGTTCGGTCCCGTCTTCGGTCCGCACGTCTCCTTCGCCGGCGGTGCTGCGGCGGCCGCCTACGCCGCCAAGAGCGACGGCATGTACGAGCCGGACGACGGCGACTACCACCCCGCGAAGGACATCGCCTACGCGCTCGGGACGCGACCCGACATCCTCGCAGTCGGTGGCCTGTTCGGTATCTTCGGGATGGTCGTCCGCCAGGTCTCCGGGGGACTCGCGCTCCCGTGGGACCCGATCGCAATGGGCGTCGTCCTGTCGGCTGTCGCCCACCGTATCGCGTTCGGCTACCCGCTCATCGGTGCCGGCAGTCGGAACATCCTCGACATGTCGCCGTTCGAAAGCGGCGAGAAACGCATGGCTACAGACGGTGGCGAAGCCCAGACTGACGGCGGAACGGCGGAATCGTACCGCCTGGCCGTCGAACCGTGGCTCCCCCACCAGTACAAATGGGCCAACGTCGCGATGATCGGCCTCGTCACCGGCATCCTCGGCGGCTGGATAGCCATCCAGACCGGTAGCGCCTTCCTCGGCTTCGGCATCTCCGCCGCGAGCCTGACGTTCCTCAACCTCGGCGTCGAGAAGATTCCGGTGACCCACCACATGACCCTGCCCGCGAGCACGGCCGCGCTGGCCGTCTTCGGCGGGGCGCCCGAAACCGGCTCGATGGCAGCTGTCATCGCGATTCTCGTCGCAGGCGCGTTCGGCGTCTGGGGTGCGCTGGCCGGTGAAATCATCCAGCGTGTCTTCTACGCTCACTCGGACACTCACTTCGACCCGCCCGCGGCCGCTATCGTCGTCGCGACGCTGACTATCGCGATTCTGGCGATTGTCGGCGTCTTCGGCAGCTCCTCGTGGGTTCCGGTCCCGGTGTGAGAGCCACTCTAAAACGGTACCTCTATATTTCCGATTCCAAACGCTAATACATATCTCCCTGAACGATGGACATTGAAGCGAGAATCAAGCGTCGACAGCGCCGGAACGGTGAGCCACGGCTCATACAAGATTACGAAGCCATCTCACCGGTCGTCCACATCGAGGAACCGGCCGACCGCGGCCCGGTCCTCGAACGGCTGCTCGACCATCTCGACCCGGTGTTCGACGGCCAGCTGCCGCCGAACGCGTACGTGTACGGCCCACACGGGTCCGGGAAGTCCGCCGTTATCACGGCGCTTTTTGCCAATTTAGAACAGCTCCCGACAGCTCAACAGCCGATTATCCACACGACGACCCGCGCCCAGCCACCGACTTCGCCGTCGTTCGTCTACGTGAACGCCCGGGAGACTGCAAGCGAGTTCGCGTTTTACCACGCGGTTCTGGATTCGCTGGTCGAGGAGTCGGTGCCGGAACACGGGATCGGGACAGAGACGCTCAGGTCCCGCCTCCACGAACTGGTGCGAGAACAGCGCACCGGTATCGTCATCGCGGTTGACCACGTCGGCGAGCCGGAAAGCATCGACGCCTCGGCGCTTGTCGACTTGTTTGCCGGCCTGCCGAGCAACGTCAGCTGGCTCGCCATCGGCCGTGACGACCCGTCGGCAACGGAGCTGACGCGGTACACCGCCGAATCCATCGGTATCGACCGCTACCAGCGCCAGATGCTCGTCGACGTGTTGATGACCAGAACCTCGAACGGGCTGGCCCAGCAGGGCCTCGATCATGGCCTGGCGCGGCAAATCGCCGACTGGGCTGACGGCAACGCCCACGACGCTCTCGCGGCCCTATTCATCGCGGCGGAACTGGCAGAGGAGAACGGACAGGACCGCATCACGCAGGCGAACGTGGATGCGGCCATCGAGGAAGTACCCGTCCCCTGCGTGTCGCTTGGCATCGTCCTCTCCCTGCCGACGAACCGCCAGGCCGTCCTCAGGGAACTCATCGACCTGGAGGAGAGCGAGCGCTCGTCGGTGACGGCAACGACGGAGGCAATCGCCTCCGCCCAGTCGCTCGACCTGTCGGCCGGAACGGTCAAACGCTTCCTCTATGAGATGGCCGAGTCCGGCATCGTCGACCGCGTCGAGGCAACGACGACCAACGGCCAGGGCCGCCCGCCGAGCCGGGTCGAACCGCGGTTCCCGCCGACGGCGTTCCGCCGGCTGTACGACCTGCGACAGTAATCCCCGTTTTGCCGCTGTTCGTGACTTTTCAGACGCGCTGTGACGGGTCGCCCGTCCCGCCGGTCAGCGCCGACGCCAGTGCGCCACGAACCACTACGTCGTCGCCGAACTGCGTCAACTGGATGTCCGGGATGTTCGACATCACCATGTCGTCGAGCCGGTTCCGGATCGGCTCTAGCACCTTCTCGGGGTTGTGGAGCGCGACGGCACCGCCGACGTAGACTACGAGCGGCGCGTAGGCGTGGACGATGTTCGCCACGCCGATCGCGTTCCAGTGACAGATCTGATCGAGGACGTGGGACGCGAACTCGTCTTCGCCGGCGTACTCGAAGATGTCCGCCGCGGAAAATTCCTCTGTTTCGATGGGAAGCGCCGTCTCGACGGGGTCTTCCCGGTGCAGTTGCGTGGCGTACCGCGGGATGTTCTCGCCCGAACAGTACGCTTCCCAGTGGCCGTCGTGCCCACAGCCACAGGTCATGAATCCCTGCGGGTCAATCGTCAGGTGGCCGACTTCTCCGGCGTTGCCGTCCCAGCCAGAGAGGATGTTCCCGTCGACAGCGACCCCAGCACCGACCCCGGACGAAATAGTGAGATACACCATGTCGTCGGGGTTCCGGTCCGAGTAGAACCGCTCGCCGATGACACCGGCGTTGGCGTCGTTGTGCAGCGACACCTGCTCGCTGCCGATGAGGTTCTCGACCGGGCCGGTCAGCGGAATCCGGTCGATGGTGTCCGGGAGGTTCGCGGGGTTTTCGACGACGCCCTCGGCCAAATCCATCGGACCGAAGGACCCGATACCGGCGGCAAGCACGTCTGTCGGGGCGATGTCGGCAGCGTCACAGGCCTGTCGAATCGCATCGAGGACTGCTTCCGTGACCGCGATACCCGCCGGTCCCCGCGGCGTCTCAGTTTTGTGTGACGCGACTATTGAACCCGTCTCGTCACCGATAACAGCCCGAATATGTGTCGCTCCGAGGTCGACCCCTGCGTAAGCGCCCATGCTGGTCGAAGGGTTGCCCCACCGATACTTAACTACACAGATTCTACCGCGATCAGTAGTCCCGCTCCGCGCCGGAGATGTCCTCGCGTCCGACGGCCTCCTCGTAGACGACGCCGCGCTCCGAGTCCAGCGTGATGGTCGACCCGTCCGAGACACCGTCGGGCAGGTCCGCGTTCGAGATCATCGGGATCGAGAGTTCGCGGGCGATGATGGCCGCGTAGCTCGTGACACCCTCGTGAGCGTCGATGATGCCGCCGATGCGGCTGGTGTCACCGACGAACTCGCCGTCGAACCCTTCCGGCACCACCAGAATCGCCCCGTCGGGAACGTTCGAGAGGTCGCCCGGCGACTCCCGGGGCGGGGCCGTCGAGATCCGGTGGACCGGGCCGGTCACCAGCCCGTCGACGATGGACCGACCGCTCGCGACCGTTTCGGCCGCGACGTGGACTTTCAGCATGTTCGCCGTGTTCATCCCCTCCAGTTCAGTCATCATCCCGGAGAGGACGACGACCGTATCGCCGCCATCGGCGGCCTCGGTGTCAAGCGCCGCCTGGACCGCTGTTTGGATGACAGCATCGGCCCCTTCGGTGGTGTACTCGGTCGTCACCGGCGTGATCCCCCACGAGAGCGCGAGCTTCCGGCGGACGCGCTCGCTCGGCGTCGACGCGACGATCGGAATCGACGGACGGTACTTCGCTGCTTTCAGCGCGGTGTAGCCGGACTCGGACGCGGCGACGATCGCCGACGCGCCGATGTCGCGGGCGAGGAACCGCCCCGAGCGAGCGAGCGCGTCCGTTCGGGTGTCGCCGGCGTTTGGCACGCGCTGTTCGCGGGACTCGGCGTACTCCTCGCTGCCCTCGACATCGCGGATAATCCGGTCCATCGTCTCGACGACGCGGGTCGGGTGGTCACCGATAGCCGTTTCGCCCGAGAGCATGACTGCATCCGTTCCGTCGAGGACGGCGTTTGCCACGTCAGAGGCCTCCGCGCGGGTCGGTCGCCGGGAGTGGACCATCGAGTCTAGCATCTCGGTCGCCGTGATGACCGGGACGCCGGCCTCGTGACAGCGGCGAATGATGCGCTTCTGGATGATCGGCACGTCTTCCAGCGGGCACTCGACACCGAGGTCCCCGCGGGCGACCATCACGCCGTAGGCCTCGTCGATGATCGAATCGAGGTTCTCGACGGCCCCGGCCCGTTCGATCTTGGCGATGATCGGGATGTCGACCCCGCGCTCTTCGAGTGCCTGGTTGATTTCGTAGATGTCCTCGCCGTCACGGACGAACGATGCGGCCACGAAATCCGGTTCCTTCTCGGCGGCTACATCGAGTTCCTGCTTGTCGTTTTCCGTAATCGTCGGCAGATCGAGTTCGACGCCGGGGACGTTGACACCCTTGCGGGCGGCCAGTTTGCCGCCGTTCTCGACGGTCGCAAACACCGTCTCGCCCTTGACGCGCTCGACGGTCGTCTCGATGCGTCCGTCGTCGAGCAACACTCGGTCGCCTGGCTCGACCGCCGTGATCGACTGCGAGAGACCGACTTCCTCTGGGGTCGCGTCGTCGCCGACGACGTAGCGGATGGTGGACCCTTCCGTGAGCTGGATCGGTGCATCGATTTCCGCGGTCCGGACCTCCGGTCCCGGCATGTCGAGCATGGCTGCGACCGGCTCCTCGACCGCCTCGTCGACCTCGCGGATACGGTCGATCATCTCGCGGCGATGCTCCGGCGAGCCGTGGCTGGCGTTCAGTCTGGCGACGGACATGCCGGCTTTCGCAAGCGACGCGATATCGTCGACCGAGTCCGACGCGGGACCGAGGGTACAGACGATCTTTGCGCTACGCATTATGACCTCCGTCACCGGGGGTCCACAGTTTACAGCGTTCATAGTTAATCATATCCTGCTGTTCCCCGCGAAGGGATAAGAAGCTTGCTGGACGCCGTAGCTACCGCGAAATCGCTTCCGTATCGCCGCTGAGAATCGAACGGATTTCGTCGGGCGAGACGACGGCAATATCGCCCGGGATGGACCGCTTGAGTGCGGCCGTCGCGGCACCCCAGGCCAGCCCCTCGGCGACACTGCCCCCGGAGAGGTACTGTGAGAGGAAGCCGCCGACGAACGAGTCACCGGTTCCGACCGGATGGGCGTCCGTCGCCTCGAAGGTCGGCTGCTCGACGACGGTACCGTCGGCAAGCGCGAGTGCGCCCTCGCTGCCCCGGGTTATCACCGTCACCTCGAAGCCGTACTCGTCGGCGAGGTCCCGAGCAACCGCTTCCGCGTCACCGTCCCGGTCCAGTACGACGTTGGCGTCGCGCTCGGCGACCACGAGCACGTCGACGGCCGGGAACAGGTCGGTCAGAACGGACCGGGCTTCCGATGGCGTCCAGAGCTTCGAGCGGTAGTTCAGGTCGAGGCTCGTCGTCGTCCCCGCATCCTGTGCGAGCGAGAGGAGGTCGGCAGTCGTCGATTCGAGCGTTTCCGAGAGTGCCGGTGTGATTCCCGAGGTGTGGAATCCGGTGGCGGCCGCGATGGTATCCGTCGGCAGTTCTTCAGGCGTGGCCGTCGTGACGCTGGCGTTTCGCCGGTCGTAGATGACCTCGTTCCCACGGGGTTGACTGCCCTGTTCGAGGTAATAGGTCCCCTGCCGGGCGCTGTCGGCGTCGTCCCAGGCGATATCGACCGACACGCCGTGGTGTTTGAGTTCCCCGGTGACCCGGCGGCCGACCGGCGAATCTGGGAGCTTCGAGGCCCACATCGCATCGAGTCCGAGCCGCTGGGCGGCGACTGCGACGTTTGACTCCGCACCGGCCGCCCGGACGGTGTACTGGTCTGCAGTCTCCAGTCGTTCGTCGTCGGGCGGCGATAACCGCAACATCGTCTCGCCGAACGTAACTAACTCGGTCATATCCGACGTTCCTCACTGGGTGGGTATAAATCCCGGAGAACCAGTCGCCTGTACGAGATATTAATCCTCTCCTACAAGCTGGTAGGAAGACATTACGCCGCTTGAACCTGGACAACCGCCGTCAGAAGGGCCTCCAAAAGCTTATGTGCGATACTAATTTACACTCGCGGGTATGGATTCAGGGAGAGATGGTGGTGGGAGGTCCGTCTTTAGGCGGAACCTACTACGTTCAATCGGCGCGTCCGGGCTCGCCGGACTTGCGGGTTGTGGTGGCAGCGAGGGTGTAACAGATGGGGACGGGACGCCGACTCCCACCCCGGTCGGGAACTATCCGGTTTCCGGGGACTCGGTGACGTTTGGGTTCAACGTCGCGTCCTCCGGCACGTATTCGACGAGCGGGCAGCAGGAACTGCGAGGGTTCGAACTCGCAGTCAAACACATCAACAACGGCGGTGGGTGGGTAACGAACGACAGTTACGAGTCGCCCCTGGACGGTGATGGACTGCTCTCGAAAAACGTCGAGTACGCTGTCGAGGACACCGGCGGTAGTTCTGACACGGCCCGGACCAACGCACAGCGCCTCGTCGACAGTGAGGAGGCTATTATGCTTGCCGGCGGCACGTCCAGCGCTGCGGGAGTGGCCAATCAGGAGGTCGCCGCCCAGAACCAGGTCGTGTATATGGCGACAATGGCTCATGGGAACACGCTGACGGGTGCCGACTGTAACCGGTACTCCTTCCGCGAGCTGTTCAACAGCCACATGACGGCTGAGGCACTGGCGCCGGTCCTCCGTGAGGAGTACGGGGAGGACGTAAACTACGCCAAGTTCTTCGAGAGGAACGACTGGGGGAAGGCGCTGCAGGACGACATGGATAGGGTCCTCGGCGAACTCGGATGGTCGCCCGTCTGGGAACGGAGTTCGCAGGTCGGCACGACCGACTTCTCGCAGTACGCTTCGGAGATCGAGTCGGTCGACTTCGACGTGATCGTGCTCGGGCTTCGCGGCCTCAACGCGGTGAACGCGCTCAGAGCGTTCCGGGAGACGTTCCCCGACTCGGATATCGTCCTCCCCTTGGCCTCGCTGGAAGTCGCACAGACCGCAGGTGGCGCTATCGACGGCGTTATCGGCACCGTCGCCTGGACTCCGGCGATTACCTCGTCGCTGTCCGATGCCTTCCGGGAGACGTTCCGCGAGGAATACAGCAGTACCACGGGGTCCGCGAAATCGGCTGTCCCGTCGGGATCGGCCTATATCGCATACACGCAGACGCTCCAGTACGCCAGCGCAGTCGAGCGTGCGGGGACGTTCAACCCGATAGAAGTTATCGGGGAACTCGAAGGTCACGAGTACGACGCAGGGCTCGGTACGCAAACGCTTCGAGCCTGTGACCATCAGGCGACGCGACGAGTGCCAGTCGTGAGAGGGAAACCGGAGGTACAGCAGTCATACGGCACATACTACGGCTTAGTCGGGCAGCCAGCGAATGTACAGTACGCATGTGATAGCGGTCCAGCAGCCAGCTGCTCGCTTGGAGGGAACTAACTATGAGCGCAGACGACACACAGACACCAGATAGTGCAACGACTGATTCGAACGCTTCCGGTGGGATTCTGGCCACGGTGGTCCCGAATTTCATCCGGCGAAACTTCGCACTGAAGTTCGGTATCGTCCTCTTTATCATGGCGCTGTCGGTGGGGCTTGTCGGTCTCGGCGCGACAGAGCAAGTCCGGACCTACACGGAACAGCAGGTCCTGAGCGACTACGAAAACGCCGCGGCACAGGAAGCCGATATCCTGTCACAGTGGACCGACCGGAATCGGTTATCGACACAGTTTGTCTCTTCCGACGATATCTGGGCCAGTAGCAATACCGACGATATCGAGATCGAACTCAACAATCGGAAGGCCGCCTTATCTGCGGACGCCGCCGACATCCACCTGGTCGAACGCGGTGTCGGGCAGACACAGGTCGTTGCCAGCACATCCAACTCGCAGGTGTTGACCAACTCACAGCTGGAATCGACGAACAGGGCGTGGGTTGTCGATGCGAACTTCGAAGCGGCGAGTGATGTCGTCGTCTCAGACGTGTATCAGACGAACTCCGGCCCGGTCGTCGGCTTCGTCAGCCCCGTCGACGCCACACAGAACCGATATATCCTCATCGAGTACTCCCTCGATGAGATCGCGAACTCGCTGCAAGGAAACAACAGGGCCGAAGGTGGGTTCACGCAGGTCGTCAACGGATCGGCAGTCGTCATGGTCGATGAACCCAGAGACGGGAGCCGTGGCCTCGGCGAGAACATGCTACAGCCCTACAGTTCGAACACCCGGGCTACCGAACCGATCGACGCGGCAAACGACCTCCGCTCGTCGGACCAGCAGTCCGGTGTCACCCCGAACATGCCCGCGGGCGACGTGCTCAACGAACGGTACACCGTGGGTTATGCGCCGATCCAGGGGACCGACTGGGTCGTTCTCGTACACGCGCCTAACTCCGCCGTGTTCGGGTTTGTCCAGAACGTCCAGCAGTACGGACTCATCGGCACGGCACTGATGGTATTACTCATCGCCGGTGTCGGAGCCATACTCGGGTACAACACGGCGACATCGATCGACCGGCTGACCAGGAAAACGGACCAGATGCGACAGGGGAACCTCGATGTCGATATCGCCACCAGTCGTATCGACAACATCGGCCGGCTGTACAGCGGGTTCGCTGACATGCGCGACGCGCTCAAGGAGCAGATCAACGAGGCCGAACGCGCTCAGAAGGAGGCGGAGGTCTCCCGGGCCGAAGCGCTCGAAGTCAACAAGTACCTCCAGCAGAAGGCCGACGAGTTCTCCAACGTGATGGAGGAGACGGCGGCTGGAAACCTCACCGAACGGATGGCAACCGACGGCGAGAACGAGTCGATGGACCGCATCGCCAGCGAGTTCAACGGCATGGTCGACGAACTCGAAAAGACCGTTGGTCAGCTCAACAGTTTCGCCGACGAAGTCGCGGAGTCCGGAGAGGTTGTCCTGTCCAGCGCGGAATCTGTCCGTGATGCGTCCGAACAGGTCGCCGAATCCACGCAGAAAATTTCCGACGACGCGTATGACCAGAAAGACCGTCTCGCATCCATCTCGGAGGATCTCGACGCCCTCGTCGACACGCTCGAAGAGCTAGAAACGAACAATCCGGACATCGATCTGGGCGACTCACTCGAACGGTTCCGAACGGTAGCGACGACGCTTCAGTCAGCCGCTGAAACGAGCGACCAGATGATGGCCGAAACCCAGACCGTTGCTGGGGCGGCCGAAGAGCAGGCCGCGGAACTCAACGAAGTGTCCTCGCGTGCCGAACAGCTCAAACGCTACGCGAAGCCACTGGGTGACATCCTGAACCGGTTCGAGACCGAAGCCGAACACGAGTTCGTCTTCTCCGGCGGTCCATCCCAGAGCCTGGGCGAAGAGGAAGAAGAGGAGTAGTCAGTTTCTACTGTCACCGAAACCGGTTTTCGCGCTGGCGTCGTACTGTGTGCAATGAGCGACGACACAGGCGATATCTCACAGGCGGAACTCGCCGAGTACTGTCGAACCCAGGCTGCGATTCTTGCGGGCCATCTGGAACAGCGCAGCGAGGAACTTTCCGATTTGCTCGAAGCAATAGAACAGGACACTGCCGATGCTCGTGCAGCGCTGACCGGCGGCGACAACGAATCCCTCACTGAGAATCCGGAGGCAACTGTCGCGGACATCGAGGCCAAACAAGAGCGGGCCCAAGCCAAGCAAGCGGAGATCGACGAGTACCGAACGCTCACCGAGGGGTACACGGATCTCGCAGAACAACTCGCCGACGGCACCGGTGACCTCGAAACAGTGCTGGAGTTCGAGATGGACACTGACGCTCCGACGTATTTTGACACCGAGACGACGATTCTGGGAGTGGCGACCAGCGAGGATACCGACTGACGGGATGACCTACAGAAGGCATATGCCCCGCTAAAATATTACATTTCAGTAATGAATTCCCCGCTGTCCCGTCGACGGGTCCTCAAAGCCACTGGAGCGACGGTTACAGTACCCGTGAGCGGGTGTTCTTTCCAGACGGATGAAAGCCGTGAACCCGACAGTGAACCAGTGAGTCAACTCGGTGACGCACCGGCCGTCGCGATAACGGCTGAACCGACTCAGGACTACGAGTATCTCCGGGATGAGAACCGTGTCCGCATTCGGTATGCTTCCGGGAAAACACGCACGTATCCGTTCCCCGAGTGGGGGACGATGTGAGCCGCTCACCATGGGGCAGCTCATATCTCGTCGGTACTCGATGGCGAGTCGCTGCTCGTTGATGGCGTCTCCGTTGGATGGGGACGTGTTGTCCTTTCAGAGATCGACTGGACACCGACTGGGGACGAATTCGATCGGGATGCTGAGTTCGCTCCGATCGTGTCCCATGAATATCACTACGACCGCAACGGGAACCTGTTACAGAAACCTGGGGTCTCGTTCGATGCCGTCGCCGCAACGACACCGCGCCAAATCGAAGTGACCGTCCTGTTCTCCGAGAATGAATACACCGCGACACTACTGCTCTGTGAACGAACGGTGTTACAGAATTCGTAGCCTCCAGGTCGTGGCCCGTCAGATAGCGTTGAACAGTGGCACACCGCCATGCTGTGTCTGACTGTCTCCCGTCGCGCTTCGGAGGTAGTCACGCCCCAATTCGATATAGCACTATATGATTTATTAGTTCGACATGGACCGTCAGAAACTGATTCCACAGTGACACTATGGCGGATTTTTGGCTTCGCAGAATCGGTGAGAACTATCCAGTCCGCCGCGTACGTCCTCTTCGGCTTGCAATCTCGCTGCTCCGCGATTACGAATCAAACGTGTAATCGACGACGTATTTGACCAGATAGAACCCGCCGACAAGACCAACGACCATGACCATCAGTACAATCGCGATCATGAATAGGAGGACGAGTGCGTCGTTAGCCATCAGATCCCCCTTCCTGTCTGTTTGCATGACGTTGCGGTTGCATACTGGCCCATTTAGGCTGGAAACGCTAATGCAGTAGGGTTTCACCCTGTGTAGTGTGAACTCACTGCTCACCACAGGTGGGTTCCATATCTTGTCTACCGTTTCTTGAGCCAGCCATGCGACGGACAACACCGGAAGCCCGAACCACGGTACAGACTTGCTCTGTCTCCAGGACACCGGTACCCGCACCCCTGGTCTATACAACTGAACCGACCACCGATCCCTGTCGGTCGGAGAGAGCTGTTTTCACATATTTCAACGAGTTCTGCGGCTATGAGACTAGATACCCACTGTGAACATGAGTGCGGACCCAACTCTGCAGAGTAACCCCAAATGGGTTCTCAGAGCTACGGCGACTGGGTTGTTCCAATCACAAACTGTGGACTACACAGCCGGTTCACCGTGCAGCCGCAAGCCAGTATCGTAGCTACGTAGCGATCCGGTCATGGAATCGGGATAGTCTCAACTGTTCCCTCCCAGCAATACTCGTCGTGTTGGGTTTCTACAACTGATGGTCTCGAGTGGGTTCTGTTTCGGCGGATGGAGTGTTTGGAACGGGCACGGAAAGATCACGTTCGCTTTGAGTCAACCGAGTACCAAGTAGTGGTTTGTCAAGATAGAACGAGTGGACAGAGACCAGTGTGCTGGAGATGTATCTCAGCCAGTAATCGGTCAGTGTGCAGTATACAGTGAAGACACCGCGCCGAGTGATAGCTGCGAAGCCAGAACACGGGCAACGAACGGAGATAGGAATGCGCACTAGGTTAGGGGAAAAACCATTGGTTTTTCGAAGCGGTCGGAAGACCTGGGGTACGAGCTGAGCGGCCCCAACCACATGGTGAAGTTCTCTCATGGATAGCTACCGGCTCACTGGACGGCATGCAGTTCTGAAGACGACCCCACAACCAGTGTGCCACTACCTGGTTCGTCCGATTTTTATATTTGTGCTAGTAGTACTATAATCCAGATAAAAGTAATATGATTGTCATTATGGGGGCTTGAACGACGGATATAGGGGTTCAGCCACCCAAATAAAGGCTTTTATCTCCGAGAATGGGACTACTTTGAAGTTCCCGGCGTTCGAGGGTGTAGTATGGCCAGCGAGAGCGAACGAACGACGGTCCGGACGTACATACCGGCCTATCAAAAAGAGCGGTGGCAGGCTCACGCCGATGATCTGGATATGAGCCAAAGCGAGTTCGTTCGAACGATGGTACAGGCGGGCCGGAGCGGGTTCGAGCCGCCAGAGGCCGAATCGAGGGAAGAAGATACTACTGAGGGAGATCCTGTGGAACCCCGTTCTCCGGACGCTACCCCTGGGGGTGACGGGCTGAAAGACCGGGTCCAGGACATCCTCGCTGATGGGGACTACTACGAATGGGACGACATACTCGCCGAGCTAACTGACGATATCGAGGACCGTCTCGAAGAGACACTGCAGGAGTTACAGTCCGAAAACGAGGTTCAGTACAGCGGACGACACGGGGGGTACGTTCGAGACAAATGAGTACCGATACGACTGCGCCGGATGCCGAATCGGACCCGGTCGGCTATTTCCTTGACGATATCACGTATCACGGCAAGAGCGACCGAACCCGTGGGTCCTACGAGCGCGTCCTCCGGGACTTCGAGTCATTCCTGGCCGACGGCCAACAGCCCTGCCCCGTGCGAGACGCCTCGCATCGGGACTGTATGGCATACGTCCATAGCCTTCGTGGTACTGTCGAGGAAAGTACCGTTGCGACGTATGCGTCCTATCTACACCGGTTTTTCGCATACATGACACAGGTCGGGGCCTTCGAGTCGAACCCGATGACGCTCGTGATGGAAGAGATGGACGAGTCGATCAACACCGACCCGACCCGTCGTGAGATAGGCCTCCAATCGATGCACACGTTCGTGGACAGTATCTCACACCCGCTAGAGCGGGCTATTGTGGTGACGTTACTGAAAACGGGAATGCGGGCCGGGGAGCTGTGTAACCTCGATGTTCGAGACCTGAACCTCGACACGCCTGGCCCTCGGCCGGACATCCCTGTCCGGGCAGGGTTAGAGGGGCGTCCGGACTCGCTGTTCGTCGCCGCAGACCCTACCCGTGGCGAGGCCACCAACGGGGAAGAGCGGACAGCCTCCAACAAACGAAAGCGTGAGACGACGATCCCTGTCGATGCCGAGCTGGCCGCTGAACTCCGACGCTGGCTCGCGATACGACCGGATACACAGTCACCGGCAGCGCCGTTGTTCGTCTCGACAAGCGGCAGTTGGGGGGAGCGTCTCACACCAAACATGGTCCATCACATCGTCGAATCCCACGCCAGAGAGTTCGGCTGGTACACGGACGGCGGCGGTGCCGAGGAAAACGTCACCCCGCATTATTTCCGGCACTTCTTCACCACACACCTCCGGGACCGGACCGGGGACCGCGGCGTCGTCAAATACCTCAGAGGTGACGTTGCACAGGACGTTATCGACACATACACCCACGAATGGGGAACCCGCGTCAGAGACGTGTACGTAGCCGAAATCTACTCGCTATTGTAGATCTCGCCGTATTAGTTGTATCCATTACACTTCCTGTGACGGTGGCACGCGACCAAATAAATCACATAGCGCTATACAGAATTACCCGAATCGTCAGAGTCGATTTCGGTGTCTCGTTTGACGATAACGATGGCGTCATACGAGATGACGCGGGTTTCGCCCTCAGTCAATCCCTCGAAGTGCCTGGTGACATACCCCCGGTCATCACGGCTCTCCGAGATTCGTTTGTCGAGTACCTCTGTCCGGACGTGAAGGGTATCGCCTGGTCGCAGTGGCTCGTGCCATCGGAGGTTGTCGACACCGAGTCCACCGAGCGTCGCAACGTCGGTGATGTTCTCCACGGTCAGTCGCATGCAGATGGCGGCCGTCTGCCAGCCCGATGCGACGAGTTCGCCAAACATCGACTCCTTCGCGGCTTCCTCGTCGAGATGGAACGGTTGCGGGTCGTACTTCCGTGCGAACTCGGTGATTTCGTCTTTCGTAATCTGAAACTCGCCGAACTCTCGCTGGTCGCCAACGGTGATATCCTCGTAGAATTTCACACGTCCAGGATGGGAGGGAAGATACATAGTCACACTGGAAACCTATAGAAACTACGGACCGGTTCTCAATTTCGCCTTTCGCGCGGACTGAACGGGCTAGCTGCGGATCCAGCGTTGTGGAATCTCGCCGCTCAACACTTCACAACTGTATATCTCTCCGTACGATACAAAATAGCCACTCTGGAAGTCCCAAACATGCGCATCGATACAGAACACGTTCGGGCGATTCAGAGTTGCGTAATTTGGGGAATTCCGCTGTGGCTTCGGGAACGAGTAACTACGGGGACGACACAGCGTCGCCACCCTCAGTAAACACCGAGTCGAGGATGTCAAGCCCCAGCTCAAGCTCCCGTTCAGTAACGTCAAGCGGCGGGAGCAGCCGGAGCGATTTCCGCCCACAGCCGAGCGTGAGGAGGCCGCACTGTAGTGCTGATTCCATTACAGCGTCACGGCGATCAACCGTATCGAACTCCAGCGCGATCATCAGACCGACCCCGCGTACGTCTTCGACCATCGCGTGGTCAGCAGAGATTGTACGGAGGCGATCCATGAAGTACGTCCCCATCTCGGCGGCGTGGTCGAGTAGTTCGTGGTCTTCGATAGCGGCGAGGGTAAGAGCGCCACGCATCGATCCCAGGATATCGCCAGCACCCCACGTCGAGGAGAGTCGCGATGTCTCTGAGGGGAAAATATCCGACCGGGAGATCGTCGCACCGACCCGAAGCGCCTTCGCGCTCGTGATGACATCCGGTTCGATATCGTAGTGGTCGACGGCCCACATCTCCCCCGTTCGGCCGATCCCGGACTGGATCTCATCCGCGATGATCGGGATGTCGTGTGTCCGGCAGAGGTCATCGACTGCCGAAAGGAACTCGGGACTCGGGACGTGATAGCCGCCCTCGCCCTGTATCGGCTCCAAGATCAGAAAGGCGACTTCCTCGGGCGGGATGTGGCCAGCATCCGGATCGAGTTTGGTTCGCAGTCGCTCGACGCCGGCCATCGAGAACTCGATGTCGTGGATTCCGCTGAGTTCCGGAAACTTCCGACGGTAGACGGACTTTGAGCGGTTCAGCGAGAGCGCACCCAGGGTTCGACCGTGGAACGCACCGTCGAAGGTAATTGCGTACTTCGGCGTCTCGCAGTTGTCGTAGCAGATTTTCATTGCGTTTTCGACGGCTTCAGCGCCGGAGTTCGAGAGGAAGACAGTATCGAAGTCGTACTGACTGGAGATCTCGGTCAGTTTATCCATCAAGTGGGCGGGCGCGGGCATCGAAGCGTTGTCTGGTGTCCCACCGGTACTCACATAGAAATCCTGGCCGGCAATCTTCAGTGGATCGACCAGATCGAATTCGTCGACGCGGTCCAGTACCTTCGGATTGTTGTAGCCAAGCGGGGCGGATGCGACGTGACTCGTAAAATCCAGAAGCACGTTGCCGTCGGCGTCGGTACAGAACGGGCCGATAGCGTCTTCGGTGATGTCCCAGACGAAATCATACACATATGTGCTCGGAGCGGCCGTTTCGTGGTGATAGGCGACCCACTCGCTGCTCCGGGGACCGGGGAGGGACTCGACATGCGGTTCTACAGTATCGCGGTCCATGCTAGCATATTATCAGTCACGAAATATAAATCACTATGCTAACCGGCGGTAGCGGTAGTTACACAGGTACAGCTTTGAGCAGCCCGAACACAGCGAGACCGGATCTGTTGCCGGTCGCCACTCACTCGATAGGACGAAGGCCGACAGTCACTCGAACCAGCTACCGTTGGTATCTGACTCGATACAAGTGGACTGTGGTCGGACGAGCATGACTACTAACGACGGTACGATTGTTATTCTAAACAACCAGTTACACGTGAAACAGTAGTGTGTGACGATAGCTCCCGATTTAGCGTCACCCAATCAAATGTGCCTACAAAAGAGAACATAGTTACAGTCATCCGACAGTATCCAAATTATAGATCGAGATTTGAAATAGTAAGGCCAGATGTGGCTTATACGGAATTTAAATTTGGGAGTATATATTTAATTTGGTATATCTGGTTCTAATATAGTATAATAGTCTAGTTTTAGATGTAGGCTAGGCCTCACCACCAGGATTTCAAAATGGAGTCCGATATCCGAAGATCACATCCTGTATTTATACATATATTCGGCGTTTGAATAGAGTCTGTCGTAGTATTCGAGGAGGGCTTGCTAAACGCTGTTGTGTCGGAGTCAAGTACTGTAACGTGCAACTCATCCAGAACGGAAGGCTGTAAAACCGCAAGACATCTCCCGAAAATGGCCGTCACTCAGGTTAGTATAGTATATAAATGGCCACCCAGAACGCAGCGGTGTTGACCGGTAACTAAAACACTTATTGTTGTTACCGAACGAGTCACTAGTATGTCAACGACGCCTGTGCGGGACGGCACGCAGTGGTTCCTGCATACATGGCGAGACCACATTCTCGAGCCGATAGAGACGGCTCTCACCGTTCTTGACGAGGAGCATACGGAGCTTGTTGCCGAGCAGTCTGGTTTCGAAGCATTTCTTCAGCGGCTCCGTGCCGTTGACCCCGTCGAACAGCCCTCCACCCCCGTCGGGACGCAGAGTCAGCGGTCCGTCTCCGCACCCGTCGAGGCGTTGCGTGACGCCTACACTGAGACGGTTCTCGCTGTCGATCACTACGAATCTGTGTACGACGAGTCGCTGGTCGAGAACGTCGCGGTCGAGTTCGGACCGGACTACGCAGCGCTGTTTCACCCTGCGGCGAACGTTCGGTTTTCCCCGCCGCTCAAACGCTCGCTAGTCGCCGCGGCCCGACAGGCCATCGACGAACGCGACTCACTGGATCGGGCCGTCGAAATCGAACAGGACTCGATACAGAAGTACCGGGATAACCTCGGGGAGATCATCGACACGCTTGACAGCACCGTCGTCCCAGAGTGGTACCGCGAGACGTTCCAGAACAACATCACAACGCTGTTGCAGGAACGCCAGGACCAACTGCACTCAAGCGTTCACCGGTTCGAGACCCACGAGTTCTGTGCGTACATGTACGAGGAACAGCTCTGGACGTATCCGGTGTTGACCAGTCTCGCACGGTTACAGGAGTCCGTCGACAGTTGAGGCCGTAGGGTATAGACAGTCCCGCACGCGAGCAGGTGTGTCCGTTCTAACGGGAGACTCTTCTCGCTACGGCGCGAAACGGTGCGTATGGTCCTCCCCCTAGAGATGGGCTGGCGGCAGTTGTTGTTCGAGAACTGGCCGGTCGACCCCGAACTGATGGACACCCATCTCCCGGCATCGCTCGACGCCGACCGCTACGACGGGGCCGCGTGGCTCTCGGTCGTCCCCTTCACCAACGTTGCCGTCCGACCGAAAGGTTGTCCCCAGTCTCTCGGCGTTCGGCTCCCTGAGATCAACGTTCGAACGTACGTTACTCACGACGGAGTCCCCAGCGTCTATTTCTTCAGTCTCGACGCACAGGGCTTGGCAAGCGTCGTCGGCGCGCGACTGGTCCACCACCTCCCCTACTACTACGCCCGCATCTCACTGGAGTTGCGCGACGGGCGCGTGCAGTTCGACAGCCGGCGACGCCATCCCGGGGCGCGTCCGGGCAGGTACACGGCGACGTACTGGCCGACGGACGACCCGTTTAGTGCGACCACGGATCCGCTGGCGGAGTTCCTGGTCGAACGGTATCGCTTCTACACGGAGGCCCCGGACGGGTCGCTTCGCTACACCGATGTTGACCACGATACGTGGACGCTGTACCCGGCGTCTGCGACCGTCGAGACAGATACGTTGTTGCGAGCCGACGGGTTCGCTCGCCCCGATGCTGAACCGGTGTACTACTACAGCCCCGGCGTGGACGTTGTCGCGTCACGGAGCAAGCAGGTGTGAGACAGCAACGAGGCCTCGGTCGGGACTCCCGATGACCGGATCAGGCAGTTCGTCGGCGGGGAGACAGTCACTGGATTCTGAAGCGCACCTGAGAGACGACTCGGGTCACTAGACACCGACGAACATATTCGCCCGGCTTCCTGCGGAATGGGAGCACGGTTCCCTATATATACAGGTTGGTCTTCGAGTTGCATCCGTGAGCTATCATGGCAACACGTAGAACCTTCGTGCGTGGACTGGCTGTCGCGACTGGCGCAGCGCTGGCTGGCTGTTCATCGAGTGGCGGCTCCGGCGGTGGCGGCGACGGTGACTCGGGTAGCGACGGCGACACGGCGACCGAAACCGCCGAATCCAGCGACGGCGGGAGCGGGTCCGAGTGGACCGAGACCAGCACCGTCGAGATGACCGACGGGCTGGCATACGAGCCCAAGAAGATTCAGGTCGAGGCTGGCACGACGATTACCTTCGAAAACGTCGGCAGCATCGGCCACACCGTGACGGCCTACGAGGACAAGATCCCCGACGGCGCGACGTACTTCGCCTCCGGCGGCTTCGACTCCCAGCAGGCCGCGAAAGACGGCTACAGCAACGGCCAGGAGGGCAACATTCCGAAAGGCGAGAGCTACGAGGTCACGCTGGAGACGACGGGCACGTACGAGTACTACTGCATCCCCCACGAGATGAACGGGATGGTCGGCACAATCAAGGTGGTCTGATATGAGCAAAAACGAAACCCCACGGGACCCGAACGAGGTGCTCGACGAGTACGAAGAAACGCTCGACTCGGTGCTGGCAGAAGTCGAGTCCCCGGACGAAGCGACTGAGGACGACGACATCTCGCTTGGACTGCCCGGCCTCTCGCTGGGCCGCCGGGACTTCATGAAAGCCGGCGTGGCCGCCGGGGCGATGGGCTCCGTCGCCGGCTGTTCGGCGCTGACCGGCGGCGGCGACGGCGGTGCCGCCAACCAGACGACGGAATCCGGATCCAGTGTGAGCCACACGGTCGAACCGGGCGAACACGACGAGTATTACGGCTTCTGGTCCGGCGGCCACTCCGGCGAGCTGCGGGTCATCGGCATCCCGTCGATGCGCGAACTCACCCGCATTCCGGTGTTCAACACCGACTGTGCGACGGGCTATGGCTTCACCGACGATACAAAGGAACTGCTCGAAGAGGGCGGCGGCTACAGCTGGGGTGACAACCACCACCCGAACCTCTCGGAGACGGACGGTGACTACGACGGCGAGTACCTGTACGTCAACGACAAGGCCAACGGCCGCATCGCCCGCGTGAACCTCACGTACTTCGAAACGGACGCCATCACGGACGTGCCGAACATGCAGGCCATCCACGGCTGCTGTGTCCTCTCGCCGGACACGAAGTACGTGCTGGGCAACGGCGAGTTCCGCGCGCCGCTGCCCAACGACGGCACCGACGTGAAGAACCCGGACAACTACACGTCGCTGTTCGTCGCCGTCGACCCCGAATCGATGGAGACCCAGTGGCAGGTCAAGGTCGACGGCAACCTCGACATCGTCGACACCGGCAAGGAGGGCCGGTGGGCCATCTCCTCGGCGTACAACAGCGAGGAGGCCACCGACATCCAGGGGATGACCAGAGACGACCGGGACAACGTCAAGGCATTCGACATCCCGGCCATCGAGCAGGCCGTCGAGAACGGCAACTACGAGGAGGTCAACGGCATCCCGGTCGTGGACGGGACCCAGAGCAGTTCGCTCAATCAGGGCGACCGCCCGATAGTGAAGTACATTCCGACGCCGAAAAGCCCCCACTGCGTCGAGGTCGGTCCCAACGGCGACTACGCCTTCGTCGCCGGGAAGCTCTCACCGACGGTGACGATGATCGACCTGGATGCGCTGGCCGATTCCTCGGACCCGGAAGAGGTCGTTGCCGGGCGACCGCGCGTCGGCCTCGGCCCGCTGCACACGACCTTCGACGGCAACGGCCACGCCTACACGTCGCTGTTCATCGACTCCCAGGCCGTCAAGTGGGACATCGAGGCGGCTGTCGAGGCCGACGAGGGGTCCGAGGACCCCATCATCGAGAAGCAGGACGTGCACTACAACCCAGGACACATTCAGGCCCTGGAGGCGATGACGACCGATCCCGACGGGCAGTGGCTCGTCAGCCTCAACAAGCTCTCGAAAGACCGGTTCCTCCCGGTCGGGCCGATCATGCCCGACAACGACCAGCTCATCCACATCGGGCAGGGCGAGGCGTCGATGGAACTGGTCGCGGACCACCCGGCCTACCCCGAGCCACACGACTGCGTGTTCGCCCACAAGGACAAGATCGACGCCAAGAAGGTGTACGACAAGAGCGACTACGAGGAAACCTACATCACCGAGGAGGACTCCGGCGTCGAGCGCACGGGCGACAACAGCGTCCACGTCAAGATGACGACCAAGCGCTCGGAGTACGGCCTGCCGGACTTCACGGTCCAGGCGGGCGACGAGGTCAGGCTGTCGACGACCAACATCGAGGGCGTCCAGGACATCATCCACGGTGTCGCCATCCCCGAACACGACATCAACTACGCCGTGGCCCCACAGGACACCCGCGAGGTCACGTTCACGGCTGACGACCCCGGTGTGTACTGGATCTACTGTACGTACTTCTGTAGCGCCCTGCACCTGGAGATGCGCAGCCGGATGATCGTCGGACCGGCGGAGGGCTAGCGCTACAACCCATTTCGGAGGTGTCCAGCCATGCAACGACCCACCCTCGACGACTTCCGCGAAATACGACGGGGCCTTCCCGTGGTAGCGGCGCTGCTGTTCGTCGCCGCGCTCGCGTTCCCGATGTGGCAAATTAGCGTCGACGCGGTCCAGTACCCGAGCACGACGCTGCACGTCAACCTGTACGCCTACCCCCACCTGACCGGGGACTTCACCGAGATGGCGCGGTTGAACCACTACGTCGGGTTCTACTTCCCAGACCCGGTGCTGGTCGAGCCAAACTACCCAGTACAGGAGCGGGCTATCGACGTGCCCGAGTGGTCGCTGGGGCCGGTCGCGTTCATCGCCGTCTCGCTGCTGTCGGTGTTCGTCGCCATCGCGCCGACCACCGAGAAGCTCACGCGGGGCCTGCAATACCAGTTCGCCGGCACGGTGCTGGTGTTTACGGTGATGCTGGCCGACATCCAGTTCCGGCTCTGGCAGGCCGGCCACACGCTCGACCCCGGCGCACCGGTGATGGGCGTTGCGGGCTTCACGCCGCCGCTGTGGGGCCAGTACCAGGTCGCCAACATCACCAGTGTCTCCCGGTTCGGCCTCGGCGCGTACATGGCCGCCACCGCCGTCGGGCTGCTCGCGGTCGCGTACTACTACCGCGACCAGGCGGCGACTTTCGGTGAGCTTCCGGGCCGACTGCGCGGCCTGCCCAACGCCGTTCGGGAGCGCCTCGGCCGCGACGGCGACAGCGACGAGGACGACGCGCCGCACCGCCCGACGACTACCGCGGCAGACTCTGACCACTCATGAGCCCACTGTCCCATGATTCTGAGCGCGCGTTTGCCGTCGCCACCGCGGTCCTGCTCGTGCTGTCGGTCGTCGCTGTCGGGATGGCCAGCGCTGGCCCGGCCGATAGCGCCGGCAGCGACGACCTCGCCTTTGACCCCGACGTACCCGACACCGATTCGTTCAGCGCCCCGTCGGCCGACGGCACCGCGACGGTCGACGGCGAGACGTACGACAGCGCACAGGCGGCGGTCACCGCCGCCGACCCCGGCGACACCGTCACGCTCGACGGTCGGTTCGACGAAACTGTCGTCATCACGACGCCCAACGTCACGCTTGCCGGGAGCGGTCCCGGGTCGACGCTGCTGCACGGCGACGGCGAGGGTGACGTGCTCGCCATCGAAGCGCAGGGCGTCTCCGTGACGGACCTCTGGATCCGCAACAGCGGCTACGACACCGCCACGAACGACGCCGCGATAGTCATCAACGCCAGCGAGGTCACCGTCCGCGACAGCCGCGTGACCGACATGACCTTCGGCATCTGGCTCAACGGCGTCGACGACGCCGCGGTCCGCAACAACACCATCGTCGGCCGCGAGGAGATCACGCAGTTGACCCAGCGCGGCAACGGCATCCAGATCTGGAAGACCGAAGACAGTGTCATCCGGAACAACGACATCACCACCGTCCGGGACGGGCTGTACTTCAACTGGGCGAAAGACGTGAACGCCAGCGAGAACACGATGTGGGACCTCCGCTATGGCGTCCACTACATGTACTCCGACGACTCACACCTGCGGAACAACACCGCCTTCGACAACGATGTCGGGTACGCGCTGATGGTGTCGAAACACCTCGTCATCGCAGACAACGTCGCGGTCAACAACAGCGGCCAGTCCGGCCACGGCATCCTCGTCAAGAGCATCGACGACACGGACATCCGGGGCAACCACCTCGTCGACAACGAGAACGGGCTGTTCGTCTACAACTCCGTCAGCAACCGCATCGTCGGCAACCTCGTCGTCGGCAACGACGTGGGCGTCCACATCGCCGCCGGCAGCACCGACGGGACCGTGACGAAGAACAGTTTCATCCGCAACAACAGGCCGGTGCTGGCAGTGATGAGCGATCAGGTCCACTGGAACGAGAGCGTCGGGAACTACTGGTCCCTGGCGACCCCGACGGACGTTGACGACGACGGCGTCGGCGACACCCGCTACCAGCCTGCCGGGACCGTCCAGCAGGTGACCGCCGAAAAGCCCGCCGCGCGCGTGTTCGCCAGCAGCCCGGCCTTCGACGCCGTTCGGCTCGCCGAGTCGTCCGTTCCAGTCGTCCAGTCGCCCGGCGTCGTCGATGCTCGCCCGCTGACCGAACCACCCCACGAGAACTGGAGGAGCTACTATGAACGTGATTGATGTCGACGACGTATCGAAAGCCTACGGCGACGTGCAGGCCCTCGACGGACTGAGTCTGTCCGTCGAACGGGGGACCACCCTCGGCGTGTTCGGCACGAACGGGGCCGGCAAGACGACGCTGTTCAAACTGCTCACCGGGCTGAACACGCCCGATGCGGGCACCGTCTCCGTCGCCGACGCGGACCCGACCGATGGGACCACCGTCCGCGAGCGAGTGCGCTATCTCCCCGAGCACGCCGGCTTTCCGCCGAACCTGACCGGCCGCGAGATACTCCGCTTCCACGCCCGGATGCGTTCAGTGCCCCGCGAGGAGCGGAGCCATCACGTCAAGCGCATCCTGCACACCGTCGGACTGGCCGACGCCGCGGACCGTCGCGTCGGGGGCTACTCCAACGGGATGAACCGACGGCTCGGCCTCGGCACGGCGCTTGTCGGCGAGCCGGCCGTGCTGATACTCGACGAGCCGACCGCTGGGCTCGACCCCGACGGTATCCGGGCGTTCCACGAGGTCGTGGAGTCCCTGGCGGCCGAGACAGACGTGACTATCGTCTTCTCCTCGCACGCGCTGGGAGAGATTCAGCGGCTCTGCTCGGAGGCGGTCATCATCGCTGACGGACAGGTCGCGACTGCGGGACCGGTCGAGGAGCTTCGCCGCGCCGCCACAGACGAGGTGACGGTGTCGCTGTCGCTCGGTTCCGAGACGGCAGCAAGCGATGCGGCAGCCGACCTGCGGGACCGCGAGGGAGTGGCCAGCGTCAGCCGCTCCGGCGCGGACCTGCGGGCACAGACCGCACCGACCGAGGCCTACAACCTCGTTACCGCTGTCGGTGAGGGGTACGACATCGACCGCTTCGAGGTCCGCGAACCGGGCCTCGAAGCCGCGTTCAACGAGGCGGTCGGTGGGGACAGTCGAGCCACCGACGATATGCCGGCTCCAGCAACTGACGATTCTGGCGGTGAGCCGGCATGAGCAAAGACACATCCTCGACGGACCCGACTCCCGATGGCGGCGTCGCCGTCGACACCCCGGCCGCCCGGCTCAACGACGGTGGAACCGAGCAGCGGACGGCCACAGACGGGGCCGACAAATCTGCGCTCGGACGGCTTGCCGATAGCGGTCTGCTCACTATCGCTCGCCGGGAGTACCGGCTGGCGATCCGAAGCCGGTGGGCGCTCGGCGTGGCGCTGCTGTTTGGCTTCTTTACCGCCGCTGTCGTCCAGTTCGGCGCGAGTTCGGTCGGCCCCGGCCGCTTCGACGCGGTGATCGCGACTATCGCGGAACTGGGCGTCTACCTCGTGCCGCTGACAGCGCTGGCGGTCGGCTACGACGCCATCGTCGGGGCCGACGAACGCGGCTCGCTCGAACTCGTGCTCGCGCTCCCGGTCACGAAAGGCCGGGTCGTCGTCGGTACTGCCATCGGCCGGGCGGCGGTGCTGTCCGGCGCAATGTTGCTCGGCTTCGTCCCCGGCGGGCTGTTGACCGTCCGATATCTCGGCATTGCCAGCATCGCCCCGTACGCGGCCGTCGCCCTCGCCGCGGTGCTGACCGCCTGTGCGATGCTGGGCGTCGCGGTGCTGGTCTCGACAGTCGCGCGGACGAAGACCCACGCGCTCGGCGTCTCACTCGCCATCTGGCTGTGGGTCGCGCTGTTGCACGACCTGGTTGCACTGGGGGCCGTCGCTGGGTTCGACCTCGGCTCCGACGCTATCGCCGCGGCGATACTGCTCAATCCCGTGGACTGCTTCCGAGTGCTCGCGCTCTCGCAGGTGGACGTGGTCGCGGGCGGCTTCGGGAGTGTGCTGGCACAGGCCGGGCTGACGACGCCGATGGTCGCTGCGGCGCTGGTGGCCTGGGTCGTCGCGCCCGTCGGCGTCGCTGCGAAACTCATCCAGCGGCGACGGCTATAAGAAAGTCCGTTTTAGACCGACTGCAGCGCCGTTTCTTCGGGGTCCTCGAACAGACTGGCGACCTGTTTCGTCGTCTCGGTGCGTTCGTGGGCGTTTTCGAGCAGCACGGTCTCGCTGGGGAACAGCCGCTCGCCGAGTTCGAGGCCGTGGTCTCGCGCGGTCGACCCCGTAACGGTGAGATAGACGCCCAGTCCCGTCGCCGCGATGTCTTCCTCCTCCTCGTCGCCGTTTGTGGGATACGTAAAGGAGATGCCATCGAGCGCGCTCGTCCCCAGCACTGCCTCGACGAGTCGCTCGTAGCGCGGTGAGATACAGAGTTCGCCCTCGTAGTTGGTCACGAAGGCCCGGTCCAGCGGCCCGTCCTGGGAATCCGCGACCGCCGGCGTCGCAAGCAGCGTGTGATACACCGTATCGCCCAGCCCGGTTACGACGCGAACATCCGTGTCCAGCGGGTCGATGCGGTCGTTGATCTCGTCGATGGCGGTCAGCGGTTCGTCCCGGAGCTGGACCACCTCTTCGAGGACGAGGTCGGCGCTGTCGAACCCGAGCGCGAACTCGTGGGTCCGGAGCGCGCGGAACGGCTCCTCGCGGCCGACGAGTTGGACATCGCCGTACTCAGTTGGGACGGTGACGCTGTCGAAGACGATCCGGCGGGGCATCCCGTCGCGGTCGTCCCGCAGCAGCGTGTACTCCGGCTTGGACGGCTCTTCGAGCGAGGAGTAGTCGCTGATGCGATGGTACACGTCGGCCACCGCGTCCTGCTTATCCTTGGTGACGGCCTTCTCGTAGCGAAGCGTCGAGATGATCTCGTCGGCCAGGTCGGTGGTTCCCGTGCGCCCGGCGAGTCGCTCCAGCACCGCTTCGAGAGGCCGGCCCTTACGCGGAACGGCCACTCTCGTCGTCGTCATTATGCAGGGACAAACGGGGGACCGGTAAAACGAGTTCGGTTAGTCGCCGCCGCCGATGACCGACGACAGCTGTTCGCGCCACTCTTTCAGCTCTTCGATCTCGGATTCGGTCTCCTCGATCCGGTCGGCGAGTTCCCCCTCGCCGATTTCCTCCCGGACGGCCTCGATCTCGTCTTGCAGGTCATCGAGTTGGCCCTCCACGCTCTCGACTTCTTCGGAGAGGTCATCGACCTGTTCGGAGGCGTCGGTGGCCGTACTCGTCGCCGACTGGACCTCGTCCTCGAACCCGTCGAGCGTCTGTTCGAAGGACGCCAGGCGCTCGCTGAACTCTTCGATCATGTCCTCGCCGGTCCCGTTCTCTTCGAGGAACTCTTCGAGGGCATCGGTGTAGGCGCGGAGGTCCGCGATATCGCCCTGGATTCGTTGAATCCGGGCGTCGTTGACACCCCCGGCGTCGCCAGTGTCGCCGTCGTCTTCAGAAACGGCATCGAGTGCGCGCTTGAGCAGTTTCACGTCCTCCGGGGAGACGTTTTGCTCGCGGATTTCCTGGGCCATCGTCGCGACGACAGCACCGGACTGTACCTCCGAGTCCGCCGGTGCGGCGTTGCTCTCTTCCGGGGCTTCGACGCTCGACTCGGAATTGTTCGGGTCCGAAAGGTCAAGCGTCTCGATGTCCTCGTCGTCCTCTTCTTCGAGGCCAGGAACGCTGTCGGCGTCACCGGCGATAACGTCCCGAACGGCGTCGTCGTCGCCCCCGACGAGGTCCTCCTCGTCCTCGTCGAGTGGTGGATCGACACTCGCGATCTCGGGTTCGGTCAGGAACTTCTCGACATCGTCGGTGCCCGTCGCACGGATACCGTACACGGTCGTGTAGTCGGCTTCGGGCTCCAGTTCCTTCTCGAAGGCGATCCGGTCCTCGTTGATGTCCCAGTACTCGCTGCCGTACTCCGGGTGAAAGCCGAGGTCCTCGACAGCTACGTCCTCCGGGACGGTGTCGACCAGCCGGATCGTCACCGGAACGGAGCGACGCGACGTGAGATTGAACGCAATCGCGGGCACAGGGAACTCGTCCGCCTCGAACCGCTTGGTCACTGTCACACCGTCCGAAGTGACAGTGATTTCGTCATAGGTTTGCGAATTGCTCATGGTCTGTATGGTCTCAGCAATGGTATTAAAGGTACGTACCTGACCAACATTTACGCCTTTTTTCTATCCATCAGTAGTTAATATAAGATGGAAATATTCGTCTCATTTACACTATCAGGGCGTGAAGCCGGACAGTCGGCAGTTTCTCGCGCTCGGCACCGACGCGTCGGTTTCAGTCGAGATCGATCCGGTCGCCGATTTCAACGATTGAAAACGCCGACGGATACGTGAAGCTGTTGGCGTGGTTGTGGAGTACAGTCGGTTCTGTCGTCATCCCCTTCCACATGTCCCAATGGGACGGAACGAGCGTGTCCAGTTGGAGTTCGTTCGCGGCTTCGATAATCATGTTCTCATCGTTGTACCACCTCGTTCGCGTGGGTTCGCCGGTCTCCTTGTCGTCGATCATTCCAACCGTTCCAAAGGCGAGGACCCCGATATCGATGTCGTAGCGCTCGCCGACGGCTTCGAACTCGCCGGGGCGGGCATCGCCGCCGTGGAAGAACGTGCCGGACTCGTGTTCGAACACGTACGACACCGGATGCTCGGCGTCGGGGTCGTTGGCCGGTTCGACGTGTACCGTCAGGTCGCCGATTTCGAGCGTGTCTTCCTCCGTGACTTCGTGGAGCTGGTCGTCGGTGACGCTGTAGTTCTCCAGCCACGCCTCCTCGCGGATGACCTCGTGGCCGCTGTCGGTCGTGTAGTAGTCCGCGCCCGTGCCGGCGAGGATCGGGGCCTGAGACGGCCCGTGGACGTGGTCGACGTGTTCGTGGGTCCCCAGAACCGCGTCGCACTCGGTGATGTCCTCGGGGTTGAACGGCACCGGGATCATCCGCACGGTGCGTGGCGGGTCACCGATACCGAGATACGGGTCGATGAAGACGGTCGTACCGCCGCTTGATTTCACGATGAAGCCGTTACAGCCCAGATACCAGATCGCCAGTCCGTCAGGGGACGCCGACTCCACCGCGCGCGGGAGCCAGGCCGCCCAGTCGGATTCGACTGTCATGTCTGAACATGCCCCTCCCGGTCGCTAAGGTGTTTCGAAGACGACGGCCTGCGGTCGCTCCGTGGGTCCCGGTCGCCCCAGCGGGTCGGCCCACAGTCGGCCGGGCTCTCCGGGTATCTCCCGCTGGCTGAGAACGATGCCCCTGATTTATCCCTCAGCTCGTTGAAACGTCGCCTGTATGTACGACCGAATCCTCCTCGCTTCCGATGGGACAGCGGCTTCGACGAACGCCGAATCCCACGCGATTGCCCTCGCAGCGGCACACGACGCCACCCTCCATGTCCTGTACGTCGTCGACGAAGACGTGTATACCGCCTACAGCGGCGACGAGTACGTCGACGAATCGGAGGGGCCGGAACACGGCCTCGAAGAGGCGGGCCAAGAGACGCTGGCCCGGATACAGGCCGACGCAGAGGCGTCCGGCGTCAACGTGACGACGACCCTGAAACACGGACGGCCGGCCGAAGCCATCATCGAAACCGCCACGGAGGCGGACGTTGATGTACTCGTCCTCGGCACGAAACGGCGGCCGGCGGAGTACCGGAGCCTCCTCGGTAGCGTCACGGACAAGGTGCTCCGACTGACCGAACGGCCGACGGTCGTCGTGAAGACCGAAGTCGAGGAGTGAAACCGGCGGAGCGAGCGTCGTGGGGCGATGGATGTCAGCGGGGCCGTATCGCCGACGCCTGACGGCTGGTGGGCGCATCGCCCTACGCAGCGCTGCTCGATACGGCGACCGCAAAAACCGCTACTGTGACAAGCCCGTCAGTCCTCGCAGCAACCGCCGGCTTTCTGGCCGAAGTCGACGGCCAGTTCATCGGAGACGATCTCGTTGAGTTCCTGCAGGCGCAGTTCGAGTTCGTTCTGGGCCTCCAGATACTCGCTCATGACCGGAATGTCGTGGAGCTCCTCCTGCTTTTGCTGGACCTTCCGGAGGTCCTCCTGTGAGGCGTTGCCGGTCTGACGGGCGAGCATGAACTCCTCGCGGATCTGCTCGAACTCCTGGATGGCTTCCTGGGCCTCGTCGTGGTTCTCGACGGCGTCCTTGGTCTCCTTGAATCGCTGGTACACCGGCAGCTCGGCGATTGCCTCACCGAACTCTGTAGCGAGCGCCTCGACGTGGTCACCGTCGATATCAGCGGCGGTATCGGTCTCGATGCTCATCACTATGCGGTATGGACTCGGGCGGTATAGGCCTGCCGAAACAGGGTGTTCTCTGGGCAAGTCAGGACAGTGAGACCGGCAGACGACAGGCCCGGAGCTTCAAGGCATCTCGTTGAGTTGACAGCCCATGCAACTGCTGGAGGGGATCGCCGGCATCCTCGCTATCTTTCTCTACATCCTCATACTGGCGGCGCTGTCGTTTGGAATCTTGTTCGGGATCGCGGCAGTAATCGGCGTCGTCGGGTCGGTGCTCTCGATCCCGCTCCTGTATGTCCTGCCGGACGTGGGCCGATTCCTCCTGCTCGCGTCCGGTGGTGCGCCCGACGACCGGACGCCGCCGAGGTGTCCGCGTCTATCGACGAACTGGCAGACGCCAACGAGACACAGCACCAGATGGCCCGTGACTTAGAGGAGAACGTCGAGCGGGTCGAGCGACGGCTCGCGGAAATTATGGCGTAATCGCCGCTCAGCGAAACACGGGGGTTATGCCGCTCGAACGGATACAGGGTTGCAATGAGTCAAGAGCGGACTGACGGCGACCTCCGGAACACCGGACTGTCGCTCAAACACGACCGCGAGTGGGATTACGAACTCGACCGAATCATCGAAGCCGTCGAAGAACGGGACGCCGAAAAGGTGGGCCTGCAGTTCCCCGAGGGGCTGAAGCGCCGCGGCCCGGCCGTGGCCGACGACCTCCGCGAGAACCTCCCCGACGACGTGACGGTGTTGCTCTCGGGCCAGCCCTGTTACGGCGCGTGCGACCTCGATACGTACATGATGCGCCGGACGGACGTGTTCGTCCACTTCGGCCACTCGCCGATGAAAGAATCGGACAAGATCATCTACGTGCCGCTGTTCTCGAACGTCGACGTGTTCCCCATCATGGAGCAGGCCCGTGAGGAACAGCTCGCGGACCCCGAGGAAGACCCCGACGTTGGGCTGGTGACGACGGCCCAGCACATGAACAAGTTCGAGGAGATGCGCGAGTGGCTGGAAGACCGGGGCTACAACGTCCACACACGCCGTGGCGACGAGCGACTCACCCACGAGGGACAGGTGCTGGGCTGCAACTACGCCAGCGCAGACGTGGACGCCGACCAGATGCTGTACGTCGGCGGCGGGAAGTTCCACCCGCTGGGCCTGGCGATGGAACACCCCGAGAAGCACGTCGTCATCGCTGACCCGGTCAACAACGTCGTCACCGTCGCTGACACGGAGAAGTTCATGAAGCAGCGCTACGGTGCGGTCCATCGCGCGATGGACGCGGAGTCCTGGGGCGTCATCTTCTGTACCAAGATCGGCCAGGGCCGCTGGGACAAGGCCGAGGAGATTGTCGAAAACAACGAGAACGCCTACCTCATCACGATGGACGAGGTGACGCCGGACCGGCTGACGAACTTCGGGATGGACGCCTACGTCAACACGGGCTGTCCCCGCATCACCACCGATGACGGCCCGCAGTTTAAGAAGCCGATGCTCACGCCCGGCGAGTACGAGATCGCCATCGGCGAGAAGCCACTGGAATCGCTGGAGTTCGACACCTTCCACGGCACCTGGTAGCGCCAGTTCTCACCGCTGAGAACAGCGGGCGTACTGTCTTGTAGTGTGGGCGTCGATACGTCCTATGGCTTCTACAGAGGACGCCGGTCTCTATCACGACGTTTTTCAGGCGAATCCGGACCCGATCATGGTCCACGACGCCGACACCGGGACAGTCGTCCGGGCCAACCAGGCAGCGGGTGAGTTGCTGGGATGCAGCCCCGACGACATCGTCGGGATGCACGTCGGTGAGTTCAGTCCGTCGGAATACTCCACCGCGGACGCAAACGACCTGATAACAGAGGCAGCAACGGCGGGGTCGGCTCGAATCGAATGGGCGATTCAAGGCTCGGACGGACAGGACCGACTGGTCGATGTCACGCTCGAACGAGCGCTTATCGACGACACGACCCGCGTCGTGGCGTTCATCCACGACGTAACCGAGGTTCGCAGACAAAAACGCAAGCATACCGAACAGAGCGAACAGCTACGGACGCTGATGGGGAATCTCCCCGTCGTCGTGTTCACGCTCGATCCGGACGGCGTCTTCACGTACTCGGCCGGGAAGGGCCTCGAAGGGCTCGGTCTGGAACCCGGCGAACTCGAAGGATCGTCGGTGTTCGAGGCCTACAGCGAGTATCCGGACATCATCGACGCCGTGGAACTGGCCCTCGATGGCGAAGAGGTCCGCGTCACACAGGAGATCGACGACCTCGTCTTCGAGACGTGGTATCGACCGGTGGTCGACGACGACGGACAGCTCGCCCAGATCGTCAGTGTCGCTCGGGACATTACCGACCTCAAGCGCCGCGAGGAGCGCGTCGAGGCGCTCAGCGACGCGACGAACGAACTGCTGTACAGCCGTACCGAAGCGGCGGCCGCGGAGACAGTGACGCAAATCGCACAGCAGATCATCGACCGGCCACTCGCGGCGATGTGGTCCTACGACAGCGACGACGACACGCTGTATCCAATCGGTGCAACCGCCGCGGCGGCCGACCTGGCCGGGGTGGACACGCCGGCGGAACTCCCGCCGATGGGTCCCGAGAGCGAGGAGCACCGTCTCTTCCACGGTGGCGAGTCAGCAGTCATCGCGGACTCCCAGGCGCTATCGGATCCGTCAGCGCCGGAGATGCCGATGCGGACCCTTCTGTGTCTCCCCCTCGACGACCAGGGGATGCTATGTATCGGGTCAGAAGCGGTCTCGTCGTTCGACGGCGACGAGCGGTTCCTGCTGGAGATTCTCGCCAGTACGGCGGCCGCCGCACTGGAGCGGATCGAGCGCGAAACCAGGCTCAAATCGAAGCAGGCGGAGCTAGAGCGGTCGAACGAAGCCCTCCAGCAGTTCGCCTACATCGCCTCTCACGACCTGCAGGAACCGCTCCGGATGGTCTCAAGCTACGTGGATCTGCTAGATAGCGAGTACGGCGACGAGTTAGACGAGGAGGCCGCCGAGTACATGACCTTCGCCGTCGACGGGGCTCACCGGATGCAGGAGATGGTCGACGCCCTGCTGCGGTACTCCCGCGTCGAAACGAACGCGAGCGACTTCGAGGAGACGGATCCGGAGGCGGTGCTGGACCGGACGCTGGACGCCTTGCAGATGCGAATCGAAGAGGTCGACGCCACAGTTACGTCGGGGTCGCTCCCACACGTCGACGCCGACCCGAATCAGGTCGGCCAGGTGTTCCAGAACCTGCTCGAAAACGCCATCGAGTACGCGACGGAGGCCGGCATCGAACCCCACGTCGAGATCAGTGCGGCGGAAGACGACGGCGTGGTCACGTTCACCGTCTCGGACAACGGACCGGGGATTCCGGCGGCGGATCGCGAGGAGGTGTTCGACATCTTCCATCGAGCCGGCGCCCACAACACGGAAGGAACCGGTATCGGGCTGGCCGTCTGTCAGCGGATCGTCCTGCGTCACAACGGGCGCATCTGGGTCGAGCCGTCCGATGACGGGGCGACGTTCAAGTTCACGCTGCCTGCGGTAGCGGAGGTGAGCGGCGATGACTGACTCCAGCGAGGGGCGGCCGGTCGAAATCCTGCTGGCAGAGGACAACCCCGGCGACGTGAAACTGACCGAGAAGGCCTTAGAACGCGGGAAAGTCCTGAACAACCTCCACGTCGTCAACGACGGCGTCGAGGCGCTTGCGTTCCTCCGCCAGACCGGCGAGTACGCCGACGCACCGCGGCCCGACCTGTTGTTGCTTGACCTCAACATGCCCCGCAAGGGGGGCCAGGAGGTCCTCGAAGAGATGAAAGGCGACGAGTCGCTCCGGCGAATCCCGGTCGTCGTGCTGACCAGTTCCGAGGCCGAGGAGGACATCGTCGAATCGTACGACCTCCACGCGAACGCGTACCTGACGAAACCGGTCGATTTCGACGGCTTCGTCGACATCGTCAGTAGCGTCGAGGACTTCTTCCTCACCGTCGTCAAGCGCCCGCCGAAGTAACGATGACTGAGACAGTACATCTCGACGTACTCCTCGTCGAGGACAATCCCGGTGACGCCCGCCTCGTCGAGCACCATCTGAACTCGCCGGCCGTGGCCCATTTCGTCGACGACGTGACGCTCTCTCACGTCGATTCGCTGGCACCGGTCGCCGAGCATTCGGGTACCGCCTACGACGTGATCCTGCTTGATCTCGGACTGCCCGAGTCGACGGGGCTTGCGACGCTGGACCGGGCGACCGAGATAGTCGAGGCCGTGCCGATAATCGTCCTCACGGGGATGCAGGACCGGGAGATGGCTATCGAGGCTATCAACCGGGGCGCACAGGACTACCTGCCCAAAGAGGACTTAGACGGCGACCGACTCGTGAGAGCGCTCCGGTACGCAGTCGTCAGGAGCCGCCAGCAGCGTGCTATACAGCGCCAGACCGACCAGATGGACTTCTTCAACAGCATTCTCCAACACGACATCCTCAACGGGATGAACGTCATCCGGGCGCGTGGCGAACTGCTCGAAGACACGCTCGAAAGCGAGGAGCGCGAGTACGCGTCGACTGTCGTCCAGTGGAGCGACGACCTCATCGAACTCACCGAGAAGGTCCGGTCGGTACTGGAGACAGTCACCGAGGAGGGCGGGCGGGACCACGAGCACCGGGAGCTACAGGCTGTCCTCGCTGACGCGGCGGACCGTGCCCGGTCAGTCAGCGACGACTGTACCATCACCATCGAGTCACAGGCGCTCACTGTCGTTGCCGACGAATTGCTCGATGACGTGTTCGGGAACCTCTTTCTCAATGCGGTCGAACACGGCGGCGAAGACGTGACTATCGACGTGACGACGACGGTCGAAGAGGGCACAGTGACCGTCCGTCTAGCTGACGACGGGGACGGGATTCCAGGCAGCGACGCTCGCCGCATCTTCGAGCGTGGCGAGAAGGGCTCGGAGTCCGGCGGCACGGGCTTTGGCCTCTATTTCGTTGATACGATGGTCCGGAGCTACGGGGGCGATATCTGGGTCGAGGAGAGCGAATACGGCGGGGCCGCGTTTTATCTTGAACTTCCCAAGGCGACGCTGTAGGCGTGACTTGCTGTCACACAAGCGTCGAGCAACCGCATTTCAGCTGCTGAGAACCGGAGCCGAATGTTCAATTCCCAGGAGTTTGAGAGACGTACTATGGGTGATCCGCTGGATGGCGACGAGAGTAGCGATTCGACGGAGCAGGATCGCTATCTCGCGGCTATGCAGGACCTCACTGCGGCGATGGCCGCCGGCGGCACGTCGTTTCGGGAACGCGTCGAGCCAGTCCTGGCCGTCGGTCGGGAGCATCTGGGGTTTCCGAACGGACACATCGCAGTTGTCACCGGCGACGAACACGAAATCGTCGCCAGTAGCGGCCTGTCTTCGACGATTACGCCGGGGACCAAGACACCCCTTTCGGAGACGTACTGCAGAAACGCACTCGAGGAGTCCGGTATTCACATCGTCACCAACGCGAGCGAGTCAATGGCCACTGACCCAGCCTACGAGCGGTTCGGTCTGGAGGCGTACGTTGGCGCGCCGCTGCAGGCGGACGGAACGGAGTACGGCACGCTGTGTTTCGTCAACGACAGCGAGGCGATTGCGGAGTTCTCGGGCTGGCAGCAGACGCTGTTCGAACATCTCACGCAGTGGGTCGAAGCGGAGATCGAGCGCGAGCAGGCACTGGATACACGTGAGCGGAGCCAGCGGCTGTTGGAAGCGACGTTCAACTCACCGGAGACGTTTATCGGTATCCTCGACGCTGACGGGACGCTCACCAGAGCAAACGAAACGGCGCTTGAGTTCATCGATGCTGACGAGGCCGTCTTCGAGGAACCGATCTGGGAGACGCCCTGGTGGAACCACGATGAGGCGGTAGCGCGCCGTTGCCAGGATGCCGTCGAGCGGGCGAGAGAGGGTGAGACGGTTCGGTTCGAGGCCGAACACATCGGGGCAGACGGGCAGCGTATCTCAACCGCCGTCATGGCCAGACCGGTAGCGGCCGACGGCACTGTGCAGAAGATACTCGTCGAGGGGACAGACATCACGGATCTCAAGCGCCACGAAGAACAGATGGAGTTTTTCAACAGCATCCTCAGACACGACATTCTCAACGGGATGACCGTCATCGAGGCGCGTGCGGAAACGCTTGCAGACGACCTCGACGGGACACAGGCAACCTACGCCGAGACGATTCTGGACTGGAGTCGGGATATCGTCGACCTCACACAGAAGGTTCGGAGCGTCCTGAGCACGATGTCGGATGACGGGTTGACCGAGGCAGAGACGATACCACTGAGACCGGTCATCGAAGGGGCGGTGAACAAGGCCGCCTCGATGGACGAGGACTGCACAGTTGAAACAGACATCGACGACGGCCTCACGGTCGTGGCCGATGACCTCCTCGACGATGTTGTCGGAAACATCTTGACGAACGCCGTCGAACACGGTGGGCCCGGTAGCACAATCGAGGTGACGGCGAAACGTGTCGGCTCGGTGGCCCGCCTGCATATCGCGGATGACGGACCCGGGATATCGCCCGAAGAGCGCGACGCTATCTTCGAGAAGGGGGAGCGGGGAACCCAGTCGACGGGGACCGGGTTCGGCCTCTACTTCGTGTCGGTGATGGTCGAGAGCTACGGCGGCGATATCTGGGTCGAGGACAGCGATCTCGGCGGCAGCGAGTTCGTCGTCGAACTCCCTACCGATAACTACTGAGCATTTCCAAACGTTTTTGAATGAACTGGGCGTATCCCAGGTGATGCCGACAAAGAGCGCGCTCGCCCAGCAACTCGCCGTCGTCGCCGGGTTCGACAATCCGCGGGCCAGTCTCGAACAGTACCGGACGCCGCCGGACCTGGCGGCGCATCTGGTCCACACTGCGGACCTGCAGGGCGACATCCAGCGCCGCACTGTCGTCGATCTCGGCTGTGGCACCGGGATGCTGGCGCTGGGCGCGGCGCTGCGGTCGCCGGCCCGGGTCGTCGGGCTCGATATCGACCCCGCACCGCTGTCCACGGCGCGCGGGAACGAGCGGAAGGTCGGGTCGACGACACCAGTGTCGTGGGTCCGTGCCGACGCCACGGCTGCCCCGCTGTGTCCCCCCGTCGACGAGACCACGGTCGTGATGAACCCGCCCTTCGGCGCGCAATCGGACAACGAACACGCCGACCGTCGGTTTCTCGAAACGGCGGCGGCCATCGCGGGCGTTTCCTACTCGATTCACAACGAGGGGAGCCAGTCGTTCGTCGAGTCCTTCGCCGCCGACAACGGCGGCGAGGTGACCCACGCCTTCGAGACGGAGTTTGACCTCCCGCGCCAGTTCGACTTCCACGAGTCGGACCGACAGGCGATCACCGCCGAAGTGTACCGCATCGACTGGATTTAATTTCTCGCCGCTTGCTGGCGGAGTTCCGCAACCTTGACGCGAGTGCCGTCGGTTCGAGCGTACAGCCGCGAGCGGTTCCGCTCGAAAGTCAGGCCGCCGATCCGCGTCCGCGTCATGTTCGCCGGGAGCGGCGCTTGGCCGACCGTTTCGTTCCCTTGTGTGACGACCACATCGAACCCGTGTTGCCGGGCCGCCACCGTCACGTTCCGTCCGTCGAGTATCACGTCCGCCGTTGACGGGTCGGAGGTGTAGGCTGTCCGGGGCTGTCCGCCCGCCCGCCTGAGCTGGACCCGGTAGACGCTATCGTTGCCGAGGACCGCCCAGTCCGTTCGGTTCGCGTGCACCGACTCGCGCCAGGTCGGTCCGCCGACGGTGACCCGTTCCTCGCCGTTTATCGCGAGCCGGCCCGGCTGGACGGCGGCGATCCAGACCTCCCGCTTCGCGCTGGCGACGATGACGCCGCTGGCGTTGACGCTCGCGCCCCCTCGCTGTGTCGGGAGCCAGATGTTCTCGAAATAGGCGTTTGGCACGTCCTCGTCGTAGGTCACCACGTAATCCCGGACCTCGATTCCCTCGTCTGGGAGCTGGTCTTCCTGAAGGTCGACGAGGTTCGTCGGCACGGCAGCAAGGCTCAATGCCCCGAGGACGACGAGCAGGAGCATCACTGCGACCGAGGCCGGTCGACGGTCGAATCCCGGGCGAAACCCGCGGTCGGATTCGAGCGTCGCCGCGGCGACGACGAGTGCGAGGACGAACACGAGCGCCGTCCCGACCCAGCGGAACAGTCGGAACCGGCCGCCGCCGAGCGGAATGTACACCGCCCAGAGACCCTGGGCGACGGCAAACACGAGCGTCGCAAAGAACACCCGGAGCGTGTCGGGCCGCTCGTCTCGGTACCACAGCAGTGCCAAAGCCACGACCACGCCGGCCAGGATCCCGATGGCGTGGCCCTGGATGGCGATGTTGGACCACCACGGCGTCACGAAGCGGGTCTGGCCCGAGGCCGTCGACACCGGGTATCGCAGCGCCGAGTACAGGAGGTCCAGCACGCGGTTCCCGAGAAACGCGCCGAGAAACAGCGTCGGCCGCGTCACGAGCGCGAACCCGGCCATGGCGAACACGACGCCGGAGAATCCCACGACCGGCCCGATGGCGAACACCGCGGAGAACACGCCGACGACGAACATGACGACGGGAACGACGAGAATCCGGGCAAACGGGTTCGTTCGTAGCGACGTGAAGGTCTGTACGCCACGCTTTCGAGGGTAGTGTCCCCAGACGTACTCCGCGACCGTCCCGTACACCAGTGTCCCCATGAGGTTCCCCGTGATGTGGCCCTGGCTGCCGTGGGTGAACGCCCCGGTGAGCATCCCGAACGGGTAGAAGTACGACCACGTCCGGAACGGGGTGACCAGCGGATTTCTCGGGTGCCACCACGCCCCCTGCAGGAACAGATACACCGCCAGCACGCCGGCCATCGTCAGCAGCGTCCCCCAGGGGACACCCAGAATGAGTCGGGCTCGTATCCCGTCCCCGAGTCGCGCCTCCGAGAAACGGCGGACACCAGCGAGGACAGCAAGCACGACGGCGAGGACGACCAGTTCCTGCCACGGGAGCCATCCGGGCACGGCCGGCGTCGGCAGCGACTGCATCATTCACGCACAGTTCAGGTACGGGACGGCTTAGGGATGACGGCAGGTGTCACTCTCGAACAGTGACAGACGGGAACGGGTCGGTGTCAGGCAACCCGGTATCGGTAGATTCGCCGTCTCAGAACAGCGACATGCCGACGCTGTAGGGCCACGACGTGCCGGCCACCGCCAGCAGCGACAGCGCGCCGCCCGCCAGCGCGACGTTCTTGAGGAACTGCGTCATCTCGTCCTGGACCTGGTCGTCCGGGACCGCCCAGAAGTTGTGCATCAGGACGGCGGAACCGACGAGGAACGTCGCCAGCGCCCCGGCCGCGATGACGGGGTACGCGCCGAGGATGAGCAGAACGCCGCTCACGAGGAGCAGGCCGCCGCTCCCGTAGACCGACGCTGCGGGTGCGGGAAGCCCCTTCGCCTCCGCGTAGGGGGTCATCTGTCCGGCGTTCTGGAAGTGGTTCAGGCCCATGAAGGCGAGGACGCCGCCGAACAGGAGCCGACCCAGCAGGAACAGTTCGCCCGCACCGGCGGACTCGAACGCCATTAGGCGCTCACCGCCGGAATCCGAGTGGTTTCGCACCGATACTGTCGGACTGCGAGTTGTGGTTTCATTACGTTACTTGGTTCGTATCCGAACCTATTTGTACGTTCCCGGACAAAGAGGATACCAGGTAGCACCGATGTCATCTGAAGTATTCACTGCCGCGGACGAGGCAGAAGAAAGCGGGCCGTGTGCCGTCATCGAGTCGTTGGAACAGATCGGATCGCGCTGGCGACTAGTTGTCCTGCATGAGCTCCAGAACGGCGAACAGCGATTCAACGAACTCAAACGCGCCACTGACGCCAGTTCCCGCACCCTCTCGCGGGTCCTCGACGACCTCCAGGAGATGGGCTTCGTCGACCGCCGGCTCGAAGAGGACGCCCCCGTCGCGACCTACTACCAGCTCACGCCAAAGGGCGAATCGCTCTGCCCGGTGTTCGACGAGATCGAGGCGTGGGCCGAGGAGTGGCTGGCTGGCTGCGAGAACTGACCCGACAACACAGACTTTTCTATCCCCCGGCCCCATCGCTCTACCAATGGGAGTACGGCCACCAGCCGATAACAGCGACGAGCCAGATGTCATCGAGTTCGGTATCGCGGCTCTCGATGCCCGCCTGTCGGACGTGGACATCGAGTACCCCGCGACCGCGAGGGAGGTCCGGGACGCGGCCGGACACATCACGGTTCCCTTCGACGCGTCGGGCCACTCGATGACCGTCGCCGAGGCGCTCGACGAGACCAACGCCACGGAGTTCGACAACGAGCAGGAGCTGCTCAACGACCTTCATCCGATTTTCGAGCGGAAACGCGAAGCCACCAGAAACAGTATTCTCTCCCAGCTACGCGCGCTGGTCCCGTTCTGAGCTACTCGTCGGGCTGGTGTGTGGACACCGCCGGTTCCCCCTCCGCGTCGCCGTCTTCGACGTGGTCTGTTGCACCCGTCTCGGCGTGGTCCGTGTCGTCCTCGTGACCGTCCGTATCACCGACCTGCTGGTCGTCGAATACGTCTGCCGGACGGGTCCGGTTCTCCCGAGTGAGCTGGACGGCGATATCCTCTAATCGGCGCGTCTGTTCGCGGTTCACAGCCACGAGCATATCCGACAGAACGCCGAACATGAGCAGCTGAATCCCCAGTAGAATGGCGAACGAGCCGACGACGGCGATCACTTCGTGTGAAATGCCGTTGACGACCCAGTCGTAGGCGACGAACGCGCCCAGTCCGAACCCGACGACAGTGCTCCCGAGGCCAACGCTGCCGAAGTAAAACAGCGGATTGTTCGTCTTTGCCATCTGGTACAGCGTCAGGATGATCGTCGCGCCGTCCCGGAACGGCCGAAGGTTCGTATCGGACTCGTCGGGTCGAGGCTGGTACGTGATCGGCACTACCGCCGTCGATATGTTGTGCTTGACACACTCGACGGCCATCTCCGTCTCGATGCCGAAGCCCGACGCCGTCAGCGAACTCCGCTGGAACGACTGCCGGGTGAAGGCGCGATAGCCCGAGAGAATGTCAGTGAGGTCCCGTCCGTGAATCGTTTCGAAGGCCCTGTTGATGACTCGGTTGCCGATCTGGTTCAGTTTCGTCATCGCACCGGGCTGCATGTCCGCAAAACGGTTCCCGATGATGTGGGCCGCTTGCCCCGACAGCAGTGGTTCGAGGAGTCTGTCCGCCTCGTCGGGTCGGTAAGTCGCATCGCCGTCGGCCATCAGCACGTACGGCTGCTCGATGTGACGCGTTACCGCTTCTCTGACAGCCTGCCCTTTCCCCGAGCCGGACTGTTTGACGACCTGCGCGCCGGCCGATTCGGCGAGGTCCGGTGTCCCGTCGGTCGATCCGCCATCGATGACCAGAACGTTGTCGAACCCCTGCTCGCGGAACCCGGACACGACCGATTCGATAGTCTCGGCCTCGTTGTATGTCGGCAACAGTATACAAACGTCGTCTCGGTCGGCCATTGCCCCAACGTCAGCCACGCGGAGGCAAATAAATGCGGGTCTGCCCTCCTACGGATTGTTGTAGATTATTTCCGGAAAGTGCCGACATCGGGGTCGGCACATCCCGGTAAATCGCTCCAACAATCCGTATCAGTCGTCGCGCTGCTCGCTCATGTGCTCCCAGACCTCCGCACAGCCACAGCCGTCTTCGATGTCCGCCAGGTGCTCCTCGTCCTCGGTCCGGGACGGGCTAGTTTGGTTACTCACTTTGCGAGTAACTACTGGTAGCCAGCCACTAATAGATTCCGGCGGCGGGCGACGCGTTTTACATCCCCTGCCACACATGAGCGTGTATGAGCGAGCCTGCGGACGTGTTCGACCTGGTTGGGCTAACCGAGTACGAGGCGACAGCGCTGGAACAGTTGCTCTCGCTCGGACGAACGACGGCCCCCAATCTCGCGGAAGCCAGCGGCATCCCGAAGGCCCGAGTCTACGGCGTACTGGAATCGCTGTCCGACCGCGGCTTCATCAAGGTGATTCCCGGCCGCCCCAAGGAGTACCAGCCCAAAGCCCCCGATGAAATCCTCGACCGGGCCGTCGAGAACCACCGGCAATCGTACGAATCCTTCGCTGCCGAGATCGACTCCGCCCGCGAGGCCTTCCTCGCCGAATACGAGCCGCGGTTCGAACGCGCCAGCGAGGACATCTCGCCGACAGCCGAACTGTTCCACGTCGTCGATGTTGGCGAACCCAGCGAACGCGAGACCAGGCGGCTGTACGACGATGCCGAGGACACGCTCCGGGTCATCACCAACAGCTTCGCTTATCTCGATAACGTCGGGCGCGCTCTCGAAGCGGCCCTCGAACGTGGCGTCAATGTCAGCATCCTGTTCCTCCATCCTGACAACCTCCCAGCCGAGAAGGCCGCTGTCCAGGCCGAGATCGTCGACCGGCTGGCGGCGGAGTATCCCGCCGTCGATCTGCGGTTCAGCACGGAGAAGCTCCCCTGGCGCGGCACCCTCGTCGACCCGAGCATGGACTACGACAGCGGCGAGGCGATTCTGCTGGTCGAGGAACCGGACGTGCCAAACCACATGCGACAGGCCGCGATTACGGACAACGGGTCGTTCGTCGCCGGGATGAAGCGATACTTCGATCTAATCTGGGAGTACGAGAGTGTCCAGCGTCCGAACTGAGACTACGCCACGATGTCGTCGTATAGTGCGCCGTACTGCTTTGCAACGGCCGTGATAGTGTACTTTTCTTCGACCAGATCGCGACCCGCCCGGGCCAGCGACTCGCGGCGTGATTCGTCCGTTAACAGCCGCTCCAGACAGTCCGTGAGACCGCCGACGTTGTCGACCGCATGATACAGCGCCGCACCGTCGTACAGTTCTCTGAACGTGTCGATATCCGAGAGCACCGTCGCGGTTTCCGCGGCCAGGGCCTCAGCGACGGCCGAACAAAACCCTTCCCAGCGGGACGGCATTGCGAAGGCGTCGACGGCCTTCGCCATAGCGTAGACAGCCCGGCGTTCGACCAGACCAGCGAAGGAGACCTGTGATCGGATACCGAGTGTCTCGGCAAGCGATTCCAGGCGTGCCCGTTCGGGGCCGTCGCCACAGATGACGAGTTCGACCGGTCGGTCGGCCTGCTCGTTCAGCTCGGCGACGGCCCGAATCAGCGTGTCCTGTGCCTTCTGTTCGTAAAGCATGGCCGCGTTACCGACGAGGAAGGCGTCGTCCGCTGGGGTGACGCCGTCCGGGAGCGCAGGCGCGGTCTCGTCGATGCGGTCTATGTGGACGCCGTTCGGGATTCGCCGAACCTTTCGTTCGGGCAGTATTGCCCGCTCCCAAGAGGTAAACGACTGATAGACGCTCTCGGAGATACAGACGACACGTCTGGCAAGTGGATTGGTGACACCGTTTGCTATCCGCCCCTTCCGGGTGAACCCGTCCCGGGTATTGCCCTCACGGGAGACGGCCGGGACGCCGACCCGTCGCGCAATGACCTTTGCGAAGGCCGCTGAGTGGTTGTGGTGGGCCTGGACGAGGTCGTACTCTGAGAGGATTCGGGCAGCGCGGTGATACGTGGCCGAGTCGATACCAAGCGCCGTATCCGGCGCGTCGAGGGACCGAACGTCCAGTAGCTCTTCGCCGGCGAACTGCCCCGAGTCGAACCACGTCAAGATATCGACAGTGTGGTCGGTGTGCCGTGTCACCGCCGTCGCGATCTCCGCCGGGATGCTCCCTTCGCCGACCGCGTTCACCACGAAACAGATATCCAACGAACCCACGGTGGTGGGCCTTCGCTGAGGCCAGGCAAAACGGTTGCGACCTCAGGCGTACCCCAGGTCTTCGAGACGCTCCATCATCGAGTCTGAGACAGCAATGTCGTCGTCGCCCGCCGAATAATCGAGGTCATCGATCAATTCGTCCATCCGGTCACGGGGGGCTTCGAGGGTGCTCGTCCCTGATTCGACGAACTCATCGTCGAAGTCCTCGTACCCGTAGTAGTCCTCGGCTGTGGCGATGCCGTACAGCTCCCGGTCGTACGTCGAGAATTCGTCGGTTTGACCGGCCGCCTCCAGTTTCCGTTCGCGCCACATGTTCAGGCCGAGATACTCCGCCAACTGCGGTGCATGCGCTACTGGCGACCGAAGGTCCCGCCCGCGGCCCTCGTACTCGGTGTCCCCGACACCGGCCATCTCCAGTATCGTCCGGTGAACGTCGATGAGGCTGACAACCTCTTCGCGCGTCTCCCCGCTGTCCATCCCCCATATCGACAGCGGGACGTGAGTCAGCTCCGGATAGAGGCCCAGTCCGTGGCCCCAGATCCCCTTCTCGCCGAGGTTTTCCCCGTGGTCGGAGAGCGTGATCACGTAGTCGAATTCATCGCTGAGTTCCGCGAATATCGCCTCGTATTTGTCGGAGAGATACCGCACCGAGTCGTCGTAGGCCTGCCGGATGGTCTCGGCGTAGGCCTCGTCGACCGGTTCTTCTTGGACGGACTCGGCGAACCCTGGCATCTCCTCGAACTCCACTGTCCGGTACTCCTCTGGCGGTCTGTACGGCCCGTGGGCCTCCATCAGGTTCATAAAGAGGAAGGCGTCGTCCGCGAAATCGGTGCCACGGACGTGTGAGAGTGCCTCCTGTGCCCCGGAGTCGGACACGGTATGGGTCCGATATTTGATCTCCAGTCCGTGTTTGAGACTCGGGACCGTGTCGCAGTCGCCGGAGAGACACGCCCACAGAGCCTTGAGATAGCGCTGTGGTCCTTCGTCGCGGTGTTCCCGGATGAACGCGTTCCACTCGAAGATGTCGTCGGTCGCGTTGGCGTGTTTGGAGTTCCAGGAGCCGTTGTAGCTGTCGAATCCCCGGTCCCAGCCGAACTGTCTGGAAATCTGAACGTTCGCGCTGAAGGCGTGGGTTTCCAGTCCCTCGTCCTGTAGTCGGCGGGGAAGCGGGGGATTGGGCGGGGTGAACTGGTGGGAATTCGCGTTCGTGCCTGTCTCGCTCGGATAGAGCCCAGTGAACAGCGAGGCGTGTGACGGGACAGTGTAGTGACTCGGCGCGTATGCGTGCTCGAACGTGGTCCCCGGGAGCCACTCGAAGTGTTCATCGAAGGCGTCCTTACGGAGGGTATCCAGCACGACCAGGGCAATACTAGTCACACGTAACGGGAATCACGTCGCCAGTATAAATCTCACTACGTCAAGCTACATGTAGCCGAGGTCTTCGAGCTGGGATGTCACCGCGTCGTTGTCCTCGATAGAGAGCGATTCGCCGCCCGGGCCGCTGTGGTCGTGGTTGCGCAGTTCCGTCTCGATTGCGCCTCGCACGTCGAGGACGCTATCGATCTCCTCGACAAGACGCGACGACGTGCCCGCCACCATCGCCTCGTGGGTGTGGACGCCGTCCTGGAGGCCATGGTCGCTCACGAGGAGGAGTTCGTCGTCCTCGCGGAGGTCGCCCACAACCTCACCGACGAACTCGTCGAGTTCGCCGTAGGCCTGCATCTGGAGTGTCGGGTGGTCGTAGGAGACGTGGCCGATAAGATCGAGCCCACTCGTGTACGCGAAAACGAGCTCTTTTTGCCCACCTCGGAGCGCTCTTCGTGCCCGAGCGAGGCGGATCATCGACATCTCCAGACACTGCTCGTAGAACGCCGCCGGGTCGGCCGAAGTGTGGCCACCCGGGGCGCTCCCGTCACGTTCGAATAGGTCTCCGAGGTTCCGCCGGAGGCTGTGCTCTCGGTCCTCGTTTTCGGGGTCGACGACGTAGTTCGGGATACCGATGGTCGCCGCCTCGCGGCCGTCAAACACCGTCGATAGCCCGTTTTCCTGGTAGTAGGTCGCCGGAACGCGGAACGCGTCTTCGCCGGTGTTGTTGAGCAGCCACGCGCCGATTCTGGTCTGGAGTCCGTCGGGCAGCAGGTAGTTCGCGGCCGCACTCCCGTACCGTAGCAGGGGGTTCTCCCAGGCCACGCCGTCATCGAGTTTGAGCCCGTGCTCTTCGGGCGTGAGCCCGGTGATAATCGTCGGCCACAGTTCGTGGGTACTTGGCTCCCCCTCGACGCTGTTTATCGTCTCGATGGACCGATGGCTGTCAAGGGTGAGGTTTGGGTGGTCCGTGGAGTCCACCAACTCCGGGTCCAGCGCGTCGATACCGAGGACGACCAGCACCATGATTGTCTCAATTCTGCGACGTGTCCATTTAATACTTATCTACTTCGGCTACTCGGCGTAGCCCAGTGCCTCCAGGCGGTCCTGAACAGTCCCGTCATCGACCGTCTCCGGTTGGGACGAATCGAATTCGACCCACGGGACAGCCGTCAGCGGTCGGATGCCCACCTTGCAGGGGTGTTCGTACATCGTGGCGTCAGTGAGGCGGCCAAACACCTCGCCATGGTCGGCGGTGACGACGACAGTGTGACCGTCGGCGACCCACGACTCGATGGCCGGAAGGAGCGTTCGCCAGATGCTCCGCACCGAGGCCCGATAGGCACTGTAGGCCCGTTCAACGTCGATCTTCCCGCGGGCCATCGCCACCTGCATTCCAGCTATCTCCTCGCCATCGTCCGTCCACGGACCGAGGTCCGGGTAGGCGAGTTCCCATTCGTCGTCGATTCGCGCGACGTAGGGCCAGTGGGGCTGCTGGAGGTGTGCGATAACGGGTGACGAGTCCTCGTTGATATGCTCGGTGACTCTATCGAGGACCGGACCGGGCAGCACGGTCTGGCGGCGCTCGTCCCAGTGGCTCTGCCAGAAGTGTTCTATCGAGTCGGCCTCGAACTCGAACTTTTGATACTGCGGATTTGCGGTCAGGACCGTTTTCCCGGCGAACAGGCCCCGGTCTGCGGCAGCCGTGAGCCAGTCCGGGGTACAACTGGCCGGCGTGGTCACTTCCTGAACAGGCCAGTCGACAGCGTCCCGACAGGTGTCGAGCCGACAGGCGTCGAGAACGAGCAGCACGTCCCAGTCGCCCGCCGCGATTCGCTGATGCTGGTCAGCGCCGGCCATCGAAGTGGCCCGCTGGAGCAGCCACTTCCGAAGCCGGTATGAGAGCTGCTCGCTGGCGCTGGTGTCAGCCGTCGGGCTCTCGGGCATGCGTCCGGATATCCCACCATCTGTCATAAATCATCCGTCTCCATCCGGAACCGGAATATAAATTACCGGAGGACAAATCATCAGAAACTACACTGTATGTCGACGCCGAATATCGTCTGGATTACTCTCGACAGCCTCCGGTCAGATCACACGACCATCGGGGGCTACGAGCGCGACACGACCCCGGAGATGGCCGACCTAGCCGCCTCGGGCCACGGGTTCGATACGTGCATCGCCCACGGTAAATCTACGCTGCCCTCCAGCGGTGCGATCTTGACGGGCTACGCGCCGACCCACACGAACATCGGCATCGAGGGGAACGCGGTTCCGGACGGTATGACGACGGTCGCAGAGCGGTTCCGCAGCGCCGGCTACCGGACGGCCTGCCTGTCCCGCAACTCGTATGTTAGCTCTGCAACCAACCTCGACCGCGGCTTCGACCGGTTTCAGTGGCTCGCCTCATCAACGATTCACCGGGCCGGCGCAAAGACCCTCGCCTCGTACCTCTGGAACATCCGGAGCCACTCGGCCGGGCTGACGACGGACACGTCGAAACACGCGTCGCCACTGCTGATGAACGGTGTCGCGAAGCGATGGCTGGGTGACTTCGAATCCGAGTCTGACCCGTTCTTTTTCTATCTGCATTACAACGAACCCCATCGGCCCTACTACCCGCCGGGGAAATACCTCGATGCCTTCACCGACGACCTAGCGATGTCCGGGCACGAGGCCGCCGAACGTGCGCTCGAGATCCACTACAACCTCGATGAAATCGTCGCAAACGGCTGCGACCTGACCGATGAAGAGTGGGCCGCGCTGCGTGCGATGTATGACGCGGAGATCGCATACACGGACGAGATGGTGGGGCGGCTCGTCTCACATGTGCGCTCGCTCGATCTCGGCGATACTGTCGTCGTGGTGACGGGGGACCACGGCGAACTGTTCGGTGAATGGGGCTTACTCTCGCATAGCTACGTCCTGAACGACGCCGTTACACGCGTCCCGCTCGTCATCAACGGACTCGACGAGCCGCTGACCGTTGAGGATGACGACATCATCCAGCACAGCGACGTGATGCGGACGCTGCTCGAAGTCGCCGGCGTGGACGGCTCGGATACCATCGGAGTCGACCTCCGCGAGGAGGGCCGTGAATTCGCCGTCTCCCAACGAGGTCCGAACACGTACGAGGAACTGCTCACACACAACCCTGACTTCGACTACTCGGCGTTGCACACCGGGACGCTGAACGCGCTCCGAACAGAGGAGTGGCGCTACCAGGAGAGCCCAGATGGAGCGGAACTGTTCGACCTGGCCGACGAAGAAACCGACGTGCGCGAGGCGCATCCTGCGGTTGCCGAGTCGCTACAGTCCGACCTGACCGACTGGGTTGAAGCGAACGGCCAGCCGGTGTCCGAGGGCCAGCACGAAGAGTTCTCCGACACGGTCCAGCGCCAGCTCCGAGATCTCGGCTACATGGAATGAGGCTCGGCAAGACTGCGCTCTCGCATTTCGTCTCGCAGGTGATCGTTTCGCTGGCCGGGTTCGCAGCGACGTGGCTCATCGCCGTCGTACTCGGCGCGAGCGGGCTGGGTCGGTACTCAGTTATCGTCTCGCTTGGCTTCTTCTGGCTCGTTGTTCCCGGAAACGCCGTCGCGAATGCGATGAAAAAGCGCATCAGCGAAGGCGACAGTCCGGCGGAATTCATCGGCGGCGGCATCCTGCTCAACGTGGCTATGGCTGGCGTGCTCGGCGTCCTGGTTCTAGCGGCCGGTGAGCTTCTTGGCGGGATCGTCTCCCGCAACCGCGAACTGATGCAGGTCCTCATCGGATATGACGTGGAGATCGTGGTCATGCTGATCGCGACGGTCGCATACCGCACGGCACAGGGGAGCCTGCAGGGGCAGAAACGAGTCGCCACGACAGGCTGGCTCAAGGCCGGCGAGCGCGTGACGCGAACCGCCCTGCAGGTCGGTGCGCTGCTGGCGGCGATGGGTGTGGCTGGTATCGCGCTGGGCCACGCCTTGTCGCTGGCTGTCGCCGCCGTGGCCGCCTTCCTGCTTAGCGAGCGGCGGCCGGCGCTGCCCACTGTCGACCAGCTCCGGAGTCTCGTCGACTACGCCAAGTACGCGTGGATGGGGGCGCTCCGAGGCCGGGTCTTCGGCTGGCTCGACACCATCTTTCTCTCGTTTTTTGTCGGTGCAGCTCTCATCGGCATCTATGAGGCGGCGTGGGGTATCGCATCGATGCTTGCCATCGCGAGTTCTTCGATCAGCCAGACGCTTTTTCCCGAGGTCAGCGACCTGAGTACGACAGACGGCTACGACCGTATCGTCCACTACCTCGACGAGGCGTTGGCGTTCAGCGGTATCCTCGTCATCCCGGGGTTCGTCGGCGCGGCCGTCATCGGCGAGCGGGTCCTCCGGTTCTATCGTCCGGAGTTCGAACAAGGCGCAACGGTGTTGCTCATCCTCATCGCGGCGTATCTCGCAGATGTGTTCGCTTCCCAGTTCACAAATGTCATCAATGGGGTTGACAGGCCCGATGCAGCCTTCCGTGTTAACATGGTTTTCATCGTCTCTAACGCGATCCTGAACGCAGTTCTCATCTGGCAACTCGGCTGGACGGGTGCGGCCATCGCCACCGCGCTGTCGTCGGTGATTCGGGCGCTGGTCGGTTACTGGGTGCTTGGGAACATCGTCGGCTCCATCCGGATTCCCTACCGGACGCTCGGCACCCAGGTCGCCGCCGCCGCGCTGATGGCCGCCGCAGTCTCCCCCGTCGCCATGCTGATGCCTCCGGGTCGGCCCGGGACGCTGTTCCTCGCCGGCTTCGGTGGGGTCGTCTACGCTGTCGTCCTCGTCGTCATCTCGGCGCGGGTCCGCGCGAAAGCCCTGCTGCTCATGCCGGAAACGATACTATAGCAATCCTTAATTGTGCCACTGGCGGACGCAGTATCATGACCAATATCCTCCTCGTTACTATCGATTCGCTCCGAGCGGACCACGTGGGGTACCACGGGTACGAGCGAGATACGACGCCGAATATTGACGCGTATGCCGAAGAGAGCAGCACGTTCATGAACGCCTTTTCTCATGTCGGTGGCACCCGGTTTTCGTTTCCCAGTATCCTCTCCGGCGTGACGCCGATGATGTACGGCGGCCACGAACGCATCTCTGCGGACCAGACGCTTATTTCGGAAGTACTCGACGACGCCGGCTACCGCACCGGCGGGTTTCACTCGAATCTCTACGTCTCCGGGCAGTTCGGCTACGACCGGGGCTGGGACGAGTTCTACGACTCGGCACCGGATGAATCGACCACCTCGAAGTTCCGCAAGTGGGCCAAGACGAACCTCGACGGCCGACTCCTAAATCTCCTGAAGCGGGGCTACGATTTCATCGAGTCGTCGCAGGGTATCAACGTCGGGTCCTATCACGTCCCGGCCGACGAAATCACGGACCGAGCGATCCAGTTCATCGAGGACAGCGACGATGAAACGCCGACGTTCGTCTGGGCGCACTACATGGATGTCCACCATCCGTTCCTCCCGCCCGAGGAGTACCAGCGCGAGTTCCGGGACGAGCCGGTGTCCGACAGCGACTCGATCCAGCTTCGCAGAAAGTTCATCGAGGAGCCCGAGGCGGTGACGGAGGAGGAGCACCAGACGTTCATCGACCTCTACGACGCGGAGATACAGTTCAACGACGCGGAGGTAGGCCGCCTTATGGACGCCGTCGAGGCGAACTGGGGCGACGACTACGTGATGGCCCTGACGGCAGACCACGGCGACCACTTCCTCGAGCATGGCTACTTCGGCGGGGCCAGGTTGCTCGACGTAAAGAACCATGTCCCGCTCTTGATCAACGGCTGGGACGACACGGGCAGCTACGATGAGCTGGTCGGATTGACTGATCTTCCCTGTACGCTCGTTGATACTGCCGGCATCGACGTTCCAGACAACTGGTTCGGACAGAGCCTCCGGCGGCTTGTCTTCGATGGGGAGTGGGACCGCACCGAGATTCTTGGCGGCTACCGTGATAGCGATGGCTACGAGCATATCCGCGTTCGGGAGCCCGAGTGGAAGCTCATCGCCCACGAGGATGACGAAGCCGACGAGTTGTATGCCCTGACAGACGACCCTGAAGAGCAAGTGAACGTCATCGAGGATCACCCATCCGAAGAGCGGCGGCTCCGCAAACGGCTCGATGACCACCGGCAGCTCGTCCGGGCCACACAGGCAGACGATGTCCAGCGCCCGGACATGGACGAAGAGGTCAAGGAACGACTCCGGCGACTGGGTTACGACGAGTAGCCGGCAGCGGATTCGAGAATCCCACGGTACCGCTCACAGGCCGCCTCGAAGCTGTATTCTGCTTCGATCAGATCACGGCCGGCGGCGCTGATGCTGTTTCGGTCCTCGCTGGCAAGGCTGTCGAGTATCGTTTCCCGGAGAGCTTCTGGGTCCCGCGAATCGATGAGATAGCCGGTGTCGCCCTCGCGAACAACGTCGGGAACACCCGAAACCGGGGAAGCGAGGACCGGCGTCCCACAGGCCAGCGACTCCAGGATTGTCGTTGGGAGCCCCTCCGTCGGCTGTGACGGCAGCACGAGCAGGGAGAGGTCATTCAGTTGGGCGGGAACGTCGTCGTGCTCTACCCAGCCAGTGAGTTCCACCGTGCCGTCGTCGATTTCCGACGCGAGTTCGGCTTCCAGCCACTCTCGGAGGTCGCCGTCACCGATGAACCTGAACGTAACGTCGTCGGGCAGTCCGGCGGCGACGGAAGCGAGCTCTCGAATTCCTTTCTCTTCGTCGAGTCGCCCGAGGAACCCGACGACGCGGTCGCGGTCCGCATAGGGCCGTTGCACGCGAAACTCGTCTGTCCGGACGTAGCGTGCACCCGTCGGGTATACCGTCGGGGCTTCCGGATGCAGATCTAGTTGGCGAGCCATCTCCGGCGTGTAGGTGACGACGCCGTGGGCCGCGGCGAAACCGGCCCGTTCGAGTGCGCGTACCGTGCCGGCGAGTCCGGCCGCCACTTTGTCGGGCAACTGCTGTTCCCAGTTCAGGCGGAGCGTCAGCGGTACGTCGCCGCGTGGTTCGACGAGGACCGTCTTCCCGAGTAGCCGAGCTACGACAATCGGCAGCAGGTACGACGTTGCGCCGAAAAAGAGCACCACCTCCTCGTCCCGGTCGGCGATGACGCGACACATCCGGAGCTGGTTCAGGAGAAACCGGAAGGCGGCGACTAGCACCGAGTTACCCGCCCCCTTCTGCGTGAGTTCGACCAGTTCGTGGCGCTCGCGGATCTCGGAGTCGGCGGGCAGGTCCGCAGTCACAAGTGCGACAGACGTGATCGCAGAGAGGATATCGAGCAGGCTTCGCGTGGCGTTCTCGCCGGCGGCAGCAAGCGGATGTGTAACCACGCAGACGCTCGGGAGGTCCGTTTCCTGTGTCCCCGCCTCGCCCGCTTTGTTCCGGTGTGTTGTCCCCGTCATCTGTTACCCCCAGACAGTCATCCCGTACAGGTAGCCAAAGCCGACGAAAGCGGTGAGGGCAAACAGGAACACGAGCTGCAACACGCCGGCTACCGAAGGCGAGCGGATGAGATTCCAAATCCGGGCAGGGGCAAACCGAAACAGGAGATCACCCAGGAAGTCGGACTCCTCGCCGGTCGACTCCGGTACGAACACTTCCATCCCGCGTTTCGAATACCCTTGCCAGAACGCCCGGTCTAACAGCCAGCCTGGGTCGGTTCGGTAGTCGAATATCTTGTGAGCGACGAGCGCGTCCGGAGTGTAGTACACCCCCTCGTCGTACTCGGTGCGCAGGCGCGCACAGAGTTCTGTCTCACCGCCCTGAAGGTTCTTCTCGCCCTGACGCCCGCCGATATCGTCGTCAAAGCCGCCCAATTCGAGAAATACATCTCGTTCAAAGGAGATGTTCGAGCCGAAGGTGTTGCGCACCACCCCGGCTTCGTCGGGGTCGCCGTTCGGGCCGAACCCGCGGTGGGTCACGCCGATGAGCCAGTAGAACTCCGCGGGCAGAAAGCTGGGTTTGCCGGCGACCCACGCCGGCGTCATTCGGCCGCCCACCGCGAGCGCGTCGTGGCGTTCGTAGGCAGCAACTAACGCCTCGACCCACTCCTCGTCGGCGATAGCGTCGTCGTCGAAGAACGCGACCACGTCGCCGGTGGCGACTTCGGCCCCGTTGTTCCGGCTCTCCAGCAAGCCGACGTTCTCGTCGTTACAGTAGGTGAGAACGTCGTCCCGGTCGCCGAAGTCCGACTCGTACTGTTCGTACACCGTCCGGTCGCCGTCGGAAACCAAGACGAGTTCCACGTCGTCGTAGGTCTGGGCTAAGACGCTCTCGGCCGCCGCTCGGCAGTCGTCGTAGCGCTCCATCGTGTGCGTACAGAGCACGACCGAGACTCGCATAGTCGGTGGTGTGCCAGCGGTGCTGTTAGGCGTTTCCATCCTGGGTTCGTACGGAGGTCAAAAGGCTTATGCGCGCCTTGGCAGTTTTTCCGTGCAATGAGTCAATCACGGGGCTATCTTGACGACAACCCCGAACTCGAGTCCGCCCTGGAGTGGGTCGAGCGCTGGTACCACGTTCCGGTCCTCCTGGTACTGCTCGGGTTCATGCTGTGGAATCGCGTCAAGAGTTGGCAGAACTTCATCGTTGACGGCGAGGTGCTTTTCAGCGGAAACGACGCCTGGTATCACTACCGTTCGACGAAGTACGTCGTCGAGAACTGGCCTGCGACAATGCCGTTTGACCCCTGGACGTATTTCCCGTACGGGACTACTAACGGACAGTTCGGAACGCTGTTCGACCAGATCGTCGCGACAGTCGCCCTGATTGTCGGTCTCGGTTCCCCCAGCGACCAGACGATCGCCATGACGCTGCTGTTTGCACCGGCTGTGTTCGGTACCCTCGTGGCAATTCCGACGTACTTCCTCGGGCGGCGACTCGGCGGCCGTATCGGCGGTGTGACCGCGGTCACCGTGCTCGCGTTCTCGACGGGGTCGCTCCTCCAGCGGAGTCTCGTCGGGTTCTCGGACCACCACGTCGCTGAAGCGCTCTTTCAGGTCCTCGGGGTCCTCGGGGTCATGGTCGCTGTCAGCGTTGCCGCGCGGGACAAGCCGATCTACGAGCAGTTCGTAGAGCGGGACATCGACGCGTTGCGGGATACTATCTGCTGGTCCGTGCTGGCGGGCGTGGCGATTACGCTGTATCTCTGGACCTGGGCTCCCGGTGTGCTCCTCCTCGGCATCCTCGGCGTCTTCTTCCTGGTCCGATTGTGTCTGGAGTACATCCACGACAGCAGCCCTGAACACACGGCCATCGCTGGTGCGATTACGATGACGACGACCGCCGTGTTGAGTGCATCCAGAATCAACGTCCTAGAGATCACAGCAACAGAGCAATCGCTGCTACAGCCGGGCTTGGCGCTGGCTGTTGGTCTCGGCTGTGTGTTCATGGCGTGGCTGGCCCGAGTTATGGAGCAGCGCGAGTACAGTCCGTACACGTATCCTGCGACCGTGTTCGGGATCCTCGCTCTCGGGGCCGTTCTGATGGCGGTGTTGACCCCGGACCTGTGGGGATATTTCACGCAAAACATAATGAGAGTGATCGGGTTCTCGATCAGCGAATCGGCTGATACCGTCGGCGAAGCCTCACCGCTTCGGGACACTGGTGTCCTGTTCAACCGACACGGATTTGCCGCCGTCGTCGCTGGGATCGCCGGCCTCATCCTGCTCGGAAAGCAGTTCCTCTCCGACGACGCTCCCGCGGAAGAGCTACTTGTGGTCGTCTGGGCCCTGTTCATTCTGTCCGCGACGTTCACTCAGCGGCGGTTCGCGTACTACCTCGTCGCGCCGATCGCAGTGCTGTCGGGGATGCTCGTCAGTCGCTTCATCGTCTGGTTCGATTTCAGCGCTGACGACGGCATCGAGTACTATCAGGTCCTGACGATTCTCGCGGTGATTATCGTCATCGTCGTCCCGCTGTTTGCCCTCGGCACGGCACCGGTCGAAGCAGGCTCTACCGGTCCCGGACCGGGGATTCAGAACTGGGACGAGAGCCTCCAGTGGATGGAGGCGAACACGCCCGCAGAAGGGGCGTACGGCTCCGGCGGTTCGGCGACACTCGACTACTACGGCACCTATCAGCAACAGGAGGACTTCGACTACCAGGAGGGTCAGTACGGCGTCCTGTCATGGTGGGACTACGGACACTGGATCACGACTAGGGCCGAACGGGTCCCGAACGCGAACCCGTTCCAGCAGGGAACGGACACGGCCGCGCCGTTCCTGATCGCACAGAACGAAACGGAGGCAAACAATATCCTCGACAGTACGGACGAGGATGACGCGAAGACCCGGTACGTCGCTGTCGACTGGCTAATGGCCGAAACGAACGGGAACATCGGCGGGAAGTTCTTCGCGCCACCGGCCTTCGTCGACGGAGTCCAGACCAGTGATTTCTACACTCGGATGTACGTCCCCCAGGGCAATGGCCTCCGGTCGATAACGTTCCAACGGCAGGCCTACTACGAAACGATGGTCACGCGGCTGTACCGGTTCCACGGGAGCGCAGCCGAACCCCAGCCGATCGTCGTCGACTGGGAGGTAAAGGAGACGAGTCAAGGCGCACAGTACCGCGGCGCGCCGACAAACGAAGAGGAACCGGAAGGGCAACAGCAGGGCCGGGTCTACCGCCAGTTCCAGAGCATGGACCAGGCTCGCCAGTACGTCCAGAGCGATACGACATCCCAGATCGGCGGGTACGGCGACAACCCCAGCGAACGGGTGCCCGCAATGGAGCACTACCGCTTAGTCGGCTCCAGTGACACCGAAGCGTTCCCGGACAGTCCGCGGTATCAGCACTCCGCCTGGACGAAAATCTTCGAGCGCGTGCCCGGTGCGACGGTCGAAGGCTCCGGGCCGGCGAACGCGACAGTGCGGGCCGCCGTGCAAATGCGCAACCCGGCTACGAACAAGACGTTCGTCTACCGCCAGCAGGCTCAGACCGACCAGAACGGGAACTTCGAGATGACGGTTCCCTACTCAACCACCGGGTACGAGGAATGGGGCACGGACGAAGGGTACACGAACGTGAGTGTGCGTGCCGAGAGCCAGTACCAGTTCTCGGCGGTCGGGACCAACAACGGAACACGGACGAGTTTCATCGGGACGACCGATGTCACCGAGGGACAGGTCATCGGCGAGGACGACTCCGCCGCAACCGTCGAGCTGGAGCCGATAACGATCCAGCAGGGCGGCAACGTGACCAGCGGCGAATCGCGGGCTCCGGTGACCGCGGACGCGGCTCAGGCTGGAACGTAGCGAATAGCGACCACTCGTCGCTGTCCGACCGGCTATCCGACGCAACTGATTTTCCGCGTTTCCTGTGTGAGACCCGATCTACCGGGGACCTATCTGCTCAGAAGAAACAACAGCAGAAGACCGAGCGATCACTCGGCTAGCGGATTGAACGTCCCGTTGATGTCCCACTCGTGGAGACAGTGGGGGTCGCCCGACTGCTTGGTGTCGTCCTCGGTGACGATACGCCAACTGTGTCGCTCTGGGTCCCACTCGTCGACCCGCCCACATCGCTCACACTCCCGCTTGCGTGGGGTGACGATTTCAGCCATACCTGGTGCAAGCGCGTGGGTCGTTATCAGGCTGCCGGTCCCTGACCGTTTTGCCCGTCGGCCCCGAACCGATGGTCGATGGGCTTTCACACGTTCGACGTTGACCGGGCGGCGCAACTGGAGGACGCGAGCCGGTACGAGTACCTCTCGGTCGACGAATTGCTGGCGCTGTTCGACCCCGATACATCGACGGTCGTGGCAGACCTCGGGAGCGGCACGGGGTTCTACACCGACCACGTCGCGGCCGCTGCTGGGCGCGTGTACGCCCTCGACGTGCAGCCGGGGATGCACGAGCGCTATCGTGAAAAGGGGCTACCGAGCAACGTCGTGCCGGTCACGGCCGACATCGGGAGCCTACCGTTTTCGGACTCGCTCGATGCCGTCGTATCGACGATGACGTTCCACGAATTCGCATCGCCAGCCGCGATGGAAGCCGTGGCGGACGCACTTGTCCCGGGTGGACGGGTCGCTATTGCCGATTGGACGCAGGCGGGCGCTGGCAACGAGGGGGCGCCCCGTTCGGAGCGGTACGCGGCCGACGACGCCGTCGAGTTCTGTACCGACGCCGGCATCGAGGTGCGTCGAGCGGAGGACAGACGGGAGACGTTCGTGCTAGAGGGCGTGCTGTCGGAGTGAGATTTCAGAAGTCCGGGAGGTCGTCCGCGCCGACCTCCTCGGCCTCCCAGTCGATGTACTCGTCGGCCAGCACCTCACAGACGACCTGGCCGAACTCGGTCAGGCCGGCGTTGATACCCGAGACGGTACCCCAGGAATCGATGTCCGGATGGATCTCCCGCTCGCGCCAGTCCTCGGGCAGGCCCGGGGCGTGGTAGCCGACGCGGCCCGCGAAGGAGTCCCAGAAGAAGTCGAACTCCGCGATGAGGTCCAGGTCGGTGACGATTTTCCACTGGTCGGCATCGAGTGACGCGTTCGCGGCCCACTGCTCGAAGGCGTCCGCCCACGCGCCGTCATCGAGGGCCTCGGCGAGTTCCTCGCGCCGGTATTCGTCGCCCTGCACCTCCGCGTCGTCGTACTCGTCGGCAGCGACGCCGGTGGAAAGTTCGGGTCGCGTCGGCGTCTCGACATCGAGTGTCATAGTCGTTGTAGGTGGGGGAGCGGAATAAAGGTCATACTGTTGGCTGTGATTGCCTGAAGAGATTCGCCACTCCGAGTTGCAGTGTTCTCCCTGATGGAGCCGCCAGTGTCAGCGCTTCGCTTCCCCGTCGAGGGCGCGCTGGCGCAGTCGTTCGCCGCGGTCGGTTTCTACGGTCACGTCCGGAACGGAAACCGGATTCCGGTCCTCGTCGACGGCGACGTACACCGAATACGACTCCGTCGTCGATTCGGACTCGCCGGTTTTCGGGTTCTCTCTGGCGGCCCGGAGACGGACCTTGACGCTCGTGTCGCCGGTGTCGTAGACGAACGCCTCGATGAGTGCCGTGTCACCGACAGGTATCGGCCGCTTGAAGTTCACTTGATCCATTCGGGCGGTGACACACGTTTCGCCGGCAAAGCGCATCGCCGACATCGCCCCCAGTTCGTCCATCCACTTCAGGACGTTTCCCCCGTGTGTTGCCCCCAGATGGTTCGAGTGGTTGGGCTGGACCATCCAGCGGTTCTCGATATAGGTTTCCAGTACCGTCGGCATGGCCCGAGGTTAGCCAGGGCCTGGGTTGAGTCTATCGAACGGACCGCAAAAACCGGTTATGCGGAAACGTACTGCGCTTCCCACTCCTTCCGGGCGTCGAGTTCGCGCTGGCCGCGCTTGGTCAGCGTGTAAAAGTTCGTCCGGCGGTCGCGTTCGCCCTTCTCGATAAGCGCCTTCTCGACGAGCGTGTCAAGGTTCGGATACAATCGGCCGTGGTTGACCTCGCTCTCGTAGTAGTCTTCGAGTTCTTCCTTGATCGCTAACCCGTGGGGCTCGTCCAGCCCTGCGATGACGTACAGCAGGTCCCGCTGGAATCCGGTCAGGTCATACATCGTATATCCGAGACAGTTTGACCCCATACATATCAGTCTTTTGAATCGGGGGGATAATCAGGGTTCACCGAATCCCGGCACCGTCCTGTAGTTACCACAAAATCTGTGCCTGTATTAACAGGACAGTCGGTAATAGCTTCGGTGTTTGACGAAGACATACAATGCTGCGAACATGATTTTCCCCGCCGTTTCCCGGTAGCAAACTGGACCCGACAAGGGTAAAGGAAACGAATGTGTAACGCGGGTGATGACCGAACACGCGGAGTCGGCGGCAGACGAGTTCCCGGAGCCGTCAGGGTCCGGGCGCGTCGATGTCGTCGGAACCGCTCACGTCTCCGAGCACAGCGTGCAGGAAGTGGAATCAGCGATCGAAGAGGCCGAGCCCGACATCGTCGCCGTCGAACTCGACGAGGGCCGGTATCGCCAGATCAAGGGCGAGACGCCCGACGACCTCGACGCGAGCGACCTCCTTCGCGGGAACACCGTCTTCCAGTTCCTCGCCTACTGGATGCTGTCGTACATCCAGACCCGCCTCGGCGAGCGGTTCGATATCGAGCCGGGCGCGGATATGAAGGCGGGGATCGAAACCGCTGAACGGCTGGGCCTCGGGGTCGCGCTCGTCGACCGGGACATCCAGACGACCGTCCAGCGGTTCTGGGCGCGATTGACGGCCGTCGAGAAACTGAAGCTTATCGGCAGTCTCGCAGCCGAGATGGGACCGCCGTTGACGGTCGGAGTGACCGTCGGTGCCGTCCTGGGCGGGATGTTCGCCGTCGTCGCCGGGGCCTTCGGTGGCCCGTTTATCGTTCCGGGCGGCTCCCTTTCGGGCATCCTGCCCGGCGGTCTCGCCGGGGCGGTCGAGGGCTTGCTCGATACACTGTTGCTCATCTGTGTTGTGGCGGCTGGCATCGGAATTCCAATCGCCGCACTGTTGACCCGGTTCCGCAGCGAGGCCGATGTCGAGGAGTTCGACATGGAACAACTGACCGACACCGACGTGGTCAGCGCGATGATGGAGGAGTTCCGCCAGTTCTCCCCCGGCGGCGCGGAGGCGTTGATCGACGAACGCGACGCGTTTATCGCGCACCGTCTCGTTGCGCTCCGCGAGGCCGGCTATCACGTGCTGGCCGTCGTCGGGGCCGGCCACCGCGAGGGCATCGAAGGCTATCTCGACAACCCGGAGACGCTCCCACCGATGGAGTCGCTCACTGGGACCGAGAGCGGCCGTCGCGTGTCGCTGTACAAACTCATCGGCTACGGCTTCGGCGTCGTCTTCCTCGTCTTCTTCGGGCTGCTCATTCTCGGCGGTGCGAGCCAGGCCGTCCTGCTGCGGCTGTTCGTCGCGCTGGTCGTCGTCAACGCCGTGCTGGCCGGCGGGCTGGCAAAGGTGGCCGGCGCACACTGGTCGAGTGCCATCGCAGCCGGGGCCTTCGGCTGGCTGACGAGCCTGTTTCCGCTGCTCGCGGCTGGCTGGTTCGCCGGCTACGTCGAACTCCGGTATATCTCTGTGAACATCAGCGATATCGGAACGCTCAACGAGATCCTCAACGACCAGGAGTCGCCGATACTGGACCTCGTCAACCGCATGCGGCAGGTTCCGCTGTTCCGGCTGATCCTCGTCGTCGCCCTGACGAACGTCGGGAGCGCAATCGCCTCCTACGTCGTCTTCCCGCTGTTGCTGCCGTACATCTCCTCGGACATCGGCGGGATGGAGGGGGTCTCGCGGCTCCTCTGGCAGGGCGTCCGGGAAGGGACGCAGATACTTGTGGGGGTGCTCTGATGGCTGGACGATCACAGCGGACCGCCACCGGGGGCCAGACAGTCGGCGGTCTCACCTTCAGCCAGCGCGAACTCCGGGACCTCCTCATCGCCTGGCTCGCGCTCGGACTGGCGTTTACCTTCTTCCTCGAACGGGAGTTCCGACGCATCGTCTTCCTCCAGTTCGGCGGGCTGTCCACGGCCGAAATCATCAGTACGTTCGCGGTCAGCCTGCTGACCGTCGGCATCGGCTTCCTGCTGCATGAACTGGCCCACAAGGTCGTCGCCGTCCGCTTCGGCCAGATCGCCGCGTTCAAGGCCGACTACAAGATGCTCGGGTTCGCCGTTCTGGGCGGCCTCGTCGGCTTCCTGTTCGCCGCACCGGGCGCGGTCGTCCACCGCGGCCGCCTCACGGCCAAACAACACGGCCTCATCGCCGTCGCGGGGCCGGTGACGAACCTCGCGCTCGCCGTCGTCTTTCTCGTCCCATTCGTCTCGGCGCTACTGTCGGGCACGGGCGGGTTCCTCTGGGAAGTCGCGCAGATGGGCCTGCAGATCAATCTCCTGCTGGCCGGCTTCAACATGCTGCCCTTCGGCCCGCTCGACGGCCGGACGGTCCGCGAGTGGAGCACGCCGGTGTTCCTCCTCGTGGCGGTTCCGTCGATTCTGCTCGGAATAGTTGGACTGCTGTTCCTCCCACAGATGCCCTGAGCTAAGGCGGTACTTGAACAGGCTACCGTCATCACGGTCATGTTTGGCTTAACAGAAACAGACACAAAGAGCCAGAAAGCCCCGACTGGCTGAACTCGGGGACCTCGCTGCGGTCCTCACTCCGTTGCGGTCCTTGCTTCGTCCGCTGTCGTTCAGCCAGTCGCCCCTTTCAGCCCCACCCGTAGCCGGTTGGTCATCCAGTATGGGTGGGGCTGAAAGGGGCCGTTCTCTTGGCGAACCTCGGCGACGTAAGCACCTACTGGAGCGCAGCGAGCCGCGGGAGCCAAGAGAACGGGGGCTTTCTGGCTATTCGCACACTAGTTCTCTTAATCACACACCGTCACTTACGCCGGAACGACGCTCTTTTGCCCGCGCCACGCGCGCTCTCGGGTATGACCGACGAATCCGAATCTGCTGACGACGCCGAGGGCGAGGAGGGACTGACCTACGCGGAAACTGGCGTGGACATCGACGCCAGCGAGGCGGCAACGAAGGCGCTCATCGGCGCGGCCGGTGAGTTCGAGGGCGACTACGCCGGGCTGGTCGACATCGGCGACCAGTACCTCGCGCTCGCGACGGACGGCGTTGGCACGAAACTCCTCGTCGCCGAGGCCATCAACGACTACTCGACTATCGGCATCGACTGCATCGCGATGAACGCCAACGACCTCATCGCGGCCGGCGTCGAACCGGTGGCGTTCGTCGACTACCTCGCCGTCGAGACGCCGGACGAGGAGACGAGCGAGGACATCGGCGCTGGCCTCCAGACGGGTGCCGAACGGGCCGGCGTGGCGCTCGTCGGCGGCGAAACCGCAGTGATGCCGGATGTCATCAAGGGACTCGATATCGCCGGTACCTGCGCAGGGCTGGCCCCGAAAGACGCCGTCTTCCCCGGCGAGGCCGAGCCAGGCGACGCCATCGTCGGCTGGCCATCCTCGGGTATCCACTCCAATGGTCTCACGCTCGCACGCGAGGCGGTCACGCGCGACCACGAGTACACCGATCCGTTCCCGCCGAGCCCCGACAGGACCATCGCAGAAGAGCTGTTGACGCCGACGCGGATCTACAGCGAGGTACTGGAACCGCTCCGGGCCAGCGAGACGCACGCCGCGGCCCACGTCACCGGCGGCGGCTGGACGAACCTCACACGGATGGGGGGCTACCGGTACGAGATCACGGACCCCTTCGAAGCCCAGCCCGTCTTCGAGTTCGTTCAGGACGAAGGAGAGGTAACCGACGAGGAGATGCACCGGACGTTCAACATGGGTACCGGGTTCGTGGCTGCAGTCCCCGAGGTCGACGCCGAGAAGATCGTCGCCGACAGCGAAGACGCTCGCGTCATCGGCACGGTTGCCGAGGGTGACGAGGCAGTCGTGATTCGGGGTCTCGAGCTGACCGAGTGAGCGACAGGAGAGATAGAAAACAGTCGGGCGGACTCAGGCAGAGAGGATGTCTTTGCCCGCGGTCTCCTCCGCGATCCGAATCTGGAGCGCCTGGCGGATGTGGTATCTGGCCGCCTCGGACTCAGCGTTCTCGAGGGCCTTTTCGAGTTCGGCATACAGTGGGTCGCTGGGGTTTGGCATGTCGCTATATCTTTCGTTAGTGAGAATAGACATATACCCCTGACACTGTTTTCGGTATTAAGCCCCTCCTACGGGGAGTACGCAGCCACTATCGCTGTTTCCGTTTCCGAGAATTGGAGTTAGCTGACCGTACGCGCGATGTCCGCTTCCGTTATGACACCGATAGTTTCCCCGTCCTCGACGACCATCACGGCAGCATTGTGGTTCAGGTAGGCGTCGACTTCGTCGATAGGAGCATCGGGTTCGACGGTCGCAATCGATTCGTTCATCACCTCGGCGACGGGGAGTTCGCCGACGTTCTCCTCGGGGCGCTGGCGGATGTCGGAGTTCCCGATGAGCCCCTGTGGGGCCCCGTCCCGAATGACGGGGACCTGCGAGTAGCCTTTCTCGTCCATCAGCTCTTTGGCCTGGTGGACGGAGTCGTCCGGAGCGACGCCGACGACGGGGGCGTTCATCAGGTCACGGGCCTTGATGATGCCGCCCTCGGCTTCTTCGAGCGCGGTTACAATCCGTCGGAGCGTCGACAGCCGCGGGTCCACGTCGCCCCCCTCGATGCGGGCGATGAGCGGTTGCGAGACATCAGCCCGCTCTGCGAGTTCGCTCTGGGTCAGCCCGAGTTCGTTCCGGCGCTCCCGCAGGTCCTGCGGCGTCGGTAAATCCATATCCAGCAATTACCGCAGGTAATATAAAAAGCCAACGGCTACCGAAGTGAGCAAATCGGGTGGAGAACGGTCTACGCCTCGGCTTCGGCCTCGTCTTCGTCGGCTTCGGTCTCGAATACCTCGATGACTTTCAGCGGCACATCCCGGAGCGCACCGCCGATTTCGCTCTTGGCGATCCGCTGGGCGTGTTCGGGGGATTCGGCGTTGAACACGTCCATCTCAAGCACCAGTCCGACAAGCGCCGTGTCGGCCGCGATGAACGCGGAGTCGAACGGTTCGCCACAGGCCGGACAGCCGGTCGCGCCGACCTCGACCTCTACGTAGTCCATCTCGGCCTCGTTGAGGCGCTTCCCCGCTTCGCTCACTGCTACACCGATAGCGTCGTCGATGTCGTCTACGTCACGAACCAGCCAGGCTGCTTCCATCGCCACGAGGTAGTTCATACACTAGCTCTCGTGGTCCGACTATTCGATAGTTTTGATTCGCCCCCGGTGCGCACGTCACCCCGACTATCTCTATAACTTATGCGAACCAGCCGCCTGCCTCACGCCCCCATTATGTCAGTTCGGGGTTGCGTTCCGGTAGCGGTTGGGTATCTCAGAGTTTTACGCTAATCGCAAGACTGCGGCCCGATTTTTTCTTCATAATCGATAATAAATAACTGAAATTCGGCGACAAGATTTATATACCAGACTCACTCTGGATGGACCGAGGAAGATGGTAGCTCGACTGTATACCGCAACGCTGTTCGCACTGTACCAACTCACCCTGCTGCTGGGCATCATGCTGCTGCCGGTGGCGATGGTCACGGAGCAGTTCGGCCTCCGACTGCCGATAGACCGGGCCGTGTCGGGACTCAACGAGGCATACGACCAGGCGAGCGCGTAAGGCGGGACAGCCGACAGACACCTGGCCGAACGGTGGCGGTCAGGCTCACCACAAAAAGAGGTTTTATCAGCGCCGGACTGGTATCGGACGGTAATGCGAGATATGACTCCGGGGCCGGAGCTTTCTGGACCCCAGGCTGCTGACGAGTTCCAGAGCGACCCGTACGCGCCCGAAGTCGGCGAGCTCCCCGAACAGTCCGGACAGGATTCGGAGAAGGTGAACAAGACCGGGACGACCACCATCGGCATCAGCACGTCCGAGGGCGTCGTCATCGCGACGGACATGCGCGCCTCGCTGGGCGGTCGCTTCGTCTCGAACAAGAACGTCCAGAAGGTCGAACAGATCCACCCGACGGCGGCGCTGACCCTCGTCGGCAGCGTCGGCGGCGCACAGTCGTTCATCCGGACGCTTCGCGCCGAGGTCAACCTCTACGAGGCCCGACGCGGCGAGGACATCAGCATGAAGGCCCTCTCGACGCTGGCCGGTAACTTCGCTCGCGGTGGCCCCTTCTTCGCTATCAACCCCATCCTCGGCGGCGTCGACGACGACGGCCACCACGTCTACTCCATCGACCCGGCCGGCGGCGTCATGAAAGACGACTACACCGTCACCGGCTCCGGGCTCACCGTCGCCTACGGGACCCTCGAAGACCGCTACGAGGAAGATATGACCAACGAGGAGGCCAAGGAGGTCGCCGCTGCCTCGATCAACGCCGCCGCCGAGCGCGACACCGGCTCCGGCAACGGTATCTACCTCGCTGATGTCACGAGCGAGGGCGTCGACATCAACGGCTACGACTTCGAGGAACTGCTGTAATCGGGCTCTTCGCAGTTTTTCCGACGTTTGTCTCCGACGACAGCCACGGTGCTCGACCGAGCGTCCACACGCCGACCCTGAACTGACGTGCGAACGAGAGAATTATACGGTCGGCTTCCGCATCGCCGGTATGGAACTGTTCGGGACCGCGGGGATCCGCGGTGATGTCGTATCGAAGGTGACGCCGGACCTCGCGTTACGTGTCGGGCAGGCCACCGGCCAGGACGGCGAGACGTTCGTACTGGGGTACGACGGTCGTGTGACCTCGCCAGCGCTCGCCAATGCGATGGCCGCGGGGCTGCAAAGCGCCGGCGCTCGCGTCGTCAGAATCGGCCGCGTGCCGACGCCGACGCTGGCGTACGCCTCACAGGGACGACATGGCGTGATGATCACCGCGAGCCACAACCCGCCGACGGACAACGGTATCAAGGTGTTCACCGACGGCACCGAGTACGGTGACGACGACGAGACCCGCATCGAAGGGCGAATCGAGGCCGGCTCCACACCGGCGGCCTGGCGCGACTGGGGCGATACCGAATCTGTCGACTACCTCGACGAGTACCGAGGCGCTGTCGCCGACTACGCCGAATCGCTCGGCGGCGACCCGTCGGGGCTGACAGTCGCCGTCGACTGCGGTAACGGGATGGCCAGCGTCGCAACGCCGCAGGTCATCCGGGAGTTGGGTGCCGACGTATTGGCGACAGAGGCAAACGTCGACGGGACCTTCCCCGGCCGCGAGAGCAAGCCGACGCCGGAGACGCTGGCCGACTTCCGGCGGTTCGTGGCCGACACCGACGCCGACTTCGGGTTCGGCCACGACGGCGACGCCGACCGCATCGTCGTGGTCGATTCCGACGGCGATGTCATCCACGAGGACACGATACTGGCGATGCTCGCCGAACACTACACGCGTGCGGCCGACGTTTCGGACCCGGTCGTCGTGACGACGCCCAACGCCTCCGGTCGGATCGACGAGCGGGTCGAGGCCGCCGGCGGCCGCGTCGAGCGCATCCACCTCGGCTCGCTCCACGTCGGCATCGCCGACGTTCGCGCGGACGCGACCGACGACACCGAGGTCGTCTTCGCCGCCGAACCCTGGAAGCATGTCCACACCGCATTCGGCGGCTGGATCGACGGCGTCGCCAGCGCGGCCGTGCTGACGCGCCTGTTCGCCGCGGAGAGCGTCGCCGACCGGCGGGCCGTCATCTCCGAGCGGCCCTACGAGAAGGTGAGCGTCGAGTGCCCGGACGACGCCAAAGCCGAGACGATGGCCCGGCTCGAATCTAGTCTCCCCGAGGCTTTCCCCGAGGCCGACGTTTCGACCGAGTACGGTATCCGCCTCTCCTTCGACGACGGATCGTGGACGCTCGTCCGCCCGAGTGGCACCGAGCCGTACGTCCGGGTCTACGCCGAGAGCGACGACATCGACGCACTGGTAGCTGAAACGACCCAAGCAGTCCGCGACGCCGTCGGGGCTGTCAGCGCTGCCGACGCCTGACCCCGAGACCGACAGAATTTCTACCGGCCCCCGCGACGCCCAGAGCATGGAAGACCTCCTTGACGCAGCGAGAGACGCAATCGACGAGGCGTACGCGCCCTACTCGGAGTACACCGTCGGCGCGGCGCTGGAGACGAGCGACGGCAGCGTCTACACCGGCTGTAACATCGAGAACGCCAACTACAGCAACAGCTTACACGCCGAAGAAGTCGCTATCGGCGCGGCAGTAAGCGACGGCCATCAGTCCTTCGAGCGCGTCGCCGTCACTTCGGGCAAGCGCGACGGCGTCACCCCGTGTGGGATGTGCCGCCAGACGTTCAGCGAGTTCTGTGACGAGTCGTTCGAAATCATCACTGACGGCGACGAACCGACCGTGTACGAGCTCGGCGAGCTCCTGCCCTCGACAATCACCAGCGATCACCTCGACAAATGACCGGCGACAGCGAAGACCCGAACGACGACGTACAGTACCATCTTGAAGTGGGCGAGGACGATGTGGCCGACAGCGTCCTCCTGCCGGGGAATCCCGAGCGCGTCGAAAAGGTCGTCGACTACTGGGATGACCACGACATCGTTGCCGAGCACCGCGAGTACCGCACGGCGACGGGTACCCACGACGGGACACCGATCTCCGTGACCTCGACGGGTATCGGCGGCCCGTCGGCCGCTATCGCACTCGAAGAACTGGCCCGCGTCGGCGCGAATTCGTTCATCCGGGTCGGCTCCTGTGGAGCCATCCAGGAGGAAGCCAGCATCGGCGACCTCGTCATCACGACCGGTGCAGTGCGACAGGAAGGGACCAGCAAGGAGTACGTCCGCGAGGACTACCCCGCCAGCGCTGACCACCGGGTCGTCTCGGCGCTCGTGGCCGCCGCCGAGGAACTCGATTATGACTACCACCTCGGCGTCACCTGCTCGACGGACAGTTTCTACGCCGGCCAGTCCCGTCCCGGATTCGAGGGCTTTGAGGCCAGCGGCAGCGACGAACGCATCGCGGCGCTCAAAGAGGCTGGCGTCCTCAACTTCGAGATGGAGGCGGCGACGATTCTCACGCTCGCAAACCTCTACGGCCTGCGGGCTGGCGCTGTCTGTACGGTGTACGCCAACCGCGTCACCGGCGAGTTCCGCACCGAAGGTGAGCGGAAGGCCGCGAAGTGCGCCAGCCTCGCCGTTTCGTATCTGGCGGAGATGGATGCGGCTGTCGAGGAGGCCGACGCCGACGGGTGGCACGCCGGTCTGTCTATCGAACGCTAGAGCTCTCGACGCCCGCTAGCTGCGAGTGGCCGCTGTTGCGGTCGGCGGTGCAGTACAGCGGCAGGAGCAGTCGCGGTGCGGTGGCGGCGCGGTAGAAACAGCGTACCGCGCGAGCACAGCGAGCGCGGTTTCACGTCTCGCGACCAGCGGGAGCGAGACGGTCGTTTTTAGCGTAGATTTTTGCGAACCCGCTCCCCACAGCGGCGCGAAGCGCCGCGAGGAGAGGGGGTGACGTAAAAAGGTCCTATCTACATGTCGGGCCAGGCCTTGGCGGCCCGACCGACGCCGGTCACGTCGTTGATCCAGCGGGCGGCAATCGCTTTCTTCAGCAGTTTCGCTGGCAGCCCGCCAAACGTCTCGATGGGCATGTTCATCACGTCGTGGGCGACCGCTTTCTCGCCGACCGAGACGACCGTCCCCTTGTCCTTGTGGGTCCAGGTCTTCAGCGGCTGACCGCGAACGGCGCGAGCGAGATTCTCACCGGCAACTTCGGCGGCTTGCCAGGCGGCCTGAGCGGTCGGCGGCGCGGGCTGGTCGCCCGGCTGGTCGATCAACGCCGAGTCGCCGATGGCAAACACGCGCTCGTCGTCGGTCTGGAAGTTCCCCTCAGCGTGGACCCGATGGTTGCGCTCGTCCTTATCCAGATCAACGTCCTGCATGCAATCGCGGCCGGTGATGCCGCCCGTCCAGACCAGCACGTCATAATCCAGTTCGTCCTCGTCGCCGATGTAGACCGTCTCCTCGTCGACCTCGCCGATGAACTCCCCGCACTTGATGTTCACGTCAGCGGCTTCCAGGCGCTTGCGCAGGGCACCCTGGAGTTCCGGGTCGCTGTTTGGCAGCACCTGGTCGAGACCTTCGACGAGATGGATGTCAATCGGCGCGTTGTGTTCGTCGCGGAACTCGGCGACCTCCCCGGCGGTCTGAATTCCGGAGAGACCAGCGCCGCCGATAACGACCTGTGCGGGGTCGTTCGTCGAGGCTTCACGAGCGGCCTGCTGAATGTTGTCGTGAATCTCCAGGGCGTCGTCGAGGCTTTTCAGCGTCAGGGCGTGCTCTTTGAGCCCGTCAATTCCGAAGAAGGCCGTCTGTGAGCCTAAGCCAACGAGCAGGTAATCGTACTCGACCGCGTCGGAGTCGGCGAGGTCGATTTCCCGGGCTTCGGTGTCGATGTTGACGACCTCGTCCTGAAGGAAGGAAGTCGAGGGCTGTTTGATCTCGTGAACGGGAATCGCGATGTTCTCCTGGACGCTCGGATCCCGAATGCATCGGTGGGACTCGTGCAGTACCAAGTGGTAGTCCACGTCAGAAATCCAGGTGATGTCGGCTTCCCCCTCCAGTTCGTCTTCCAGACTTTTGATCGTCCCAGCACCCGCATACCCTGCACCGAGCACGACCACGTTCTCCGTCATAGGCCACTCTCCGGAGTCATCCGATACAAACCCTTTGGAATCGCTCTCAGCACCGGAAATTATACAGTCAAAACCGTGAGGATTACCGCACGTCTCTCCAGACGACTGCAGGGAAAGTGTAGAAGACCCTGAATTAGTGTTCCGGCTCGCCCGCCGGAGCCCGCATATCGTCGATAGCAAGGATCAGTTTGTTGTTGGTATCGTCTTTCCCTTCGAGCGTGCCGATGATCTGGAGCTTCGAGAGCGGTGTCGGGCCGACTGTCACCGAGTCACCCTCGTGGAACTCGGACATGGTGCCCTGGAGCTGGATCTCCGCGCGACACTCCTCGGGGTGGTGGACGCTGGTCAGGTCGATCTCCTCGACGTTGGAGTGTTCAACGAGTTCGCCGTTGTGGCGCAGGGGGACCTCTGCAGCCTGGTCCATGTCCTGAATCTGAAGCGCGTCGTAGGCGTTTGCGGTGGGCTTGTACCCACCTTTGGGACCGGGGACCCCTTCGACCAGCTGCAGGGCTTTGAGGCTCTGCATCTGGTTGCGAATCGTGCCGGGGTTACGGTCGACCTTCTCGGCGATGTCCTCGCCTTTGACGGCACTTTCGCTTTCCCGATAGAGATTTACCAGTTCCTGCAGAATGTTCTTTTGACTGGGTGTCAGTTCGATAGATGACATAATCTGTTGTTCGGTATAGCCGTCCTTAAATGCGACGGTAAAACGTCTGGAACTGCCATAGAATCGCCGAAAACGACACTATTTTATTCCGGCAATGACCTGACATCTATATGGAAAGTCAGCGCATTTTGGTGACCGGCGGCGGGGGGTTCATCGGCGCGAATCTCGCGAACACTCTGGCAGAGACCAACGATGTCATCGCCCTCGATGACGGCTATCTCGGCACGCCAGAGAACGTGTCAGAAGACGTAGAATACGTCGAACAGAGCGTCCTCGACGACGACCTACCGACCGACGTTGATGTCGTATTCCACCTCGCAGCGCTGTCCTCGTACGCGATGCACGAGGACAACCCCACCCACGGCGCTCGCGTGAACGTCGAAGGGTTCGTCAACACGGTCGAACAGGCCCGTGACGACGGCTGTGATACCATCGTCTACGCCTCGACCTCTTCTATCTACGGCAGCCGAACCAATCCCTCGCCGGAGGATATGGACGTGACGGTCAACACCGGCTACGAGGCCTCGAAAATGGCCCGAGAAACGTACGCCGAGTACTTCCAGAACCACTACGACCTCACGCTGGCCGGCATGCGCTTTTTCTCGGTGTATCAGGGCTACGGCGGCGCGGAGGGACACAAAGGCGAGTACGCCAACGTCATCGCCCAATTCGCCGACGACCTGGCAAACGGCGACGCGCCGAAACTGTACGGCGACGGCGAGCAGACCCGCGACTTCACGCACGTCGACGACATCGTCCGCGGCCTCGTCCAGGCCGCCGAACACGAACTGAACGACGTGTTCAACCTCGGCACCGGTGAGGCCTACGATTTCAACACCGTCGTCGAGATGCTGAACGACGAACTCGGGACCGATATCGAACCGGAGTACGTCGAGAACCCGATTCCAGAGGACGTGTACGTCCACGACACCTGTGCCGACTTCTCGAAGATGCACGACGCGACGGGCTGGGAGCCACAGATCAGCTTCGAAGAGGGTATCGAACTGGTCTGTGCGCCCTACACGTAACTCGTCATACGAGCCGGCAAACACTGATATTTAGGGCCGGCCCGTGGAAGCGACGGTATGGACAAACAGGTGCGGGTCCTCGGCGTGCCGATGGACCTGGGCGCGGACCGGCGTGGCGTCGACATGGGGCCGTCGGCGATCCGGTACGGCGGACTGGCCGACCAGTTGACGAGCACCGGTATCGACTGCATCGACGGCGGCGACATCGCCGTACCGCGTCCGGAAGAGTCGGACCCGGACGCGGGTGGACTTCCGTCCGGTCGAGCCAAGTTCTTCAGAGAGACGAAAGAGGTGTGTGAGGACGTGGCGACGGCCGTCAATGCCACGCTCATGGAGGGCCAGTTCCCGCTTGTACTGGGCGGCGACCACTCCATCGGCATCGGAACGTTGGCCGGCGCGGCTCGCGACGACGAGGAGCTGGGCGTCATCTGGTTCGACGCCCACGGCGACTTCAACACGCCGGAGACCACGCCGAGTGGCAACATCCACGGGATGTCGTTGGCGGCCGTCCTCGGTCTGGGCGCGTTCTCCGATCACGAGTGGGCGCACACGCCGGCAGTCAGCGAGGAAAACGTCGTCATCGTCGGCTTGCGGGACGTGGACGATGGGGAGCGCCGGCTGATCGAAGAGAGCGAAATCACCGCCTATACGATGTCGGACATCGACACCCGCGGCGCGCCGGAAGTCGTGGCGGAAGCACTGGAAATCGCCACCGACGGCACGGACGGAATGCACGTCTCGCTGGACCTCGACTGGCTGGACCCGACGGAAGCCCCCGGCGTCGGGACGCCGGTTCGGGGCGGGGTCTCCTACCGCGAGGCCCACATTGCCATGGAGTACGTCGCCGAACACCACGACCAGCTGCGCTCGATGGAGATGGTCGAAGTGAATCCGATTCTCGACGAGCACAACCGTACCGCGGAACTGGGCTGTGAACTCGTCGCCAGCGCCTTCGGCAAGCGCGTCCTGTAGTGTTACCCGAACCCCTCGTACTGCATCTCTGACTCGGGGATCCCGACACTGTGAGCGGCCCGGACCAGCGTCGACACCATCGCGCTGATGCCACACGCGTACAGCTCGACGTTCGTCGGGTCGATGCGGGCGTCGAGGCCGGACTGGGGGTGCTGGTCCCGTACGGCGTCGAACCGTTCCAGCAGGTCTGCGCTGTCCAGCGCGTCGTTTGCGACGTGGTTGACGAACACCGACTGCACGTAGTCGGTCGCGCCGTCCCAGTCGGTCAGCAGCGGTTCGCGCGTGAGCGTCGGGACGAAATGGAAGTGGTCGTACTGGGCGTCGAGCTGTCGGAAGTGTTCACGGTGGGGCAGGTCGTCCTCCCAGCCACAGCCCAGAAACAGCCAGACATCGCGGGGTTCGCCGTCGACTACGTCCCGTCCCTGCTCGAACGTGTAGTCGATCATGCTCTTGAACGGCGCGACGCCGGTCCCGGTCGCCAGAAAGACCATGTCCCGACTCGATGGCGGGTCCAGTACCATGTCGCCGTTCGGCCCGCGAACGACGACTGCCTCACCGACGCGGACGCGTTCGAACAGCCGGCTGGTGAGCTTCCCGTCCGGGACCAGTCGGATGCAGAACTCCAGTTCGTCCTCGCTCGGGGAGTTCGCCAGCGAGTACGCTCGCGGCGTGTTCCGGAGCCTGAGCGTGACGTACTGCCCGGGCGCGAAATCGAGGTCCACGTCGGGTTTGACACGGAGTCGCAGCAACGAGGGATAGGGGCGGTCGAAGCGCTCGGCCAGCGTTTCAATTCGTGCGAGCCGTCGTTTCGAGGCCCCGGCATCACGCAGGCGGTCGAGTAGCGCCGACCACTGGATTGTCGACCCGTTCCTGGCGGCTGCCAACCACGACCGGTCCCCGACGGGTGTGATCTGGTCACGGACCGCCGACAACACCTCGTTGTTGCGGTTGCGGTCCATCGGTTCCACGAGCGTCACCCGCGCGTCCTCGGTGACCAGCGGCAACTGCGCCGCCCGGTCGTGCTGTGAGAGGTGCCGGGGCAGGTCCATAGGCGGGGTACGACGCCGACACGGGTATGTCTAGCCCACCACCTTTTTCCCGCTCGGGTGGCCTACGGCCACCACTCGCGGCAAAAACGTGGTCTTGCTGAGCAGCGCGAAGCAAGGCTCGAAAGGCGAGTGAAACGAGTCTTTCGGTGGCGAAAAAGGCCGCTCGCTTCGCTCGCGGTTACTTGTCGGTTTCCGCTGAACGGCTGTTACACTCGCCACGCAGTCGTGGTCCTCTATGTCCATAATGACACTGCGATTTTATTTGTTCCCGCTCGGATGGCTTTCGGCCACACTCGCGACAAAAACGTGGTCTTGCTGAACGAAGTGAAGCGAGTCTTTCGGTGGCGAAAAAAGCCGGTCGCAAACCGCGCGACCGGTAAATTAGCCTTGTTCTTCCGTCACAGCAGGCACAACGGTCACGCTCGCCACACGGTCGTCGTCTTCGAGGCCCATAATCGTCACACCCTTCGTGTTCCGACCAACCTGGGACACGTCACCGGCGCGGATCCGCATGATCTGGCCCTGTTCGGACATGATGACCAGGTGGTCCTCGGCAGTGACAGCCTTGGCAGTCGACACCCGGCCGTTCCGGTCGTCGGTCTTGATGTCGATGAGTCCCTTGCCGTAGCGGGACTGCGTGCGGTACTCGTCCAGTTTGGTGCGCTTTCCGAAGCCATGTTCGGTGACGGTCAACAGCGACCGCGGGTCGTCGTCGTCTGTGGCGACCATAGCCGCGACCTTGTCATCTCCCTGCAGTTTGATGCCGTTGACGCCGCGGGCCGAGCGACCCATCTCGCTGACTTCGCTCTCGCTGAAGCGGATGGTCATCCCCGCCTCCGTGGCGATGACGAGGTCGCCCGTGCCGTCGGTGACCTCCACGTCGATGAGTTCGTCGCCGTCTTCGAGTTTGGCGGCGATGATCCCGGTCGTGAGGATGTTCTCGAACTCCGAACAGCAGGTCCGCTTGACGTAGCCGTTCCGGGTCACCATCGTGATACACTCGTCGTCCTCGAACTCGTCGGTGGAGACGACGGCGGTCAGTTCCTCGCCGTCGTCGAGGTCGATGAGGTTGATGGCGGACTTGCCCCGCGCTGTCCGAGACATCTCCGGGATCTCGTAGGTCTTGAGCCGGTAGACCTGTCCCTGGTTAGTGAAACAGAGCAGGTAGTCGTGGCTGTTGGCCCGGAACACCTTCGAGACGCGGTCGTTCTCCTTGGGGTCTGCGCCGATGATGCCCTTGCCGCCGCGGTTCTGGGGATCGAAGTTCCCGACCGGCATCCGCTTGATGTAGTCGTCCTCGGTGATGACGACGACGCAGTCCTCCTCGGGGATGAGGTCCTCGTGGGTGACCTGGCCCTCGTCCTCGATGATGCTCGTCCGGCGGTCGTCGTCGTACTCGTCTTTGACTTCCTGCAGCTCGTCGGCGATGACGCTATCGAGCTTCTCGCGGCTGTTCAGGACGGATTCGAGGTAGTCGATGGTGTCCTGTACGTCCTCGTACTCGTCTTCGATTTCGGCCGCTTCCATGGAGGTGAGCGAGCCGAGCTGCATCCGGACGATGTGGGCGGCCTGCTCCTCGGAGAACTCGAAGGACTCCTGCAGTCCGGAGCGAGCGGCATCGCGGTCCTCGCTGTTGCGGATGAGTTCGACTACGTCCTCGACGTTCTCTAGGGCCTTCAGCCGGCCTTCGAGGATGTGGGCGCGGTCCTCTGCCTCTGCGAGGTCGTACTCGGATCGACGGCGGACGACTTCGCGGCGGTGGTCGATGTAGTGCTGGAGGCTCTCTTTCAGCGAGAGGACCTCCGGCTGGCCGTCGACCAGCGAGAGGTTGATGACGCCGAAGGTGGATTCGAGGTGATGGTCGAGCAAGCGGTTCTCGACCACGTCGACGTTCGCCCCGCGCTTGAGTTCGATGACAATGCGGACGCCGTTGCGGTCGGACTCGTCGCGGAGGTCCGAGATGCCCTCGATTTTCCCCTCGTTCACGTCGTCGGCGATGCGCTCGACGACGCGGGCCTTGTTCTCCTGATAGGGGAGTTCGCTGATGACGATGCGGCCCTCCTCCGGGTTGACCTCGTACTCGGCGCGGACCCGTAGGCGGCCGCGACCGGTCGCGTACGCCGAGTAGATGGCGTCGCGGCCGACGATGTTGCCGCCGGTCGGGAAGTCCGGCCCCTTGACGTGGTTCATCAGGTCCTCGACGGTAGCGTCGGGGTTCTGTAGCAGGTGGACCGTCGCGTCCACTAGTTCGCCGAGGTTGTGCGGCGGGATGTTGGTCGACATGCCGACGGCGATCCCCGACGAACCGTTCAGTAGGAGGTTCGGGACTTTCGACGGCAGCACGTCGGGTTCCTGCAGGCGGTCGTCGTAGTTGCTGGAGAAATCGACAGTGTCTTTCTCGATGTCTGCGAGCAGTTCCTCGGCAATGGGGGCCATCCGGGCCTCCGTGTACCGCATGGCGGCCGCCGGGTCGCCGTCCATGGAGCCGAAGTTCCCCTGGCCGTCGATCAGCGGATACCGCATCGAGAAGTCCTGTGCCATCCGAACGAGCGTGTCGTAGATGGCTGAGTCGCCGTGTGGGTGGTAGTCACCCATCGTGTCCCCGACAATCGAGGAGGACTTCCGGTGGGCGGAGTTCGAGGAGACGCCCATCTCGTGCATCGCATAGAGGATGCGCCGGTGGACGGGCTTGAGGCCGTCTCGAACGTCCGGGAGCGCCCGGCCCGCGATGACCGACATCGCGTAGTCGATGTAGGACTGCTCCATCTCGTCCTCAATGCGGACGTGTTTGATCTGCTCTGCTGGCGCGTTCGCGTCGTTAGCGTCGGAACTCATATATCGACCCACTCCGCTTCAGGCGAGTGCTCCTTGATGAATTCCTTGCGCGGTTCGACGGCGTCGCCCATCAGGACGTTGAACATCTTGTCCGCGGCCGCGGCGTCCTCGATGGTGATCTGCTTGAGAATCCGGTTGTCGGGGTTCATCGTCGTCTCCCAGAGCTGTTCGGGGTTCATCTCGCCCAGCCCCTTGAACCGCTGGACCTGGGTGGGGTTGCCGTCACACTTCTCCTCGATGATCGTGTCGCGCTCCGCGTCCGTCATCGCGTCGTAGGTGTTCCCGCGGTAGCGAATCCGGTACAGCGGCGGCTGGGAGGCGTACACGTAGCCCGCTTCCAGCAGCGGCTTCATGTGCCGGTAAAACAGCGTCAGCAGGAGCGTCCGGATGTGTGCCCCGTCGACATCTGCGTCGGTCATCAGGATGATCTTCTCGTAGCGCAGGTCCTCGATGTCGAACTCGTCGCCGATCCCGGTCCCCAGCGCGGTGATGAGGTTCCGTATCTCGTTGTTCTCCAGAATCCGGTCCAGGCGGTGTTTCTCGACGTTCAGAATCTTCCCCTTGATGGGGAGGATGGCCTGGAACTCCGGGTTCCGGCCCTGTTTGGCGCTGCCGCCCGCGGAGTCACCCTCAGCGATGAACAGTTCGGCTTCCTCGGGGTCCCGCGTCTGACAGTCTGCGAGCTTGCCGGGGAGTGCCGTCGAATCCAGTGCCGACTTCCGCCGGGTGAGCTCCTCGGCCTTCTGTGCGGCCTTCCGTGCCTTGGCGGCCTCGACGGCCTTCCCGACGATGGCTTCGGCGGTGTCGGGGTTCTCCTCGAAGAAGGTCGCAAGCCCGTCGTGCATGGCCGACTCGACGATGCCACGGACCTCGCTGTTGCCGAGTTTCGTCTTGGTCTGGCCCTCGAACTGCGGGTCGGGATGTTTGACAGAAATAACGGCGGTCAGCCCCTCGCGGATGTCGTCGCCTTTGAGCGTGTCGTCGAGGTCTTTCAGCAGATTGTTGTCGGTCGCGTAGTCGTTGACAACCCGTGTCAGCGATGTCTTGAATCCTGTGAGGTGTGTCCCACCTTCGCGCGTGTTGATGTTATTGGCGAAGGCGTGGATCGAGCCCTGCAGGTCGTCGGTCCCCTGCATAGCGATCTCGACCTGAACCGGCCCCTCCGTGATCTCTTCTTCGTCCTCGAAGTAGATGACATCTCGGTGGAGCGGGTCCTTGGTCTCGTTCAGATATTCGACGAACTCACGGATGCCGCCGTCGTAGGCGAACGTCTCCGTTTCGCCGTCACGTTCGTCGGCGATAGAGATGGCGACACCGGAGTTGAGGAACGCGAGTTCGCGCAGCCGGGACGACAGCGTCGAGAACTTGAAATCGCCGGTCTCGAAGATCTCGTCGTCGGGCCAGAACCGGACCGTCGTCCCAGTCTCTTCGTCGGGTTCGAGATCGCGGACCTTCTTCAGGCCGTACTCGGGTGCGCCGTGGTCGAAGCGCTGCTTCCAGAGCGCGCCCTCGCGCCTGACCTCGACTTCGAGCCACTTCGAGAGCGCGTTGACGACGCTGACACCGACCCCGTGGAGCCCCCCGGAGACCTGGTAGGACTTGTTGTCGAATTTCCCACCGGCGTGGAGAATCGTCATCACGACTTCGACGGCCGGACGGCCGTGTTCTTCGTGCGTGTCGACGGGGATGCCCCGTCCGTCGTCGCTGACAGAGACAGACCCGTCGTCGTGAATCGTTACGTCGATGTTGTCACAGTAGCCGGCGAGCGCCTCGTCGATCGCGTTGTCGACCACCTCGTAGACGAGATGGTGGAGGCCGCGAGCATCCGTCGACCCGATATACATCGCGGGTCGCTTCTGGACGGCTTCCAGCCCTTCGAGGGTCTGGATCGACTTTGCGCCGTACTCATCAGACTCTCCTGACATAGGAACTTACCCGTGCTAATACAGGGGGACGTATAAAGGTCCCGCACGCGCGCGAGACCACGGTTTCGGGAGACAGCGACCACTTTCACTCCGGTGGCGATTACCTTATAACCCCGACGCGGGTACGTACCGCACGACAATGACCTCGTATCAGTCGCGACTCGGCGAGGGCGAGGGGATCGCCGAGGAGTTGGCCGAGTCCCAGCGGGCCATCTCCATCGCCGAGTTCTTCGAGAAGAACAAGCACATGCTGGGCTTCGACTCGGAGGCCCGAGCGCTCGTCACGGCCGTCAAGGAGGCCGTCGACAACGCGCTCGACGCCTGCGAAGAGGCCGGTATTCTCCCCGATATCTACGTCGAAATTCAGGAGTCCGGGGACTACTACAAGCTGGTCGTCGAGGACAACGGTCCCGGCATCACGAAGGAACAGGCACCGAAAATCTTCGGGAAGCTCCTCTATGGCTCCCGTTTCCACGCCAGAGAACAGAACCGCGGCCAGCAGGGGATCGGGATTTCCGCGGCCGTGCTCTACTCGCAGCTTACCTCCGGCAAGCCGGCGAAGATCACGTCCCGGCCGAAGGGCCAGGACGAGGCCCAGTACTTCGAACTCATCGTCGACACGGACACCAACGAGCCGGAAATCAGCGTCGACGAGACGACGACGTGGGAACGCCCCCACGGGACCCGCATCGAACTGGAGATGGAAGCCAACATGCGGGCTCGGTCGACGCTGCGGGACTACATCCAGGACACCGCCGTCGTCAATCCTCACGCCCGAATCGAGTTCGACGAACCGGGGCTTGACGAATCACTGAAATTCGAACGGGCCGAGCGTGCCGAACTCCCCGACGAAACCGAAGAGATCCGCCCACACCCACACGGCGTCGAACTGGGGACGCTTCTGAAAATGCTCGAAGCCACGGATTCGTACTCGGTGTCGGGCTTCATGCAGGAGGAGTTCACCCGCGTCGGCGGGAAGACCGCCGATAGCGTCATCGCGAACTTCAACGACCGCCACTACGGCCGCGGCATGGCCTGGCAACCGCCGAAAGTCAACGAGGACGCCGACATCGAGAGCGCCGTCGAAGACGCCGTGGCGAACAAAGGCGCTGAAACAACAGCGACGTTCGCGGCCGCCGTCTCCGACGCCATCCACGACCGCGACCGGGTCGCGTACCACGAGGTCGAAGCTATCGTCGACGATGCAGCCGAGGACGCCGAAGCCGACGGCGATACGACGTTCGGTGCGACGGTTCGAGAGAACGCCGTCGACGCCGCCTGGGGGGCCGTCACCACGGACCTGACCGGCGACCTCTACGCCCTCGTCGACGAGGTGACGACGAAGCGGAAAGACGACGCCGCCATTGAGGGGCTGGCGAGCCGACTGGCCGACAAGTTCGCCGACGACGGCCGCCATCGGCTGACCCGTGACGAACTCCGAGCGTACATCGACCGCGCGGCCGACATGACCGAGGAGCAGGACGATGCCACCTACGGCGACACGGCACGCGAAAACGTCCTCGAAGCGCTCTGGACGGCCGCCGAGGGCGTGCCGGCGGAGCCGCCGAAGGTCGCCGACATCGCCGCCGACCGCGACACCGCCAGCGAACTGCTGTCGGCGATGCGGGAGACGGACATCATCGCGCCGCCGACGGACTGTCTCTCCCCGATCAGCGCGGAACTCGTCGAGGAAGGACTGCGCAAGGAGTTCGACGCGGACTTCTACGCCGCCTCGACGCGGGACGCCGCGGTCCACGGCGGCGACCCGTTCATCGTCGAGGCCGGCATCGCATACGGCGGCGAACTCGAAAGCGAGGGCACGGTCGACGTGATGCGCTTTGCCAACCGCGTGCCGCTCGTGTACCAGCGCGGGGCCTGTGCGACCACGGACGTGGTCAAATCCATCCGCTGGCGCAACTACAACCTCGACCAGCCCGGCGGCTCCGGCATCCCGAAGGGGCCGGCCGTCATCATGGTCCACGTCGCCTCGACGAACGTCCCCTTCACCAGCGAATCGAAAGACGCCATCGCGAACGTCCCCGAGATGGAAGACGAGATCGAACTCGCCATCCGGGAGGCCGCCCGCGAGCTCAAGAGCTACCTGAACAAGCGCCAGTCGATGCAACAGCGCCGCGAGAAGCAGGACAAGCTGGCGACCATCCTGCCGGAGATGGCCGAGAAGCTCACCGAGGTGACCGACAACGACGAGCTCCACATCGACGACTCGCTGGCCCGCATCATGAACAACGTCCTCGTCGAGCGCGAGATCGAGGACGGCACCGTTCGGGTTCGCATCGAGAACAACGACGACACGAACGCGGACGTGGAACTGACCGACATCGTTACCGCCGAACCGCAGGACACCAACGGCGCGACGGTCGTCGAGATGGACGGCGAGTGGTTCGTCAAGTGGTCCCCGACCGTCGGGGCCGGCGAAACCGCCGTCCTCGAATACAGCGTGCCCGGCGAGGCCGAGTTCACCGTCTCGGTCGACGGCATCGAAGACGAGAAACTCACGGTGAACGCCTGATATGAGCACCGATTCAGACACCACACCCGACACCGAGGAAGCGCGCGAGCAACTCATCGACCTCGCGGCGGACTTCTACGACCAGTTCGCCGACGGCGAGGTGCCGACGATGACAATCCCGACCCGGACCAAATCGAACATCGTCTTCGACGAGGATGAGCAGGTCTGGGTGTACGGCGACCGCGACTCCACCCGGTCGGCCAAGACGATTTCCGGGGCCGAGAAGATCCTGAAAGCCGTCTACACCATCGACTTCCTCTCCCAGCAACTGGAGGAAGACCGCTCCTCGACCCTGCGTGAACTGTACTACCTCTCGGAGTCCTGGGACCTCGACGAGGCCCAGTTCAACACGCAGGACGAGTCCAACAACCTCATCGAGGACCTGGAAATCGTCTCCGATGTCAAGCGCGAGGACTTCCACATGCGCCCGGAGGAGTCCGGCGCGAAGGTGATGGGGCCGCTGCTTCTCCGCGAGCAGACCAACCGCGGCGACCGCGAGATCCACTGCCAGGACGACGTTGGACAGGGCGGGTACCAGATCCCGAACAACCCCGACACCATCGAATTCCTCGACAACGACGCGAAGTTCGTCCTCTGCGTCGAGACCGGTGGTATGCGCGACCGGCTGGTCGAGAACGGGTTCGACGACGAGTACGACGCCCTGGTCGTCCACCTCGGCGGCCAGCCAGCGCGGGCGACCCGGCGGCTCATCAAGCGCCTCCACGACGAACTCGACCTCCCGGTCACGGTCTTCACTGACGGTGACCCGTGGTCGTACCGCATCTTCGGGTCGGTCTCCTATGGCTCCATCAAGAGTGCACACCTCTCGGAGTACCTGGCGACCCCCGAAGCCCAGTTCATCGGCATCCGCCCGGAAGACATCGTCGAGTACGAACTGCCGACGGACCCGCTGTCGGACTCCGACGTTAACGCCCTGGAGAGCGAACTGGAGGACCCGCGGTTCCAGACGGAGTTCTGGGAGGAACAGATCGAACTCCAGCTCGACATCAACAAGAAGGCCGAGCAGCAGGCGCTCGCCTCTCGGGGCCTGGACTTCGTGACGGATACGTATCTGCCCGAGCGACTGGACGAGATGGGGCTGCTGTAGACGGCATCTGCGAGACGTTTTTCGATTATTCCAGCGCGTACACAGTATCGGCAGCGGCGACGTAGGCCCGCGTTTCGCCGACAGACACGTCGGTCAGGTCGCGCTCGGCATCGAAGGCCCACCGTTTCGTTCCAGTTGTCGCATCGAGTGCGAACTTGAATCGGTTCCGGGGGTCGTCGTCCGTCCACGAGTCCACGTACAGGGTGTCGGAAACGACCGCTGCCGGCACCACCCCTTCAACGTCCGCGTCGGGCTCCCACGTCCAGTTCGGTTCGCCGTCGCTACTGTCGTAGCTGCGTAGTACGTCGCCACCCGCATAGAGGAGGCCGTTCTGCACCGGGGCTTGCTGGACGTATCCGGACTGCTGTGCTCGCCACTGTTGCTCGCCGGTCGAGGGATCGAGCGCAGCGACATGTGTGCCACCGGCGTAAAGTGTTCCGTCGTGGAGCGTCGTCGATGCGACGGACCCGTCGTCGTGTCTCCAGACGGTCTCGCCGGTGTCAGCGGCGACGCCGATGAGCGTCCCGTGGGTCTCGTCCACGTCGGCGGCATAACAGAGCGTGTCGTCGGTGGCGACCATCGTCTGAGAGTAGTAGTCGGCAACGTCGTTGGTCCACCGTTTTTCACCGGTTTCAGCGTCGTACGCGTAGAACCGACCGTGCGACGCCACGTATATCGTCCCGTTGTGCACGACCCCCTCGTCCTGGTCCCCGATTTCTCCGGACCATTGTACCGACCCGTCAGAAACGGCGAGCGCGTAGAGCGTCCGTCCCTCCTTCGACGGGGCGTCGGTGTTCGTCCCGACGTACACCAACTCTTCGGTCGCGCCGAGCATCGCAAGCCACCACTCTCCGGGCGAAAACGTCCACTGCTTCGCACCGCTTTCGGCGTCAAGCGCCACGACAACCTGGTCCTCGTACAGCCCTTCTTTCCCACTTACGACGAAGACGCTGTTCCCGACGTGTATCGGTTGCGAGCGGATGGGGTCGTTCACGTCGTACGACCACTGTTGGCTCCCGTCAGCAGTTGCGAGCGATTTGACCCTTCCCGACTCAGTCCCGACGTACAGACGGCTCCCCGTGCTGATCGGCGGGGCGGTGATCGCCGAACCGAGTGACTGCCGCCAGGCGACGGACGAGTCCGTTTGTTCACTCTGTGTGTGGGTGTCAGTCCCATCCTCTGATTCCGGTATCGCCTCAGTTCCAATCGGCGAAGTCTCTACGTATCCGTTCGAACCGAGACAGCCAGCGGACGCCAGTCCGAGGGTCGCGATACAGCCACGGAGGTATCGCCGACGGGAGGAGGGCATTAGGAGTCCATCTCCTGTCTCTCGGTAAGTGTTTTCTGTCGAGTGGAAAACGGGAACAGTCGTCGTCGGATGAATGATTCGCCAGCCGAACAGTGGCGAATCCAGATGCGTCTGGCCCGATTCTGCGTGGCACCCCATCACTCGCGATTGGCCGCCCTGTCTTGGGGCGGTAGTTTCAGCAGAGAGCGGATGTGCCGCCGGAACCAGTTTCGTATTTTCGCACCAACAGGGGAGAACACTAGCGTCGCAGCGAGGGAGATCGAGACGAGTTGGACCGCGACCGCGACCCACGATGTAAATGCCGGAGCAAAAGCCGTAGCGATCCCGACAACTAGGACCAGATAGATGCCCTGTTCCGCGAGAAAGTAGCCGAAACTGGCCCGGAGTGAAGGATGAAAGCCCGCGGTCCAGAACAACACGACGACGACCGTTCCGAACAGCAGGCCGGTTCCCATCGTCGACAGCGGCAGTTCGGCCTGAATCGCAGCGGCCACCGCGGAGCCGAGGGACCACAGCGACGGCCCGACGAAAAGCCAGACGAGCAGTAGATGACCGAAAGAGGGGGAGGTCGAGGACTGTTCTTTCCCCCCTCGTTCAGTGGGGCGTTCCATCGTGGTGGTGTTCTGCTGAACGCCCCAATACTATTTTTGATTGATAGATGCAGCGAGGGAGACCTGTTTCTGGGCGTCGCCGGGCGCTTTGCCAGTCAGTTCTCGTCCAGTACGACCGGAACGCCGCGTTTCGCTACGTCCTCCGCGAACGCGCCGGAGTCGCCCTCCAGCGATTCGAACGTGTTGTAGTGCATCGGCAACACGAGATCCGGGTCCATCTCCGCGGCCAGCGCCGCGGCGTCGTGGCGGTCCATCGTGTAGTTCTTGGCGATAGAGGGGACGAACAGCGACACGTCGAGTTCGGCGTGACCGTCCAGCACGTCGCTGTCACCGGGCCAGAAGACGCGGGTGTCGTCGACGGCGACGAGGAAGCCACAGCCGATACCCTTCGGATGGATCGGGCTGCCGTCGTCGTTGACGTTCGGGCCGTCCTCGTGGTTGTACGCCGGCATGGTCCAGATCGGCACGTCGTCGACCAGCACGTCGGCCTCCATCCCCACTTTGCGGACCTCGTAATCGAGGTCGGACAGGCGGTCGAGGTCGCGGTCGGTCGCGTGGACGTTGATTCCCTCGAACGCGACCACGGTGGCGTCATCGCTGGCGACGCGGCGGATGCCGTCGGGGTCGTAGTGGTGGATGTGGGTCACGCAGACGATGTCGCCGTCTTTCGGGGCGTAGTCCTGTGACGGCGGGTGGCCGATGCCGTCTTTGTGGGGTTCCCACTCTCCAGTGAGGACGCCGTAGCGGCCGGGGTCGAAGTAGACGACCGTATCATCGCCTTCCAGTCGGAGCGTCGCGTAGCCGAGCCACTCCGCGGTGATGCCGTCGTGTCTGACTGTCATGCGTCCCGCTTCTCAGAGGGGGCCATTACGCGTGTCGGTACAGTCCGCCACGACTCGCCCTGATTAACCGTCGCCAGCCAGTCGTTCGACGCGCTCCAGCGAATCGGCGTTGTCAGGCGTCTTGTCCTCGCGGACCGAGAGGAACCGCGGGAACCGGAGCGCGTAGCCCGAGTCGTAGGACTGGGAGGCCTGAATCTCCTCGTAGCCGACCTCGAAGACGACCGCCGGGTCGAGCACCACGTCGCGGCCGTCCTCGCGCCGGATGTGCGGTTCGAAGCGCTCTGTCAGGTCATCCAGTTCCGCGTCGGTGATGCCCGTGGCGACGTTGCCGACGGTGGCGTAGCCGTCGTCGGTCCGGACAGCGAGTTCGAACGAGCCGAGGACGTTCGCCCGGCGGCCCTCGCCCCACTCCGCGCCGGTGACGACGCAGTCCAGGGTCTCTACGTCGGGCTTTCGCTTGCGCCAGTGCTTGCCCCGCTTGCCGGGCGAGTACGTCGCAGTGGGGTCTTTCAGCATGATACCCTCCTGCTCGGCGGCGAGGGCGTCGGCCTCCAGGTCCGCGATCTCGTCGGGCTCGTCGGACAGCCACATCCGCGAGATAACGTCGCTCTCTGGCGGGAACAGCGATTCCAGTCGGTCGTGGCGCGTCTCCAGCGGGGCGTCCAGCAGGTCCTCGCCGTCGACGTGCAGACAGTCGAAGGCGTGGAGGCGAACGGCCACGTCCTCGCGGGCCGCGGCCACGTCGTGTTTCCGGCGGAAGCGACGCAGCACCTCCTGGAACGGGAGCGGGTCGCCGTCCGCGTCGACCGCGACCACCTCTCCGTCGAGGATCGCCGGCGCGTCCAGCGTCGATTCGACAGTGTCGACCACCTCCGGGAGTGGGTCAGTGACCTCCTCCATGTTCCGGGAGAACAGCCTCGCGTCCTCGCCGTCGAAGTGGACCTGGACGCGAGCGCCGTCGTACTTCCACTCCACCGCGGCGCGGTCCCAGTCCTCCAGTGCGCCGGCGACCGTCCCCGCCTGGGCCAGCATCGCCTGGACGGGACGGCCGATTTCGAGCGTGATACCTTCGAGTCCCGATTCGCCCTCGTCGCGGGCCACCTCGGCGACCATGCCGTAGTCGTTTGACACCTGCACGGCCCGCTCGACGGCGTCGACCGGCACGTCGAAGGCGGCGGCGACGGCGTCCCGAACGGTGCCCTCGCCGACACCGATGCGCATCTCCGAGAGGACGAGCCGTGCGAGGTAGCTTGCTTCGGCTGGCGAACACCGGGAGAACAGGCCAAAGAGGATGTCTACTTTCGTCCCCTGGCTTCCGCTGCCGTCGACGGCGGCCAGGTCCCGGAGCGTCTCGTCGAGTTCCGCCACAGTGAGGGCGTCGTTCCCGCCCCCGCCTGCGCCGAACGCGGCAAGGCCCTGCTGGCCGCCGAGGTCGTAGCTCGCCGCGACGGCCCCGATTTCGCCCATGTCGGCCAACCGTCCTTCCACGTCGTCGGCGCTGACGTTCCGGCCGGCCGCCCGAGCGATGGCCTCGTAGCAGAGCCGCGGCCCGATATCGAGCGTTCGGGACTCGTAGGCCGGAAACACACGGCCCTGGACGAAGCGGGCAAGCGTCGGGAGGTCCGAACCGGCCGCTCGGAACAGGTCGGTCACCGCCTCGGTGATCGCGGTGTCGGCGCTCTCGGCTTCGATTGCTGCGGCCCGGTCGGCGAAGGCGGCGAACTCCATCAGCCCACCCTACCCGACTGGGAACCGTAAATCCAGCGTCACTCGACCGTGTACTGGACGGTGACGTTCTCGCCGGCCGTCGACGACGCGTACGGGCGGTCCGCTGTTCCCGACGTTCCGTCGAAGGGGTAGTCGAGCTGCTGGTTCCCGTTGGTGTCTTGATGAGCGACCAGCACGATCGGACGGCCGGACGACGGCGGCCTATCGAGCGTAATCCGTACGTCGCTGTGGCTTCCGGCAGTAAGGTACTCGGAGGTCCCGAGCACCCGACCGTCTTCCTCGAACTGGCGGACGACGATGAACCCGCCCTCGGAGAGAGAGGCCGATTCGACCGTGATCTGGTCGCCCGAGACGGCGGGGCTGGTGACCGTCATCGACGCGACCGGTGAGGACAGCAAGATGAAGGCGACGTAGGCGACGCCAAGCAAAATTGCGGCGTGTTTCGCGCCGTCTTTGAGCGTTCCCTCGCCGAGCTGGCCGCCGATGAAGCCGGTCAGGAGCGCCTGAATGAGGGCGGTGTGGAAGAACACGAGCGTGTACGCGGCCTTGTCGACGCGGCCAAAGCGGGCGAACTGGTCGACGCCGACGCCGAGGCGGTTCGATTCTCCGGCCGGCATCGGGACGCTCGACGGAAGGCTCGGGACCAGCACCTCCTGAACGGCGACGATGATGACCAGGAACACCAGGAATGCGACGTAGATGACGACGAGATAGGTGAGCATCTGCTGGCGTCGTCGCCGTTTCAGCCGGAGGTCGGCCCGCGACTGGGTGGCCGCGATGCGGAACACCGGGCCGAGCTGGCCCGAAGCGTGCATCGCGTGGGTCAGCAGCGTCACGATGCGCGTGATGGCCGTCGTCTGGACCCGGCGGCCGAACCGAACGAGCGCGTCGTCGACGTTCGCGCCCATCCTGATGTCGGCCCAGATGCGGTGCATCTCCTGGGTGAGCACGCCGATATCGCTGCCCCGGACCCGGCGGAGGCTCTCCACGACGGTCATCCCGGCCTCGTTCAGGCTCGCCAGCCGTTCGAGCAGGTCCGGCGTCGCGTCCTCGATTCGGGACAGTCGCCGGGTGTAGACGTACCGGGCGAGCGCGAACGGGCCAAGAATCAGCAGGACCGACTGGATGACGAGGTCGTCGAGGATACGGATATTGACCGTCGACGCCTGGAACGCCGCCGGGGCGCGAACGAGCAACAACACAAGCGCGAGGGGGACGGCGAGATAGAGGACGTACACCGGGTTCCACACCAGCGACTGGAGCGGGGCGCTGAGCAGGTCCCGGATCGATTCGACGCGGTCGTAGAACCGGAGCCGGAGCCAGTTCGCCTCGTCGGCCGGGGCGACGCCGCCGTCGGTCACGCCGAGACGGCCGGCTCCGAGACTGGGTTTGCCCAGGGTCGCCGTCTCGTACCGGTCCAAAATGTCGGTCGTTCCGGCGCTACCGATGCCCAGCGACTGGAGCTTGCTATCGAGATACACCATGAAGCCGACGTTGGCCAGCGGGATGACGAGATACGCCATCATCTGCAACAGCCAGAGGGTGTCCGTCGTCGTCAGGCCGAACACGAGCAGTATCGTCATCAGGAACAGCACGGCGGCGACGAACACGGTGACGTAGGCCTCGGCGACGGTGGCAAGTCGCTCCAGCAGGTCCTCCTGGCGCTCGGCGGCCTGCTCCTGGTGGCGCTCGTACTGCTCCCGGAGGAACGGGGCCAGCGACTGGCCGCTCTGGAGGACGCTGGAGAGGTTTTCGGTGAACGTCTTGAACTGTTCACTGGGGGTCCGTCGAGAGACGTGTTCGAGCGCCGAGATCATGTCCCGGCCGAACAGGTCCATCTCCCTGACGGCGACGCCGACCTCCTTTGCCGTGTCGCCGTAGATCTCTTGATTCCGGGCCAGCACGCGCATCACGTCCGGGAACGACATCCCCCCACGGGAGAGCGCGTACATAAAGGCGATAGTGCGGGCCATTCCCTCGTCGATGTTCCGGCTCCGCACGTCCGCCTGGTTTTTCAGCCGTTCCCAGCGATAGAGATACGTGAGTCCAGCCGTTGCCGCGCCCGATAACACGCCGCCGACGATGAGGATGTAGAGCGTCTGGGTCGGCGTCAACACGAGTTCGAACGTGCGCAGGCCGAAGGCGGTCACCATCGTCGACGGGAGCCCCTGTGCGAGGGTCACCAGCGCCGGCAGCACTAACAGCAGGCCGCCGATGGCGTATGCGCCGGTTATCGCCCCGGCGACAGCCCCCACACAGGCGTACACGAGCGTTCTGGCGGCGTACCCGCGGTAGGTCTCGTCGACGTAGGCGGCTTCGAGCTGGCGTTCGCGCTTGGGCGACGCACCCACGTAGCGGCCAAAGAGCCGTCGGGACAGCCGCGTGACGGTGCGGTCGAAGCGCTCGTTAACGGTGCTGTAGCCGATAAGCCCGAGAATCCCGACGACGACGGCGAGCGGTGCCAGACCGAGCGGGTTCAGCGCCATGTCAGGCTATCGCGTCGTCGTCGATGTTCGCCATGACTTGCTCTTTGTCCGCGTAATACTTGTTGACCATCGCCGTGAACTTCCGGTAGTCAGTGATGCCTTGCGACTGGAGATACCGGAGGAACCGCTGGCGGTTCCGAAGTTCCGTGAGCAGTTCCGACTGGGTCCAGCCCCGTTCATTTCGGATTTCGTCCAGTAGCTCGCTGTTGTTCTCGGTGAAGCGGTCCTCGGTGGCTCGCCAGTTGTACGTCGTTGAGTAGTCCAGTTCGCCGGTCCGCTGGTCGATACCCTCGATTTCGGCCAGCGTCTTCGCGCGACGGACGCGCTCGTCGCCGGAGCGGGCAAGCACCTGCACACAGAGGATGTCGAGGCTCTGGACCATCGGCCGCGGGACGTTGATTGGCTCGTTCTCAAGCCGATTGATGACCGTCTGGACGGAGTCAGCGTGCATTGTCGAGAACGTCGTGTGCCCGGTGTTCATCGCCTGGAACAGCGTGATCGCCTCCTCGCCGCGCACCTCGCCGACGATGATGTACTCGGGGCGGTGCCGGAGCGCAGAGCGCAGGAGGTCGTACATCGTGATGTCCGAGTCGCCCAGGCGCTCGCGGGTGACCGAGGAGAGCCAGTTGTCGTGATACAGTGACAGCTCGCGGGTGTCCTCGATTGAGAGCACCTTCGAGCGGGGCGGGAGAAACATCGCCAGCGCGTTCATCGACGTGGTCTTGCCGGCCGCCGTCCCGCCCGCGAAGATGAGTGACTTGTTGGACTCGATGGCCAGCCAGAGGTAGGCGAGCATCTCGACGGAAAAGGTGCCGTACTCCAGCAGTTCGATGGGCGTGAACGGCTCGTCGGCGTACTTCCGGATGGTGAAGGCGGAGCCACGCGGCGTGACTTCCTCGCCCAGGGCCAGTTCGATACGCGAGCCGTCGGGCAGCGTCGTCGAGACGACTGGGTCCGAGACGGAGACGTGCCGGCCCGAGCGCTGGGCCAGCTGGATGACGAAGTCGTTCAGTTCGTCGGCGTCGTAGACGATGCTCGTCTCGATGTCGGTGTAGCGGTCGTGGTAGACGAAGATGGGGAGGTTCGCCCCGTCACAGGAGATGTCCTCGATGTCCGGGTCGTGCATCAGGGGGTCGATGTGGCCGTAGCCCTGGAACGAGCGATACAGGTAGTAAAACAGCCGGTAGAACGTCTCCGGTTCGATGACGACGCCGTACTCCTCAAGCCTGGCTTCGAGTTCCTCCGTGAGGACCCGCTCCGGGTCAGTGTCGACATCGTCGCGGTAGATGAGCGGGATACGGATGTCCTCGAACAGGCGGTCCAGCAACTCCCGCTCGATGTCGGACAGCGAGGGTTCGACGACCTGATACAGGTGTTCGTCGCGCTCCGGGTCGTGGTTGATCGAGGCGAAGGCGAAGGGGACGTTCAGCCAGTAGCGTTCGACCTCGTTGTAGCCGTCAACCCCGTCGAACTCGACCAGCGCCCCGTGGCGGTTGGGGTCGTAATTCGCCGTGGGGACCGCTGACCCGCTCAGTACCGTCGCGGTCCGCGAAAGCCACGACTGGATGTGGCCGAGCGGATCCGAAACGAAGTCACCGGGTTCGGGGGGTTCTGGGTTCGACATCGGTGGTTCAGTGGGGAGCACACGGCACTCCCCGGAATATACACCTGCTATCGTATCCACCTACTTAAATTCGCTCGCCGAATTATCAGCAGTCTAATCGCCAGCAGTCGTGCGAACGAGGCCCGTGACGATCACGCCCGGTCGATAGTCAACAAGAGGTAGGCGAACACGAGCGCGACGAGCGCGCCGACGGGAACGGTGATACCGGGAAAGGACGTGATGAACAGCCCGCTGGCCGCGAGCGTGAGGACGCCGACGAGTCCGAGCAGCCCGCCGAACAGCCGAACCGGATCGATCGGAAGAGTCGCGTCCATGTGATCTTCAGCGACGTAGTAATAGAGGCTGAGTCCAAGCGGGAGCAGGAACGTTGCGAACGCGGCGAACCCGAGCGTGCCGGCGAGCGCAAGCGGCGCTGACCCCTGAAAGCCGGCGACCTGCCAGGCCCAGAGGAACGGCCGCTCGCCGGGCAGCGTCGCGCCGAAAATGAACTGGAACCGGAACGGGAGGAAGCGGAAACCGATGACGGTCACGCCCTCGATCTCGAACAGCGAAACCGACCACGGGGCCAGTCCCACGAGCCACGTCGCAAGCACCGCGAACTCGCCGGCGTACTCTGATTTCACCCAGGCCATGCTACTGTCAGAGGGTAGGCCGGTCCGGTAAAAGCTACCGATACCGACAGTCGGTGCGCCGTTACGTTCATTTGGTCGGGCCACTAACCGTTAGATACCGGAATGAGGCGTGATTACTTCACCGTCGATATCCAGGCTTCGGCCGCCGACAACGACGACCCGACGATCGCGATCGAGTACGACGGGCCGACAGGAGCGCTCCGCGAACGCCTCGACAAAGTAGACGGCGGGACACTCGACGGCGAGGAGATCGACGTGACCTTCCGCCGCCAGCCCGAAACCGACGGCGTCCTCTCGCTGACGAACCGCCTCACCGGCGAGTACGTCTTCGAAGCGACAGCACCGACCGGCGATATTGACGCGCTCGTCTCCGCGGCGGACGCCCAGGAAGACCCACAGTTTATCATCCAACTCACCGACGGCGAAGGCGAGTCACGGACCTACGAGCTGCGGACGCTGCTCGTCTACGACCACGACGGGAGCCTCCTGCGGGGACAGAGTCTGATCCCCGGCGGCGTCGAGCTGTAAGCCGTCTCCTCGTTGTTACAGCCGCTCGACAATCGCTGGAAGCACCCGTGTGACATCCGCCCGCAAGACGTGTGTGGCTTCGGTATCACACGGCGTTTCCTCGTAGTTTATCACGACTAGCGTGCTGCCCGCCTCAGCAGCGATTTTCGGCAGTAGCGACGCCGGCCGCACCGACAGCGACGATCCCACAGCCAGGAACACGTCGCTGTCGCGGGCCAGGCGCTGGGCCTCGCTCATCGCCACGTCGGGCAGGGACTCGCCGAACAGCACCACGTCAGGCCGGTAGACGCCGCCGCAGTCACAGCGCGGCGGGAGGTCGCCATCTGCGGCGGCCCGCTCGAACACGGCTTTGGCGTCCCGACGGTCGCCGCAGTCGTCACAGACGACGCGTTGGTGGTTCCCGTGCAGTTCGATGACGTGATCCGTCCCGGCGGCGTCGTGCAGTCCGTCGACGTTCTGCGTGAGGACGCCGTCGAGGTGGCCCGCAGATTCGAGCGCCGCCAGCGCCTCGTGGGCGGCGTTGGGCTCAGGGTCCAAATCGCCGTAGATGGCCTCCCGAAGCGAGAGCCGGTCCGCCCAGAAGCCCGCTGGGTCGGCGTCAAGTCGGCGGCGACGGAAGTCCGCCGGGTCGTGGCGCTCCCAGACGCCGTCGTCGCCGCGAAAGGAGGGGATGCCCGACGCCGTCGAGACGCCCGCGCCGGTGAGGGCAACGCCGGTTTCGGCGGTGCGGAGCGCATCGGCCACGGCATCGAGTGTCTCGTCGGCGACGCCATCGGTCCCGTGCCTGTCATCGGCCATACGCTCACTTCACGATGGGATGCCGTGGGTCTATCGGATAGGACGCCGGCGGTGATGGCGACGGCGGTGGACGCTGCTCCGGGAGTTCACTTCCCACGGAGTCGCCCGTATTGTTCCGCCTATAGAAACTCCCGACTCGTGATACCCAATCGACAGTGGGCTGGTAGAATGTCACACGACCACGGGAAGAGAAAGACGGATTTAAATCGCCACCGCTCGCGTGTCTGCATGACATGCGCTTGCACGAATACCAGGCGAAGCAGGTTTTCGCTGACGCGGGGATTCCAACGCCCGCATCGCAGTTGGCCGAGACAGTGGACGAGGCCGTCGATGCGGCCGAGGAGATCGGATACCCGGTCGCAATTAAGGCACAGGTACACGTGGGCGGCCGCGGCAAGGCCGGCGGTATCAAACTCGTCGAGTCCAAAGAGGAGGCTCGCGAGGCCGCCGAGGACATTATCGGGATGGATCTCAAGGGGTACCACGTCTCGAAGGTCCTCGTCGAGGAAGCCGTGGACTTCGTCAACGAGCTATACGTGGGCGTGACGATGGACCGCAACGAGGGTCGCCCCGTTGCGATGGTCTCTACCAAGGGTGGCGTCAACATCGAGGAGGTCGCCGAGGAAGACCCCGACGCCATCGCCCGCGAGCACATCGACCCCGCCTTCGGGATGCATCCGTTCCAGGCCCGGAAGGTCGTCTACGAGGCCGGCGTCGACCGCGCGGTCGCAAACGACGTGGCGAGCGTCCTCACGACGCTGTACCAGCTCTGGGACGACCGCGACGGCGCTGACACGGAGATCAACCCGCTGATGATTACGGCCGACAACGAGGTCATCGCGGCCGACGCCGTCATGAACATCGACGGCGACGCCTTGTTCCGCCAGCCCGAAATCGCCGAGATGGGCGAGGAGGCCGCGGAGGGCGACGAACTCGAACAGAAGGCCGACGAGTACGGCTTCGACTACGTCCGACTGGACGGCAACGTCGGCATCATCGGCAACGGCGCGGGCCTCGTGATGACGACGCTGGACCTCGTGGACTACTACGGCGGCGAGCCCGCCAACTTCCTCGACGTGGGCGGCGGCGCGAAAGCCGACCGCATCGCCAACGCGCTGGATATGGTGTTCTCCGACGAGAACGTCGACTCCGTCGTGTTCAACATCTTCGGCGGCATCACCCGCGGCGACGAGGTCGCCAACGGTATCAACCAGGCCCTAGAGCAGTTCGACGAGATCCCGAAGCCGGTCACCGTCCGGCTCGCGGGGACCAACGCCGAAGAAGGGATGGAGATTCTGAACAAAGACCTGGTCACGGTTGAGCACACGCTGGAGGACGCCGTCCAGCGTGCGGTCGAGTACGCAAAGGAGGTGGAAGCATGAGTGTTCTAGTCGACGAAGACACGCGCGTCGTTGTACAGGGGATCACCGGCGGTGAAGGGAAGTTCCACACCGAACAGATGCTGGAGTACGGCACGAACGTCGTCGCCGGAGCCGTCCCCGGCAAGGGCGGCCAGGAAGTCGCCGGCGTCCCGGTGTACGACACCGTCCAGGGCGCGGCCCGCGAGGAAGACGCCAACGCCGCCGTCGTGTTCGTCCCGCCGGCCTTCGCCGGCGACGCCTGTTTCGAGGCGCTCGACGCCGACGGTCTGGACCTCGTCGTCGCCATCACAGAGGGCATCCCGACCCAGGACATGTCCCGGGTCTACCGGAAACTGCAGGAGACCGACACGCACCTCGTCGGGCCGAACTGCCCCGGCGTCATCACGCCCGGCGTCGCCAAGCTCGGTATCCTTCCGGGGAACATCTTCTCCGCGGGGAACGTCGGTCTGGTCTCCCGCTCGGGGACGCTGACCTATCAGGTCGTCGACAACCTCACCAACCGCGGTATCGGCCAGTCGACGGCCATCGGTATCGGCGGCGACCCAATCATCGGGACGGATTTCATCGGGGCCTTGGAGCAGTTCGAGGCCGACCCCGACACCCACGCCGTCGTGATGTGTGGCGAAATCGGCGGCGAGGACGAGGAGGAAGCCGCCCGCTACATCGGCGAGCACATGGACACGCCGGTCGCCGGCTTCATCGCTGGCCGCACCGCCCCGCCCGGAAAGCGGATGGGCCACGCCGGCGCTATCGTCTCCGGCTCCGGCACCGGCACCGCCCAGTCGAAGATCACCGCGCTTGAGGACAACGGCGTCCCGGTCGGCGACACGCCCGAAGAAGTCGCGGACCACGTCGAAGACCTGCTGTAGGGCACCGTCGGTTTCTTGGTACCCGTTTTCGTAGTGTCAGACGATGACGCGTACTCGCGGGACCGTCCATCTCGTCGCCGGTACCGAAGCGACTGACCTGGCCGCAGCGCTCGCCGAGGAACTGACAGCGGGCGGTGTAACAGCCGAGGCCCTTCAGGATCCCAGCACGGTCCAGGACCGACTGGCCGAAGGGGATATCAGAAGTGTTGTCCTCAGCGACGGTGGCGACCACGACGGGCTTGCGATGTTCGAGCAACTGCGAGCGGCAGGGGCCATGGTTCCGATAGTGCTCGTCGCGGCCGACCCCGACCCGGCCCGGGTCACCGAGGCGCTCCGTGCCGGCGTCACCGATTACGTCGACAGCGAAACGTCGCCGGCGCTGTTGGCTGCAAAGCTCGAAGCGTACGCGACCCGGTGGCCGACGGACTGGCGCGTCGGCGCGATGCAGTGGGACGAGGTTTCCAGCGGCGTCTCCCACGATGCGAAGAACCCGCTGAACGTCGTCATGGGGCGGTTAGAACTGCTTGACATCGGCGAACCCCACGAAGCGGTGCTGCTTCGGTCGGTGAACCGAGTCGAGTCGCTGCTCACCGACCTCTCGCGCATCGGCAGTATTGCGCGCCCGGCCTCGGAGACCGAACCGCTCTCGCTTTCGGACATCGCGACTGAGGTCTGGGCCACAGGGAGCTACGAGGACGCGACGCTGGAGGTGGCGACGGACGCGTCTATCGACGCCGAACGCGACCGGCTGCAACTGCTGTTCCGCGAACTGTTCGACAACGCAGTCACACACAGCGACGGGCCGGTGACCGTCACCGTCGGCGACACCGATTCGGGGTTCTACGTGGCCGACGACGGCCCCGGAATCCCCGAGGCGGACCGCGAGGGCGTGTTCGACCAGGGCTTCGGAACGACGCAGGATGGAGAGGGGTACGGACTGTTCCTCGTCGATACCGCGGCGCGAGCCCACGGCTGGACGGTGACGGCCGGAGAGAGCGAGTCCGGCGGTACGCGTATCGACGTGGCGGTTTCGTAATCCCTACCGGCGACACCCTGGGTCCCCAGTCGGTGGGCGAGCGTGTGTGTGAAAGAGTAGGTTACTGTCCACACCGGTTCGCAGCCGTGCGGTTGGGAGTGAGTGTACGGATCGAAGTAGGGTCGCAATATTCGATAGTATTGATGATAGTCACAAATCCTACTCAAATAATAGTCAGTGGTATCCTATAACAATCATGGCGTACTCCGTGCCTGGAAGTACCGGGTTTCCCGGTGTCTTATGACTGAACCAGACGACACACAGGCGCTAGCGGAGCGAATCGCAACTGCGGTAAAGGAACGAGCGACGGGTGACGGACAGGGGCGTCGTCGGTCATGCGAGGACTGTCTGGCGCGCCTATCCGCACGCGAGTGTCGGTTATCGGACTGGACGCCCGTCCCGGCAGGCGTCAGACGACAGGTCTGTACACGGGCGGTCAGTGTTGGACGGGCTTTACTGTCCGGGATATGAGAGGTTACAGTCGCCGAAAACCGACGGACGGCGGCCGACCGTAATCTTCCGACAACGGAAAGAAGCGGGCGTGAACGTTCCGGTATCGCTATAAGGGATGAATCTGTAGTTTCGAATATGCCTCATATTTGTCGGAACTGCAAGCGGACGTTTAGCACAGAGCTCGAACTCGAACTCCACCGGGATACATGCTCGGACGGGCAGCTCTACTGTGACGACTGCGGCGACCGCTTCACGGAGCGAGCGGCGACGGAGGACGGCTGGCACTATCGGTGTCCGAACGAGGACTGTGACGGGTCCGGGATCGACGACGACATCCACAAAGTATCGGACGCACGCGTAACCAAACAATAAGAAAGACTGGCGGTACAGAGGGGCTGTGACGCCGGAAACGGTGTTTCTCGTCTGTCAATTTAGCCAGTAGATGTATACGTGTGACTAACAAATCAGGGTCGAAGTGACAGTCCCAGACCGAAGCGCACCCCGCTTGCCATCCGTTATTCAGGGAATCGGGTGGCTGGTTCTCCTCACAACTGTCGGTAATTACTTTTATTTCACTGATGCTGGACTTGCAGCCGTTTTTACGGCCGATTTCGTGGTTAGCATGCTGGCAATCAGTCCATTCGCAGTGACAATCATCGTCGGCGGGTTCTGGCTCAGCAACTCGGATATCGGTTCGGAACAGTATCAGCGGATCGGGACCTGGTTTACCGGTGGATTCGTCAGTTTCTTGCTGTTGAACCTGGCGATGATGCTGACGTGGCCGACGGGGTCGCTAGGTGACGACATCGGATGGGGACTGTTTGCGGTTGCTGTCGGCGGTTCCGGCGGCCTCTTAATGGGCATCTTCGAGGCACGAGCGATTTCGCGGGCCGTCGAGGCCGAGCGGCACCGACTCCAGCGGGAAGCTGCCGAACAGCGCAACGAGCGCCTCGACGAGTTCGCGGCCGTGGTCGCACACGACCTCCGGAACCCGCTCAACGTCGCGTCGGGGAACCTCGAACTCGCACGCACCGAGCACGGCTCGGAGCACCTCGATACGGCTGCCGCCGCGATGGACCGGATGGAGACGCTCGTCGACCGGACGCTGACGTTGGCCCGGAGCGGACGCATCATCAGCGATGTAGAGGCCGTCGACCTCACTGAGTTGGTCGATAGCTGTTGGGACGCTGTCCCGACGGCCGAGGCGACGCTCGAAAACGATGCGGCGATACTCATCGAGGCCGACCCGGATCGGCTCCAGCACCTGTTCGAGAACCTGTTTCGGAACAGTGTGGAGCATGGCTCCACAATCAGTCAGCCAGAGGCTAACGACGCCGTCGAACACGGCGGCACCGACCTGACGGTTCGCGTTGGCTCGATGGAAGGCGGATTTTACGTCGCGGATAACGGCTCCGGAATCCCGCCGGCCAAGCGTGATGCAGTGCTCAACGACGGCTACTCCACCACGGACGGCGAAGGCGGCCTGGGGTTGGCAATCGTTCAGCGAATCGTCGAAGCCCACGGCTGGGAGATCGACGTGGTAGAGAGCGACGGCGGCGGGACGCGATTCGAGATTACGGGCGTCACGACAGTGGCGGACGACAAAGAAGACGGCGAGACGCGGTCGCAGACACCGATACAGTCCTGACAGCGGTTCGGCAGCGGTTGTCTACTCGTTTCGCCGCGTTGCGATAGTTGCGATCCGCTGGCACGCCCGGGCACAGACTGGTGCGTAGCCGGTCGCAAGCGGTGGGATCTCGAACCCGACGACGGAGCCGCCGGACCGTTCCTCTGCGAAGTGACCCGTTGCGGGGAGTCGCGCAACGTCCCACGTCCAGCGGTACGGCGCACACGCTGTCACGTCGAAGGAGAGCCACACCGCACCGGCAACGCGAACACGACCGGTCGACCCCGCCGAGATGTATCGGCTATCCGTCTCGACGGCCGTGACCGACGGTCCCCAGTCGGGCCAGCAGTCCGTGTCGGTCAGGACCTGCCAGACGGCGTCGACCGGCGCAGTCACATCTCGGCGGACGACCAGCCGCCGACCGTCCGGTGTTCGCTCCAGGGAGACGCTGTTCCCACCGATATCGAGTGCCATTATCAGAAGCAATAGGGCGGAGCCAAGGTATAGGTTAGTTCACTCACAACCACTCGCCAGATGATTGACGCCCGGGATATTCGAAAGGAGTATGGCGGTTTCGTCGCTGTACAGGGCAGTTCGTTTTCCGTCGACCGCGGGGAGGTGTTCGGTATCATCGGGCCGAACGGTGCCGGCAAGACGACGACGCTGAAGATGCTCGCTGGCCTGCTGGAGCCGACGAGCGGGACCGCCGAAATCGCGGGCCTCGACACAGAAACGGCCGAGATGCGCCAGCAGTTGGGCTTTCTCCCCGAGGAGTCGCCGCTGTACGAGGAGATGACGCCGATATCCTATCTGAAATTCTTCGCCGACCTCTACGACGTACCGCCGGACGTGGCCGAGGAGCGGATGCACGACACGCTGGACGAACTGGAGCTCGAACACCGCGACCGGAAGCTCGGAGACATGTCCAAGGGGATGAAACGGAAGGTCGCCATCGCGCGCTCCCTGATCAACGACCCCGACGTGCTCATCTACGACGAGCCGGCGTCGGGACTGGACCCCCTGACGACGAACTACGTCATCGAGTTCACCGAACAGCTGGCGAAGGAAGGTAAAACCATCGTCTTCTCGGCGCACAACCTCTTTCACGTCGAATCGATCTGTGACAGGGTCGTCATCATGAACGAGGGCGAAATCGTCGCCCGCGGCGACCTCGAACAGTTGCAGGCCGAGTACGGCCACACGCGGTATCACGTCTACACGACCGTCGACGTGCCAGGCGCAATCAAGGAAAACGGAACGTACGAGCGCGTCGTCGAGAGCATGGAGGAAGTCGAAACGACACGCAGGCAGGCAGAAAACCGCGGCGGTGACGTGGTCGACATCCGGACGGAGGAATCCAGCCTTGAGGAGGTGTTCCTCAACGTCGCCGAGGCCGGCACTCGCGGCACACGGTACGTCGAGGAGGACGCGGAGTAGATGCAACCCGACAAGCTCCTGCGTGTCGCAAAGTGGGAAGTCACGAAAAACGCCGGCGGCGTCGACAAGCGAACCATCGTCGTGATGGCGCTGTCCCTGGTCGCGATGGGTGCAGTCGCGGCAATAGCTGTCAGCGGCGGCGGCGCGGGCATGGACGACGGCATCTACCGCATCGGGGTCGACGATGACAGCCCGTACCACGGCGTCGCGGCCGATGATCGGACCTTCGACATCCGCGAGCCTGACCCCGCCGCAATCGAGCGACACGAGCAGGAACTCCTGTATCGCGGCACCACACTCCGGAGCGTTCCACGGACGGCCAAAGAGCGGGCTGCGCTGGCCGAACTCCGGGATAGTACGGCGCGGTACAACGACCGGACGCTCGCCCGGGACGACAACCAGACCGCCGCGTTCCCGGTGTCCGTGACGCTCGTTTACGAGCAGCAGTCCGGGAGCAGCCAGCTTGATCCCCGAAGCGATGACGGCAGTGACGGCTCCGGCTCCGACTCCTCGGGCGGGAGCGGATCGAGCACCGGCGGTAGCGGAGACGGGTCAGAGACGAGCGGCAGTGGCGGAAGCAGCGGCGACGGCTCGGCAGCGAGCAGCGGGGGTGACGGAGCCACCGGCGGCAGCGGCGCGAACCTCGGCGCAATCGGCGCGCGGCTGACCGGTGACGTGCAGGGCGGTACTCCCTCGGACATCTCACCGCCGTTCCCCTTCGAATCGCTCGTGCTTGCCTTCCTCTACATCGTCCCGATGAACTTCGTCATCCAGGCATACGGCTCGTCGATGCTCTCAGAACGGCTGAACCGTCGCGGGGAACTCCTGCTGGTGACACCGGCCTCCCGAGGGGATATCATCGGCGGGAAGACCCTCCCGTACTTCCTGGGAGCCGTCGGCGTGACGGCACTCATCACCGCAGCGTTGAAGTTCGGGAACATCGCGCCGGCGGGAAGCCACGTCGCGGTGCTGGCGGTGGTCCCGCTCGTCGTCCTGTTCCTCTCGGCGACGTTCTGTGGGGCGATGTTCGCCCGCTCGTTCAAGGAACTCACCTTCGTGACGGTGACGATAACGGTGACGCTGACCTCCTACGCGTTCGTCCCGGCCATCTTCACCGACGTGACGCCGATTGCGCTCATCTCGCCGCTGACGCTTGTCGTGCTGGACCTCACTGGGCAGTCTGTTGGGATCTCATCGTTCGTGTTCTCGACGCTACCGCCGCTTCTGACCGGGCTGGTGCTGTTTGGCCTCGGGGCAGGCCTCTACCGCGAGGAGGACATGTTCACCCAGCGGCCAATCCCGCTGAAGGTGCTTGATGCGCTGGCCGGTGGTATCAGATCCCGACGGAGCGCGCTGAAGATGAGCGTCGTCCTGCTGCCGCTGGTCATCGTCGCCGAACTGGCGGCCGTCGCGTTCCTGTTCGTCCTCGACTCGGTGTCGCTGAACGTCTTCGGGACGAACCAGTCGCTGGGCATCGTGCTTGTGCTGGCGGTCATCGTCGTCATCGAGGAAGTCGCCAAGAGCCTGCACGTCTACGCCGGCTACGACCACGCCCGCTACGAGCGGACGCTCCGGTCGGCACTTGGCATCGGCGCGCTCTCCGGCCTCGGCTTCTTCATCGGGGAGAAAGGGCTGCTTATCGCCAGGCTATCCGACCTTGAGAGTCTACCCATCGGTGAGGCGGCGCTACAGGGTGCGACCCTGCCCGCTGGCCTGCCGCTGTGGATTGCAGGGCTGTTGTTCCTGCTCCCACTGGCGTTGCATACGGTGACGGCGGCCATCTCGTCGGTGGGCGCGAGCCGCGGGCGACGGGCATACCTCGGTGGGCTGGGGCTGGCTATCGTGATTCACTTCGGCTACAACTTCGCGGTGGTGAGCACCCTTGTCTGAGTCTGAGGACCGCCCGGTCTGGCGCGACCCGCGGGTCGTCATCGCCCGGCGGGACATCCGGTCGCTATCCCGCGAGAAGACCATCGTGCTGGCGCTGCTCATCCAGCTCTTTGTCGCCGGGTTCTCCTCGTTCCTTGTCGTCGGCCTCACGTCGCTGTATGACCCCAGTTCCGTGGCGGCCGGCGAGGTCGAAATGGCCGTCACCGGTGACGCCCGCGAGGAACTGGAGGCCGCAGCCGCTGAACAGGACGGCACCCGGGTCACCGCGTTCGAGAGCGAGGCCGCCGCACAGCAGGCGTTCCAGCAGCGCCGAGTGGACGCGATACTCCGCGGCGAGTACGTGCCGTCGACGAGCGGGCCGGGGGAGCAGATAGCGGTCACTGCCGTTGTCCCCGAGGGGAGCATTCGGTCGACGCTCATCGTCGTCGAGGTCCGGCGGGTCCTCAGCGCGTTGGAGCGCCAGGAGCGACTGGAGCGGACGCCGTCTCTCGACCAGCCGCCCGTGCCGCTCCCGGAGACCGTCAGCGCGAGTCAGTACTTCGGGTTCACCTACACCATCCTGATTCCGCTGCTCCTGTTCCTCCCGCCGTTCATCAGCGGCTCGGTAGCCGTCGACACCGTCACCGAGGAGATCGAACGCGGGACGCTGGAACTCCTTCGTGTCGCTCCGGTGTCGCTGCTTGACATCATCGACGGGAAGGCCCTGGGCATGGTATTGCTGGCCCCCGCGCAGGCGCTGCTATGGCTCGCCCTGCTGTCCACGAACGGCATTGCCGTCTCGAACCCGGCGGCGATTCTGCTGTTCATCACGGCCGTTACCGTCGTCGTCGTGACGCTCGGGGTAGTGCTGGGCATCACGCTCCAGAACCGCCGCCCGGCACAGTTGCTGTTCTCCGTACTCACCCTCGTGGTGTTCGGCGGGGCCGTCCTCCTCCCGGAGCATCCGGCGACGACGGTGGCGAAGTTGGCCGTCGACAGCCCGACGCTGCTGACGTACGGCCACGTCGGCGGCATGGTCCTGGTGGCGATTGCCGGGTACGCCACAGCCAGGGTCTATATCGGCCGGGTCGCAGCGGAGACACTGTAGGCGACGCCCAACCTTTTTCGCCGGCGCGCCCGCGACTTCGGGCATGGAGTACACGACACTCGGGTCGACCGGCATGGAGGTCAGCCGGCTCTGTCTGGGCTGTATGAGCTTCGGCACGTCGGAGTGGCGCGACTGGGTGCTCGACGAGGACGAGAGCCGCGAGGTCATCGAGCGGGCCATCGACCTCGGGATCAACTTCTTCGACACCGCAAACATGTACTCGATGGGCGAGTCCGAGCGCGTTGTCGGAACCGTCCTCAACGACTACGACCGCGACAGCCAGGTCGTGGCGACGAAGGGCTACTTCCAGATGGACGAGGACAACCCCAACTCTGGGGGGCTCTCGCGGAAGGCCATCGAGCAGGAACTGTCAAACTCGCTGAACCGACTCGGGATGGACACCGTCGACCTCTATCAGATCCACCGCTGGGACTACGATACCCCCATCGAACAGACGCTCCGGGCGCTGGACGACGCCGTCCGTCGGGGGCAGGCGCGCTACGTCGGCGCGTCGTCGATGTGGGCCCACCAGTTCGCCGACACCCTGCGGACGAGCGAACGCGAGGGGCTGGAGCGGTTCGAGACGATGCAGAACCACTACAATCTCCTGTATCGGGAGGAGGAACGCGAGATGCTGCCGCTGTGTGAGAAGGAGAGCGTCGGCGTGATGCCATGGAGCCCGCTGGCCCGGGGCTATCTCACTCGACCCCACGAGCAGGTCGAGGACACGGTGCGGGGCCAGACGGACGACCACGCCCGCGAACACCCCTACTACGAGGGAAGCGGCCGTGAGGTCAACGAGCGGGTCCAGGAACTGGCCGGCGAGTACGATGCCTCGATGGCACAGATCGCCCTGGCGTGGGTACTCGACAAGGAATGGGTCGACGCACCGATTATCGGCACGAGTAGCCTCGAACACCTCGAAGAAGCCGTGGCAGCGCTGGAGATCGACCTGTCGGAGAGCGACGTGGAGTGGCTAGAGGACCCCTATGAGCCGGTGCGGGTGTCCGGCCACGAGTAGCGGTCCGGCACAGTCTACCCGGTACACGAGGAAACGGGCGATTCACTCGCCGTAACCGTTAATACCTCATCTGTTGTAGCTAGATCTTGAGGATAGGTAACAATGAACAGCTTCCGGGAGCCGGAGGGCGAACGGTCCGAGGAATCGCCGTGTCCGGACGCCTGCGTCTGTTCGGTCGTCGACCCGGTCGAACACTACGTGACTGGGATACTGGGATTCGTTGCGACGCTTCTCCTGGGTGTGCAACTCTATCCCTGGCTCCAGGCCGTCGCCGGGCCGTCGTCGTTTCTCGGCGCGACGTGGCTGGTGTTCAGTTTCGCCGCGGTCTGGCTCGTCTGCTGGATCGCACTGGAGGTGGCCTGGGAGTGGCGTGCCGGGCGGGTACACTTGTTGTAGCTGGGTCAGCCGCGAAGGTCGGCCGCGACCGCCTGCATTCTCCGGAAATCGTCGTCGGAGTAGGCGATGAGCCGTACGTCCGTTAGCGAGTCGGGCTGGAAGGCACTGATCGCCTCGCAGAGGATCCGGACGCCCTCCTCGAAATCGAAGCCAGCGATGCCACAACCCAGCGCCGGAAGCACGAGTGACTCGCAGTTCAGTGCGTCGGCTTCCGCCAGCGCGTTCCGAGTAGCGTCCCGGATGCTCTCGGCAGTTGACTGCCCGCCTGGCGGCATCGCGGCGGCGTGGATGACGTACTCGGCGTCGAGGTCGTAAGCGTCAGTTGTGGCGACGCCACCGAGGTCGACCGGTCCCTTCGCGACGGCCTCGTCGTTGAGCCCCGATCCCGCCGCGCGTTTGAGCGCCCCGGCGACGCCGGAGCCCATCCGCAGGCTCGTGTTGGCCGCGTTGACCAGTGCGTCCGCCGACTGTGCAGCGATGTCGCCCTGGATTACCTCGAACTCCATGCGCGATGCTGGGAGCGGCGCGGTCAAAGTTTTAGTGCAGACGTGGCCGGACGCGCTCATTGCTATCTGTCACCGCGTCCCACGCCAGGCAAAAACCCGTCTGGTCCCTACAGACCGACATGGACCTGCTGACGATGACGTGGCAGGACGTGGGGTTCATGCACTGGCCCGTCGCGCCCGATATTGTCCAGTCGACGCTGCCGGACGGGCTCGCTGTCGACACGTACGACGAGCAGGCGTGGCTCAGTGTTGTCCCGTTCCACATGGCCGATATTCGACCGCGAGGTAGCCCCATCGGTCGGTCCTTCGGCGAGCTAAATCTCCGGACGTACGTGGTTGCCGACGGGACGCCGGGCGTGTACTTCTACAATCTCGACGCCGACGACCGGCTCAGCGTCACGCTGGCCCGGCGGCTGTTCCAGCTGTCGTACTACCACGCGTCGATGCAAGTCCGGACCGACGGCGACAGCGTCGAGTTCCGGAGTCGTCGGACCAGTTCGCGTGCGCCCCCGGCGGATTTCCACGCAACATACGAGCCGACGGGGCCGCCGGAGACGCCCGAGCCGGACTCCCTGGAATCGTTCCTGGTGGAGCGGTATCGCTTCTACGCGGCGAGCGACGACGGGGCGGTGTACTACGCCGACATCGACCACGAACCCTGGCCGCTGCAGCCGGGCCGAGCCGACATCCGGACGAACAGGCTGTTCGCAGCGTCGGGATTCGACAGGCCCGACGGCGAGCCGCTCGTCCACTACTGTGCGGAGATCCCGGTGACCGCGGGCCGGCTCCACCGGCTCGATGGGGTCGCCCAGTACACTGATTAGCGTGTCGCCCCCAGTGACGGTGTGGTCGCCCTTCGCCCGCTGCAGGTCACCCTCGATGACGTGTGTTTCTGCCACTGGCCGGTCGCCGAGACAACGGTTGGAGCGGTGGTCCCCGACTGGCTCACGGTCGAGACGAGCGACGGCGACGCCTGGGTGTCGGCCGTCGCGGCGACCGTCGACCGCGTCGAGACGTTCGGTGTCGAGATCGCCGGGCCGTCGGAGTTGCTCACGGTACGGACCTACGTCCGCGGCCCGACCGGCCAGCGCGGGGTCTGCGTGCTGGCGCTGTACGGTGACGACAGTCGGACGACGACGGCGGTTTCGGAGCTGTTTCGGATCACAGTTGGCGACGCCGTTCCGCGGCTGCTCCCGACGGCCGACCGACGCCGGGTCCTCGATGCCGGCGACCGACGGCTGTTCGAGTGCCGGTACACGGTCGAGGGTGACCCGGTGGCGATCCCGCCGGATTCGCTGGCCTCGTTTCTCGTCGACCGGCAGCGGTACTTTACGACCGGTCGGTTCGGAACGCACCTCGTCGGCAGCGTCGGTCACGATCCGTGGCGGCTCGACCGCATCGACAGCTCCGTGACTGGATCGGTACTTCCGTCCGTTGATATATCCGCATGTGAGTCGGACCCACTGGTCCACCACAGTCCCGGCGTGCAGGTATCGATAGCACCACCGATACCGCGCTAGCGGGTGTCTCACGGTCGACCTAGCTCCCTTGAAATATAAGTAGGGACAGCCCATTTGAGGGACAAGGAACCCGCCGCCCACATGACATCTGAAAACAATATACGGACGTTAGTCGTCGACGACAGCGACTTTTTCGCGGAAATGACCGCTGATACACTCACGCAACAACACGGCATCGACTCTGTCGCCGCAAACAGCGCCGAAGAAGCACTGAACCGGCTCGACGCGGACGGGTTCGATTGCGTCGTCAGCGACTACGAGATGCCCGAGATGGACGGGCTGGAACTGCTTGCGGCGATCAGGGAGACGAACTCGTCCATTCCATTTATTCTACTGACCGGGCGAGGGGACGAGGAGACGGCGAGTGCCGCCATTGCGGCCGGCGTCGCCGACTACCTCCTGAAGCTCGAAGTCGTCGAAGACAAGCAGTACGGCCGGCTGGCGAACCGGATCGAGAACGTCGTCTCACAGGAGCGTACCCGCCGGAAGTTCGAGTCGCTGGTCGCGGACTCCCCGGACGGTATCGTCCACCTGACGACCGACGGGACGATCCTCTCGGTGAACCCCTCGATGGCCGACCGGCTGGGTGTCGACCCCGACGCACTCGCCGGCCGGACGCTGGACGACGTGATGGACAGCGAGGCGGCGACCCAGCGTATCGAAGCCGGCCGGAACGCGGTCGAGAACGGTGCCGCGACGCGGACGGAAGACGCTGTCGACGGACGCCACTATCAGAACCAGTTCATCCCCGTCGACAGCCACCGCGAGACAGACACGTTCCAGCTGGTCTCGCGTGATATCACCGAGCGCGTCGAGCGCCAGCGCGAACTGGAGCGCCAGAACGAGCGGCTCGAGGAGTTCGCAAGCGTCGTCAGCCACGACCTCCGGAACCCGCTGAACGTCGCACAGGGCGCAGTCGACCTGCTGTCAACGCCGGCCGATAGCGAGGACGCCGAACTGGTCGCCAAAATCGACCGGTCGCTGGACCGGATGGGCTGTATCATCGAGGACGTACTCGCACTGGCACGGCAGGGCCGGACTGTCAGTGATCCACAGGAGACAGAGCTGTCGACGCTGGCGTCGACTGCATGGACCTGGATCGAGGCGGAGCAGTCATCCATGTCGGTCGAGTCGAGCGCGGAACTCGCCGCCGACAGCGGGCGCGTGCAGGACCTCCTGGCGAACCTATTCCGGAACGCCATCGAACACAACGACGGCGAGGTCGAAATCGAGGTCGGGCTGCTGGAGTCAGACGACGGCTTCTACATCGCGGACAACGGAGCGGGTGTCGACGGCGACGCTGATGACGTGTTCGAGATGGGCTACTCCTCAACCGATGACGGTACCGGTTTTGGGCTGGCTATCGTCGAACAGGTCGCCGAGGCCCACGGCTGGGCGGTGTCACTGACCGATAGCGATAGCGGCGGGGCGCGCTTCGAGGTGACCGGCGTCGAACTACACGACTGAGACGGACTTTTCACTGCCGGGTTCCGAGTAGTGGTAATGACAGTCGAGGGGGTCATCGTCGACCTGGACGGAACTGTGTACCACGGAGACACGCTGTTACCGGGCGCGGCGTCAGCGATCGACGTGTTCAGAGAGCGGGGCCTGCGGATCTGCTTTTTCTCGAACAACCCGATCCACGACGGGAGCGAGTACGTCGAGCGATTGCGGGGGCTGGGCGTCGACGCCCGCGAGGGAGAGGCCTGTTCTTCCGGCGTGGTCACCCGCGAGTACCTCAACGGGACCCACGCGGGGGACACCGTGTTCGTCATCGGGAGCGACCAGCTCCGTACCCTTGTTGAGGGGACAGCGGCACGCCTCGTCGAGGAGCCCGCAGCGACTGACGTGTTACTGGCCTCCTGGACTGACGGCTTCCACTACCGCGACATGGTCGATGCGCTCCGGGCCGTCGACGACGACACCGTCTTCCTCGGAACCGACCCGGACCGGACGTTCCCCGGCGAGGACGGCGCACCGGTCCCGGGTTCCGGAGCCATCATCAACGCGATTGCAGGCGTCATTGAACGGGAGCCGGACCGGATACTGGGCAAGCCCTCTGAGATCGCCGTCCAGGCGGCGCTGGAGCGACTGGACTGTGCGCCGGCAGATTGTCTCATCGTCGGCGACCGACTGGAGACTGACATCGCCATGGGTGAACGGAACGGAATGACGACCGTCCTCGTCAGGACGGGTGTGACCGACGAGCGGGCGCTCGAACGGAGCGCCGTGACGCCCGACCACGTCATCGATTCGCTGGCGGACATCGAGGACGTGCTGGCGTCGCTTGCCGTGTGACACGGCGCTGGTAATTCACCTTCGGCTTTATTTTCTCAGCGACCGTAGCGTTCACTGGTGTTACCGATGAGCAAAGACATCCTCATGATCGTCGGCGATTTCGGCGAAGACTACGAGATTATGGTGCCGTTCCAGGCGCTACAGATGGTCGGCCACGAGGTCGATGCGGTGTGTCCCGACAAGGAGGCCGAAGAAACGATCAAGACAGCGATACACGACTTCCGGGGCGACCAGACCTACATGGAGTCCCGCGGCCACGACTTCGTCCTGAACGCGACGATGGCCGAGGTGGACCCGAGCGACTACGACGCGCTGTGTGTCCCTGGCGGTCGCGCCCCCGAGTATCTGCGGACCTACGACGCGGTGCTGGACGCAGTACGACACTTCTTCGAGGAAGACAAACCCGTCGCGGCGCTGTGTCACGGACCACAGATCCTCGCCGCCGCCAACGTGCTCGACGGCTACGAGATGACCTCGTACCCGGCCTGTCGCGCCGAGTGCGAGGCCGCCGGCTGTTCGTGGGTCGACGAGGTCGTCACCGACGGCAACCTCGTCACCGGCCAGGCCTGGCCCGACCACCCCGAGTGGCTCGCGCAGTTCATGGCCCTGCTCGGCGACGAGGTGTCCCACGGCGACCCGATTCCGGCCGACGACTGAGGCCCGCAACTTTGGGGGATTCATAACAAACAAATAACGGGGGCGTTTCTCTCCGTTGAGGCGGGTGGGAACTGGCATAGTGCACCATTACGTTCGCCCGCCTCGTTCTCAACGACGGGACGACATGACAGATAGCAGCAGCCGACTGTGAAGAGCCTGGCAGGTGGCTGGGTACGTCTCACGGTGGCACCAGATTTGTTATGCTGGCGGTTGAACAACCGCGTGCAATGCCCTCCAACACGCGACCGCAAGACGACGAGCGCGGCTGTCCGAAATGCGGCCACACCGGCACTGACGTGGGTAGCATCTCGACCACCGGCGGCGGCCTTTCGAAGATGTTCGACATCCAGACCAACCAGTTCCAGGTCGTCACGTGTACGAACTGCGGCTACTCGGAACTGTACCGGGACACCGGGTCCGCAGGTAGTGACCTGGCGGATATCTTCCTCGGCTGACGATGCCTGCCGTGACTGGGCTGTTCGTCGTGGTCCTGCTGTTCGCACTGGCCGCGCCGCTGGTCCTGTACGCGCTGATCCGTAGCGAACACGATCAGGGCGTCGAGACGGACCGCGAGACGGCCGAACGGATGGCCCGGCGCGATACGGACGACGACCGACGGGTCCGGTAGCGAAGCGGGACCGCCGCGACGGCACCCCGATACGCCGAGCTACGCCTGTCTGATACGGTGTACAGCACCGCTATTACCGCTGACGCCGCCGGCATCGGTCGTACAGACGAGCAGTTCCCCTGCCGTCGTTCGACCGAACGAAAGGACGTTCGAGCCGAAGCCATCGTCAGCGACGGGTACCGCCGTGACCGGCCACAGACCGTCGTCGCGCTCCCGTGCGACGAATAGCTGCCCGTCGGCCCGCCAGTCGGCGAACACGTAGTGGCCCTGCAGTGCGGGCACAGCGTCCCCATCGTACAGGTAGCCGCCGATGACGGAGATGCCGGACACCGACGCTCCCCCGTGGGGATACTCGATGATCGGGTCGATGAGCGGGTCGCCGTCGGGCGTCTCGCCGGGGCAGTTCTCCGCTCCGAAGCAGTGCGTGGCTTCGCGGACGTTCCAGCCGTAGTTCCCGCCGCGTTCGACGACGTTCACCTCCTCGTACTCGTTCTGTCCCACGTCGGCGACGAACAGGCGGCTGCCCGGGCCGAAAGAGAAACGCCAGGGATTGCGAAAGCCCCAGGCGTACTGTTCGCCGAGGCCGTCACCGTCGACCAGCGGATTGTCCTCGGGGACCGCGTACGGCGAGTCGCCGCCGGTGTCGACATTGATCCGGAGGATACTCCCCAGCAGATTCTCGGTCACGTCCTGCCCGTTCCCGCCCGGAACGGCGTCGTACCAGTCGTCGACGTGGCCCGTGCCCTGGTCGTTCGCACCGCCGCCGTCGCCGACGCCGACGTAGAGGTACCCGTCCGGGCCGAACGCAATGGACCCCGCGTTGTGGTTGGCCTGTGGCTGTGGAATCTCAAGTACCGTGCGCTCGGACTCGGGGTCGAACGAGCCGTCGCTGACCTGAAACGAGGACAGCACGAACGTGTGTGAATACGAATCGGGCGTCCCCTCGCGCCGCGGGGCGCTGTATCGCAGAAACACCCGACCGCTCCCGTCGAAGTCAGGGTGGAACGCGGCCCCGAGCAGTCCGCGTTCGTCGTAGCCGCTCACGTCGACGACGCGGTCACGGATATCGAGCGCCACTTCGAGGTCGCCGCCGTCGGTGACCCGGTACAACTGACCGGGCTGATCGACGACGTAGAGGGTCCCCTCCGCTGGGACTGACACGCCGACCGGCGAGGTGAACCCGGTAGCGAGTGTCTCCACGCCGAGTTCGAGATCGGCGAGGTCGCCCGCCGCTGTGCCGTCGCTCCCGGTCGCCGCCCCATCGGTTCCCACCCCGCCGTTGCCAGTGTCCGTTTCGTCGCTGCCGGAGTTTCCGGGCGTGGCACAGCCAGCGAGGCCAACAACTGTCAAGAGTCCGGTCTGAATGAATCGCCGTCGGGAGGGCCGCTGCATACCGTCCCAACGGTGCGAGGCCCCATCAACGTTGTAGCCCGAGTAAACTCAAAACAATGGGAAAGTGTACCGATGTCGAACCTTTTATACTAATTCTTGCACAACGTCCGCGCATGGTAGACAAAGAAGACCTGCGCTCGCAGTTCGTCGAGGCGTTCGAGGAAGCAGACTACCCGATCTCCAGTCCGATGGATCTCGTCCCGGCGCTGCCCAGCGGCCCGTCCACGAAGTTCGAGTCCGGCGACTTCTCGATGACGGCGATGGAACTGAACACGAAGCTGGACGGGGAGTTCCCCTACGAGAGCGTCGACGACTTCGTCGACGATGTCATGTCGTCGCTCGAAGACCAGGACCTCATCTGATCGGGACTGACCGGGCTCGGGCACGCTGTTTCGGTTTTGCGCCACAGTCTCCGAAAGCATCGGCCGACTCAGTCAAAACGCCCGGGTCGCCAGACCCTTGCGGTTTATCAGGCTACCGTCCATAGCCGAGATATGGTCGGTGTGTCGGGAATCGAGACGCTCGTTCGGACGTTCGGCCCCTTTCTCATTCCCGCGACGCTGTTTGTACTGGGTGCGATCGGCTATCTGTTCCTGTGGCTGTTGACCCGCTACCGACGTGAAACGTACGCCGCAGACGAGTAATCGGTGCCAGCAGCCTGTGACCGACGCGAACAAAGTTGTTGGAACCGCCAATCTTTTGGGTTAGATACGTCTAATTTGGTGTATGTTGAGTGCCAAGATGGAGGATTACCTGAAGGCCATCTATCGTCTAGAGCGGGACGGCGACCCGCCGATTTCTCCGTCGACTATCGCCGAAGCGCTCGATGTAACGGCACCGACGGTCACCAGTATGGTCGAGAAGCTGGCCGACCGTGGACTCGTCGAACGCGAGAAGTACAAGGGCGTGGGGACGACGCCGGAAGGCGAGACGGTGGCCCTGGAGATCATCCGCCACCACCGCCTGCTTGAGACGTTCCTGACCGAGCAGCTGGGCTACGACTGGACAGAGGTCCACGAGGAGGCCGAGGTGCTCGAACACCACATCAGCGAGGAGTTCGAGCGCCGGGTCGCGGCCGTGCTCGACGAACCGGAGTTCGACCCACACGGTGACCCGATCCCCAGCGATTCGCTGGACCCGATAGACGACGACTCCGTGACGGCGCTGTCGGAACACGGGGAAGGGGGCCGACTCGAAGTCGCGCGGGTCCGAGACCGGGACCCCGACGAACTCACGTACCTCTCCGATGCCGGCATCACACCGGGGACAGTGCTGACCGTCGAGGAAGTCGCCCCAATCGGGATGGTGACGGTCCGGCTTGAGAGCGGGTCATCGGTGTCGTTACCGGACCACATCGCCGACGCGATTCAGGTCCGCGCCCCGGACGCACGTGGCGAAGACGGAGTGAGCCAAGTGTGAGCGACGTGACGTGGCTGACGGTCGTCGCGATAGCGGCCGGTGCGCAGCTCGCGGTCCTCCCCGGCGAGAAAGTCCAGTTCATCATCGCCGGCCTGTCGACACGATTCAATCCGTTCCTCGTCGTCAGCGCCGCGGGCACCGCGTTCGCCGGCTGGACAGCACTGGAGATCTGGTTCGGCTCCGCGATCACGTCGGTACTGCCCGGTATCGTCCTCGAAAGCCTCACTGCCGTGATGTTCCTCGTCTTCGCGATCCTGCTGGTTCGCAGTGCGCCGGCGGCCGACACGGACCAACAGGAACCCGCGTCCGGCTTCGCCACCGATGGCGGGCAACTCGACGTTCGCGTCCCCGTTGTCGACTGGCAGGTCCCGAACAAGCTCGGGGGGTTCCTGCCCATCTTCGCGATGATGGCCTTCGGCGAGTTCGGCGACAAGACCCAGTTCATCACGATCACGCTCGCCGCCCAGTACAGCGCCTACGGGAGCGCCATCTGGGCCGGCGAGATGCTCGCCATCATCCCGGTGAGCCTCGCCAACGCCCTCTTCTTCCACCGCTTCGCCCACCGGTTCAATCTTCGAACGGCCCACTTCGTCGGCGCGGGACTGTTCCTGTTTTTCGCCGCGGACTTCGCCCTGAGCGTGACGATGGGGGTCTCGCTGTGGGAGACGATGGTCTCGGCCATCGCGGCGCAGATGGGTGCCTGAAAAGCTCTGTGCCGTCGTCCCGCTCGTAACCGCCCAGGGGAACCCCTACTCTCAGTCCCGGCCGATGCTGTCGAGTTCCCGCGTCTCCTCCGTGGCGGCTAACGGCTGGAGCTTCCCGGCGAGCACCGCGAGAACGTAGATGCCCACTGCAACGAGGACGATGACGCCGCCGGCGGTCGCACCGGCGTAGTACGAAACCCCGATGCCGAGTACCACGGCCAGTTCCGCCAGCACAATCGAGACCAACAGCGACTCCGAGAAGCTCCGTGAAACCTGTGTCGCGCCGGCGACCGGGACAACGAGCATGGCCGCGACGAGGATGACGCCCATAATCTGCATCGCACCGACGACGACGAGCGCCGTCAGCATCACCATGATCCGGTTGTACCAGGCGACCGGTAGCCCGGAGACGGCGGCGGCAGTCTCGTCGAACGTGACGTACAGCAACTGGTTGCGTGTGAGTGCGACCGTCCCGACGATGACGCTGAACAGCCCGAGCATGATGACCGCGTTCTCGGCCGACACCGTCGAGAGGTTGCCGAACAGGTACTGGTTGATACCGACGGCCAGTCCGCCGGCGTTGAGGCTGATGAGGACCGTCCCCAGAGCGAATCCGGTCGAGAGGACAATCGCCATCGACACGTCGTTGTAGGCGTCGGTCGCCTCGGAGATGAGTTCGATGAGCAAGGCCGCGATGACGGCCACGACGACGGCGGTGAGATACGGCGAGACGCCCAGTTCGAAAACGCCGTTCAGAAACAGCCCGACGGCGACGCCGGCGAAGGCCGTGTGGGCGAGCGCGTCCCCGATGAGCGCCAGTTGGCGGTGGACGAGGAACGTTCCGATGAGCGGCGCGATGACACCGACGCACAGCCCGACCAGTATCGCCCGGTACATGAAGGTGTACTCGGGGCTGATGAGCTCCAGCCCGGTCAGATGGTAGAGCTGTGTCAGGAGCCAGTACCACAGTTCGAGGACCGGAAGGAACACCTCGTAGACGCCACCGGAAGCAAACGCGAGTGTCATCCGCCCCCTCCGGTCAGTGACTGCGCGCCCGTCCCGAACGCCCTGGCCAGCGCCGCGCTGTCGGTGAATTCCGCCGACGGGCCGTCAAAGTATATCTCACGGTTCAGGCAGATGACGCGCTCCGCGTGTTCGGTGACGGCCTGCAGGTCGTGTTCGATGAGCAGGACGGTGATGCCGTCGGCGTGGAGGACATCGAGTAGTTCGTAGAAAGCGTCGACCGATTCAGTGTCGACGCCGACGGTCGGCTCGTCCAGGACGAGCAGATCGGCCTCGCCCGCCAGCGCCCGGGCGATGAACGCTCGCTGGCGCTGCCCGCCGGAGAGGTTGGTGATTCGCCTGTCGGCGAAGCCCGTCATCCCGACCGTTTCGATGGCCTTGTCGACGATGCGCCAGTCGGCCGCGGAGAGCCGACCGAACCCGACGTGTGGGAACCGTCCCATTTTCACCACTTCGCGGACCGTTATCGGCATGTCCTGGCCCGTGCCAGCGCGCTGTGCGACGTAGCCGACTCTGGCCCCGTCGTCGAACGCCGTCGCATCGACGCCGAACAGTTCCGCGGTGCCCGCGTCCGGTTCCAGCAGCCCGAGCAGCAGTCGCATGAGCGTCGACTTGCCCGAGCCGTTCGGGCCGACCACGGCGACGTACTCCCCGGGGTCGATACTGACGCTGATGTCTTCGACGACCGGCGTGGCGGTGTAGCCGAACGACACGTCCGTGAGTTCGATAACGGGCGACTCGCTCTCGGTCGTCTCTGTCGGCGCTTCGTCAGTGTCGCTTCGGTGGTGGGAGCGCATCGACACCATCACTCGAAGTTCCGCCAGGTCTCGTTCCAGCCGTCCGGACCCGCGTTTTCGGGTGCGACATTGCCCAGAACGACCTCGAACGTCGGCATGTTTATCTGATAAGCGATCTCCTCGTAGCCCCAGTCGTTTGCCACCCACTCCTCGCGGACGCCGGCATAGGGCGTCACCGGGTAGTAGGCCTCGACTGCTGTCTCGGCGAGCAACTGCCTCGCCGGCTTCCGGGTTTCGAACACGCCGGCCCCGATGTACCGGATATCGTTCTCTTCGATGACCGCCTTCGCCTCGGTGATATCCGACGGTTTCACGTCACCGCTGGCAGCGAGGTTGACCACGAGCGGTCGCATGGTGACACCGTACCGGGTCCCGATGTACTGGAAGGCGTTGTGGGCCGCGAGCTGGACCACGTTCCGGTTGGCCCGGTCGAAGATCTCGGCGTAGTCCGCGTCGATGCGGTCGAGGACCGCCGATTTGTACGTCTCGGCGTTGTCCCGGAGCGTGGCTTCGGCGTCCGGTGCGAGCGCGACCAGCCCTTCGGTGATGTTGTCGACCGACTGCTTCGCGCGCTGGGGGTCAAGCCAGAAGTGGGGGTCTCTGGCCCGGTTCTGTCCGACGCCTTCCTCGTCGCGGTCGAGGCTCGCCGCGAGCGATTCGAGTTCGACGCCCGCACGGACGTTGATGAGTTCGGTATCCACGTCGTCGTCTTCGAGGGTCTGGATCGCCCGGTCCGCCCACGGCTGGAAGTCCGGGCCGACGTGGATGAACGCGTCCGCGTCGATGATCTCTCGCGTGATGCTGGCGTCCGGCTCCCAGCCGTGGCCGTGCAATCCAGTCGGGATGAGATTCTTGACCGTTATCGGCGTCCCACGTGCGACCTCACGGGCGAAGTCATAGAAGCTGAAAAAGGACGCGACCGCGACCGGCCCGTCCGCACCGGTCGCGCTGCCGTCGCTTGTGGACGCTTCGGCCCCGCCGCCGGTCAGACAGCCGGCGAATCCACTCGTGAGAACGCCCGCTCCGGCACCGAGGGCCTGCCGGCGGGTGAGTCCACCCGATGGCTCGCTGGAGAGTTCGATATGCATCATATGTGAATTGCTATCGTAGAAGTATATAATAGTTAGTATCTAAGGAACAGATTAGATTAGTCTAATACAGACTACTACCCACCCTCTGTGCCGCGTGTAGCCACAGAGACAGGCGGGCATAACGCATAAACCGGCGCTCGAAGTTGGTCCGATATGCCCGGGCTCGACGACACCGATCACGAGATCCTCCAACTCTTGCTCGAAGACGCGAGGCGACCCTACAGCGACATCGCCGAGCGTGTCGGCCTCTCGCCGCCGGCGGTCTCCGACCGCGTCGACCGACTCTCCGAGATGGGACTGATACAGGGGTTTACTGTCGATGTCGACCGCTCACTGTTGCAGGCCGGCGTGCCGGTTCTGATCGAGATAGACGCGAAACCGGGGCGGGCCGCCGACATCACGTCGGCGGTCAGCGACGCCGAATCCGTCGAACGAGTGTACCGGACCGCCAGCGGCCGCGTGGTTCTGGTGGCGACCGTCCCCCAGTCCGACGCCAGCGAACTCCTCGCCGACCACGTCGACCTTGAGGCCGTGGACAGCTACGAAGTCCGGATGATCGCGGACAGCGACTGGACCGCCGGCCTGGGCGCGGCGGAGTTCGCACCTGATTGTGCGGAGTGTGGCAACACCGTCGACGAGGAGGGCGAACAGCGGACGCTCGACGGCGAGCGGTACTACTTCTGCTGTGGCTCCTGTGCGGAGCGGTTCGTCGACCAGTACGAGTCACTGAAAGACGGGGCCTGAACTGCGAACGTCACTTTAGATTGCGAAGTTACTGCCGATATGAGTTTAGACCCAAACTAAACGGGTGGTTTGGCCTTCGAATTGAAGGGACAAACCGCATGAACGAGGGGGCCGTACAGTAAGGCAAGATGAGCAACCGGACCACCCGGCTCGAACTGACAGGGATGAGCTGTGCCAACTGCGCGGGCACGATTGAGGAGTCGGTGGACCAACTCGACGGCGTCGCGTCCGTCGATGCGAACTACGCCACCGACGAGGGCAGCGTCGAGTACGACCCCGACGTGGTATCGCTGGCCGACATCGTCGCCGCCGTCCGGGACGCGGGCTACGACGTGGCGACGGAGACGGTGACCGTCGGCATCACCGACATGTCGTGTGCGAACTGCGCGGACACCAACGAGGAAGCACTGGAAGGAACTGCGGGCGTTATCGAGGCCGACGTGAACTACGCCACCGACGAGGCCCAGGTCACGTACAACCCGGCCGACGTATCGCGTGCAGACCTCTACGACGCCATCGAATCTGCGGGCTACACGCCCGTTAGAGAGGGGGAAGGCGGCGACGACGGGAGCGACGCCTCCGGCGGCGAACAGTCCGGCGCTGACCGCCGCGCCGCCGCGCGAAACGGGGAGACACGCAAACAGCTCAGACTCACGCTGTTCGGAGCCGTCTTCTCTGTGCCGCTCCTGTTGTTCATGGCGGATCACCTGTTCTCGCTTGGCCTCATCCGCGAGACGATTCTGGGAGTTCCGCAGGGCTGGATTGCCTTCGCACTGGCGACGCCGGTCCAGATTCTGCTCGGCAAGCCCTTCTACGAGAACTCCTACAAGGCACTAGTCAACAACGGCCGGGCCAACATGGACGTACTCATCGCGCTGGGCTCATCGACGGCGTACGTCTACTCCGTGGTCGCGCTGGCGGACCTCATCGCGAGCACGGGGCTGTACTTCGATACGGCCGCGCTGATTCTCATGTTCATCACGCTCGGCAACTACCTCGAAGCACGCTCGAAGAGCCAGGCCGGGGCCGCCATCCAACAGTTGCTAGAGATGGAGGCCGACACGGCGACGGTCGTCCGCGACGACGGCACTGAGGAGGAAATCCCTGTCGACGAGGTGGAGGTCGGCGACCGGCTGAAAGTCCGGCCGGGCGAGCAGATTCCGACGGACGGCGTCGTCGTAGGCGGCGACTCGGCTGTCGACGAGTCGATGGTGACCGGCGAGTCCGTCCCGGTCGAGAAAGGTGAGGGCGACGAGGTCATCGGCTCGACGGTGAACCAGAACGGCGTCCTCGAAATCGAGGCGACCAAGGTCGGCTCCGAGACGGCCATCCAGCAGATCGCCGAGCGGGTCCGGCAGGCCCAGTCCCGCCAGCCCGACATCCAGAACGTCGCCGACCGCATCTCCGCGTACTTCGTGCCGGCGGTCATCGGCAACGCCGTCCTCTGGGCGGTACTGTGGGCAGTCGCGCCGGAGACGCTGGCGGCCGTCGTCGATGCGCTCCCACTGTGGGGGCTGGCCGCGGGCGGGCCGGCCGGCGTCGGCGTGAGCGAGTTCGCCGTCGTCGTGTTCGCTTCCGCAGTGCTCATCGCCTGTCCCTGCGCACTCGGATTAGCGACGCCCGCCGCGACGATGGTCGGAACGGCAATCGGCGCGCGCAACGGCGTCCTGTTCAAGGGCGGCGACGTACTCGAACGGGTCCACGAGGTCGACACCGTCGTCTTCGACAAGACGGGGACGCTGACGAAAGGCGAGATGGAACTGACCGATGTCGAGGTCGTCGGCCCGGCCGCCGACGGCGGGACGCTCAAGCCCGAGCGCGAACTGAGCGAGGACTTTGTCCTCGAAGTCGCCGCGACTGCCGAACACGCCAGCGAGCACCCGCTGGCCGAGGCCATCGTCGAGGGCGCACGCGAGCGCGGTATCGATGTCGAGGACCCCGACGAGTTCGAGAACGTCCCCGGCCAGGGCGTGAAGGCGACGACGCGCCACGGCCGCGTCCTCGTCGGCAACCGGAAACTGCTCTCCGAAGCCGGCGTCGATATCGGACCGACAGCGGAGCGAATGGATGCGCTGGAGCGCGAGGGCAAGACGGCGATGCTGGTCGCGCTGGCCGAGGACGCGGGGGGCGACGGCACCGAGAGCGATAGCGACCCGGACTACCGCCTCATCGGTATCGTCGCCGACGCCGACACGGTCAAGGAGTCCGCGAAGGCCGCTGTCAGCGGCCTCCGAGAGCGCGGGCTGGGCGTCTGGCTCATCACCGGCGACAACGAGCGGACCGCCCGCGCCGTCGCCGAGGAAGTCGGTATCGACCCCGACAACGTGATGGCCGACGTACTGCCCGAGGACAAGGCCGACGCCGTCGACGAGCTCCAGGGCGACGGCGACCAGGCGATGATGGTCGGCGACGGCGTCAACGACGCGCCAGCGCTGGCTGCCGCGAGCGTCGGCTGTGCCATCGGCTCCGGGACCGACGTTGCTATCGAGGCCGGCGACGTGACGTTGCTCCGGGACGATCCCGCCGACGTGGTGAAGGCCATCCGGATCTCCGAGGCAACGCTCCGGAAGATCAAGCAGAACCTCTTCTGGGCGCTGGGCTACAACACGGTGATGATTCCGCTGGCCTCGCTGGGGCTGCTCCAGCCGGTGCTTGCCGCCGTTGCGATGGCCGCATCGTCCGTATCAGTGCTGGCCAACAGCCTCGCGTTCCGCCGGTACAAACCGGATTCGGAGTATCGCCTGCTGGGCTTCCTGCGTCGCTGATCGGGAGCCGTCTCCAGCAGACTCATTTGTCGCCGGGCCTCACTTGCGAACAGTGACTGCTGAGGAGCGTGTCGCCGACGAGCCGACGGGACAGCCAGTGTCACAGCCGACAGGGGTCGGCGTTCGGCTCCGGGCGCTCTGGCGCGCACTCGTCATCGTCTGGCAGTTCGTCCCGCTGCTGTGGGAGTGGGGTCGGGACCGCAAGCGGTTCCTCCTGTTCGGCCGGTCCCGGACAGCGACTCCCGAGACGCAGATGCGGCGCGCTCGCTACCTGAAAGACACCTTCGTCAATCTGGGTCCGGCCTTTATCAAACTCGGGCAGATGCTGTCGACCCGGCCCGACGCCCTGCCGCGGGCGTACGTCGACGTGCTCTCGGAGCTCCAGGACAACGTCCCGCCGGAATCGTGGGCGACCATCGAGCCCGTCATCGAGCGGGAACTGGGCGACGATGTCGACGTGCTGTTCGATGAATTCGACACGACGGCGATTTCCGGGGCCTCACTGGGACAGGTGTACGAAGCGCGGATCGACAGGCAGCGGGTCGCGGTGAAGGTGCTCCGACCCAATATCAGAACGCGCGTCGAGTCGGACCTGCGGGTGCTGTCGACGCTGCTGCCGATACTCACCTACGGCGCGGACCCCGGGCAGGCGTTCACGCTGGAGAATCTCACCGAGGAGTTCGCGGCGACGGTCCGCCGGGAAATGGACTACGGCCACGAGGCGCGGATGCTCCGGGAGATCGGCGACAACTTCGCGGCCGACGAGGACATCGCCATTCCGGCACTCATCGGGAGCCACTCGACGGACCGCGTGCTCACGATGACATACATCGACGGCGTGAAAATCGACGATGTGGAGCGACTGGACGAACTCGGCATCGACCGGCCGGCACTCGTCCGCCGGCTTGAGGAGGTGTACATCCAGATGATCGTGGAGGACGGCCTCTTTCACGCCGACCCCCATCCCGGCAATCTGGCGGTCCAGCCCGACGGGACGCTCGTCTTCTATGACTTCGGGATGACGGGCTATCTCGGCCCCAAAACCCAGGACCAACTGCTGGAGTTCTACGTCGGCCTGGCGACCGACGACGTGGACCGCGTGATGGACGCCTTCGTCGAGATGGGCGCGCTGGACCCGATGGCCGACCGGGACGTGATGCGGGAGGCCTTCGACATCGTCATCGAGCAGTTCCGCGGCGAGGACATCAGCGAGTACCGCGTCGAGCAACTGGTCGGCCAGTTCGAGGCACAACTGTATGAGTTCCCGATGCGCCTGCCACAGGACCTGGCGCTGGTGGTCCGCGTGACGACGGTGCTTGAGGGGGTCTGCCGGACCCTCGACCCCGAGTTCGACTTCATCGAGATCATTTCGGAGTACGTCATGGAGCAGGGAGCGGGCGATGATGTCAGAGAGCAGATCAAGACGGAGATCCGGGAGACGGTGACGGGCTCGACCCGGTCGGCAGTTCGGACCGCGCCGAAGCTAGAGGATGCACTCGACCGGGCCGAGCGCGAGGAACTGCTCGTCAAAACGGTCTTAGAGGACAGCGACGGGCTGAGCCGGGTACTCGCCAAGCGGCTCCTGCTGGGTATCGTCGCCAGCGCGGGCATTCCGCTGAGTGCGTATCTCTACACCGTGAGCGGGCTGGAGGCCGCCGGACTTGCGCTGGGCGGGAGCGCGGCGGTGCTCGGGGTTCTCGGGTGGTCGTTCCGCCGACGCCGCGGGCCGGCGCTGGCGACGCCACAGTTCACCCGCCACGAAATGCAACAGCGCAGGGCGGCCGACGCGCCCGAACTAGACGAGTAGCTGGATGTCGGCGTCGGCCATGTGCTCAAGCGCCGTTGCCGCGCCGACCCCGGTCGTGACGCCGTCGTAGAACACGTCGGTCTCGTAGTCGAACAGTTCCGTCGTCATCTCACAGGCCTGCAGGTCGACGCCCATATCGAGCGCTGTCTCGACGAGTTCCTCAATCCTCGGCGTCCCGTTGGCGTCGATTTCTCTGTTCATGTACCAGGTGGTCAGCGAGTCACCGCCGGGGAGCGCCCCGAGGATGTTCGGCATCGGCAGACTCGGATTGCCGACGGCGCTGACCTGAAGTTCGCGTGAGCGCTCCTCGTGGAGGATGTCCAGCGCCCAGAAGGTGTGGAACACCGTCACGTCCCAGCCGAAGGCGGCGGCCGTACTCGCCAGGATGAGCGGCGGATAGGCCATGTCGAGTGAGCCTTTCGTGGCGATGATCGTCATTCGCGTCGGCTCATCCACACCGAGCGCCGCCACCTCGGATTCCAGGTCGGCCACGCGCTGTTGGAGCGACTGCTCGTCCGTCGCCGCGTCGCTGCTCATGCGTCCACCCGCTCGATGCGGTGGTGATAGACAGTCGTTCCGTCGTCCTCAGACTCCGTCTGCTCGCGTAGGACGACGGAATCGAGCGTCGATGCCCAGCCCGCGATATCGCTGACGCTGCCGGCGTCCGTTGCCAGGACTTCCAGCACTTCGCCGACTGCCAGGTCGTCGACGGCCTGTTTCGTCTTGACCACAGGCATCGGGCACGACGCCCCTTTCACATCCAGCGTCTTCGCAACAGTCAGTTCGTCGTTGTTGGTTGCCATTGGATTGTACTCAGCACACAATATATTGTGCGGTCGAATAAGTCCTTTGGCTACAGATGTCGAGAAATTCTCGCTATTCCGGCACCTAGTAGGACAATGTTTGTTTTGGTATTGTGTATTTTGTACAATTCTACCAATGCCTTTTTGTACGGCTAGCGGATACAGAGCGTACAGAATGACCGACAAACCGTTCGAGATTCCGGAGACAGTCGAAACGATAGCGCCGGTGGCACTGGCCCAGCAACTCGCAGACGGCGAACCGATTGGTATCCTGGACACGCGTGCGCCGGACTCGGTGGACGACTGGCGAATCGACGGGCCGGGCGTCGAGTTCGCGAACGTCCCGTACTACGAGTTCCTCGACGGCGTGACGGACGACAGTCTCGCTGCGCTTCCGGATGCACGGCCGCTGTACACGGTCTGTGCAAAGGGAGAATCCAGCCGATTCGTGGCTGACCGCCTCGACGACGCCGGAGTTGACGATGTCATCGCCGTAGCGGACGGCATGGCGGGATGGGAACGCGTGCTCACGTCGACGGAACTCGACGTGGATACGGCCGCAACCGTCGTTCAGTTCCACCGCCCTGCCTCGGGGTGTCTCTCCTATCTCGTCGTTTCCGGAGACGAAGCGGTCGTCGTCGACCCGCTCCGGGCCTTCGCTGACGACTACGTCGCGGCCGCCGCCGACCACGGCGCGGACCTGGTCGCCGCGGTTGACACACACGTCCACGCGGACCACGTCAGCGGGGTCCGGGCACTCCAGCGCGACCACGGCGTTCCAACGATGGTCCCCGCCGGCGCGGTCCAACGGGGCCTTGACTACGAGAGTCCCTACCAGACGATTGCCGACGGCGAGACGATATCTGTCGGGTCGGTCGCTATCGAGGCGGTCCACACGCCCGGCCACACGAGCGGGATGACCTCGTTCCTGGTCGAGGACACGGTGTTGCTGACCGGTGACGGACTGTTCGTCGAGAGCGTCGCTCGGCCGGACCTGGAAGACGGCGACGAGGGGGCACCCGACGCCGCGAGCCAACTGTACGAAACACTGCAGGAGCGCGTCCTCTCGCTGCCCGAAGCCACGGTCGTTGCCCCAGGGCATGCGAGCGACGGGACGCCCCGCGCGGCCGACGGCAGTTTCACGGCCAGGCTGGGCGATATCGTGGACTCGCTGGACGTGCTCACGCTGGAGCGGGCGGCGTTCGTCGAGCGTGTGCTGGGTGACATGCCGCCGCGGCCGACCAACTACGAGGAGATTATCGCCACGAACCTCGGGGAACAGCAGGTCGCCGACGACCTGGTCGCCGAACTGGAGCGGGGGCCGAACAACTGCGCGGCCAGCGCCGACACCATGCGAGGGGACTGAGATGGGGCCGGAGACGCTGCTCCCGAACGGTATTGCCCACTACCTCCTCGGTGGCGTACTCATCGGCGCGGGGACCGTCATCATCTACGGGGCGACGGGTATTACCGCCGGCGCGAGCACGTTCCTCGAATCGACGCTGTCGTATGTCTCGGACCGCCCGCGGTTCCAGCAGTTCCGCTTCACTGCGACCCGCGACTGGCGGGTCGTGTTCACGCTGGGAATCGTGCTCGGCGGCGCGCTGTACGGCCTCGCATTCGGCGAGTTCGGCTGGACGACGGACGTGCAGTGGTGGCGACTGCTCGGCGGGGGTGTCCTCGTCGGCGTCGGGACCCGGGTCGGCAAAGGGTGTACCTCCGGCCACGGCGTCTGTGGCGTCGGCTCCCTCTCGGAGGCGTCGCTGCTCAACGTCGGTGTCTTCGTGAGCATCGCCATCGGCACGGCGCTGACCGTGCAGGCACTGGGGGTGACGCCGTGAGCGACGCCGGCCGCCATCCGCTGTTCATGCCCGCGATACTGGTCGGTGGCGTCGTGTTCGGTTTCGGCCTCGGCCTCAGCCAGATGTACCGACCGGAAGTCGTTCTCCGATTTCTCCAGCTTGCGGATCTTGGCCTCCTGTTCGTGATGGGCGGGGCGAGTCTGGTCGCCGGGACGGCCTTCGCAGTTCTGAGTCGGACCGGCCGTCGCGCCCCACTGACGGGGACCGAGTTCGGCAAGCGGCTGAAGACGATGGACCGAAACGTCGTCATCGGTGGTGGAATATTCGGCGTCGGCTGGGGCCTCTCGGGCATCTGTCCGGGCGCGGCGTACGCGAGCCTCGGTGTCGGCAACCTCCCGATCCTCTATGGCGTCCTCGGAATGTTCGTCGGCGCGTACCTGCAGGGGTATGTCCGGTCGCTGTCGAGCGAGGCGGGGCACCCAACGGAGGAGCCGGCGTGAACGATACCACTATCAGCGACCCGTCGGGAAGGTTTCGACATGCCTGAACCGATCCGCACGATGCTGTCCGAGGAGTTCGAGTGTGACTACCTACTGGAGTGTTTCCACGACCTCACCGACCTCGACCGGGCCTGCTTCGAGCGACTCGTCGAGACTGACGAGCCGGTGACTGTGGACGAACTCGCTGCGCAGGTCGAGCGTGAACGGACGACCGTTTACCGGTCACTGCAGCGCCTCCTCGACGCAGACCTCGTGGTGCAAGAGCAGGTCAGCGGCGAGGGGAGCGGCTACCACCACGTCTACGACGCCGCCGACCCGGACGACGTGGCCGACCAGATGCAGCGGGAACTCAACGACTACTACGCGATGATGGGGCAGCTCATCAGTGACTTCCGCCGGAAGTTCGGGGAGCGCGTCGAAGATGACTGAGGACCAGTTCACGCCGGACGGGGAGCAAGAGCGCCGACTCGGTGCTGGCCTGTTCGAACGGGAGATGGGGCCCAGTTCGTCGATGGCCCACCTCTATCGGGGCGAGGTCCACCGGATGACCCGCTGGCGGGAGCGACTCGACCGCACCACGAACTGGGCCGTGACCGTCATCGCCGCCATCCTCACCTGGGCCTTTTCGGACCCGGGGAACCCCCACTATCTCATCCTCGTCGGCCTCGTCGCGCTGGCCGCGTTCCTGGGCATCGAGGCCCACCGCTACCGTGGGTTCGACGTGTGGCGCTCCCGGGTGCGGCTCATCCAGCAGAACGTCTGGGCACAGGGGCTCGACCCCAGCAGCGACGTTGACGACCACACCTGGCGAGAGAAGCTTCGGGCCGATTACCATCAGCCAACGCTGAAAGTCCCGTTCGAGGAAGCGCTGGCCCATCGGCTCAGGCGCGTCTACCTCGCGCTGGTCTCCATCGTGACGGCCGCGTGGCTCATCCGCGTGACCGCCTTCGCCGAGTCGGGGCCGTGGCCGGCGAGCGCGAGCGTCGGCATGGTCCCCGGAACGGTCGTCACCGCTGTTGTCGCGCTCGCCTACCTGGGTGCGGTCGTCGTGGCCCTTCGCCCCCGGACCTGGCACTCGCGGTCGGAGCTCCGCGAGTACGCCGTCGGCGACTGGGCGGAGGAGTGAATTACGGGACAGCGAGAACTCACAGCTCGCCGGCGTCAGCCATCTCCCGTATCTCTGCGGCCCGTTCGCGGATTTCATCGAGTTCCGCCTCGTCTTTGTTGTCGACGTGGCTGTACATCAGCCCCATCCGGTGATTCGACCGGAGCGCGTCCTCGTTGCGGTCCAGAAAGTCCCAGTACAGGGCGTTGAACGGACAGGCCCCCTCACCGGTCGTCTTGGTCTTGTAGTATGGACAGCCCGAGCAGTAGTCGCTCATCTTGTCGACGTAGTTCGCCGACGAGGCGTACGGTTTGGTTGCGAACACACCCGCGCCGTACAGCCCCATCTCGACGACGTTCGGCGTCGTCACCCAGTGGAAGGCGTCGACGTAGCCGGCGTGGAACCACCGATTGAGCTGGGTCGGTTCGACGCCGTAGATGAGCCCGAAATTGGCAAGCACCATCAGCCGCTCGATGTGGTGCGAGTAGCCCCGCTTTCGGACGTCGTCGACCACGTCCGAGAGGCAGGCCATGTCGGTGTCTCCGTCCCAGTAAAAGTCGGGCAGGTCCTCGCTCGCGCCGAGCTGGTTCGCATCGGCCAAGTCGGGCATCTCCCGTCGGTAGACGTGCCGGAGGAACTCACGCCAGCCCAGCACCTGCCGGACGAACCCTTCGACGCTGTGCAGCGGGGCATCGCCGTCTTCATACGCAGCAATCGCACGCTCGATGACCTCCGCCGGCCCAAGGAGACCGAGGTTGAGCGATGTCGAAAGGAGGCTGTGGCTCATCGCCCACTCTGCGTCCAGCATGGCGTCCTGGTACGGTCCGAACTCGGTTAGTCGGTTCGTAACGAAGTGATCCAGCGCTCGGACGGCCTGCCGGCGGGTGACCGGCCAGCGGAACGGCTCGGGGTCGGCCCAGTCGCCGCCGTAGGGTCGCTCGTCGTAGCTCCCATCGAACGTCGCGTCGACCCATTCGATGACCTTCTGGGTCACCTCGTCCGGTTCGAACTGCGGTGGTTCCGGCGGCGTCCAGCTCTCGGGCGGCGTCTCCCGGTTCTGGTCGTCGTAGTTCCACTCGCCACCGACAGGGCCACCGTCATCCAGTAGGTACCCCGTTTCACGGCGCATGAACCGATAGAAGTCCTCGTGGCGGTAGCGGCCGTCACTGGCCCACTCGTCGAATTTCGCGGGGGAGCAGATGAATCGCTCGTCGGGAACGGACTCGACGGTGCCGCCGGCCTCGGCCACCAGCGATTCGAGTCGTTTCCGTGCGGACTCGGTCTGTGGCCGGTGGGTCACGAGCGTGTCGTCCGGATGAGTCTCGAAGTGTTTCGCCAGTCCGCGCTCGAAACTCTCGGCCTGGTGGTAGTGAACTGTCCGGCCCTCCGACCGCAGATCGTTCCTGAAATGTCGCAGCGCGCTGAATAGTAGGACCAGTTTGTGCGGGTGGTACGGCAGTTTGCGAGCGAACGACTGCGCCTCGATCAGGAGCACTGGTTCGTCCGACCGGCGAGCGACGGGACCGGACCGCCGAACGAGGTGGTCACCGCGGAGCCAGACAGTCATCTCTGAACGGACACTCCCATTGGACGCAGTGAGGGGACCGATCCGCATCAATCCCGGTCCGAACTGTGTCGGTATCGTGGCGTCATCGGGCAGGTCTGTCGTCAATTATTGTTCCCGGACAAACGACAGAAACGACTGCCTTATCAGTGCACAGTCATAACTTTAGACGCATGTCAAACGACCTCGACAGGCGGACATTTATCCGCACGACTGCGGCCGTATCGGGCGCTGGACTGCTTGCTGGCTGTGGCGGGTCCGGCGGTGACGGCGGTAGCAGCGGCGACGGCGGTGACGGCGAGATGGAAACCACCGAAACTGAGGAAATGGAAACCACTGAAGCCGAGGAGATGGAGACCACCGAGAGCGGCGGGGACATGGAAACCGTCGAAGCGCCGAGCGAGGTCGCGGACTACGTCGGCGACGCGTCGAACTTCGATGGCTCCATGGTCGTGATGACCGATCAGGACGAGGTCACTGTCGCAGTCGGCGCGGAGGGCAACGGGGGCGCGTTCGCCTTCGACCCGCCTGCAGTGCAGGTCTCGACCGGAACGACGGTCGTCTGGGAGTGGACCGGCGAAGGATCCACTCACAATGTCGTCTCCGAGGACGACGGCCCGCTCGACTCGGGTTCGGCTGTCGCCGAGGAAGGAACAACCTACGAGCACACCTTCGAGGAAAGTGGCACCTACCTCTACAACTGTGTCCCGCACGTCGCGCTGGGCATGAAAGGCGCAGTCGTCGTCGAATAATCCGATAGGTACCGGCCGGTTTTTATCGTTTTACTAGCGCGGAGCGGCTGGTGACGTACAGCGAGTACGCGATGACTGCGAAACCGACTGCAGTGAGCGCGTTCTCGAAAATCAGTGCGACATCCGTGGGTAAGCCGAACAGTTGATCCGCGACACCGGCGATGAGCGACCCGACAGTGATGGTCGCGAAGCCGACGGCGAGATACGTGAGTCCGGTCGCCCTCGTTTTCAACGCAGCGCGAGCGGCAAAGTAGGTGATGAGCCCGCCGAGCAACACCGTGACGGTCTTGAACCCGATGACGATGAGTGGAATGTCTCCGTTCATAGTTCCTCACTGACGCGAGACCACAGGTGCGCGAGCCGGTCGCTCGGCCGCTCCTCGGCCGGCAAAACGTCGACCTCCAACGCGCCGTCGCCGTCGATGCCGACGAACACTCCGTCACAGTCCCGGACGTACGCGGTCGCGTGATGGCCGTCAGCGCGCACCTCCGTCTCCTCGGCAACCAGGTCGGCCTCGCTCAGTTGTTCGAGCTTCCGGTACGTGCTTGTCTGGGGCAGGTCACAGACCGAGGCGACCTCTTTGGCTGGCAGCGGCTCGTCGAGTACCCTGAGTATGTGGCGACAGTCAGGGTCGGCGAGGGCGTCAAACAGCGCCTGTGTCTCGCTCGCGTCGTTGTGTGCCACGGAGGGACCCTCTCAGGGGGACAGCCGGAGGTGGTTCTGCGTTCGATTCCGATGTGACGGCGCAGCGACGTGAATCCTGCGGGTTACCCGGCGTCCCGCGATACCCGGGTTCCGGTAGCTAGCCGATGTCGAGAATATAAAACACCACCAGATAAAGGGCGACCGTTCGTTTCCAGAATCTGGAAAGGGGACACCCACTTTTCTATCACGGAGAGGAAACGATTAGCTTGCCATGCGACCGCCCTCCACTCGCAGACAGTTCCTTGCTAGCACAGGCCTGACAGCGCTGGCCGTTACCGCCGGCTGTGTCTCTTCGGGCAGTACTGGTTCCGCAGGCGACAGCGGGAACGGGACTGAAACTACGACCCCGACACCCACCGAAACAGCGACACCGGAATCAACGCCCGAGTCCCTCGACGACTGGCTCGACGACGCCAACGGCTACGACGGCGACCCCCGTCAGTACGGCCCGGCCGAACAGCCGGCGATCATGGTCGGCGAGGAGACCGACGACGGCCTGGCGTTCGATCCACCGGTCATCGAGATCTCGCCGATGACGAACGTCCGGTGGGACTGGACCGGCCACGGCGGCCAGCAGAACGTCGTCGCGCTCGACGGGACCTTCGACAGCGGCCGGACGAACGCCCAGCCCGGGACCGGCTATCACTACATTTTCGACGAAGTCGGCGAGTACCGCTACGTCTCCGAGCCCCACCGTGACGAGGGCATGAAGGGCGCAGTCATCGTCAGAGAGCAGCAGTCCTCGGGCTATCCCGCCGTCGACAACTGGCTCGCCGCGACGGGCAACTTCGACGGCACCGTCACGGACCAAACCGGCAGCGCGGAAGCCACAGTCGTCGTCGGTGCGGAGGGCAACGGCGGCACGTTCGCCTTCGATCCGCCAGCCCTCAAGATCTCACCGGAGACGACCGTCGTCTGGGAGTGGGCCGACAACGCCGGCCCGCACAAAATCATCTCGAAGGACGATGGCCCGCTCGACTCCGGCTCGGTCGCCACCGACAGCGACACGACCTACGAGTACACGTTCGCCGAAACTGGGATCTACCTGTATGCCTGTGCACCCCACAGAGGACTCGGTATGAAGGGGGCAGTCGTCGTCGAATAAGCCGCGAAGCTTGCCGTATCGGTCCGCCTACGGGATCTTGACGCTGTGTTTGAGCGTCCCGATACCCTCGATTTCGATTTCGACCTCGTCGCCGTCCGCCATCGGGCCGACGCCCTCGGGTGTTCCGGTGGCGATGACATCGCCCGGTTCCAGCGTCATGTACGACGTGATCTCCGCAATGAGTTCCGGGACCGAGAAGATGAGATGCTCACGGGAGGAGGACTGCCTCGTCTCGCCGTTCAGTCGGAGTTCGATGCTAGCGTCCTCGGGGACGTGCTCCGGTGTGGCGACGAGCGGGCCGATGGGACAGGCGTTGTCGAAGGCCTTCCCGCGGACCCAGTTTTGCTCAATCTCTTGATCGTCGCGGTTCGAAATGTCGTTGACGCAGGTGTACCCCGCCACGACATCCATCGCGCCCGACTCGCTGACGTTTTTGCACTGCTCACCGATGACGACGCCGAGTTCGGCCTCGTAGTCGATGCGCTCTTTCCCCGAGGGCAGCGTGAGGTGCTTGCCGTGGGAGGCGACGGCGTTCGGGGCCTTGAGAAACAGCATCGGCCGGTCCGGGAGGTCCGAATCCATCTCCTCGGCGTGGTCGGCGTAGTTGCGCCCGATACAGACGACTTTCGTCGGCTCGCAGGGCGGGAGAATGTCCACCTCGTCGGGGTCGTAGGACTCGTCGCCGAAGGCGATGCGGCCGTACGGTCCGGCGGCGGCGGTAACGACGGGCTCGCCGTCCTCGACGGTCCAGCGACCCCCCCGGACGTTCCCCGCGGTATCACGGAATCGAACGCGCTTCATGTCACCGTTCTCTCAGGGCCGACAGATAAGCGTTTAGGAGGGGAAACCGGTCGATAGCGGGCTGTTCGACGGTTGTCTACCTGCGAATCGTCACCTGCGGTGGCCCGGCTGTCGGGCGCGTGACCGAACGGCTTTTGAGACGGGCCGGGCTACGCTGGGCCGATGAACGTCCTCGTCGTTGGTGCCGGCGCGATGGGCCGGTGGTTCGCGCGCACAGTCAGAGCCCACGCCGATGCGTCCGTCGCTTTCACCGATGTCGACCCGGCAGCCGCCGAGGCCGCCGCCGACGCGGTCGGCGGGCGCGCCGTCGCCAGCGACGCGACTGAGACTTTCGATGTCGTCTGTATTGCGGTGCCGATGCCCGTCGCCGAGACGGCTATCGACGAGTTCGCGCCGCTCGCAGCGGACGCAATCGTCGACGTGACGGGAAGCATGGCCGGCCCCATCGCCGCAATGCGAGCGGCCATGCCCGAGGGCCAGCGATTGAGTCTGCATCCGCTATTCGCCCCCGAAAACGCGCCCGGGAACGTCGCCGTCGTCGCCGATGCACCGGGACCTGAGACCGAGACTGTCGTCGGCGCACTCACCGACGCCGGGAACGACTGCTTCGAGACGACGGCGGCAGAACACGACGGAGCGATGGAAACAGTCCAGGCCAGCGCCCACGCGGCCGTACTCGCGTTCGCGATGGCCGCCGCCGACGTGCCCGACCGGTTTCAGACCCCGATTTCGGCGGGCCTGTTCGATCTCGTCGAGCAGGTCACCGGCGGCGACCCGCGGGTGTACGCCGACATTCAGGACGCCTTCGACGGCGCGGACGCGGTCGCCGAAGCCGCCCGACAGATAGCCGACGCCGACGCGGACACCTTCGAAGGGCTGTACGAGCAACTCTCATGAATCAGGACACCCGCCAGCAGATACGCGAGAACGCGCAGTACCTCCGAAACGTCCGGCCGCTGGACCCCGAGGAGCTACACGAATACGTCGAGGGCCAGCCCCACCCCGCCGTCGTCAAACAGGTACTTCGAGAGGAAGCGTTCGACCTGGGCATCGTCGAGCAGGACGACGGGACCTTCGTTCCGGCACCTGAGGGGCGCCTCTCGGTGGCTTTCGACGGCGTCGAGCGGTTCCCCGACCGCTACGAACAGCAGGTCTTGGACCTGTTGACAGAGTGGGGTGGCCCGGACTGGCACAGCGGCGAGCGCGGCGACGAACTCCGGGAGCGCATCCGCGAGATCAAGGAGCGGTACCTCCAGGGCCAGGCCGTCGAGTACGACGAACTAACGGCGCTTGGCTACGCCGTCTACCACCTGCCGGACTACTACGCCGTGGCGAAGTACCTCCTCGCGGACCTCGCCGCGGACGGCCTGCTGCCGTCACAGCTTCGAGTCCTGGATGTGGGGGCCGGTGTCGGCGGCCCGGCGCTCGCGCTGCGTGACCTGCTGCCCGACGACGCCCTGCTGGACTACCACGCCGTCGAACCGAGTGCCGCCGCGGACGTGCTGGAGCACTTGTTGGAGGACAGCGGCCAGAACGTCCGCTGGGAGATCCACCGGGCGCTCGCCGAGGAGTTCGACCCGTCGTCGCCGGGAACCGGCGACGGCAGTGGAGAAGACCTTGATTCCGGCGATACCGATGCCGAGGGCTACGACCTCATCATCTTCGGGAACGTCCTCAGCGAACTCGACGACGCGGCGGCGACCCTCTACCGGTACGTCGAAGCGCTTGCCGACGACGGAACGCTGCTGGCGCTGGCCCCGGCGGACCGCAACACGGCGATACAGCTCCGAACGGTCGAGCGCGAGGTAGCCGACGGTGGCCCGGCGACGGTGTACGGGCCGACCGTCCGGCTCTGGCCCCACCAGTCGCCCGACAGCGAGTCGTGGTCTTTCGACCGCAAACCGGACATCGAGGTGCCGACGATGCAGCAACGCCTCGACGACCCCGCGGGCGGGACAGGCGAGTTTGTCAATACGGATGTGCAGTTCGCCTACAGCGTCCTGCGAACCGACGGCAAGCGAAAACACGACGTGACGCCGGACCGGGGCATCCACGCGCCGATGGCCGACGCCGAGAACTACGTCACGGACCGGGTGAACTTCCTGGGTGTCAAACTCAGCCACGACCTCGCCGAACGGGAGGGAGCTAATCCGCTGTATCTGCTGGGGGACGGGAGCCAGCAGGTCGACCACTTCGCCGTCCTCACCGAGTCGTCGATACTGAACGAGGACCTCCGGAAAGCCGACTACGGCGACCTGCTGTCCTTCGAGAACGCGCTGGTGCTGTGGAACGACGACGAAGAAGCGTACAACGTCGTCGTCGACGGCGAAACGGTCATCGACCGTGCCCGGTAGCGGTGGGCTTTTCTCGGGGACGGCCTGACGGGGCGTATGGACGAGCCGACGATTCTGCTGACCAACGACGACGGCATCGAGAGCGCCGGCCTCCGGGCGCTGTACGACGGTCTCTCGACAGTCGGCGACGTGACCGCGGTCGCCCCGGCGGAGGACCAGAGCGCGGTCGGCCGGGCCATCTCACATGAGGTGACCGTTCACGACCACGAGATGGGGTACACCGTCGAGGGGACGCCGTCGGACTGCGTCGTGGCGGGGCTCGAAGCACTCGTCACGGATGCGGACCTCGTCGTCGCGGGCTGTAACCGCGGGGCAAACCTCGGCGCGTACGTCCTCGGGCGCTCGGGGACCGTCAGCGCCGCCGTCGAAGCGACCTTCTTCGACGTGCCGGCGATGGCCGTCTCGATGTACATTCCGGTCCGCGAGGACGCCGCCTTTTCCGACATCGAGGCCAACGGCGACAGCTACGACGAGGCCGCCCGAGCGACGACGTACCTCGCCGACCACGCCATCGACGCCGGCGTGTTCGAGCAGTGTGACTACCTGAACGTCAACGCGCCCGTCGCGGAGTGGGGCGAGGCACCGATGACGGTGACGCGCCCCTCGCACCTCTACGAGATGGACGCCGTCCGGGAGGGCGACGCCGTGACGCTCCATGACCGCATCTGGGAGCACATGGCCGAGGGCGACATCCCCGACCCCGAGGGAACCGATCGCCGCGCCGTCGTCGACGGACAGGTCAGCGTCTCGCCGCTGACCGCGCCACACACCACCGAACACCACGAGGCCCTCGACGCGCTCGCCGAGACGTACGAACCGGAGGACGGTGAAGCAGCGGACGACGAGTCAGCTGACAGCGAGGCCGCCAACTGACCGGAAATGCGGTTCCGCAACGCCATCCTCTTCGTCGCGCTCGCCGTCGCCTGGGGCAGCGCCTTTACCGCGATCAAGGCCGGACTGGAGTACTTCCCGCCGGTGCTGTTTGCGGCCTTTCGCTACGACCTCGCCGGCCTGCTCATGCTGGGATACGCAGTGTACGTGACAGACCAGTGGGTCCCCCGGAGCCGGGCCGACTGGATCGTCGTGGGTATCGGCGGTTCGCTACTGATCGCGGCGTATCACATCTTCCTGTTCATCGGGGAACAGGGGACCACCAGCGCCGCCGCCGCTATCGTCGTCAGCCTCTCGCCGATTCTGACCACCGGGTTCGCCCGGGCGTTCCTCCCCGAGGAACGGCTCACGCCGCTAGGTATCGTCGGCCTGCTCGTCGGCTTCGTCGGCGTCGGCGTCCTCAGCAACCCCGACCCGAGCAATCTGTTGGACCCTCGAACGGTGTCGCTGTTCCTGGTGTTTCTCGCAGCGGCGGCGTTCGCCCTCGGGAGCGTGCTGACCCGCCGGTTCGACGACGACCTCGAAATCGAGACGATGGAGGCGTGGTCAATGCTTCTGGGTGCCGTCCTCATGCACGGCGTCAGCGCCGGCCTCTCCGAGTCAGTCACCGACATACAGTGGACCGTTGAGGCGGGGCTGGCCCTGCTCTATCTGGTCGTTGTCGCCAGTGCGCTGGGGTTCCTGATTTATTTCGACCTGCTGGAACGGCTCGGCCCCATCGAAATCAACCTCGTCTCCTACGCCGCGCCGGTCGTCGCCGCCGCGACCGGCCTCCTCTTTCTCGGCGAGCGGCCGACGTTCTTCACGGGCGTCGGGTTCGCCTGCATCCTCGTCGGGTTCGCCCTCCTGAAACGGGACGCGCTGCGGGACGAGGTCGCGCGGTTCAACGGAACGCCGAGACAGAGCGACTGATACTGTCGGCTGTAACTATTTCAAGAGATTCTTCACCATGGGGCGACGATATTCTTCACAGACATACAGCCGACAGTATGAGCCCCGTTGCTACTCAGACAGGGTGAAGGGCAGCCAGCCGCTTGGCTGGTCCGGGAGGCCGCGGACGCGGAGTTCGCCATCGTTCGCTCCGTTGTCGGATTCTCTGACCTCGATACGCCCGTCGGCGACCTGGCTCAGTGTGTTGACCGCTTTCGTGTCGTGGGTCGTCGGGTCGATAGCGAACACTCCCAGACCGCCGGCGCTGTCGATGCGACCCGAGACGGTCTGTGCAAACTGGAACAGCGCCCGCAGGTCGACGTACATCGACAGCGACGAGAGGCTTATCAGTCCGGTCCGAACGCGGCCCCCCTCGACAGACCCGTACAGGCCCTCGTACAGCGCCGAGAACTTCATGCCGATACCGGTCAGGTCACTCTGTGTCGAGACGTACTTCACCCGGTCACCGAGCGCGGAGTTGCCGAGATCCTGTCCGCTACAGTCGATGACACCCATTCTCGAATCGTCGAAGGGAGTACGGGTCTCGCGACAGGCGTTCAGGAGCTTCTCAGCGGTCATGTTCGTCGAGATGAACAGCATTCCCTCTCTGGCGGGACTTCCGTCCGCGACGAGCGTGCGGGCGAGCCCTTCGGCGCGGCTGAGTGCCGGCCCCGCGACCAGTACCGTCGACCCGGAGCTGATGGGGTTGATCGGGATACCGTCGCCGAACTCGTACCCGCCGCTGGTCCCTGCGGTCATGGCTCACCCTCCGTCCCTTCGGCGATGCCGTCCAGCCGCGAGTGAAGTTCGATGAGGTCCATCGCCACATCGGCGAGATCCTGGAGGTACGCTTCGTCGGCCGCCGAGAACGCCCGAGGCTCGTCGTCGTACACACACAGCGGCCCGATGACCAGGCCGTTCGACGTAATCAGGTTCGCTCCCATGTACGCCCGGATGCCCATGTCGATGAGTGTCTCGCTTCGGGTTTCGAAGCGGGGGTCTTCCGTGACATCCTCGACGGTCATCACGTCGTCGTCTTCGAGAATCGTAAAGGTACAGATAGAGTCCTCGCGGTCCATCGACTCCCAGTCCTGCGCGTCGCCGTAGCAGGCCAGAAAGTCCTGGCTGTGCTCGTTGATGATGTTTATCGAGGCCCGGTCAACGTCGAAGTAATCGGCGGCGAGGTCAGTGATCCGGTCCAGCGACGACAGCAGGTCCGGATTATCGAGGTCGTACGACCGGAGCGCAGCCAGCCGCTCGGTCTCGGTTTGCGGGACCGGATACGTCGCTTGCACTCGCGTGTCGATAGTCGTGCCCAGCAGTTTCGAGAGGCGCTCTCTTCCAAAAATCGAGTCTTTCCCGACGTACTCTGTGATCGAACCCCGAAGCTCCGCCGTGTCGATAGTGTCCGGGTCGGTGTCGGTGTACAGGATACACCCGGCGTCCGGGCAGGCCGTTTGGGCCGTCCCGATGAGGTCGAACCCCGTTCCGTCGGGGAGTTCGTACTCGGTAACAACGGCTGCGGTGGCCGTCGTGAGCTTGCGCTCCGCGTCGGCCAGCGTTCCGGCCGTTTCGAAGCGGAGGTCTCGGTCCGGCAGTTCCGACTGGAGCTTGTCGACTGTCGTTTCACGGACATCCTCGTCCGGGTCCACGCAGAGAATGCGATGTGCCATCGGTATCTGGTTTGAGATTCCTGCCGGGCGGCATGTACGTACTGGCCCAGCTATCAACCGCGAAAACGGGAGCGAGCCAACCGCGAAACGGACGGATTGAGCGCCCGTGTCACCCGTCTCAGTCTACGCTTCCAGGGAGGGCTTCGAGAAAGGCAACGATGTCGTCCCCGTCAGCACCGAGGCCCCCGCCCTGTGCGACGGTCGGCCGACCGCCGCCACCGCCGCCGAACTCTGTCGTCACTCGGTCGACCACTGTACCGGCGTCGACTGCGCCGGTTGTGCCGACACCGAGGTACTGGCCGTCGGCGTCGACCAGCGCGGCCACGTCGATATCGTCGTCAACGACGGACTCCGCCCGGTCAGCCAGCGCGTTCGCGTCGAGACCTGACACGGTCCCGACAAGCCACGTCCGGCCGTCTTTTTCGACCGTGGTCTCCCGCAGGTCCGCGATGCGGGCCTCGACCATTTGCTCGCGGAGGGCCGACACGGTTTCCCGGAGGTCGTCACGCTCCGACTGCAACGCCTCGACAGCCGCCGGGAGGTCAGCGACGTTCGTGTCGAGCGCTCGCGCAGCGGCCCGCGACTGCTCGTGGTCGGTCGCCCGCTGACCGATGGCCCGCGGGCCGACGGCGAACTCGACGCGAGTCAGCCCCTCGCCGGGATTTGACCGACCGAGTACTGTCACCGGCCCGATCTCCCGCGTGTTCCCGACGTGCGTGCCGCCACAGGCCGCCACGTCCCAGTCCTCGATTGTGACGATTCGAACGGTGTCGCCCTCGATGCCCTCCTCCGTCTTCGTGTTGAACGCCACGTCGTCGCGGGCGAGGGCGTCCGCCCGCGGGACCTCAGTCCAGTTCACGTCGTAAGACTCCCAGACAGCGCGGTTCGTCAGCCGTTCGAGTTCGACGAGCGTCGCGTCGTCGATTTCGGTCGTCGTCTCGAAATCCACGCGCACCTTCCCGCCGATAGCCGGCCCGAAGTCGTCGCCATCGGCGTCGTCGTCGTCCGGGATAGAGGCGCTGATGTCGAAGCCGCCGTAGCCCAGCTCCGACAACAGCCGGCGACCGGCACCGTAGAGGACGTGGCTGGCCGTGTGGGCACGCATGCAGTACGTCCGAAACGCCGTGTCGATGTTCCCCTCGACCGTCTCGCCTGGTTCGAACGCCGGCGGTTCAGACAGTTCGTGGACGATTTCGCCGTTTCGCTGCTGCACATCGGCGACTTCGACGCCATCGAGTGTGCCCAGATCGGCCGGCTGGCCGCCGCCTTCGGCATAAAAGTAGGTCTCGGTTAGCACGACTTCGGTCGTTTCGATCCGTTCGACAGTCGACGTAAACGTCGTCACAGTGGGCTCGGCTGCGGCTGTTCCCGTCATGGGGTGGCGCTACACTGGCGTGGATAAAAATAGCTGCCCGTCACCACGAAACGGGTGAGCAGCCGGGCCCATTCGGGTGGTAACGGGTGCAAGGCGATACCCACACGGACAGGCGGGTAGTGAGGGGTGTAGAGACTGACTTACACCGGACCAGGCGGCTACCGAAGGCTCAATCCGCTGTTTCACATTTTATTCACATTCGGTATAGTGCGATTAATTAAATACTAGAAGAGTATTTTATAAATCATGCTCGGGAGTGGGGTCCAATCGGTACTGCTCTGGCTGGTGGTCTGGCTGTTTGCGATTGGGCTGTTCATGACGTTGCTGTACGCGTCCGGCAAGCGAGACCGCCGAAAGCGGACCCGGACGTGACCGGATCGGATGTGGAGGGCAGACGGCGGAAGTGGTGTCTGACGTTCGGCTGACGCCCCTATCGAAACCAGGCCCCAGTCTTGCGGTTTTCACTTTCACTGTAGATTACCCGGTTATATGCCCCCACGCCCCCTGCCGAAACATATGATCAAGCGATTACGCCAGGTCGTCGGGACTCGACAGCGATCACATCTGGAGTGTCGACGCTGTGGGACCACCCTCGAAACAGGTGGGGCAACCTGTCCGGCCTGCGGCTCCGGCGATATCGCGCAGTACGAACTCTGAGCACGGCATCAACTGGCCGATCTTCGGGTCGGACTTCCCTGCGTTTGCAGGTCTAATACGGGCTTTTTGGCTATCTGTACAGCGAGAACAGACCGGCAACGGAAGCAGAACCTACTGCTCGACGGATTCCCACATGTCAGATGAAATCTTCGCCTTCGGGTCATCGGGATGTGTGACCGTCAGTCGGTCCCCGGATTCGATAGCGATGAGATCGACGGTGTTGCTCTCCGCATGATTCCGCGTCGGATAGGTAAACGGCCGTGATCGGGTCGGAAGGTCACTGACCGGCGGGCACTCCGGCGGTGCGACGACATCGTCAGCGAATCCATCGGTGTGGATCTTCGATTGTGGCTTGTCTCGACCACGTGTATCGAGCCATTGGAGGCATTGCTCCCCAATCGAAGTGGTCTCAATGGCTGAGCGCACGCGATGCCTGGCCCGTTCCAGAAGCGAGGGCGACGACACCCCGCCGTCGTCCGTGCTGCTTCGGGCACCCCGTGGCTCATCCATGGGTGTGAGACTCATGGGCACAGCTAGGGAACCACGGTACAAAACCGTTGTGTCGGTCCCTATCAGAGCTCGATTCGCTCGACGATCTGATTGCCGTCTTCCCGGGTGTTGAGCGCGACGATGCGGACGTGTTCCTCCAGACCGGAATCTCTGAGCTTGGCCTTCAGCAGGTTGTCAACCTGGTAGACGCCGGCGGCGTTGTTCATCGCGATTTCGACGAGGACGGGATAGTCGTCGCCCGGGCTCAGCGTCACCGTCTCGATGGCCTGGCTGGAGACGGTGTCGATACCGCGGCCGCCGCGCTTGTAGGGGATCCGCGACCGGCCCCGCTCCATGTCCAGCGCGTCGGCGACGCGCACGACGCCGGCTTCCAGCGTCAGCGGGTTTTCCTCCGTGTGATGACAGAGAATCGCGTGTAACACCTCGCCTTTCACCTGAACGGCCTGTCGCACGTTGTAGAACTCATCGAGCAGGTCATCGAGGATATCGGCCGCGAGCGGAATCGAATAATACGGGTGTGCATCGCGGTGGACGACGTGGCCGATGTCGTGCAGCGTCGTCGCGAGCGCGATGATGACGGCCTCGTCGGCCTCGTCAAGCCCGTGATCGGCCGCGCCGTTGAACTCAACGCCGCCCTGTTTGAGGAGATCATAGAGGCACAGCGCTCGGTTCCGGACGATACCGATGTGTTTCGCGCCGTGGTCGTTGTACCGCTTCCGCGCAACGGGATTGATGTTCTGTGCTTCGAGATACGCCTGGATCTCCTCGTCGGTCGTGACGGTGTCGAGAACCGCGTTCAGCCGCCCGTCCGGGAACGCATGGTCCTCATCAGGATCATAAATGCGGCCGCCGGTGTCGTCTTTATCAACGCTCATACCACAACCCAGACAACCCACGGCGAAAAATCCCCCACCGGCGCGGTCAGGTGGCGGCGTCGATGACCTCGTCGTAGTCCGGTTCGACGCCAGGATCGTCGCTGACCCAGGCGTACGTGACTTCCTCGTTCTCGTCGATAACGAAGACGGCCCGCTTGGCCACGTTCGGTACGCCGAGGGCCTCGAAGTCCATCGAAATGTCGTAGGCGTCGACGATTTCACGGCCGGCGTCGCTGACGAGGTCGAACTCGATCCCGAGTTCGTCACGGAACGCGTTCTGTGCGAACGGCGTGTCGATACTGATGCCGTACAGCGTCGCCCCCGCCTCCGTGAGTTCGTCGAGTCGGTCCTGGAACGTGTTCAGTTCGTGGCTACAGACGCTGGTGAACGCCCCCGGGAAAAACGCGAGGACGATGGGGCCGGACTCTGTCTCCTCGGACAGTGTTATTTCATCGATGTCTCCGTTTGCGACCGGTGCGGTGAAATCTGGTGCGGCGTCTCCGACTGAAACCATATTTGCGACCTGGGACCTGGCCGGTAAAACCCTTTCCGACACGGTCGAGCTTGGCAGTTCTGTCCGGTCAGAACTGCGCGAACTTCGCTGTGACCTCATCGATCCATTCCGGTAGATCACGATCCGCAAGCGTGCCGTCAGCGTCCCGGGTCGTGACGACATCCGCGATCTCTCCCTCGCGCGTGATATCCAGACGCCAGACCCCGTCAGCCTCGATATCGACCCGGACGATGTCCTCCCCGACGGGTTTAATCGGGCGAATCGTTACCTCTTCCCCGCTTCTGACTTCCATCGTATGACTCTCAGCCGGCATTTACTATCCCTGAGTGCCCGACAGTAGTTATAACTCCGGGCAAGGACGTGTTTCGCCCACTCCAGATCCGGTAAGCCGTGGTTTAACAAACGTATAATAAATTGACACGACAGTAAAGGCGAAACTGCGGGTGCGAACCCGTGTGCGGACAACAGAAGTCATCTACCGGACAGCCACCAGCTATCGGCCTGTTCCCGTGGACACGGAGTGACCTGTCTGTCAATTGCAGTGCCAAGCCAGAGACGCCGTACAGCCAAGGATACGGTGTCTCGTTGCCCCCTCCACCCCACATCCCACTCCCCCCGGTCCGGGCTTCGCCGTGGGTTCCCGGCGAGCCCGGTTCTGCGGCTCTGGACGAACAGTGACACTCGTTTTCTGTCTGGGCTCCAGTCATGGATCGTCACTGCCCGTTTCCCGCCGACCTGTTCGTCGGAACCGGTTCAAAACCCGGCGATGGGACGGGGACGCCACTGGAACGCCGTAGCGCAGTCCCGGGAGTAGCGAATCACCTGGCAGCCCCTCCTGAAGGAGGCAAAAAGGTTATAATAGCAACCACGTAACCTTCGGATACAATGTCAGCGACAATCGGAATACTGTTCCCGGGGATGCCCGGGACGACGGAGATGATGGTTATCCTCCTCATCGCCGTCCTGCTGTTCGGTGCGAACAAGATTCCAAAGTTAGCGCGGTCGACCGGCGAAGCCATGGGCGAGTTCCAGAAGGGACGCGAAGAAGTCGAGCAGGAACTCGAAGAGATGCGTGAGGGCGGCACTGCGGAGGGCGCCGACGCATCCACCGTGGACTCGACCGAGTCCACCGAGACGGCGACGGAAACCGAGAGTAACTGAGGTCACTTTTCCGTTTGCAGCGATCTGTAGTGATAACGAAAGGGCTTTTCGCCGATCTATCGACCATCCAGTAGGGCGTGTGGCCTAGTGGACCAGGGCGAGGGGTTCCTAACCCCTAGAACGCGGGTTCGAATCCCGCCACGCCCGCTTCGTGGTTTCTCGCGTCCGCTCGAAACACACTCGCGGCCGTGGCGACCCTCGCGAAACCTTCGGTTTCGCTCAGTCCCGCCACCCCCGTGCAGTGAGACGACGAGCGAAGCGAGTCGTCGAACGAACCGGCATGGCGGGATTCTAATCAGGGAGGTCGCGCGCAGCGAAGCACGTCCGACCGTGGTTCGAATCCCGCGAGACTCGCTGCGGCAAACAAACTGAACCACAGTATCCACAGCACCTGAGATGCCAACGTATAAGTTTAGGCTTGCCTAACTCCGGCTGAGATGGATCGGGAGCCGTCCGAGCGGGCGGACGTGTGTGTTATCGGGGCCGGGCCGGCAGGGGCACTCGTCGCGAGCCAACTCGCCAGCGACGGGCAGAGCGTGGTCGTGTTAGAGGCCGGGCCGCGGTTCGACAGGTCGAAACGCGAGCAGCAGATGGAGCAGACGATTCGGCCCGGCGACCACGGTTCAGTCTGGGGGATGGGCGGCGACCGCGACGCGTTCACTGCGAGCGGCGAGCGGTACTACCCGCTGAACGTCTCCCGAGTGAAAGGTGTCGGCGGGTCGACGCTGCACTGGCAGGGGATGGTGATGCGGCTGCACCCCTCAGATTTCGACGGGAGCCACGACACCGACGACCCGGCGTGGCCGATCAGCTACGACGACCTGCGACCGTACTACGCCGACGCCGAGCGGGCGCTGGGGGTCGCCGGCGACGCGGACAACCCCTTCGCCCCGCGGCGGGACGGCGCGTACCCCCTGCCCGGCTTTCCGCCGTCATACAGCGACTCGCTGTTCGCGGAGGCCTGCGAGGAACTCGGTATCACGATGCACTCCGTCCCCAACGCCCGCAATTCGGAGCCCTACGACGGACGAGGGCCGTGTGTCGGCTACGGGACCTGCCAGCCGGTCTGTCCCTCCGGGGCGAAATACGACGCCAGCGTGGACATCGAGGACGCCGAAGCCGAGGGAGCCAGCGTCATCGACCGCGCCCCAGTCCAGCGCCTCGTTACCAACGCCGATGGGCGCGTCGAGGCGGCCGTGTATGCGACGCCGGATGGGACCGAACACCGCCAGACGGCCCGCGAGTTCGTTATCGCGGCGGGCGGTGTCGAGACGCCGCGGCTCCTCTTGCTGTCGGAGAACGGCGACCATCCGGACGGGCTGGCGAACAGTTCGGGACTGGTCGGTCACTACTTCATGGACCACCTGTTTGCCGGCGCTGGCGGCACGCTTGACGGGGGAACGCGCCAGAACCACATCGGCTTTCTCACGAGCGAGTGTCACCAGTTCTACGACGACCCCGGACAGGCAGTCGAGCGCGTCGCGGACAGCGAGACGGTCGTCGAGGCCACCGACGAGGCGCTGTCGCCGCTGAAACTGGAGTTTCTGAACTACGCCGGCCCGTCGCCGGTCGAACTCGCGCTTTCCGGCGAAGAGTGGGGCGATACGCTCCTGTCGAGCCTCCGCGAGAGCTACGGCAACAGCATCGCGATGGGGGGCCTGGTCGGCCAGCCGCCACGGAAGGAAAACCGGGTCACGCTGGACACGTCGACGACGGACGACCACGGGAACCCGGTGCCGGACATCCAGTGGTCGTGGGGCGACCGGCTCGGGCGGTCGCTCAGTCGTGCGAACGAGATTCAACACGCCGTGCTGTCGGAACTGGGCGTCGATATCTCCTGGACGGTCGGCCCGGAGAACACTGGGCCGGCGTACCACCACATGGGGACGACGAGAATGGGAACCGATCCAGATGAGAGCGTCGTCAATCCACAGCTACGGACCCACGACGTGGCGAACCTCTCGATTGCGTCCTCGTCGGTGTTCGTCACCGCCGGGTCGATGAACCCGACGTTGACCATCGCCGCGCTTGCGCTGAAGTGCGCGGACCACGTTTCCGAGCGGCTTTAATCCGCAGATTCGGTGAACGCCGCCTTGCTCCGGCGAGTGACCGACCGGAGGCCGGGTGCGCCGTGGGCAAGCCACACGGCGACGGCGAGCCCGAACAGCCCAAACTGGAACAGGACGTACGGCTCGACGGAGAGCGAGGCGAACTGCTCGACGAAGGAGGTGTCGTTGGCATATGGCGGCGGAGGCTGGAGCGGCCAGACGAGAAAGCGCAGCCACTGGACCTGCGTGGGGTCGCCGCCAAGCAGCCCCGCCACCGCCGTCGGGCTCATATCAGTCAGCGTGTGTACGAACGCGCCGAGAGTGAACGCCATCGAGAGGTCCGTTCGGCGATAGCGGACAGCGAGCCAGTGCAGGACGGCGGCGAGCAACAGGAGCGTAAACAGCGAGTGAGCTAGCGACCGCCCGGACGGCAGGACCCCGAAGGTCCAGGCGAACGGTTTGTCTATCAGATCCGGGAACTGCGAGCCCACCGCGAGCGCGGTGAGCGTCGCCGCGGTCTGTCGGCCAGCCGGGTCGATACGGGTGTAGACGACGTAGGCGAGGTAGGCGACGGCGAGATGTCCCCACGGCCACATTACGTATTCGCACGGGGGACGGCGATTTGTATCTGCTGATACAGGACTGTGTGACGACCAGCAGCAAAATCGGTGTGTCGGCCGTTCAGTACAGGCCGAGAATCGCGCCGGCGTCGAGCAGGAGCAGGATCGCGACGACAGAGGCACCGAGCAGGAACGGCCGTGCGTTCCGGGCCGGTTCGCGGACCTTCTGCTGGTCGAAGCCGTCGGCAAGCTTCGATGCTCCGACTTCGACGAGGCCGGCGAGCAGGAACCACAGGACGACCATCGTGAGGACGAGGTGGCCGCGGCCGGTCCCCGTCAGCGATTCGGCGGTGTAGCGGGTCGCTGCCAGGTGGCCGCCGGTCAGGAGGAGGAAGAGCGCGCTCGACCGCGAGACCGTCTGGAGCTTGCCGGTAATCGCTGACAGCGGCCCCGGTGAAGAGTCGCCGTTCAGCGCCGTCGGGAGGACGGCGTAGGTCATGAACAACACAGTACCAGCCCACAGCGCGGCGAATATCAGGTGCACCCCGAAGATAGCCGCGTTTACGACACTCATACACGCCGGTTGGACGCGAACCCCTTCAACGTCGTGGGTTCGGTGTTACTCCGAGGTGTCCAGCGCATCCAGCGCGTCCACGTCACCGGACATGTCGAGCTCTGTGACCGCGTCGGTGTCCGCCGAGATGTGGGTCTCGCGGTCCACGTCGTAGTCCAGTTGGTCGATGAGGTGAACGAACGAGCCGGGATCGGGAATGAGGAAGATGCGAAGGGAAAAGGCCACGTCGCTCTCTTTGATGTCGACCAGCGAGTCGAGTACGATAGTCAGCGAGTCCCGGCGGACGTGTGAGAGGGCCTTGTCGGCGATCTCGGTCGCGTCGTCCTGTACGACCGTCGGCGTCCCCATGTTGATGGTCGCGTCAAGCGTGTTCGCGATGCCGTCGATGAAGCCCGAGGTGAGGATGTTACACATCTCCTGAAGGGCGGACTCGTGCAGCTGTGTGAACCCGTCATCGACGCTGGAACCGGTCATCAGCTCGGCGATTTCGGCGGCCGTCTCGGTCTCGAAGGTCATCAGAAAGACGCCGTAGGGCGGCTCCGTCAGCCGGACCCGAGCGCTGTAGATGGTCCCACCGCCCATCTCCGTGGCGATGTCCTCCGGCTGGACGAACGAGAGGCTCTTGATCTCGACGGCGGCGTCAACGCCGGCCAGCGTCGCCAGCGAGTCGGCGACCTGCTCGGCCCCGTCCTGGATGAGCCTAGTGATGAGTGTGAGTTTCCGGATATCGATGAGAAGCGGCATTGGACACAATCATGGTCTACGGTGTGTTACCGTTTTCGGTGAGGACGGATTCCCGAGACTGAACGGCGGCCCACCGTAACGCTCATTACCACTGACTGACACGGCTTCGACGGGGAGCGTGCTATTCCGTGTCTCACCCGTCATCGACGGGTTTTACACGGGAGGCCGCCAGCGAATTTCTGGGCAGTAGTCGCCAGGGAGCCGTGGCCACGCCCGATGTGAGCACGCTTAAGCCGCCCCGTCCGTTTTGCACAGCCATGGAACCACGGGACCTCTCCGCTCACACTGTCTATCGGGCAGGTCGCGGTATCGAGGAAGTCGCTCGGGAGCTCGGTCTCGACCCGGACGACATGGTGAAGCTGGCGTCGAACGAGAACATGTACGGGCCAAGTCCCAGAGCCGTCGAGGCGATCAGCGGGGCGGCCGAACGGATGCATTCCTATCCGAAGGCCTCCCACGCCGACCTCGTCGACGAACTGGCGGACAGATGGGACGTAACGCCGGAGCAGGTGTGGCTGAGCAACGGCGGCGACGGCGCGCTGGACTGCCTCGCCCGGGCCATGCTCGACCCCGGACAGGACGTGCTCGTCCCGTCGCCGGGCTTTGCATACTACGCGATGAGCGCCCGCTATCACCACGGCGAGGTCGAGGAGTACACGCTCTCGAAGGCCGACGACTTCGCCCAGACCGCCGACACCGTCCTGAAGGACTACGACGGCGAGCGCATCGTCTACCTCACCAGTCCGCACAACCCGACCGGCGCGGAGTTCACGACCGATGCAGTCCGAACTATCGCCGAGGAAACCGACGAACAGACCCTCATCGTCGTCGACGAGGCCTACGGCGAGTTTACCGAAACACAGAGCAAGCGGCCGTTACTGGACGACCGCGACGACGTAGCGCTCCTGCGAACGTTCTCGAAAGCGTACGGCCTCGCCGGTGTTCGGCTCGGCTACGCGGTAGTCCCGGAGGACTGGGCCGACGCCTACGCCCGCATCAACACGCCCTTTTCGGCCAGCGAACTCGCCTGCCGGGCAGGGCTAGCGGCGCTTGACGACGACGAGCACGTCGAGAAGTCCGTCGAGACGGCGGCGTGGGCCCGCGAGTACATCGCTGCGGAACTCGATGCCCCGACCTGGGACAGCGCCGGGAACTTCATCCTCGCAGAAGTCGGCGACGCGTCGGCCGTCGCGGACGCCGCACAGGAGCAGGGCGTCATCATCCGCGATTGCTCCTCGTTCGGGCTGCCCGAGTGTATCAGAATCACTTGCGGGACCCGCGAGGACACCGAGCGCGCGGTCTCGGTACTGAACGAGGTCATCGAGGTGGTCGAGGCGTGAGAGTCGCTGTCACCGGCACGCCGGGCACGGGCAAGACCACGGCGACGGAGCGCCTCGACACCGACCTCGACGTGCTCCACCTCAACGAAGTCATCAAAGGAGAGGGGTTCTCGACGGGTATCGACGAGGACCGCGGGAGCCTCGTCGCGGACCTCGACGGCCTATCCGAGTGGCTCGACGGCCGCGACGGCGTGCTGTTCGAGTCCCATCTCGCCCATCACTTCGACGCCGACCGCGTGATTGTCCTGCGTGCCCACCCTGAGACTATCGTCGAGCGGCTTCGGGAACGCGGCGACGACGATTCGAAGGCCTACGAGAACGCGGAGTCGGAAGCGCTCGATGTCGTTCTGAGTGAGGCCGTCGAGGAACACGGCATGGAGTCCGTCTACGAGATCGAGACGACGGACCGGGACCCCGACGCAGTGGCGAGCGAAATCCAGGCGGTCGTGGACGGTGAGCGCGAACCGAGCGCGGGCACCGTCTCCTACATCGACTGGCTATGACACTGGATAAGTTCCGCCCGCTGGCCGACCGCGCGCTCGGCCCGTTCGTCAGCGCCGCCAAGGTCGCCGGCCTGTCGCCCAACGGCGTCAGCGTCATCGCGTTCCTGCTCGCGCTGGGGGCCGGTGGGGTGTACGCCGTCGCGACACGGGACCCGCTGCTGTATCTCGGCGGGGCCGTCCTCGTCTTCCTGAACGGCTGGCTCGACCTCGTGGACGGCGCACTCGCGCGGGAACTGAACGTGGCCTCCTCCGGCGGCGACCTGCTCGATCACGTGCTGGACCGCTACGCCGACATCGGCATCATCGTCGGCCTCGCTGCCGGTGTGAGCCAGTGGGAACTGGGCATCGCCGCCGTCACCGGCGTCCTGATGACCTCCTATCTCGGGACCCAGGCGCAGGCGGTCGGCCTCGACCGCGTCTACGGCGGCCTGCTCGGTCGCGCCGACCGGCTTGCCCTTGTCGGCATCGTCACGGGCATCGCGGCATTCGTCCCGACTGCGCTTGCCGGCCTGACGCTTGTGGGCTGGCTATTGGTCGTGTTCGCCGTCGTCGGCCACGTCACCGCCGCCCAGCGGTTCTATCACGCAATGGGTGCGCTGGAGTAGTCAGCGCACCATTTATACCGCGCCCCGTCCAAGCCGTCGGTATGGTTCAGTGCGAGATGTGCGGAACGGAGGTTTCATCTCCGAACCGCGTCAAAATCGAGGGGGCCGAACTCGACGTTTGCGACGAGTGTACCGACTTCGGCACGGAGGTCAAGACGGAGGAAACGTCGTCCACGTCGACGAAGTACTCAACGTCGTCTTCGTCTTCATCGTCGAGTTCGTCCTCGACATCGAGTTCGTCGGGCGGTGGCGGGTCCGGCGGCCGTCGCCGGGACATGTTCGACGAGATGGACGAAATCGCACAGGATTACCACGACCGAATCCGCAAGGGTCGGGAATCCCAGGGCCTCAGCCAGGAGGAACTCGCCAAGCAACTCAACGAGAAGGCGAGCCTCATCCGGAAGCTCGAACAGGGCAACTCCCTGCCCAGTGACGAGGTGCAGTCGAAACTCGAAAACGCGCTCGATATCTCGCTGAGCGCCGGTGGCAGCGCCGACGAGACCGAGTGGTCCGGCGGCAGCAGTGACGGCGAATACACGCTCGGCGATGTCGTGAAGCGGAAAGACTAGATTATAGCTGCAGGTCGTCTTTCTCGACATCGAGTTCGTCCGCAAGCGACTCGACATTCGCCGAAATGGTTTCGATATCGTCCTGGAGCTCCTGATACCGCGTGCTGTCCTGCAGTTCTTGCTCGGCCTTCTCGACGCGGAGGACGTTGCGCTTGAGTTTCTTCGAGGTGAGCTTCTGGAGGCGCTCGTTGTACTCCCGGATCTTGTACAATCGGTCGACAACCTCCTGAAGGTCGTCGCGGGTGACGGGCTTGACGAGGTAGTCGTCGACGCGCATCTCGATGATGTCGAAATCGGGGTCGACAGCGGTCACCATCGCGACGCGACAGCGAAGGCCCCGCTCCTCGATCTGTGCGAGGACTTCGTTGCCGGAGACCACCGGCATCCGGCGGTCCAGCAGCACCACGTCGATGTCGGACGACAGCATCTCTAATCCCTCTTCACCGCTGTAGGCCGTCTGGACGTGATACTGGTCGCTGAGGTAGTCGGTGTACAGGTCGGCCAGGTGTTGCTCATCCTCGACAATCAGAACGGTCGGTGTGTCGTCATCCCCTGCTGTCACGGCTTGTCTCGTTTCCCCTCTCGTCTGGACAGTAATAATTGTCATCCCCGAGCGGCGGACCGGGACGGGCGAGGCTATGGGAACGTACGCCGCCGCCCCAGCCGCGGCTTCGCAACCTATTTCCCGACAGCAGCCGGTGGCTTCGGTATGTTCGTCCTTGTTAATCTGAAGGCGTACCCGTGTGACCCGGTCGAGGTAGCGACGGCTGCTGCCGACGTGAGCGACGACTCCGGCGTTCGCGTCGCCGTTGCACCACAGGCCGCACAGATCGGCGCTGTCGCGGAGACAGGCGTCGAGACGTGGGCACAGCACGTCAGCGCCGTCGAGCACGGCAGCCACACCGGCAGTACCCTCGCCGAGGCCGCTGCAGACGCCGGCGCTGTCGGGACGCTCCTGAACCACTCCGAGAACCGACTCAAGCTCGCGGATATCGACGGCGCGCTCGACGCCGCCGACCGCGCGGACCTCGAAACCATCGTCTGTGCGAACAACCCTGCACAGATCGGCGCGGCCGCCGCGCTCGATCCCGACGGCGTCGCCGTCGAACCGCCGGAACTCATCGGCACCGGGACGCCCGTCAGCAAGGCCGACCCGGACATCGTGACCGGCGCAGTCGACGCCGCCGCCCGTGTCAACGGCGACGTGGACGTGCTCTGTGGCGCTGGCATCTCGACCGGCGAAGACCTCGTCTCGGCGAGCGACCTCGGCGCGAGCGGTGTCCTGCTGGCCAGCGGCGTCGCGAAGGCCGACGACCCGCGTGCAGCGCTCGAAGACCTCGTCGAACCGCTGCTGTAAAATCGCTGCTATCGCAGTCCTACTGTTTCAGTCGTTGTCTCCGTCCAGAAACGCTGATTCGAGTCGAGAGATAACCGACTCGACTTCGTCTTCCTCAAGCTGGGGGTCGCTCTCCTCTCGGACCAGCGCGGCCAGCCGGGCATCGTACTTCCCACGGCCGACGTGTTCGACCAGCCCGCGGAGACGTAGTTCTCTGTTTCTCGCGTAGGCTGCCGTCCGGTCCCCAGAGCCGCCCGCCGAGAAGTGGGCGTTGAGTGGCGTTCCGGGTCCCTGTTCCCGGTAGTACGCAAGCATGCGACGGGTTTTCCGGTCTAACTCCTCGATGTCATCTCGGAGGGTGCCATAGACAGCGGGGCCATCGAAGTCGTCGCTCTCGTCAGTAGGGGCTTCGGTCTCCCCGCTCGCTTCCTCGGCTTCGACGGCCTCAGCGATGGCCGCTTTCAGCGCGGCGTCGTCCGCGTCAGCGGTGTCCGTCTCAGCCTGTCCGTTTACTGGGACGGCCACCGCACCGTCGTCCGCGCTCGCTCCGTTCGTCGCTACGTCGGCGTTTTCGGCGTGACCGTTCGACGCCGGTTCGCCGTCCACGGGACTGTCGGCCGTCGCTATTTCGTCATCCGCGCTACCGCCGTTCATTGCGGCCCCGTCCGCGGCAAAAGCGCTGAACGCGTCACCGAACCCGCCGCCGGACGTGGCGTCGGCGGTCTCGTCCGGTTCCGAGGGCTGTTCTCCGTCGGTATCCGCGCTGTCGTCCGGTTCCGAGGGCTGTTCTCCGTCGGTATCCGCGCTGTCGTCCGAATCCGACGAGCCTGCAAACCGCTCGCGCTGGCGGCGCATCTTCTCCTGTTCCGTTCGGCCGGGGTTGTAGTCCTCGGCCTGGCTCAACATGGCTTCGGTGAACTGCTCGGCCATCCGCGAGAGGTCCCGGGCGTCCTGTAGTTCGGCCTCCAGTTCGGCGATGCGGGAGTTCTTCTTGTCCAGTTCCTCGCGGAGTTCCTTGATACGGTTCTCCGTCGCCTCCTGTTCCTCGCTGATGGTCTCCAGTTCGGAGACGAGGTCGTCGCTGACGGATTTGAGTTCCGGGCGCTCGAAGTCGTCGAGGCCAGGCGTCGCGCCGGCGTCGAACGTCTGCTTGCGGTGGAACTGCACCCGGCGGACCTGCTCGGCCCAGTCGTTCATCATGAACGCCTCGCCGTCGTCTAAGTCCTCGACGGCATCGGCGTACTTGTTGTCGAGAATACGCCCGACCACCTTCGTGTCGTTGTTCCAGGTCAGGCGGTGCCAGACCAGCCAGTCACACTGGGTGATGTAGTCCTTCTTCACGTCGGCCGGACGCTGGCTGATGCCGACGATGCCCAGCCCGTGTTTCCGGCCGCGTTTCCCGATCTTGATGAGCATCTTCCCGACCTCACCCATCGACCCCTTCTCGGGCATCCACTCGTGGCACTCCTCGACGAGCATCAGGAACGGCTGTTTCTGCTTTTTCGCTTTGGCGAACAGTTGCTTGGCGACTTCCGTCAGCAGCGTCTCGGCCTCCTCCTCGTCGAGGAACGAGGAGATGTCCAGAATGATCGGGACGTTCTGCTCCAGCGCCAGCGAGGCGATCTTGCCGGCGTGGTCTTCCGTGACCTGAATGTCACACTCCTCGTCGCCGCCGACGTGAAGGATCTCGTACTCCTCTTTCAGGCCGTAGTACTCGCCGTCGATATCGACGATGAGCAGGCCAAAGCCGTTGTCCAGCAGTTTCTCGGCCACCACGCTCGCCGTATTCGACTTCCCGGACCCGCTCTTGCCGGTGATGAACCCTCGGCCGGTCAGTAGTTCCACCACCGGGAGATTGACCGTCTCGCCCGGTTCCCCGGTCCCACCCGGCCCCGCGCTCGTTGTCGCGACAGTTATCTGTTCGGTCTCTGCCATGCGTTTCTGTACGGAAGGAGACGCGCAGGCCCCATAACTCTCCGTCAGACGACCATCAACTGTGGAACAGGTTCCACAGCAAGGGCAACGGCTATTGTGGTGGCACGCCTTGACATACACGATTGGTGGCTGGGGACAGATACGAGACGTTCGTCGAGGACGGAACGGTGTACGTCGGGAGTGACGACGGCCCGCTGGAAGTGGCCCCGCTCGACGACATCGTCGCTGCTGCCGGCGGCCCGGCCTGGACGATCACCTACTCCGAGGCCGAGAAGGAGCGCTATGCCGGCATGGACACCAGCGACGAGGGACTGGTGGTCGACGTAGTCGACATGTTACACGCGATGACCCACAGCCAGCGGTTCGTCGAAACGCTGGCAGCGCACCCCACTGAGGTCTCGGCCGAGGACACCATCTCACCGCGAGCGGGTCTGTTCGTCGGGAAACTTCTGGAGAATCTAGAACACGGTGTCGCCTGAGCGAACTCGCCGAAGGAGCCCTTAGAAATCCGCGAGTGTGGTCTGGCCGGACGGGAGCGTGATGTGAGTATCACGGCTGTCCGACCCCTCGTTTGCCGTCTCTCCGGCGGGCTCGCCACCCCCGCCGTTCTCGGCGAACGTCCCGAGACCGACCTGTCCCTCGCCGTCCCGTCTTTCGGCCGTCTCCGCGCCGTTGGTCGCGGTGGTGCTACGGGCCGTCTCCTCGGTTCCGGCGTCACCGCCGAATCCGTCCAGATTGGCCTGTTCGCCGGCCGAGAAATCAAGGTTCGAGACCCGAACCCCGACCTTCCGGACCGGGTCGTCGTCGAACTCTCCGAGCAGGTCCAGCGCGACGCGCCTGACCAGGTCCGGCTCCTCAACTGGGCCGGGGAGCGAACGGGCGCGCGTGTTCACGTCGAACGGTGGCGTCACGACCTTGATACCGATGGTCTGGTAGCGCGCACCCTTCCGCTGGGCGCGGTCGGCGACAGCGTCGGCGAGCGTGCGGACCTGCCGGCACTTGACCTCCGAGTCGGTCGTCGCGTCGGTGAACGCGGACTCCCGCGAGAGGCTCTTGGGGTCGCCTTTCGGCGTCACTGACCGCTCGTCCTCGCCGCGGGCGTAACGGCGTATTTCGCGGCCGCGCTCGCCGAAGCGCTCGGCCAGCAACTCCGGGTCGGCGGCCGCCAGATCGCCCGCAGTCTCGATGTCGAGCGAGTCGAGTTTCCTGGCGGTGACCGGGCCGACGCCGTGGACATCCTCGACGGGCAGGTCGGAAAAGAACTCACGGACGGTCCCGGGTTCCACGACAACGAGGCCGTCGGGCTTGTCCCGGTCGCTGGCTACCTTCGCGGCGCTCATCGTCGGCGCGACGCCGACGCTCGCCGCCACGCCCACCTCCGACTCGATGCTGTTTTTCAGGTCTTGTGCCCACGACTCGACTGTCTCCCAGGCGACGTGCTCGGTGACATCCAGATACGCCTCGTCGATACTCACCTCGCGGACGACATCCGCCTCTGCGTGGAGGATTTCTCTGACAGTCGCGGCGACGGACTCGTAGAAGTCCATATCTACCGGGCGGTAGTACCCGGCGTCTTCGACATCCAGGTCCGGGTCCTCGACGGCCTCGACTTTGCGGGGGAGCCGCTCCAGCGCTTCAGAGATCGCCATCGCCGATTCGACCCCATAGGCCCGCGCCTCGTAGCTCGCGGTCGCGACGGCCCCGTGGGTTGCCCCGTTCTCGTAGCCCATCCCCACGACGAGGGGTTCGCCCCTGAGTGCCGGCTCCCGCCGCTGTTCACAGGCGGCGTAGAAACAGTCCATGTCCACGTGCGCGACGATCTGCTCGGGGCCGCTGGTCCCGGGGAGCCGCGCGGCGTCCATACCCGAAGCTACGCGTACTGGTAGAAAACCCCTCCGGCCTCGCCGGGACTGTCACGTCAGTACCGACCCAGTGTGTCAAAATACGGCGAAAACGGAGGCAGGGAAGGTAGTGGGGTGGGGGTGTCAAATGCTCCGTGCGCCGTTGGTTTACGAAACGATGCGTAATCGGTGGAGTGGCCATTGCTCCACCGACTAGTTGTCGTCCGCCGATGCCAATCCCGGATGGTACGACGGTCGTTCCCGCCGGGAGCGTCGGAAGCTCCATGTTAACAAAAGACATGGTAACACTTCAATGTTGTCCGACATCACAATTGAATTACATTTCTCGGCGACACCAAGGCGTACTCGTGCTCGAAACGCTTTCGGTCCCCTCTCCACGACTACGACGTAATGACAGAGCTGACGGACTCGCTGCCGGACAGACCACTCTCGACGAGCGAGATCTCGGCCCTCGAAGCCCAGCACGACGACTACGGGTTCGCGCCGGTCGGGTTCTTCCCGGACCTCGATGTGGTGGCCGCGTTCGTCGTTATCATCAACGACGACCGGGGGTACAGCCTCGGCTACGACCGCGACGGCGACGGCTGGGTCGTCGTCGAATCCTTCGAGGATGGCGAGGACTTCGCCGGCGTCACTGATCGTCTGCAAGAGTGGCTGGGCGACGACTGGGCGGAGTTCGACCAAGCCGCTGTCGAGTCGGCATAACGGCGTCTGGTGGCACGATGCCGGCCAGAGAACGGACGCAGAGAGCTTCAAGAGGCCGGATCGCCTAGGGACTGGTCGATGTTGTTGACGGAGACTGCGGCAGCCGGGATTTGAACCGAACCAAGACGGTTGTACTCGCTCACTTCATTCGCTGCGTGCACTGCGACTTGTAGGGTTCAAATCGCCGGATTGAGCATCCGCTCGTCACGTACGTTCCTCGCATGATGCGGCGACCGGGATTTGAACCCGGGCCATGAGCTTGGAAGGCTCAGGTCCTCTAATTGCCGTTTTTCGGCCTGCATCCGGCAACATCACCCTCTTTCTTCCTGTCCGAATACCGATATACACATCTACGTTCGACTCACGGTTTAAAGCTTTGGTCTACCCCACCGTATGATACATAGAGAATCCTCGCATAAACGCCAAAACTCCATGCATTGAGTCGTCTGCTATCACCAAAATGGTCCTAACTACAACCAACAGTCACCTCGTTTAAATACCTGACAGTTGAGTAATATTACATAGAATTTTACCCTCGAATCCTTACCTTACTTCAGTACGAAATGAAGCAAATCAAAGAAGATCCCAGGCGTGACAATGAAGATCGACAACACGCCTCTACCGTATTGGGTGCATTGAGGGAGAATTAGTATATCGAGAAGAACAGAACATTAACCGAATTCCCAGCCCCGAGGGAATATCGGTTGAACCAACTTTTTAATACCTGACTGTCTCAGAGGGGGTATGGTTGATACGTCGGCATTTCTTGAGGCCCTCCACGGAATCGGTTCCCGCCTCGATGCAGATATGAGTGAAAAGGACGTTGAAAATGCTTTCCTCAACGAAAACTTCTACAAGCTTCTTGGGTACGGTGGTGCGGGGTTTGATCTCCGAAGCGAATGGTCGCTCCCTGACAACAAGCGTCCAGACTACGTCACTCTTGATGAAAATGAAACAGTCACCGCAGTCTACGAGTTCAAGACCACCGGTGAAAGTCTCGGATCTCACGAGGACCAACTGTTCCACTACGTCGATGAACTGAAAGCTGACTATGGCGTTCTGACAAATGGTGAAGAAATACGACTGTATCGTCGTGACGGTCATTCTCGACTTCTCACCACAAGTCTTGAAGATGCTACGCAAGGTGATTCTGCAGATCTCGAAGCGGCACTTCGGAAACCAGAATGGGACATTACTGACCCAGATAGTGTTAACGACTTTCTCAGCCGTCTTGATGAAGTGGAACTTGATAGCGAACTCGGGCGGGACCACTTCTTCGATACGTTCCGGTTAGAAGAGGACAGTCCCTTCGCAAATCTTGTGACTGCGATGATGGACCTCCTCGAAGAACTCCGCGACGAACAACATGCCAAGTTCGTGGAGGGCGCGTACGACTTCTGGGAAGCCAGCTACGCCAGCGAGCCTGACGAGACACCCGACTCGTGGGAGTCGTTCATCGACGGGAAGCAGTCTCTCCGTGACTTTATGTTCTGTCTGGAATCCGGACACGCCTTACTCGCTCGTCTCCTCTTAGCAAAGGCAACTGACGATCACGACTTCTTCCCGACAGAAAAGGGCCTCCGGAGGTATTTCGATGAACTGGGAGGGTTCAATGGGACAATCGATCTCGATGCCTACCCGATTGCGGCGAACGGAATGATCGAAGATATGCGGAACCAGCTTGTTCAAAGTCTCTTCGAGGACGATATATTCATTTGGTGGGCAGACGGTTATGGCGAGCAGACCGCCAGCCAACACAAGAATCCCTACAATCGATTCGAGACGGTCGCCAAGGAAGGAAGCGAAGTGAGTCGCGTGACGCCGGCGACACGGGAACGGTTCAGTCGTGCTATCGCACAGGTTTCCTTTGCGGTTCTCAAGTTCGACTTCTCACGGATTGAGGGCGATCCGCTCGGGAACCTATATCAGCGGTATTTCGACCCGGAGACACGGAAAGCTCTTGGGGAGTTCTACACGCCTCAACCAGTTATCGATTACATTATGGACGGCGTGGACTACAATGTCGGCGTTTCACAGGAACGCCTCATCGATCCATCCTGTGGGTCTGGTACGTTCCTCGTAGAAGCAGTCAACCGCTATCTCGAAGATGTGCGACGGTACAATGACGATCCAGACTGGGAGGAGCACCTCACCGAACTCTGCACCACACCCCATATCGTCGGCCTCGACATTCACCCATTCGCGGTGTTGATGGCGCAAATTCGATTTATGGTCGCAATCCTTCCAGAGTACCGGGAAGCCAAACAAGCTAATGATGATTTCACTATTCGTCGGCTCCCGATCTTCCGGACCGACTCCTTGCGAAACGAGCGTGAGCTAACGGGAATTGACATTGGTGATAACGAACAGACGCAGATGACACTGGACTCAATCACCGAGGACAGCCAAGATGTTAAGATTCCCGTACCGCTCCCAATTGAGGTAGATGAAGAAGAAGTAGCTGACACTGAGTTGGAAGATGGATTCCTCGTTCAGCGAGTGCGGATGCCGAAGTACAACACGGCGAAAGTGAATGCTGGAGTTCGTAACTTTGGGGAATATTATGCGGCCTTACAGGGCGTGTTGGACGTGGTGAAATTCCATATGCACGAAAATTGGTGGGAGTACGGTGGCGGTCTCAAAGAGGGTGTACACCGCTACACGACCCGTGAGTATGATGGTGTGGAGGATTTCTTTGAGCCGTATGTCAACGATATTCTCGGAACTGTGCGTTACCTTCGAGAAGACCACGGCGACGGACGGCTGTTCAAAATATTTGAGGATACCGTTCTTGCACTTGTCGTTAAGAATTACATGGACTACGACTACGTTGTTGGAAACCCACCATATGTCAGGGTTCAGTATTTGCCCGACCGTCAAAAGCGATTTCTTGACGACTTATATGATTCAGCGATAGGAAACTACGATTTATATTGTCTATTTACTGAACGGGGGATTGATATGCTATCTGAAGGAGGGCGTCTCGGATATATCACACCCAATCAGTTCATGAATACAGAGTATGGAGAGGGGATGCGACATGAAATCCTCCAAAAGACAAAATTGGAGGAAATGTATGACTTCCGTAATTCAGGTGTTTTTGAGGACGCAATGAATTGTCCTACGATTTTTATTTTGGAGAGAGAGGACTCTCCAGAAGAACGTCAAAATAATGACGTTCGATGCATTCGAGTTAAAGCCAATGTTGACGAGGAGAGTGGAAACCAAGTCGATAAGAACATAGTAAATGCAGTTAGTGAACACCGAGGAACCCCTGGATATTCCGACCAATATATTGACGTGTTCGATTTTCCTCAATCAGCTCTTGACGGGGGGTTCTGGTCTCTTATGCCTGAGGATGAACTGGCAATATTCAAGAAACTCGAAGCAAATTCTAATCAAACAGTCGGGGACGTAACTGATGCAGTATTCCAAGGTATCCGTACCAGTGCCAACAAAATATATATCGTAAATGTGCAGGATGCTGATCGTGTTGAGTCAGCAGATACTGGCGATATAGTGACTGTAGTCCCTCTCGGTGAAGAAAAAGAATACGAAATTGAAACCGACCTTCTCCGACCATTTTTACAGGGAGACGAGGTGCAACGATGGAGGGGAGAATGGTCGGGACAGCACGTTATCCACCCATACTATGCTGAAGATTCAGACGGTGATTCCGGACTTTATTCTCCAGAATACCTCAAAAAAGAACTCCCCCTCACGTGGGAATATTTCAACACACACAAACAGGAATTAGAGGATCGTGAAAGTGGTCGAATGAGAGACAAGCCGGATTGGTATGGATATATTTATCCCAAAAACTTGGATAAATTTGAACAGCCAAAGATAATTCAACCCGCAATCTCGAAAGGACGCTCCTCATTTATGTTAGATGAGTTTGGTACTTGGTATTTTACGACTGCATACGGTACGGACTTAATAGAGTCTTATCAGGACAAAGCTGAGATTATTGCATCGCAACTAAACTCAAAACCGGTGGAATTCTACTTTAAACACATTGCCGCACTGAAGATTTCAGGAGCACACGAATATCGGTCACAATTTGTCGAGAAGCTTCCCGTAGTTACTGCAGTAGAAGATGGGAGTCAGGAAATTTTGACGAACCGAGTAAATAAAATAGTCAGTTCAATAGATCTGAGAAATAGGACAGAGCGGTTCCCTGAGGCCTATCTTGGGGAATTCGACGGCGATCTTAGATATATAGATTACGAGTGGCAGACTCGGCGCTATCCAGTCAACGCGGATATACAAGAAAAAGGGACTGGGGGTCGGTTCGCTGTTACGGCTGGACGCTCTGACGAGATTACGAATCCTCTGATGGATAGAGGAGATAGAAAAGAAAGGAAGCTTCGAGCGCAGTACGTCCACGCTACAGTTGATGGACGAAACATGAAGAAGGGCGAGGAACAGACGATCCCCATTCCTCAGTCTCGTGACGGAGTGGAACAGCTCATGGAGGAATTAGAAGACGACCAACAGACTATCGAAGACACCAATATCGAAGACCTGGAAGCGGAGATTGACCAAACGGTATATGACCTATTCGAACTTAGCGAGGATGAGCGGCAAGTCGTTGAAGACTACCTCGAAGTATTCTAAAAGTCTCACCTAAAACCAGGATTGTACTTCTTATTATAATAAGAAATGCATTGAGTCGTGTTAGAGACTAATACATAATATTATTGAAAAGAAACTGATCGGGATTTGAATAGGGTACAAAATAGGTCACCAATTTAGCCGCGTCAATGAATTAATATTAGAACTACTATTTGACGATGTTTTCCGAAGTTCTACGTATGTATATTGTACGTGAAATATTGGAAAAGATTAGACTACTTCACCGTATTCAGCTAATGATTCCAATTTCACATTCGACCAATGATACGCATTCCCACGGCCAGCACGGCAATGTGACACATATCCTTCTTCGTCTAATTCCTTCATCAAATCACAGACCTGTTTCTTGCCGATTGAAATCCCTTCTGCAATCTCTTTGTTCGTCCATTCTCCATTCGGCCACTTCTTTGAACTTTTGATTGTCTCCACAACTTCCTGCATTCCATTGGACCAAGTTGTCACCTCCAAGTATGTTTCAGGATTCACCCATTCAGGGAGTCGAGAAGTGTGAACGTACACTGTCGCTCCATGAACTGGTTTATCCGGGGTTCGTCCAAATCGCATCACGGCTTGTAGAACTTCGTATTGGACAACATCTTGAAAGAGGGCATTTCCAAGTGGCCCGAGATCGAGGTCAACTCCACGAAGGTCTTGACCATCTTCATCCGTTGCCCGTTCTACTGATTCCCCATCAAAAGCGGCCCACCGTTCGACAGCTTCGTTTTCTGGAGGGTGTGGACTACCAATGACGATTGCGAGGTCTGTGTCTGCAAAATCATTACTTCCTTTCAAATCGCCATAATGGCCTATTCTTTCAATATAGTCGTCCAATCCAGAGGACCTATAGATCTCTTTGGCTGTTTTTGATGTGATTACGGCAGGTCGTGTTCCCTCACGTTCCGGAACACTTTCCAAGAGTGCGCCGTCGGATTGGGTATTGACGTGAACTCCACTTTCGTATGGTTTCGTACCAGCGTCGGTTTGGATGATTCTGAGGCCAAGAACTTCGCTAAGATATGTTCGTTTCTCCTGATCATCCTCAAGGACAGTCTCGTGATTTACCCAATCACCTCCAAGGACGAGTCGCCATTTGTTGATCATGGGTGTGCCATCAAGCGCAACTACGCTCTCTGCCGCGTAGAACGGCGGTGGGATGAGTACTGTCCACTCATCTTCTGGACTACGAACCGCCTTGCGACCTGAACCCAGTTCCGCATATTCCCACTCGTTCCCTAACAACTCAAATTCAAGCCCGGCGTGAGTCAACAATGGTGCGTGAGCGTGAAAACCAGGGTTCTGCTGTAGCTGGACACGTGTGTCCCGGTGGGAATAGAAGCCGAGTTCATCCTTCCACTCCTCTACTGTATCTTCATACTCGTCCTTGTGTCGCCTGTAACGCAGGTCTTTCCAGTTTTCGAAGGGAAGATTATCTTCGGCTTTCAGATAGTTGCTTACAGCTCTCGTAGCTTCGTTGTGTGTCGGATCAAAAAAGTAAGCATCACTGGGAAATTCGTCTATGGCGACATAGCGATCTTCGAGATAGTCTCGATTGTGTGCCTGGAGATAATGACCAATCAAAACATCGTAGTCTTCAGGATTAAATTCCCGCGCATCCATGTACTGACAGGGACCATCGTGCTGGCAGGGAAGTTTGCTCCCAAAGTACTGTTTGGACTTTCGATGGATTTCTGCTCCTGAAATCCCTGCATCATAGACTTCACTCACATCATTCTCGATGGAATAACCTTCACCCATGGTATCACACAGATGGTGAAAAGCAGGTAGAACGTGGAAATCCAACTCCCGATTTATGCACCACTGTTCATACTGTCCGTAGAGTTCACGACGTGATGTGAAGACTGAGAGGTGCTTCCCGGTTGTCTCTGCCCACTTGATTGCGTGATAGCTTTTCCCCATCGCAGGAAGTGCTTCAACGAGAGTTGAGCCGTCTTGCTCAAACGCGGTATGAATAGTACTTTCGAGGCGATCTCGAACATCATCAATGCTAAGCTCTGGTGCCGATTTCGTCAACAGACTATCGTTGGAGATACTATACTCAAAGGAAGGACGTACAAATCATTGCTGGGTCGCAAGCCGAATCAGATGATATTCAAGCGACAGTACATACCAGTGCCACCAGGTTTTCTTCCATGCTCTCTCTTTTAAAATACTCTTCACATCTAATGTAAGCCTTCTAAGCTACCTCCAACTTCTCACTTCTAACCGAATATATCTGAAAGAGACTTGTCTACCTATTTCGTAGCCAGGTGCGGCGAATATTCCAACCGAAATAATAGCTCATTGACTTCCTCCACGTACGATCTATACATAATGATTTAACTTTGTGGTTAGATTGAACTTTTTACTCCGTTACCGACTACGAATCACCCCCTGATTTCGTGTGGAATGTTGACGCGGAGTCAAAGCTGGTAAGATCGTCAATGCGTTGTTCCAGTTCTTCAATCTCCTGCTGAAGTTCGTCGGTATTTTCGTCTGTCGCCGCAAGTCTATCTTTCAGTCCTTGGAGTCGAGACTCTTTCTCGTCCTCGTCTACCTCAGCTTTGCGAACGTATTCACTCTCCTCGATCTCATACACATCCGATTCCGCGATCTCCGTCACCTCCAAGGCTTCATCAACCTTGCTGGTGTCCACACTGGTCACGCGCTTCCGGTCGATACCCGCATCTTTCAGTGTCTCAAGCACTTCATCCTCGTCCCTCAATGAACGGTTACGTCGAGACGTGCGCTGAACTGAGCCGTACTGACCGGACACTGGTTGGTCGTGATGGAGACGGCTGAGCAGAACGCTCCGAACATCTTGTCGCAGGTCATTAGCATTCCGTTGTACGTCGGAGAGAAGTGTGTAGAGGTTCACCAGTGCGGGTGTTTCCATCCCTTCCAAGTCGGTCGGATCATGGCGTTCGAGCGCGTCAATGAGTAGTAGTGCGTCAGCATAGACTGGAATATCAGGTTCTTCTCGCTGACTTTCGTCACTATCTACCTCGTAACCATCAACCAGTGGCGAACCTGTTGGCGTGTCACTCTCTGTTAGCGTCCCTTTCCGATCATCAATCTCAAACCGTGGGTGGAGACTCAGTACAGTCGCGTAGGGTTCGGCGTCCGGTGGGAGTCGGTCAAGATCGAAGTCACCATTGCTATCCTGGACACGCTGAAATAACGTCTCAAACTGATCACGCTGGAGTGGGATGGTTTCGTCACCATCCCGGAACGAGATGAGTATACGATGCTCCTGAGCGGCTGATACACGGAAAGGCTTTCGTGAGAGTGGAGCCAGGAGTGTCGCGTCAGAAGGGAGTTCATCCACGTTGTCGAGAAGATTATGCCAGGTTGGACTGAATGACATATCTGATCTTCCTCAGCACAAGGGCAAAAACTCATGGACGGCTGAGATGGAGAGGGGAAATACGAGTAGTCAATTCACCCCCTATTCCTGACCTTAGACGAGAAATTTCTCAGACGAAGCTACCTATATGTGAGCTGTGGAGATGGTACGAATGTTTTAACCCCTCTACTTAAACACTAAAATATCTGGTGTGTTCCTTATAACATAATATATATTATATTATGACATTGCGAGACTCATTACGGTCATAAATCCCACTAATACTAAAAGCTCCTCAGTTAGTCCATATGAGGTTTTTCGTCCAACATGACCAAGGGCACTTGGAAGATTATAAAACACACTCAGGACTGTGTCAGATGCCTTAGAATCTACCGTGGCTATATTACTCTGCCCCTTTGCTCCAAGCATTCTAAATGCATTGTTTTGAAATATGTATCATAGTATTTCATTCTACTAATTGAATTAGAGAATTCTAATGCATTGAGGGTGTTAGAGTTGGTTAAGATTATTCTGTAACTCTAATGCATTGAGTCCCGCTGTAGTGGTAGCTGTTGCTGTGCGTTGCTGTAGTGGTAGCTGTTGCTGTAGCGGTAGCTGTTGCTGTGCGTTGCTGTAGTGGTAGCTGTTGCTGTAGCTGTAGTGGTAGCTGTTGCTGTAGCGTGTGACGCTCGCGTGTGGCGCATGAAGACTGCGGATGGTTTGGTCACCAGAGTATAAAACATAATATTCCAATGTATTACTAAAGTCTGATAAGAAACGGCCGCCACTCAATGAAGATCAGCTTACCACTTCTCGTTCGCGTGGTTCTTGTTAGTCCGGTCGTTGGTCCGTAGGTAATTCTTCGTCGTCTTGAGGTTGGAGTGTCGAACCTGCTCCGCCGCTTTCCCGATACCCTCCTTCTCGGTCCAGAGTGACGCTACGCCATGACGGAAGGAGTAGTACGAGAGATTGCGATTACCTTCTTGGAGATCGGCTTCTTCCATGAGCTTGTCCAGCACCTTGTTGAGAGAGCGAGAGTTGTACTGGTTGCCGTACTTCGTCAGCCAGAGGTAGTCACTATCGTCGTACTTCTCATACGACTGCCGCTGTTGCATCCAGTTCTCCAGCGCGTTGCGCGTGGTGGATGAAATCTCACAGTTCCACGACTCCTTGTTCTTCGTGGAATCCTTCGCGGGGATGTTGATTTCGTTGTGTGGCAGGTTCACCCAATCGGCTTTCATCTTACCCACCTCAATGGGTCGAAGCCCCAGGTCGGAAGTTACGGCGATGATTGAGGGATACTTCCACGACGAAGCCTTTTCGAAGTGTTCTTCGCCTACATCTTCGATGTTAACCCCTTGCTGTTGGGAGACGAAACGCTTCAATTCTTGCCGCTCGTCAGGATTCAGACTCCAGTAGCTCCGTATCGAGTAGACTTGTATGCTGATTTCGTACAGGCGATTCATCTCCTCGGGATAGAAGCGGTCTTTGATATGCTCGCTACTGTCGGACCCTCGGGACGGTTCGACGGGAATGTCATGCTCCCATTCATCGAGGGGGCGGTTTTTGTGTTCGCGGAGGTACTTGTAGAGTCGGCGGATTGCTTTTTCGACGTTCCAGATGTAGCTATCGGGATAGTCCGTGTATTTCATCAGGTCGTCAAGTAGCTCGGTCGCGCGGTCTTGTGGGATGAACTTGGTGAACTCCCCATCTTCTTCCCACAGCCAACGGAAGGCGGATTCGAGCTTGTAGTGGGTGGTCTTGACGGTGGATTCCGCGAAGCCTTCCTGACGGTAGGTGTCCTTGCCGCACTCAATGAGCCAGTGTAGGAAGTCTATCTTGAACTGCTTGAAGTCCTGCTGAACCATTGGAGAATATGGTTCAAGCGCGTCTTTGGTGTCTTCGGAGATCGGCGGAACGGGCAGTTCGGTGGTCTGATTTACGCTTTTGTCGATGTTCATTGTGGTAGTGTTTTTGACAGTTGTAGCAATCAGCCCGCCGTCTTGCGATTTGGCTTATTGTGGTTAGGACTGATTTACTTCTATTTTCTTTCTTAGGTATTCAGACCGGAATTACCCGTTTTCGGGGAGTAGAAGGTTGTATGCGGCGACCGGGATTTGAACCCGGGCCATGAGCTTGGAAGGCTCAGGTCCTACCACTAGACCACCGCCGCTCACTCACTGCGTTCGTTCGCGGCGTCGTTCGCAAATCCGACGGATTTGCTCACCACCGCCGCTCACTCGCACGGACACAGACCAGAAAGGACTGTGTTTCGCCCGAGTGCGAACGTACACGTCCATAGATGGAAGGCAATTAAGTGCGTTTCCCTTCCGGCTCGACGACGCCGTAACAGTTGCCGCTTGACAGCTCTAGCGAGACCAGCCGAAGGTCGCTCTCGGCGACATCGCGCTCGAACTCGGCCGGCGCGTAGATGTGATAGAACCGCGGGACCGTCTCGCCACCGGGAAGCGTCCAGTCGACGGTCGTATCGAACCCCTCGTGGGCGTCGGGACTGGCGTCGAAGCGGTCGTGGGCCGTGCTCCACGCGCTGACGAGCGCCCGGCCGTCCGGTGTAAGCACGCGGGCCAGTTCGTCCAGACTGGCGCGGCGGGCGGACTGGGACGGGAGGTGATGCAGCGTCGCGACGTACACCGCGAGATCGACGGACCCGGCCACGAGCGGTAGTCGGGTCGCATCGCCCTGCAGCAGCGCCACGCTGTCGCCGACGCGGTCGGTCGCCGCCTGCAGGAGCGCACGGCTGGCGTCAAGGCCGACGACGGTGTCAGCGACCCCTGCAAGCAGTTCCGCGTGGCGGCCGTTGCCACAGCCGATGTCGAGTGCCGTCTCGACACCGCCGGACTCGTCGACGAACGATTCGACCTCCGGCCAAGCGTACTCGCGGGTCTTCGAGAAGTGGTCGCCGATGTCCTCGTAGGTCCGGCGGACGGCGGCCCGCGAGCGCGCCGGGTCGTCACTGTCGGCGCTCGGGTCGGGGGACGGCATCGGTCGACCGCCTCACTCCGCGCCGTACTTCTCGGGGTAGGCCTCGGCGAGCAGCTCCTCCTCGTCGGCCAGGTGCTCCCGGACCGGGTCGATAGCGTCCGAGATGGCGCTGGCGGCGGCGGGCTTCAGATCGGCGGGGTGGAGTTCGCCGCTGAGGAAGTCCGCTTCGACCTCGTCGTAGCTCTCGTAGATGAGGTCGCCGCCGTACTCCTCCGGGCGCTCGACGACGAAGGACTCGCCGCGAACGTCCAGAATCGGGAAGACGAGGTGATCGAGGTACTCCAGCACGCCGTTCTCCTCGACTTCGCCGGCCGGGCAGTACGCCTGCCCGATCTTTTCGTCGACTTCGTCCGGGCTGTCGGTGAGGTTGACCTTCGACGCTTCGTCGGAGGCACTCATCTTGCCACCCGCGAGACCGGACAGCAGCGGCGCGAACAGACAGATCGGTGACTCGCCGCCGTGGTCCGGGAGGATCTCACGCGAGAGCATGTAGATGCCGCGCTGGTCGACGCCGCCGTAGGCGATGTCGGCGTCCAGTGCCTTCACGTCGAGCGTCTGCATCAGCGGGTAGATGAGTCCGCCGAGGTTCGGGCTCTCAGACTCGCGGACGACCTCGCTGGCGGCGCGCTGGGTGCGCGAGATGGTTGTCTCGGCGGCCATCCGGTACATCTCAAGCGTGTACTCCTCGTCGAGCTGGAAGTCGGTGCCGCGGACGAAGGACACGTCCTCGGGGTCCGCACCCGCCGCTTCGATCATGCCCTCGATAGCCGTCTCGTAGTAGGCCGAGCGGGCATCCAGCAGGTCAAAGGGTGATTTGTTGTCGTCGAGATGGGCGTGCAGGTCGGCGATGAGGACCGTCACGTCGACGCCGGCCCGCAGGAAGTCCGCGAGCTTTCGCATCGTCGTGAAGTGGCCGATGTGCATCTCGCCGGTCGGCGCGTAGCCGATGTACGCCGACGGGTCGCCCTCCTCGAACAGCGTCCGCAGTTCCTCCTCGGTGACGACCTCTGTGGTGTGTCGCGTCACCAGATCGAGTCGCTCGGCGATATCCATACCGATGTGTGGCCGGTCCGGCGATTAAAACGTTCCTGTCCGGTGTGACGGTCTGTCGGGGTTGGCCGTACTATTTTATAATAGTTGCCGGCCAGCTACCGCTCTCCTGCGATGGGTCCAAATACGTCCGGCCCAACTGTCTCACATGTACACGGGGAAGACGGAGAAAGCCTGCTGTCTGTGTGGAAACCCGGACACTGCGACCCGTCTGGACCTGCCGCCGCGGGCGGTCCCGCTGCTGAAACACGCCGACCCCATCGCCTGGCAGGACATCGTCGGGGAGGTGTCGATTTACTTCTGTGATTCGGACTGGGAGACGGTGCGTGACCTCGTCTTAGAGACCGGGATGAGTCCGCTGTCTCGGTGCAACGCCGCCCGCGCCTCCTTCGACCTCCGGGAAGACTTCGAAGCGCTGCTGAACGACATCCGAGACGAGCCGGACCACACGGAAATCGAAGCCGAGATGCGGACCGAGGCCGAGGAGGCGCTGGCGAACCGCGACGACCCCTACGTGGAGGAACGGGATCTCGTCGAGGCCCGTGTCATCGAGTGGGTGTTCGAGGACACCGAGGCCGAGTAATCCTATGAAGGCAGCGGGATCGGTCCGTATCCAAACTGTTTTGACCACCCACAGCCGTGTGTCAACCGATGACTGTACGCGTAGGTGTGCTCGGTGCGACGGGCGCAGTCGGGCAGCGACTTATCCAACTGCTTGACCCCCATCCCGAGTTCGAAATCGCCGCATTGACCGCCAGCGCATCGAGCGCCGGCGAGACGTACAAGGACGCCGCCAAGTGGCGCGTCGACTCCCCGATTCCCGAAGACGTGGCCGAGACCGAAGTCCGGGCGACCGAGCCCGAGTCGGTCCCGGACGACGTTGACCTCATCTTCTCCTCGCTCCCGTCGAGCGTCGGCGAAGCCGTCGAGCCCGAGTTCTGTGAGGCCGGCTACGTCGTCTCCTCGAACTCCTCGAACGGCCGGATGGACGAGGACGTACCCCTCGTCATCCCCGAGGTCAACGCCGACCACGTCGACCTCATCGAGGTCCAGCGCGACGAGCGCGGCTGGGACGGCGCGCTCCTGAAGAACCCGAACTGCTCGACGATCACGATGGTCCCGCCGCTGGCGGGCCTCGACCGCGAGTTCGACCTGACCGACGTGCGCGTCTCGACCCTGCAGGCCGTCTCCGGCGCGGGCTACTCCGGCGTCTCGTCGATGGAAATCATCGACAACGCCATCCCGCACATCGGCGGCGAAGAGCAGAAGATGGAGAGCGAATCGCGCAAACTGCTCGGCTCGTTCGACGGCGCGGAGGTCCATCTCAACGAGATGGACGTTGCCGCGTCCTGTAACCGCATCCCAACGCTCGACGGCCACCTCGAGAACGTCTGGGCCGACACCGCCGAAGACATCTCCACGGCCGACGCCGAGGCCGCGATGGAGTCGGTTAGCGGTGTCGATCTGCCGTCCTCGCCGGAGAAGCTCATCACGGTGTTCGAGGAACCGGACCGCCCGCAGCCCCGCCTCGACCGCAACATCGACAACGGCATGGGCGTCGCAGTCGGCGGGTTCCGCGAGACGACCGACGGCGTCCAGTTCAACTGCCTCGCGCACAACACGATGCGCGGTGCTGCCGGCGCGAGCGTGCTGAACGGCGAACTGCTGAACAAGCGCGGCTACCTGTAACGGTCGCAGTCACCGACCGCTGTTCATTTCAGACCGTAGGGAAACTCGTAATCAGTCCGATATTTTTTCACGCCCAGACTCGACTTCTGGCACATGGTCTCCCGCGATACGAAGCTTCAAATCGGGCTGGTGAGCGTGGTCCTAGTTCTCTCAATGCTCAGCCAATTCGTGGTTCCGCTCGGACGGCTCAGCTCACTCGCGTTTTTTGCAGGTACGTATTTCCTCATCTTCGGCGGTGTACACCTGTACCTCGCTCTTGTGGGTGATGGCGAGACGATCCCGGTCGCGGCCCGCTGGCGGTTCGTCGGACTCGCGGCGATGATTGCTGTGGGTTTCGTCTTGCAGGAAACCGTCGGACAGACTACCGTCGGGGGCGTCACGGTCGTACAGCTAGTGGGAGCGGTGTTCGCTGTGACGCTGGTATTCTATCTGGTGTACGAGGTACGGGCTGGCTATCTCGCCAGCCGGCAGTAATCAAAGGTCGATCTGGTTCCTGAGCCCGTCCCACTCGCCGGTGCGTTCAGCTTGCCGGACGTTCTCGGCGACGATATCGGCCAGTCGCTCGTAGTAACTGGGCGTGTGACCGGCGTTGTGCGGTGTGATGAGGACGTTCTCGAAGTCCCACAGCGGATGGTCGACGGGCAGCGGTTCGGGATCGGTCACGTCTAGGGCCGCGCCGTCGATGTGGTTGCGCTGGAGCGCACCGACCAGCGCGTCGGTGTCGACCACCGGGCCACGAGCGACGTTGCTGAGTACCGTGTTGGGGTGCATCGTCTTGAACACCTCTTCATCGATGAGGTGGTGCGTCTCGTCAGTGAGCGGACAGGCGAGGCCGATGTACTCCGTGTCCACTACGGCCTCGTGGATCTCGTCGAAGCCGTACACCTCGTCGGTCGGCCCGCCCTTCTCCGGCGAGTAGCGGACGCCGACGGTCTCCACGTCGAATCCCTGGAGACGGTCGACGATGGCCTCGCCGATCTCGCCGAGCCCGATCACACAGACGCGGCTGCCGGCAAAATCGTCGGTGTGGAACGACTGCCAGACGTGGTTGCGCTGGTGGCGGTGGGCGGTGAGGAAGCCGCGGGCGAAGGCGAGCCACGACCCGACGACGTTCTCGGCGACGTTCGGACCGTGGACGCCGGAGGCCGTCGTCAGCGCGATGTCGCGGTCGGCCAGTTCCGAGAGCGGGAGGTGGTCGTATCCAGCGTATGTCCCTGCAAACAGTTGCAGCGAATCGGCGGCATCGACCAGTTCCGGCGAGAGATCGTTGCCGGTCAGGACCGTCGCGTCCGCGATCAAGTCCCGCTCGGCTTCGGGCGTCTCCGCGAGGGCGATGTCCCACTCCGGCAGTCGCTCCCGAAGCGCTGTCACGTACTGGTCGACCGGCATTCCGTGGACATCGTATCGCGTCACGACGATGTCAGCCATCGAACCCCTCCTGTAGCGTGGGAAACCATATCATCTGATCCACACGGCGGCCCCAAAACAATGCCGGCGTCGTCGCATGGTAGGCTACTGATTAGCGCCGTGACATCTAATTCGTGAATCCTGTCCGCAGTGTGTAAGTATCACGAAAAGTGCACTACTGAAATAGTTAATATATTTGTATGACCTCACTGTAGGGCACGCAAGGAATGGGGAACGGAACGACTGTCGCGGTAATCGACGACAACAGGGACTACAGACAACTGTACAAGCTCTGGCTCCCAGAAGAATACGACGTTGTCGAGGCCGCGGACGGCCTCGAAGGATTACAGCGAATTGATGACTCAGTCGACGCGGTGCTGCTCGACCGACAGATGCCGGAACTGGACGGAGCGGCGGTTGCCTCGAAGCTTCAGAGCCGGTCGGTTACGCCCGGTCTCGTGATGATAAGTGGCATCAAACCGGACGTTGATATCCTCGATATTCCCGTCGATACGTATCTCAGGAAGCCGGCCGACCGAGACACGCTGGTGGCCGCGCTGTCGATGGTTCAGGACCGGTGTGAGTGCGAGCCTGAGCGCCGGGAACTGCTCGGACTCGCGGACCGGCGGGCCACGGTGGCCGAGACCGTGCGGGCGATGGCGCTGGCCGAGAGTGAGGCGTACCAACGGGCCGTCGAAAGACTGGAACAACACGGTATGGCCTTCGCTGATACGGTGACCGAACCGTAACTCGGAGAGGACCCCAGTCCGGTCACGCCAGGGAGTCAGACCGTTGATTCGACCGAAGACAATAGGTTTTAGCGGGCGCGGGACACCGTAGCGGGTATGGAACACGTAGATGTCGCCATTGTGGGCGGCGGCCCGGCCGGGTCGTCGGCGGCCGAGGCTGCAGCCGACCACGGGGCCGACGCCGTCGTCCTCGAAAAGGGGGTCCCTCGGGCCGACCGCGAGGGGACGGGGCCGGACTCGACGGACGCCGCCGGACTGTTGGACTACTGGTTCGACATCATGGGTATTCCGCGGTCGGAGTTCCCCGAAGACGTAGTGCTGAGCGAACTCGACGGGGCGAAGTTCTACGGCCCCTCGACGGAGATGACGCTCACGGAGACCGGTATCGGTTCCAGCGCCGACGGCTTTGGCATCACGTTTCACCGAGCGCGGTTCGACGACTGGCTCCGCGAACGGGCGACAGATGCAGGTGCGGACTACCGCGTCGGCGTCAGCGTCACGAGCGTCGAATCCGACCTGACGAGTTCACCCCGCCACACCGTGCGCCTGGCCAACGGCGAGGACATCGCCGCCGAATACGTGATTCTCGCCGATGGCCCACAGCGGACCGTCACCGGCGGCACCCTCGACCAGTTCCTCCCGGCCGGACAGACAATGGGCGACATCATGCCGTCGAATACGGTGAACCACATCGCCTATCAGGAGCACCGCCGTATGCCCGAGGAGCTGTTCACGCCGGAGTTCATCGAGTTCTGGTGGGGCCTCATGCCCGGCCACACGGCGTACCCGTGGATCTTCCCGAACGACGCCCCCGTCGCGCGCATCGGCCTGACGATGCCCATCGGACTGGATATCGACGCCTACGACCCCAGCGAGTGGGACCTGCTCAGAGAGAGCGACGACAGTATCCCGCAGGGCAGACAATACATCGAGCGGCTGCTCGAACGAGAGTTCCAGGCGTACGACCTCGACGACTTCCCGCTGGTCGAGGACCGTGGGAAATCGAAGGGAACGGAGACGTATCCCATCTCCTCGACTCGACCGATCGAGTCGCCGGTGGGTGCTGGCATCGCCGTGGCCGGCGGCGCGATGGGGACCACCTCGGCGTTCCACGAGGGCGGCGATCACGTCGCCGTTCGCACCGGGCGAATCGCCGGCCGCCTAGCCGCGACTGACCGCCTCGAACGGTACAACGACGCCTGGCACGACGCCATCGGCGACGAAATCCTCCGGAACGTCACCTTCGCGGACATGGTGCGGGACTGGCGACCTGACGACTGGGACCGGGCCTTCACCACCGCTAACGACCTGATGGACGCCCGCGGCATCAAGGCCGACGCGGCGCTCCGGGGCGGCCTCAACGGCATCAAGATGGTCCTCACTTACAAGCGGGGGAAGTTCTCCTACCGCAACGGCAAGTACGTCCAACTGCGCGAGGACGACTACGCGGTCTGAACGTCAGCCTTAGGTGTGCGAGCGGCGAACTACGGATGCGTGCCTTTAATCCCCGGCTGAGACCCGTTACCGGGACGATGACGACCCGGAGAACCCGGGCACGCGACATGACCGCGGATCACACCGCATCTGGTCGCCGTATCCGGCGACCCGCGCTCGCGGCTACCGCCGCTCGCGCACTGAGTCGTCATACCTGACGACTCGCCAGACGGTGACACCGTCTGGGCGTTCGGTGATTACGCCGTAATCACCCGCCCGGCACGAGGGTTTGCCGGCTGACGTGGCACACCGCCGAGGATGATGCCGGACGTTAGTGTTCCGGGCGTACATTTCGGAGAAACGGTTAGTCGACGGGCTATCGGACCGGCAGAGCGAACGAGCGGACTGGCGGGTGTTTCAATCGGCCGCCGGGGCGGGTGCCGATAACGTTCACACTCCGAGAGTGTCAAGACACCAATGGGACTATGAAATGACGCCTCGAAGCGAGAGTGAACGCGTGATGGTTCTATCGACAGTACGACAGTTCTCTCGGAGGAGTCGATGAGTGAGACAGCGTCGACGGCGAGTTCGGTCCGGAATATCGAGGGGATCGGGGAGCGATCCCTGCATTGGCTCGTCTTGAGCGGGAATCGGATCGTCGTCGCTGGCGCTCTCGTCGGCGCTGTCGCGGCGCTGTTTTTCACGCTCGCCGGGCTCGGACTGGTGGCTATCGGGCCAGACAGTGCCGCCGCGTCAGCCTTCGCAAGCGGATTCGTCTCCGGGACGGTGACACTCGTCACCATCGCGCTCTCGATCAATCAACTGGTCCTCTCGCGCATGTTCGGGTCCCCCGGGGAACTGTTCGACCAGATGGACGGCACGCGTGACCTCCGCCGTCGGGTCCGTGAGCACGCCGGCGAGTCGTCGGTGCCGAACGATCCAGCGGATTTTCTCGGGCTGATCGCCGAGACACTCACCGAACGCGCGAACCGCCTCGATGCAGCGTTGCGGTCCGGTGACGACACGCCCGCGGAGGCCGAAGAGTACGCGGAGGGTATCGCCGCGTACGGCGAGAGCATCGCCGACAAGATAGAGAGTCAGACGGCCATCGTGAACGTTCTGGCGGTCGTTCTGGGTACCGAATACGCACAGAACATGACCGCGACAGAGCACCTACAGAACGAGTACGACCAGCTCCCCCCGTCAGCCGAGTCGGAACTCGATGCGATAGACGACCTCTTAGAGACCATCGCTGTCACGCGCCAGTTCTTCAAGACGCTCTCGCTCCAGCAGGACTTCGCTCGGCTCTCCCGCGTGGTCGCGTACAGCGGCCTCGTCGCCCTCGCCACGAGCGTCGCGATGGCCCTCGTCTACCGGCCTGATTCCGTCACCGTTCCGGAGCCGTATCTCCCGCTGGTGTTCAGCCTCGCCCTCGGAATCATCATCACGCCGCTCGCTGTGTTCATCGCGTACATGTTCCGGGCGGCCACCATTGCGCGCCATACCGTCTCAGTCGGCCCGTTCGTCCCTCCCGAGGACCGAACCGACAGTGAGTGATCCTCCAGCGGTTCGGCTCCGATACTTGTGTCGAGGGGACTTACGGTTCCGCCGACGAGAAGCCCGTAGAGAGAGACCGAATCACATGCCACCCGAAACTGCATCATGACACGGCTCTCGAAGGAGTGGATTCAGTACAATCAGGTCGGCCTGTACGCCGTGGCCGTCCTGCTCGCGATCGGTGTCGGACTGGGACAGCCGGGGGCAAGCACCGCGCTGGAGACGCTCATCAATCCGGTCCTGGCGGTGCTGCTGTACGTCACCTTTCTGGAGATTCCGTTCGTCCGTATCCGGCGGGCGTTCCGGAACAGACAGTTCATGCTGGCGGCGCTGGGGCTGAACTTCCTCGTCGTTCCGGTGGTCGTGTTCGGACTCACGCGGTTTCTCCCACAGGAGCCGGCGATTCTCGTCGGCGCGTTCATGGTGTTGCTGACGCCGTGTATCGACTACGTCATCACGTTCACCGAACTCGCTGACGGTGACGCCGAGCAGATCACCGCCGCGACGCCGGCGCTGATGCTCGTCCAGTTGCTCCTGCTCCCGCTGTATCTCTGGCTGTTCATGGGCCAGCGGGTCGCCGAGTTCATTGAGGCCGGGCCGTTCGTCGAGGCGTTCGTCGTCATCATCGCCCTCCCGCTGACGCTGGCGTGGGGTACCGAACTCTGGGCGGACCGGTCCGAGCGGGGCGACCGGTTCCAGCAGGCGATGGGGTGGCTCCCGGTGCCGATGATGGGCGCGACGCTGTTCGTCGTCATCGCCTCGCAGCTGCCGCGCGTGCAGGACTCCATCGGACAGATCGCCGTGGTCGTGCCGGTCTACGTCGCCTTCCTCATCATCATGCCAGTACTCGGGCGGGCCGTGTCCGGATTCCTGGGGATGGAAACCGGCGCGAGCCGGGCGCTCGTGTTCACGTCCGTGACTCGGAACTCGCTGGTCATCCTCCCGCTGGCGCTGGCCCTGCCGTCCGGGTACGCGCTCGCACCGGCAGTCGTCGTCACGCAGACGCTCGTCGAACTGTCAGGGATGGTCGTTCTCACGCGAGTCGTCCCCGGCTGGCTGGTCCAGGACAAGCACGCGCGGGCGTCGGGTCCGACCGCGGAGGGAAGCAACTGAGCCGCCGAAAGGCGGTCACCGCGTCGCTCGCTGCTGGGTGCCGCCTCATCGGCGTCGCTGCCACCGGGAGGCGTTTTTCGAACCAAAACCAGACAGGTCGGCCGGAATTACGGCGTCAGCGGCCACTGAATCTGTCCGTCGCGCCGGTCCAGTTCGTGTTTGAGCCAGCGCGTGAGCTGGTCGACAAAGGCCTGTTCGTCCGGTCTGAACGGGTCCGACCGGGGCTCGCGGGCGAGGAAACAGACTGTCCCGAACAGGTCGCCGCTGACTTCGAGTGTGGCACCGAGGTAACAGCCGAGACCGTCTCGCTGGTATGCGGGATCATCAGCGAGGTCCTGCGTCTCGGCGTTGTAGATAGAGAGCATCCCGTCGGATTCGATCGTCCGTCGGCAGTACGTCTCCGAGAGCGGAGTGGTGTCACCGGGCGAAACAAGAGACGGATCACCGCTGATGGCGATTATCTCGTGTGTCCCCGCCTCTGGGTCGACGGCGGCGAGGTGGCCCTGGTCGACGCCCAGATACTCGACGCCGAGGTCCAGCGCATCGATCACTCGCTGTTCGAATCTGCGGTCCGTATCGTTCATGACCTCGAAGAGTTGCTCCCGATAGCGTTCGTTCCGGGCCTGGAGGCGTTCCCGCTCGATCTGGTCCGTGATGTCTTTGGTCACCTTCGCGAAGCCGCGGATGTCGCCGTTTTCCCGGAGCGCCGTAATCGTCACGTCGGCCCAGAACGTACTCCCGTCTTTTCGAACCCGAAGCCCCCTGTCGGTCGCCTGCCCGGTCTCTCTGGCTTCGCGTAGCAGTCGCTCCGGGATGCCGTCGGCCACCTGTTTCTCGGTGTAGAACGTCGAGAAATGCTCTCCGAGGATCTCGGACTCCTCGTACTGCTTGATCTGTTTCGCGCCGGCGTTCCAGGACTGGATCCGACCGTCGGGATCGAGGACGAACATCGCGTAGTTCTCGACCGCATCGACCAGCAGCCGGAACCGCTCGCGCTCGTGTCGCAGTTGTGTATCGAGTTCCTCACGGCCAGTCCGGTCGCGAACCACACAGACCGCACCGTCATCCCCGATGCTCCCGACGGTGTGTTCGCCGACGAACTGCGTCCCGTCGGCGCATTCGAGCAGTGTCTCGCCCGTCCACGTCCCGGTCTCTCTGACGGCCGGCAGTATCTCGTTCTCGACGGTGTCGAGGCTTTCCGCCGAGTGAATCGTCTGCCAGTGCTCGCCCAGAAGCGCGTCGCGTTCGTAGCCGAACGTCTCCGCGTAGGCGTCGTTCAGATAGGTGAACCGCCCCTCGTGGTCCAGCGTGCTGATACCGTCCCAGGCCGCGTTCATCGCGCGGTGACCCCGTATGACCTGCTGTTCATCCCGGCGGGCTTCGACGGCGTTTTGTACCCTGTTCGCCAGAATCGTGTACTGGGTCGTCCCCGGTTCCTTCTGGATGTAGTCCGTAACGCCGGCAGAGATGGCTTCGGCGGCGATTTCTTCGCTTCCCTTGCCGGTGTAGAGGATGAACGGGAACTTCGGCGCGTCCGCCCGAATCATCTGGAGGAACTCAAGGCCGTCCGTGCCGGGCATGTCGTAGTCGCTGACGATACAGTCGTACGTGTCCTGTGGGCGGTCCGCGATAGCGTCGTCGATCCGCGTCGCGGTGTCGACGCTGAAACAATCCATCATCCGTTCGAGATATTCCGCAGTGAGATCAGCGAAGTCCGGTTCGTCGTCGACATGAAGTACGCGCACTGACCCAGCCATCAGTCAGTACATTGTGCAAAAGCGGTAATAAGAAATTTGTCACTGCAAATGAACGATGTCGGAGTGATATAACAGTCACAGACAGGAGCGTCAGATCCACGAGACACACGCTATCGGTGCGGAGACAGGGCTGTAGCTGTCAGGATAGCTACTACTATCGCTACCGTCCCTGTCTGTGCAAGTTCACGGGAGCTGAGGTCTCTCATTAGGCACAAATATGCTGTCCGGAAACGCCGACACGCAGTGCCCGGTCAGAGGAGGGTGCCTGCGGCCGAGGAGAGTTCACCGCTGTATTTCACGCTGACGTACAGGCCGGTAAACAGCGTCGCGTTGTACGCGCCGTGGATGAGCGACGGCACGACGATGTTGTCCGTGTACTCGTAGGTCGCACCGAGGATGAGTGCCGGCAGCAGAAGGGCGCATATCGAAACAAGTCGCCCCGTGACCGAGCCGCCGCTGAGAGCGGGGTAGTGGATGCCGGCGAAGATGACGCTCGCGATGCCGACGCCCGTGAGGGGACCGAAGTGGTCCCGGATGCGGCCCTGAACGACGCCGCGGAACAGCAGTTCTTCGCCGGGGCCAATGAGGAGGAACGAGGCGGGAATCAACAGGAGGAGGACCTCGGGGTTCGCCATCCCGACCTCGGCCGCCTGGTTCGCGGCCGGTTCGACCCCGTACATCGAGACGAGCACGGAGATGATGGCCGCCACCACCACGAGCCCGCCCATTGCACTGAAATACCCCAGCACGATGATACCGACCTCACGGAGACTCGGCACAGAGATGCCGATAGTGAACGTCCCGGTCTCTGGCGGGTAGGAGAAAACCTCGCGTAGTTTCGATCTGAGTATCGGCCTGAGCTTGATATACGTGAACGCGATAGCCGGGCAGCCGATCCCCTGTATCGTTATCAGCCCCAGTACGAGCGTCTGTACTGTCGATATCTGGATTCCGGCACCGAAAGACAGGACGACAGCGATGATGGCCAGCAAGATCGAACCGAACCCGAGTCCGATCACACCCAGCAAGAGCGCCGAGAAGAGCGTAAAACCGTACTGGAGGACCTGCAAGACGGGTCGGTCGCGGGTCGCCGTTGCCATAGGGTGTCTTGGTCGTGGCGATGTGTAAACAATTCGTTTGGTATCGACGCCATGGCCGCCGACAGTCAGTTAGTCGTCCCGTTCCCCAGCCGTCACTGCAGTGTCGAGCCAGTTCGACTCCGGCGGCAGCGGGCAGGAGAAGGTGTCGCTGTAGGCACAGAACGGCGAGTACGCGAGGTTGAAATCCAGCGTGATCTCGTCGCCGTCGCTCAGGTCGCGGTCGGGCTCCAGTTCCATGTATCGGCCGCCGTCGTAGCTCTGCTGACCGGTCGTTTTGTCACGGATCGGAACGAACAGCGTCCGGGACTCGTCGGCGGCCTGCCGGAAGGCATGCAGGTCTCGGGATTCGCCGTCGAGGTCGAACGACAGCGTCGCAACGTGGAGATAGCGGACCGTTCGGTCGTCGCTCGTCTCTAAATCGACCGACTCCGGCGTATCGTGGACAGTCACCGTCGCGTCGACCCGATAGTCGGGGTCCGGGTCGAAGTAGCTGAGTCCGTCGAAATCGTCGCGCTCGTCCGGCGGAATCGGTGACTGGCGGTGCTCCGCGAAGAAGCGGTCCTTCTCGGCCCGGTTCTCCCGGAGTTGCGCCGCCCACTCCTCGCTGTCTATGTCCATACTGGAACCGTGGGGTCCGGAGAGTTTCAGTCCGGCGACTCGGCAACGGTGAGTGACAATATCGAGCCGTGAGGGAGTGACTACTTTATTATATACCTAGTTTGACTGTATGAATACACAGGGGTGTGTATGGAAGCGACGTTCTACGGTATTCTGGGGGTGACCCCAGATGCCACTGAAGAGACGATAGTCCGCGCCTACCGGGAGCAGACGAAGACGCATCACCCGGACGTGAGTGACGACCCTGACGCCGAAGAGCGGTTCAAGCGACTCACACAGGCAAAGGACGTACTCACCGACGAGGTCGAGCGAGAGCGCTACGACCGGCTCGGCCACGACGCGTACGTCAGCGAGTACGTCGACGGCGGCGCGGACGACGGAACAGCCACAGGCGGTGTCAGCGACATCGCACAGCAGTACGTCGATCAGCGGACCGACACGGAAACCACGAGTGGGGCAACGGCAAAAGCGACACAGCGGCCCACACAGACTCGCGGCGGAAGCACGGGCTACGGGACCGCAACGGACTACTACAAGCCCGGCCAGCGGGTCCGACCGACACAGCCGACGGGCATCGAGACGCTGGGTGCGTCGCTCCGTCGCGTCGGCCCGTGGCTGTTCGTCCATCTCGCCTTGCTAGTCTGTTCCGTCATCGCCGCCGTACTGCTCGCAGTCGGCGGCCTCGTCGGGGATCTCCCGCCGGTCGTCGCCGTCGTCATGGCTGTCTCAATGATGACGATATCGGTGGTCATCTCCGCGACGCACGTCCTCACGCGGATTTCGGGGTAATCGACCGGTTGTGGTTCCGACGGGAGCGGGTTCGAACGGCGTTGCCCTCAGGCCAGTGGTCGGAACCAGACAGCGGTAACGAGGACGGCCAACAGGAGATAGGACCCACGAATCAGCAGCATCGTCGCGGTTTCGGGGTCGCCCCGCTGGGCGATAGCCGCGACCACCCCGAAGACGAGTGCGGCCGCCGCAGCGCTTGGTGGAATGCCAGGTAGTGCCACGGACAGGCCGACGATGCCGAGCAGACCGGTCCCGAACAGGCCGAGCGCGAGCTGTCTGGCGCGAGTCCGTCCCAGCACAACCGCGACAGTCCGTTTCTGTATCGACCGGTCGTAGTCGTAGTCCTGCTCGTCGTCGATGATCTTGATGCCGGTCAGCAACAGGAGGAACACGGCCGCGAGGCCGACAGCCCGCGGAGACAGCGTTGTCACCTGCGCGTAGTACCCGCCCAACAACGCTAGCGCGATTCCCGTTGGGTAGCCCATCGTCGCCCCGACGGGGTTCATATCCAGTTGCGGCGCGTGGGTGTACCCGATGACCCAGGTCGGAACCGTCAGCAGCGCCGCGACCGGACCGACTAGCAGCCAGATGGCTGCCGTACAGAGCGCGAACCCGAGTCCAGCACCGACTAAGGCCATGCGACAGCCCGACCCGGTGAGCGGGTGGTCGTCGTCCTCGCCGCGGACGTGGAAATCGACGTAGCCGTCCTTGACGTGGGCGGTGTAGACGGCGAAAAACATCGCGCCCGCGTGGAGCACGGCGACCGGTGGCCAGAACCCGCCGGAGAGCAGCCCGCCGAACAGCGAGGTAGCGAGTGGCGGCAGCATAAACACCGGATGGACCTGCGAAGCAAGGGCACTCACGGCCGCGAACGGACCGGTTTCGTGTCGGGCGACTGCCATACGAACCCAAGGCACGGCTGTGGGAAAAATCCCCATCCGCGTTGTTTCGGTACTACCGCCAGTTCGACCGGTCCAGGACGAACCCCGAGATGTGCGAGGCCAGTTCTCTGGCGGCTTGTTCGGTGTCGGCGTGGAGTTCACCGGACACCGGACCGGCCTCGCCACCGACGCCCTCGGTTTCGGAGATCGGGTCCGTCGTCGTCGGGTATGGTCGGCGGGACCGGACCCGGTCACGGAGCTCTTGGACGGTGGCGTCCGAAAGCTCGTAGGACAGGTGTTGGAGGTCGTACCGGACGATGAATCCCCGGGTCGCGTCCCGAACAGCGAGGACTGGGTGCCCCCGGTCCCGACAGCGCTCCCAGATCTCGCGCTGGCGCTCTCGGGTGGCGTACACCGGCACGTTCGACGGTGCGAGGTGTTCCATTGCCCGTTTGTAGGGACTGGAGGCGTATTATCCTTCGGCAGCGGTCCACGAACCTGGCGTCCCGTATCCACGCGTCTCGCTCCCAAGCCAGGTGCCACGCAGGAAACGTTTAGGGGGAGGGCCGTGACCCCCAGAACGCTATGGCAGACATCGAAGTCGAAAGTACGTGCGAAGAGGGCTACACAGTAGAGAGCGTTATCAACGGCGAATGGGAACTCATCGTCGACGCCCTGAGCGAGAACGGGCCGTCACCCAACGAGGTGCTAGCCGCCGACTACGCTTCCTGTTACATCCCGGCACTTCGGGTCGCCGCAGACAAGTACGGCCACGAGGACATCGGTGCCGTCGATGTCGAGGTCGCCGCGGGTCTCGACGAGGACGACGACCTGGAGTACATCGACTTCCACATCGAGGTCGAGGAATCACTCGCCGATGAAGAGCAGGACATCGTCGAACTCGCCGAGGACATCTGTCACGTCCACTCGGCGCTACAGGACGAACTCCACGCGGATATCAGCATCGAATCCGGCGTCTGAGCGGGCAGAAACAGGGAATAGCATTGTTTTTTCGCCAGCTCTGTAGTCGTCACTCCGGGAACAGCAGTATGACCGAGGACGTGTTGTGATAGCCAGTGTAATCCTCGTCGGCCGAGCAGACTTCGCCGTACGTTTCGAAGCCGGCGAAGGGCGCGTCAATGGCGCTGTGAATCGTGTCGACGGCGTCATCGAAGTCGTCGCCGAGAATCATCGCACGGCAGGCACAGTCGTACACGAACCCACCCGCGACGGTTCCCCCGCCGAGTTCATTGACGGCGTTGGTCGCGGCGTTTCGCACTGCATACACCTGATCGGATTTATTGCTATGTGTCACCCGGACCTCGGTTCCCTCGGGGACGGTAACGGCGAAATCAAGCGGCCCCTCGGTGTCAGTTGTATGACCCGGCCACCGGATGTTGTACCCTTTCGTCGAGATCAGCTTGCTCTCGATGAAGCTCTTGATGCGGGAGGCGAGTCCGTCCACGTCCGCCTCCGGTTCCGACTCGATACCGAGTTCGTAGCGGCCGAGCAACAGTACGAGGTCGTCTGACCCTGCTTCCAGTTCATCCACGTCAATGTCGTACGTCTCCATCGCGTCTTCCCGGATCGCGTCGCACCAGGCCTCGAAAGCCGGGCGGCCGTCGAGTTCGTACACCGTGCTGCCCTCGGCGCGGGTCACCGTCATCGATTCGGAGATCGGTTCGTGACCGTGGTTGACCGTCACCGGAAGCGGGTCTTCGGAGGCGATCAGCACGAGGACGACGGCGTCGGTCTCGACGCGGCCGTTCCGGAACACGTGGGTTTCCTGTAACTGGAGGTCGTCACCCGCCGAGCCACCGACGACCGGCGTGTCCTCGCCGTCGAGGTACTGCTCGGTGAGCCTGGTGACTTTGTTCCCGATCCCGGCCATTCCGTCGTGGAGGTTGATAACCGTCCGGTGTGGATAGCCGTCGACGGCGGGGTCGTCCTTCGCCGGGAGGTCGTGGACGGCCTCGAACAGGCAGCGCTCGGGATCGGCACCGAGTTCCGTCGAAATACTGGAGAAAAACCGCATCGAGTCCGACGAGACGACGCCGACCGTGACGGTGCCGTTCCCCGACCCGGACTCGGTGAACTCGCCGGAGGACGAACACCCGACGATTTCGGTTTCCGAGCCGATAACGCTCCGAGCGCCCCACAGCACCGCATCGTAATCGTACGCCGGCGAACAGAAGACCTGACAGAAATCCGGCTCATCGGCCGAGATACCGGCCATCGCTTCCCGTATGGCGTCCATCGCGGCGGCGTCACCGGTGTCCCCCGTGGCCTGCCCCGTCCCAAACTCTGTAGTCATCGACCCGAGTTCTTTCGGGGAATCGTGTTAATCTGTTGGAAGCGTTATGACTAGCATTATAATTTCTATTGGTACGCTGTCACTAGCTTTGTTACTGCCAGCTAATTACCACACAGTCATAGACCACGACGCCGCTCGGCGCGGGAAACGCTCATACCGCCGGCCCGCAAACACCCGGGTATGAGTGATTCAGACTGGACCGACCGCATCGCCGGCGAGCGGATGGCGGTCGATCAACGGTTCAACGAGCATGTCAAAGCGTCGTCGTTCTCCAGCCAGCAGTGGGGGCTGGTGATGACCGCCGTCGAGTTCGAGATCGAGGACCCGGACGATCCCGACGCCGCTCGGATCGTCGCCGATACGTCGAAGCTGTCCAGCGTCATGCCGGAGATGGAACGGGTCGCGAACCAGAGTCCGATGGGCGGCCCTGGCGGGGACAGCGGCGGCTCGGGCGGCGGTGGCTTGCTCTCGGGCGTGAAAGACGCCCTGGGCCTGGGCGGGTCTGGCGGCGGGGACAAACAGCAGGAAGAGGAGGCGGCACGCCTGGCACAGGAGTACGCAGAGAAGTTACAGGAGAAACTGGAGTCCAACGGGCGCTGGAAAGCGGTCTGCAAGCAGGCCCGGAGTTAGTATTCTTCGCCGCCGTGGAACAGCGTTAGCTCTTCGGCCTCGTAGATGTTGATCAGTTCCGTCACGATGTCGTCGTACGATTCCGCTTCGACCCGGAGATCATCGAGACGGTCCACCGTTTCGGCGTCCAGTTCCACGGATGGCATACGCGAACCTTTCAGTGGAACACACTTAATTCCCGTCCCACGATCAAAAACGAACGCGAACAGTAGTAACAAATCAGAACCGAAAACGGTTAATGGTCGTTCTCGGTAGAAACACGATACATGCGACCACTGGGTGACTCACCGCTCGTACGGAACGACAAGACGCTCGTGCTGGCTCACGACCACGGGCTGGAACACGGTCCCAAGCAGTTCAGCGGCGTCGAGGAGCGCCTCGACCCCCGCGAGGTGTTCGAGATGGCGACCCACGACGCCGTGACGGCCCTGGCCGTCGGCAAGGGGCTGGCCGAGACGTACTACCCGAGCTACGAGGACGACGTGAACCTGCTGGCGAAGCTCAACGGCGGTTCGGACCTCTGGATGGGCGACCCGTACTCGCCCCAGAACTGGTCGGTCGACTACGCCGCTGAACTCGGTGCCGACGCCATCGGGTACACCATCTACCCGGGCGTCAACCGCGAGACCGACATGTTCGAGGACTTCCGCCCGGTCCAGGAGAACGCCCGCGACCACGACCTGCCGATTGCGATGTGGTCGTACCCGCGCGGCCAGGCCATCAAGGAGCACCGGAGTCCCTCGACTATCGCCTACGCGGCCCGCATCGGCCTCGAACTCGGGGCCGACTTCACGAAGGTCAAGTACCCGCGTGACAAGGAGGCGATGGCCCACGCTGTCCGCTCGGCCGCGGACAACCGCGTCCTGCTCTCGGGCGGGTCGAAGACCTCCGACCGGGACTTCCTCGAACTCGTCGAGGACTGCATGGATGTCGGCGTGGCCGGCCTCGCGGTCGGCCGCAACGTCTGGCAGCGCGACGATCCCTACGACATACTTGACAAGCTCGAAGGCGTCATCTTCGAGGACGCGACGGCCGACGACGTGCTGTAGGGATGGACGAGCAGACGCGCAGAGCCGTCGCCACGGCGGAGGAGGCGTTGCCCGCCAGCGACTCGCTTCCCGACGCGTTCGACACCGGACCCGTCGTGTTCGGCTTCGACGGCTATCTCGACCGCGTCCGGGAAGTCGTCGCGGACCGCATCGACCCCGAGAGCCACGAGCGCCTCGCCACGCTGGAGGGCTTTGGCGACCGCATCGAGCGCTCCGTCGCCGCCGACAGCTCCCTCTCTTTCGAGTGGCTCCAGCAGGGCAGCCGGACCGGCGGCCACACCAGCCACCTCGCGCGGGCCTTCGGCACCTGGTCGTTCGACCCGGTGATGGTCGGGATGTACGGCGACCCGATCCACGACGCCTTCGAGGCGGAGTTCGGCGAGTACGACCTCCACTCGCTTGGCGAGCCCGGCGTCACCGACGCCGTCGAGTTCGACGACGGGAAGCTCATGCTCACCGAGATCGGCGACACGATGGCCCTGGACTGGGCCGAACTCGACGCGGCCTTCGGCCACGACCGACTGGCTGAAAAACTGGACGGTGCGAGCCTGCTGGGGACCGGCTACTGGTCCGAGACGCCGGACCTGCCAACCATCTTCGACGGCCTCCGTGACCTGTGGGGGGACATCGACGACCCGCCGAAAACAGTGCTCGTCGACCCCGGCGACGTGCGAAAACTCGACGCCGACCGCCTGCGTGCCGGCCGTGAGGCCATCGGCCGGCTGGACGAGGTGACCGACGTGGTGGTCTCCTCGAACCGGGCCGAGACCGGCGTTCTGGCCGACGCCTACGCCGGCGAGGCCGAGCGGTCGTTCGCCGAGGACGCCAAGGCGGTGTACGACGCCCTGGAGCCGACCTGGTTCGTCGGCCACGGCGTCGAGCGCTCGGTCGTCGTCTCCCCGGCCGGCACCGACAGCGTCGCCGTTCCCGCCGTCTCGGACCCGGAGTTGACGACCAGTTCCGGCGACCACTTCAACGCCGGCCTGGGGCTTGCGCTCATTGCCGACCTCCCGCCGGCGGCCGCCGTCGTCGTCGGCAACGCCGTCGCCGGCTACTTCGTCCGGACCGCGGCCCAGCCGTCGCTGACTGACGTTCGCGCGTTCGTCGACGACTACCTCGACAAGTTCTGACCGCCGGCGCTGTTTCCGATTTCTACGACGCTTTTTTGCCCGCTACAGCTGCCGAACCGTCACGTTCTCCCGAAGCGTTTCGATGTCGTCCAGGTCTGGAACGGCCGTCCCGGCCCGCTGGACGACCTGCGAGGAGACTGCCACGCCGGTCCGAAGCGCCGTCTCGTCGTCCGCGCCGGCTTCCCAGGCGCTCAGGACGCCCGAGAGGAGCGCGTCGCCGGCCCCGACAGTGTCGACAACGTCGATATCCAGCGCTTCGGCGTACAGCCGCCCCGCGTCGCCGACGAGGACCGCCCCGTCCGCGCCCAGAGAGGCCAGCACCCGGTCGAAGCCCCGGTCTCGGAACGTGTCAGCCGCGTCCGCACACCCTTCGACGGTGGAGACATCGGCTCCAGTCGCGTCACCGAGTTCCGCGCGATTCGGTTTGCAGAGGCCGTACTGACCGTCGAGTTCCCGAAGAACGTCGCCACCGGTGTCGACGATAGTCTCCCAGTCGCCGCCGGCCGCGATGCGGTCGATAGCGTCGGGGGACAGCCCCGGCGGCAGGCTCCCACCGACGAGCACGCGGTCGGGAGACTGCGCACGCACCTGTTCGAGCAGCGCGTCGACGACCGACGCGCCGACGGTCGGGCCGGACTGGTTCAGTTTGTATTCCTCCGCGGCCGCGATAGCGGTGGTGTTGAGCCGGGTCGTCCCGTCCACATCGACGAAGGCCGTCTCGACGCCGTCCTCCTGTAGCGTCTCCCGGATGAAGGAGCCGGTGAACCCGCCCAGCAGGCCCGTCGCGACGCAGGGACAGTCCATCGCGGTGAGCAACTGCGCGGCGTTGATGCCTTTCCCACCCGCGTCGAACTGTGCGCTGTCGGCCCGCATGACGCGGTCCGGGGCCATCTGTTCGTCGAACTGGATCGTCTGGTCGACTGCGGGGTTGTACGTAACGGTGACAATCATGTGCTGACCTCTTCGACGTTTACCTCTGCGTCCGCGAGTGCTGCGGCGAGTGCGCCCGACGGGCTGGCGTCGGTAACGAGCAGGTCGACCTGGTCTAAATCGGCGAAGCTGACGAAGCTCCGGTCGCCGAACTTCGATGCGTCGGCGACCAGGACGACACGGCGGGCGCGCTCGACCATCAGTTCTTTGACGGCCGCCTCGTCCTCGTTGGGCGTCGACAGCCCGGCGGCGCTGTCGAGGGCGTTCGTCCCCAGAAACAACAGGTCGAAGTTCATTCGCCCGATGGTTCGCTCGGCCATTGGGCCAACGAGCGCTCGGGTCCGCGGTCGGAGGCTCCCGCCGGTGAGCTTTGCATCGACATCTCGCTCGGCTACCTCAGTGGCGAGTTCCGGCATGTTCGTCGCTGCGACGTAGTCGGTGTCCGGAATCGCGCGAGCGACCTCCATCGTCGTCGAGCCCGCATCGAAACAGACCACATGGCCCTCGCGGACTTCCTGTGCGGCTCGTTCGCCGATGGCCTGTTTCTCCGTGTAGTGGTCGACCTCGCGCTGGCCGTACGGCCGTTCGGTCCCGGCTGAGGACGCCGGCACTGCGCCGCCGTGGGACCGCTTTATCCGTCCTTGTGACTCTAAGTCTCGGAGGTCACGGCGTATCGTCGCCTTCGAGAACTCAAGTTCCGCGGCCAGCTCTGACACTGAGCAGCCGTCTCGCTCGGTCACCAACTGGACGATAGTGCGCTTTCGCTCGGCCGGGAGCATTCTCTCGAGTGTGATTGTTTCGCTTCGGTTTTACCTCTTTCTATTGGGGTTGTGCTTGTTTCTGACCAAATACGGGCCGAGAAAACCGTCTACAGTTCGTCGATGACCGCAGCGGTCACGTCCGCAGTGGACGCGTCTCCGCCCAGATCCGGCGTCCGGGGACCCGAATCGAGTACGGTCTCGACAGCCGTCCGGACGGCGTCGCCCTGCTCGTCGTAGCCCAGGTGGTCGAGCAACATCGCGGCGGAGAGAATCATCGCCGAGGGATTCGCGACGTCGTCGCCGGCGATGTCCGGCGCGGAGCCATGCACCGGTTCGAACAGCGCGTTCTCCTCGCCGATGTTGGCCGAGGGCAGCAGGCCGAGGCCGCCGACGAGGCCGGCGGCGAGGTCCGACAGCATGTCGCCGGCGAGGTTCGGACAGATGACGACGCCGTAGTCCTGCGGGGTCATCACGAGGTGCATCGCGAGCGCGTCCATGAGCGCGGTGTTGTAGGACGCGTCACGGTCCTCGCCGACCGCCGAGGCCGTATCGAGGAATAGTCCGTCGGTGGTGCGCATGACGTTTGCCTTGTGGGCGATGGTCACGTCGTCGTAGCCGTTCTGCTTCGCGTAGCTGAACCCGTACTCGGCGATCTTCTCGGAGGCGTCTTCGGTGATGACCCGCGTACAGGTGGTGACGCCGTCGGCGATCTCGCTCTCGATACCCTTGTAGACACCCTCGGTGTTCTCCCGAATGAAGACGATGTCGGTGTCCGGCTGGACGGCGTCGAGGCCGGGGTAGGATCGAGCCGGGCGGACGTTGGCGAAGGAGCCGACGACCTGCCGGAGCGGCAGGATAACGTCGGCCGCCGTTTCGCCGGCCGCCCCGAATAGGGTCGCGTCGGCGTCGGCCGCAAGTTTCCGCGTCTCTTTCGGGAGGGCCTCGCCGGTTTCTGCCTTCACCGCGTCGCCGGCCTCGCCCTCGACGAAGTCGAAGTCGACGGCGTCGATGGCCTCCAGTACCTCGACCGCAGCGGGGGTGACCTCCTGTCCGATTCCGTCGCCGGGGATGACGGCTATCTCGTGTGTCATGGCCGATGAGACGGCGGCGCCCGGTGAAAGTCGTTCGGTTCCGGCGTAGCGGGTCCGAACGACTCCGTGGGGCCGATGCGGTCTGTACTGTTGAACGCAAGACAGCGGCGTGATTGAAATTTTGACATGCAGATTTCTGCCAGTATCAACCCTTTGTCGGCATAATCTGAGACCAGACGATTCAATTTCAGGTCTCCTTCTCGGTATTCA